>DASZWR010000042.1:0-45041 GCA_035546215.1 Gaiellaceae bacterium | reverse complement strand
CCGCCGCCGCCGCCACTCCGACCGGCGGCGGGCCGGGGCGCGACGCGCCCCGGCCCGTGAGACCGCCTCAGACGTCACGGCACGTTGCCGCCGCCGCCCTTGGCCTGCTTGACCTGCGCGTCGAGCTGCGAATCCAGCTTGACGAGGCCGCCGTGGAGGTCCTTCACCTGTCCGGCCTGCCACTTGGTGAAGAAGTTCTGCACGAGGTTCGTGTACGCGACACCCGACGCCATGATCGGCGAGGTGCCGGAGTGCGGGTTGGCGAAGATGTCCAGGAACGTCGCGAAGTGCTTGTCCGGCGTGATCTCCTTCGACGTCAGCGACGCCTTCGTCGTCGGCACGTTGCGGATGTCGTTCGAGAACTGCGCCAGGAAGTGGCTGTTCGTCGTCAGGTACTTGACGAGCGCCCACGACTGGTCGAGGTGCTTGGCGCCCCGCGGGATGCCGATGATCGTCCCGTTGATGTACCCGGAGCCGTAGAGCGACGGCTTCGCGTCGTCGACGGGCATCGGCGCCGTCCCGTAGTCGAGGCTCGGATGCTCGTGCTTGATGAACGAGACGCGCCACTCGCCGTCGAGGTTCATCGCCACCTTGCCGGCCTCGAACGCCTGCGACGCGGAGAACTCGTCGCCGAGCCCGGCCTGGAAGCGGACGAGCTTGTCGTAGCCGTACCAGTCGACGAGCGAGCGCTGCCAGTTCGCCCACTTCGTCCACGCCGGGTCGTTCGCGAGGACGGCCTTGCCCTTGCCGTCGACGAACTTGCCGCCGTACGACTGGATCCACCGCTCGGGGACGTTCTCGTAGAAGCCGATGATCGGGTCGAGGCCGGCCACCTTGATCGAGCCGTCCTTGTTCTTCACGGTGAGCTTCTTCGCGTCGGCCGCGAGCTCGCTCATCGTCTTCGGCGGGTGGGTGATCCCCGCCGCCTTGAACATCGCCTTGTTGTAGTAGAGCCCGTAGTCGTCGGCGAGCAGCGGCAGAGCGCAGCGCTTGCCGCCGTACTGCGTGTAGTAGCGCGGGGCTGCCGGGAAGATCGACGGGTCGATGTGGTCCTTCTTCAGGTACGGGCCGAGGTCGATCCAGCCGCCCGTGCCGCAGTAGTTGCCGACGTTGTACGAGTTGAACGAGCTGACGACGTCGGGCGCGTTGCCCGAGCGGATCGCCGCGACGATCTTGTCGTCGGTGATGCCGCCGACCACGTTCAGCGTCACGTCGGGATGCGCCTTGTCGTACTCCGCGGCGAGCGCCTTGAAGCTCGTGAGCTCGTTGCCGGCGCTCCAGCCGACCCAGACCGTGAGCTTCACGGGGGAGGTGCGGTGCGCGCCGGACGCGACGGCGGCCGCAGTGACCACGAGGGCTGCGACCAGCGCGAGCGCCGCTGCGACTGTTCTCATTGCGGCCTCCGTTCTCGTAAAGGTTCCGAACGCGATTGGACGATACGGCGGCGCCTTCCTTGCTGTCAAGCCGCGCTCCCGTAAAGTTCATGAACAAGATGTCGGTCAGAGCCACACCGCCGCTCCTCAAGGACATGAACGAGCGGACGGTGCTCGAGGCGATCCGCGCCGCCGCGCCGATCTCGCGCGCGGAGATCTCGCGGCGGGTCGGCATCTCGAAGCCGACCGTGTCGCTTGCCTTGCAGTCGCTCCTCGACGCGGGGCTCGTACGCGAGACGGAGCCCGGCGGCGACGGCCCCCGCTACGGGGCGACGTTCTTCGAGCCCGTCGCGGAGGCCGCGTACGTGCTCGGGATCGACCTCGGCGCCCACTTCGTCCGCGGCGCCCTCGCCGACCTCGGCGGCTCGATCCGCGCGCGGCAGGACCTCGAGCTGGGGGAGGCGACGTCCGCGTGCGCGCTCGAGCAGATCCCGCAGCTCGCGTCGGCGCTGCTCGCGGCGGCCGACGTCCCGGCCGGTGCGGTCGACAGCCTCGTGCTCGGCGTGCCGGGCGCGGTGCAACGGCGCGAGATCCGCCTCGCCACCAACGTGGCTGGGCTCGAGGGCGAGACGTTCGCGGACGAGCTCGCGGCGCGCCTGCCGTTCCCGCTCACGATCGAGAACGACATCAACCTCGCGGCCCTCGGCGAGCAGGCGAGCGGCGTCGCGCACGGCGTCGAGGACTTCGCCTTCATCTCGGTCGGCACCGGGCTCGGCACCGGGCTCGTGCTCCGGGGCGAGCTGCACCGCGGCCACCACGGGACCGCCGGCGAGCTCGACTACTTCCGCGCCGGGCTCGTCGAGGAGCTCGACCCGTGCGCCGACGCGGTGTCCGCGTACGCGCGCGAGGTGGCGCTGCGGCACGACGGCGCGACGACGCTGGCCGAGCCGTACGAGCCGCGCGCCGTGTTCGCGGCGGCGCGCGCCGGCGACGAGGCCGCGCGCGCGGTCGTCACGGAGGAGGCGCGGCGGATCGCGATGCACATCGCACCGATCGCGTCCGTCGCGGACGTGCGCCTCGTCGTGCTCGGAGGCGGGATCGGCGCCAACGGCGACCTCCTGCACGATCACGTCCGCGACCTGCTCGCGGAGTGGCTCCCCTACCCGCCGCGCGTCGAGGGCTCGAGCCTCGGCAACGCCGCCGTGCTGACGGGCGCGCTGTCGGTCGGGCTGCGCACCGCGCGCGAGAACGTGTTCGTCAACCGCGCTCGAAGTAGCGCCCCGGCGTGACGCCCGTGTGCGCGCGGAAGGCGGCGACGAACGCGCTCGGCGTGCGGTAGCCGACGCGGGCGGCGACGGCGCCGACGGGAGCTCCCTCGGCGAGCTGCAGGAGCGCGGCCTGCAGCCGCGCGAGCGTGCGCCAACGCCCGAACGAGAGGCCGGTGTCCGAGACGAAGGCGCGCGCGAGCGTGCGGCTGCTCGCACCGACCTGACGGCCCCACGCGTGCAGGGTGCGGTTGTCGCCCGGGTCGGCGAGGAGCCCCTCGGCCACGCGGTGCGCGCGCTCGTCGACGGGCAGGCGCACGTCGATCGTCGCGACCGCGAGCGGCGCGAGCAGGTCGAAGAGCACCGCCTCGGCGCGGAGCCGCTCCCGGTCGGTGAGCGCGTCGTCCTCGAGGTGCGGGATCAGCTCGCGCAGCAGCGGGCTCACCTCGACCGGCGTGGGGCGCGCCCAGGCGATCGGGCAGCGGCTCGTCCGGATGTAGACGGAGCGGAGCACGGCCGCCCCGGACGCCTCGGTCTCGTGCGGCGTGCCGGCGGGGATCCACAGCGCACGCGTGGGCGGGAGCACGAACCTGCCGTCGTGGGTGCGCACGAGCAGCACCCCTTCAGGCGACCACGCGAGCTGGTGGCGGCTGTGGTCGTGCCACTCGAATCGCGTCCCGACGGGCATCGGGAAGGTGGCCACGATCGCCCCCTGGGCAAGTTGTCCGTTTGCCGACACAGGTTGGCAGATTATCGGCTTTCGGAAAGCGTAACGCGGGATAGCGTCGTCGTGATGAACGAGAACCACGCCGTCCTCTGTGCGAGCCCGGAGTGGGCGGAGCACCTCGAGTCGGAGGTGCTCGCCCCGCTCGCCGGCACCGTCGAGCTCGGGGACGACCTGCTCGAGCTCGGCCCCGGGCCGGGCGCGTCGACGCGCTGGCTCCGCCGTCGCGTCAAGCGCCTCGTCGCGCTCGAGCTCGACCCTGCCGCCGCGGCGCTGCTCGCGGAGGAGCTCGCCGGCACGAACGTCACCGTCGAGGTGGGCGACTGCACCCGCGTGCCGTATCCCGACGCGTCGTTCGACTCGGTCGGGGCGTTCACGATGCTCCACCACCTGCCGACGCAGGCACTGCAGTTCGCGACGCTCCGCGAGGCGTTCCGGGTCCTCCGGCCCGGCGGCGTGCTGCTCGGCGCGGACAGCCTGGCGAGCCAGGAGCTGCACGCCTTCCACGAAGGCGACACCTACAACCCGATCGACCCGGCGCGCCTGCTCGTGCTGCTGCAAGGGGCGGGATTCGGCCGGGTGACGCTGACGGTCGATCGCGGGCTGCTCTTCACCGCCCGCAAGCCAACCGAGGAGGATCGTCGAGATGAGCATGATGCTCCCGTACCTCGAGCCGCTCGCACCGCGCGAGCCGGGCGAGCGCCGCATCCCGGAGCCGCCGCGGCGCGGCGAGGCGGGCGGGCCGCCCTGCGCGATCTGCGCGGGGAAGACGACCGCGGCGGTCTGGTCGGACGACAACTGGACGCTGCACCCGCCCGTGGGCGGCAGCCTGCCGGGCGCCGTCTGGCTCGCGAGCCGCGTCCACATCGACTCCTTCTGCGACCTGCCGGACGAGCTCGCCGCGGACTTCGGCCGGGTCGCGGCGCGCGTCGAGCGCGGGATCCTGGCGCTCGGCGACGTCGCCCGCGTCCATCTCTATCGCTGGGGCGACGGCGGCGCGCACTTCCACGTCTGGTTCCTGCCGAGGCCGCTCGGCATGCTCGAGGCGTCGGGGATGATGCTCCCGCTCTGGGAGGACGCGCTGCCGAACGTCCCCGACGAGGAGCTCGCCGCGGCGGCGCAGCGCGTCGCGGCGGCGCTGTGACCGGCACGCAGCCGGTCGCGCTCGTCGCCGGCGCCACGCGCGGCGCCGGCCGGGCGATCGCGGTCGAGCTCGGCCGCGCAGGCTTCCACGTCTACGCCACCGGTCGCAGCAGCCGCGCCTCCGGGCCGTCCGAGATCGGGCGGCCCGAGACGATCGAGGAGACCGGCGAGCTCGTCTCGGGCGCGGGCGGCTCGGGTACGGCGCTCGTCGTCGACCACGAGGACCCGGCTGCAGTCGAGGCGTTGGTCGCGACGATCGAGCGCGAGCGGGGCCGCCTCGACGTGCTCGTCAACGACATCTTCGGCGGCGACCGCTACATGGAATGGGACAGGCCGATCTGGGAGCACGACTGGGCGGGCGGCCTCCGGATGCTGCAGATGGGCGTGCACACCCATCTCGTCAACTGCCGCTACGCCCTCCCGCTGATCCTGCGCAGCGCCGCCGCGCACTCGACGCGCGGGCTCGTGGTCGAGCTGACCGACGGCACCTCCGAGGCGAACGCCGACTTCCGGCGAAACGTCGGCTTCTACTACGACCTCGTCAAGGCGAACGTCGAACGAATCGTGAAGGGGCTCACCGCCGAGCTCGAGTCCCACCCGGCGACCGCCGTCGGCGTCACACCCGGCTGGCTGCGGTCGGAGAGCATGCTGGAGAACTTCGGCGTCACGGAGGCGACGTGGCGGGATGCGCTCGCGCGGCGTCCCGGCTTCGCGATCTCCGAGTCGCCCACGTACGTCGCGCGCGGCGTGGCGGCGCTCGCCCGCGCGGGCGACGCCGAGCGGTGGGCGGGCACGATCGTCAGCGCCCGGCGGCTCGCCGACGCGTACGGCGTCACCGACACCGACGGCAGCCGCCCCGACTGCTGGGGCTACCTCGCCGCCTACGGCTGGGAGCGCGACGACGGCTACGGCGTCGACGCGTTCCGCTGACACGGTCGCCGCCCGGGAGCAGCGGTCAGCCGGAGGTCAGCGTGAGCGACGCCGTGTGCGTCGCGCCCAGCCGGTGGTAGGTCAGGCGGACGACGTCCCCGGCCTTCAGCTCGAGCGTCTTGACGATCAGGTCGTCGGCGCTCCGGGCGGGGTCGCCGTCGATCTCGACGATCACGTCGCCCGGCCGCAGGCCGGCCTTGTCCGCCGCGCCGCCCGCGGTCACCGCCTGGACGAACAGCCCGGGCGATGCTCCGACCGCCTGCGCGAGCTCCTCCGAGATCGGCTGCACCTGCAGGCCGAAGCTCGGCCGGGTGACCTTGCCGTTCGCGATCAGCTCGTCCGCGATCCCCTTCGCGAGGTCGACGGGGATCGCGAACCCGAGCCCGATGCTCCCGCCGCCGCTCTCGGGAACCGTTGCGCCGGCGGTGTTGATCCCGACGAGGCGGGCGCCGCAGTCGAGGAGCGCGCCGCCGCTGTTGCCCGGGTTGATCGACGCGTCCGTCTGGATCGCACCGACCAGGTGCGCCGACCCGCCGTTGTCCGACGGGACCCGCACGTACCGGTTGAGCGCGCTCACGATCCCCGCCGTCACCGTGCTCGTCAGGCCGAGCGGCGACCCCAGGGCGACCACCGGCTCCCCCACAGCGAGCGCGTCGGACTTGCCGAGCGCGACCGGCGGCAGGTTCGACGGGTCCTTCGCCTTGATCACCGCCAGGTCGGTGAGCGGGTCCCTGCCGACGATCGAGGCGTCGCTGCTCTCGCCGTCCGCGCGCAGGATCGAGACCGTCCCGCCGCCCGCCGCGACGCTGATCACGTGGTTGTTCGTGAGGATGTAGCCGCCGGGTCGCAGGACGACGCCGGAGCCGCTCCCGCCTTCCTGGCTGCTGCTCGCCCGGACGGTCACCACCGAGCGCAGCGCGTCGTCGGCGACCTTCGCGGCCGAGCACGCCGGCGCGCCCGAGGACACGGGCGCCGGGCTGCCGTCGTCCGAGTCCCATTCGCGGACGATCAGGCCGCCCACGACCCCTCCGATGATCGCTGCGACCACGAACCCGATGAACGCCGGAACGAGAAGCCGGCGGCGGGGAGCCCACTTCGCCCTGCTCATGTCAGCGAGAGGTCCATGCCCGTACCGCGGAGAACCACACCCGCAACGCCGTACTAAACCGAGGCGCCTTCCGTCCGATCAGAGGAGAGATGCGCCCCGGGGTCGCCGACGGAAGAGTTCCGCTGCTCGCAGCCGCCGTCCCGGCGGCGGCGCTGTCGGCGGTGATGCTCGCGCTGTTCGGGCGCGACATGTTCATGATCGCGATGCGCGTCCACTTCGTCGTGGTCGGCCTCGCCGGCCTCGTCGCCCTCGGCGCCGCCCTCGCCCTGACGTTCGTCGGGGCGCGCGCCGGAGACGGACGCGCGGTGCTCGTCGGCACGGCCTTCTCGACGATGGCGTCGATGCTGTTCGTCCACGCGATCGCGACGCCCGGCGTCCTGATCGGCGACAACGGGCTCGTGCAGCTGGCCGGCGCCGGGAACCTGCCCGCAGCCGCCTTCGTCCTCGCCCTCGCCGGCTGGCCGGCGCTGAACCGCCCGGCGTCGATGCGGCCGCTGCTCGCGCTGCAGGCCGGCATCCTCGCGTGCGTCGCGGTCGTCGGCACGGTGGGGATGGTCGACCCCGGCGCGATCCCGATCCTGCCCGGCCCCGGCGGCAGCGCGGCGACGCTCGTGCTCGTGCTCGGCCTCGGGCTGCTCGCCGTGCTCGTGCACCGCTCGGCCCGCACGTTCCTGCTCTCGCGCCGCGCCGCCGACCTCGCGGTCGTCGTCGGCCTCGTCCTGCTCGGCGGCGCCCAGGCCGGCCTGCTCCTCTACGGGATGATGGACCTCGGCTTCTGGCTCGCCCACGTCTTCGAGGTCGCCGGGATCGCGCTCGTCGGCGTCCCGGTGGCGCTCGACCTCCGGCGCGGCGCGCAGTCGTACCCGCTCGTCGGGGACCTCTCCGCCGTCCAGATCGTCGCCGAGGAGGAGGCGTTCGTCGGGGCCCGCGTCCGCGCCCTCATGGTGCGCCTCGCGGAGAAGGACGCGTACACGGAGCAGCACACACGCAACGTCGCGGTGCTGGCCGTCCAGATCGGCGAGCACCTCGGGCTCTCCCCGATCCGCCTGCGCACCCTCGCGGTCGGCGGCCTGCTCCACGACATGGGGAAGCTCTCGGTGCCGAACCGCATCCTCCAGAAGCCGGGCCGGCTCGAGGAGGACGAGTTCGCGGTCATCCGCCGCCACCCGACCTGGGGCGACGAGCTGCTCGGCGAGCTCGGCGGCTTCGCGCCGGCCGTCCGCCGGCTCGTGCTCTCGCACCACGAGCGTCTCGACGGGAAGGGCTACCCGCACGGGCTCCGCGCGGACGAGCTCGACCTCGAGACGCGCATCCTCACGGTCGCCGACGTCTACGACGCGCTCGTCTCGAAGCGCGTGTACCGGGACGCGTGGCCGCAGGAGCGCGCACTGGCGCTGCTGCACGAGGAGACCGGCTCGGCGTTCGACGCCCGCTGCGTCCAGGCCCTCGAAGAGGTCCTGCGCGAGCCGGCGCAGGCCCCGGCTGCCCGCCTGGCCCACACCGGCCTGCCTGCAATCGCCTAGCGCTGCTGCACCACCACGACGGGACAGCCCGCGTGGTGGACGACCTGCTGGCTCACCGACCCGAGCAGCAGGCTCTTGAACCCGCCGAGGCCGCGCCGCCCGACGACGATCAGGTCGGCGGCGGCGCCCTGCTCGATCAGCGCGACCGCCGGCTGACCCGCGGCGACGTGCGTCTCGACCTCGAGCGAGGGCTGGAGGCGCTGCACCGTCGCCGCCGCCTCGTCCGCGACCTTCTCGGCGGCCTCGCGGAACGCGTCGAAGGTCGCCGGGTCGAGGGGCGGCGCGAGGCTGCCGGCGCCGTAGGCGGCGACCGGTATCTCCCACGCCGCCACGATGCGGAGCGGCGTCTTGCGGAGCGCCGCCTCCTCCGCCGCGAACTCGAGGGCTGACGCTCCTCCTTCGGAGCCGTCGACACCGACGACGATCATTCCCTCCACCTCCTCGTTATCTCAGAACGACCAGAAGACCGGGACGAGCAGCACGGCGACGACCCCGAAGAGCGCGAGCAGGGGCAGCCCGAGCTTCCAGTAGTCGCCGAAGCGATACCCGCCGGGGCCGAGCACCATCAGGTTCGCAGGTGTCGCCACCGGAGTCAGGAACGCCGCCGCCGCCGACACGGCCACCGCCATCAGCACGGGCTTCGCGGAGACGTCCATGTCCCCGGCGGCGGAGATGGCGACAGGGATCACGATCAGCGCCGTCGCCATGTTGCTGATCAGCTGCCCGAGCGCGGCGGTGAGGACGAACAGCCCGAGCAGGAGCGCGTGCGGCCCGGCGTCGCCGACGATGCGCACCAGCCAGTCCGCGAGCTTCTCGGCCGCGCCGGTCTGCGTCATCGCCGTCGAGAGCGAGATCATCCCGCCGACGAGGATCACGGTCGTCCACGAGATGCAGGCGTACGCCTGCTCGATCGTCAGCACGCCGCCGAGGACGAGCGCGCCGGCCGCGAGCATGCCGGCGACCGCCGGCGGCACCGCTCCCGTCGCGAGCAGGATCACCATCGCGCCGAGCACGACGACGGCGCGCTTGGCCCCCGGCCCGAGCGGGACTGCCTGCCGGCGGATGAGGTCCGGCGGGTCGACGACGAGCACGTCCGGGTCGTCGAGGTTCCGCACGAGGGCGCCCCACGTGCCCTGCACGAGCAGGGTGTCGCCGACCGCCAGCGTCGCCTCCTCGGACTCGAGGTCGCGGCCGTTTCGCTGCACGGCGAGCACCACGAGGTCGCCGCTGTCGGTGACCATGCCGGGGAAGACGGTGTCGCCCACGACGCTCGAGCGCGGCGGGATCACGACCTCCGCCACGCCGTAGCGCCGGGTGAGGAGGTTCGGAGGGTCCTCGGCCAGCCGGTACTGGTCGACGAGCGTGCGGGCGTGGTCGCTGAAGTCGGCGGGGATCGAGCGCGGCGTGCGCGTCGGCAGCAGGCGCTCGCCGAACAGCACGACGATCGCGACGGTGCCGAGCACGAGCGGGACGCCGACGAGCGCGAACTCGAAGAAGCCGAAGCGCCCCACACCGGCGTCGGCCGCGTACTGGGAGACGATCACGTTGACGGGCGTCCCCGTCAGCAGCAGCATCGAGCCCGCGTGCGCGGCGAAGGCGACCGGCATCAGGAGCTGTGACGGCGAGCGGCCCAGCCGGATCGCGATCACGACCGCGACGGGCGCGAGCGCCGCGACGGCGCCGTTGACGCTGATCAGCGCGGTCAGGACGGCGACCAGCGACATCATCATCACCATCAGCCGCGTGCGGCTCTCGCCGACCCGCGCGACGAGCTCCTGCCCGGCCCACGAGGTCACCCCGGCCGCCTCGAGCCCCTCGCTGACGACGAAGAGCGACGCGATGAAGATGACGGTCGGGTCCCCGAACCCGGCGAGCGACTGGTCGAGGCCGAGGACGCCCGTCGCCCACAGCGCGAGCGCGACGCCGAGCGCGACCGCCCCGACCGGCAAACGGTCCCAGACGAACACGGCCACCGCCGCGGCCAGCACGAGGAACGTGATGGTCATCTCGCTCACGCGCGGTGCGCCGCCGCTCAGGCTCGGGCGGTCGGCTCCTCGGCCCAGACCTGCGCGAGGTGGACGATCGTCGCGACGGCGGCGTCCAGGTCGGCGACGCTGACCCACTCGTTCAGCGCGTGGATGTCCTGCTGGCCCGAGAACAGGTTCGGCGTCGGCACGCCGAGCTGCGACAGGCGGGCGCCGTCGGTGCCGCCGCGGATGAAGGTCGGCTTCGGCTCCAGCCCGGCTCTCCGCACCGCCTCGGCCGCGGCGTCCGTCACCTCCGGATGGCCCGCGAGGTACTCCTGCATGTTGCGGTAGGGCTGGACGACGTCGACCCGCACCGACGAGCCCGGGTGGGCGGCGATGGCGTCGTCGGCGAGACGCCGGATCAGCTGCTCGTGCTCGGCGAGCAGGGCGTCGTCGAAGTCGCGGAGATTCAGCGAGATCGTCGCCTCCCCCTCCTGGCCGGTCATCGACATCGGGTTGACGAAGCCCTCGCGGCCGGCGGTCGTCTCCGGCGAGAGGCGGTCGCGCGGCAGCGCGGCGAGGAAGTCCGCCGCCACCTTGAGGGCGTTCACCATGCGGCCCTTCGCGTAGCCCGGGTGGACGGCGACGCCGGTGAAGGTCACCGTCGCCTCGAGCGCGCTGAACGTCTCGGCCTCGATGCTCCCTGCGTCGGACCCGTCGATCGTGTACGCGGCGTCCGCGCCGAGGCGGTCGAGGTCGAGTAGCTCGACGCCGCGGCCGACCTCCTCGTCGCGCGTGAAGCAGATGCGGACGGGGCCGTGCGGGATCTCCGGATGCGCGACGAGCCGCGCGGCCGCCGTCATGATCTCCGCGACGCCCGCCTTGTTGTCGGCGCCGAGGAGCGTCGTCCCGTCGCTCGTCACCAGCCGGTGGCCGACGCAGCGGCGGAGCTGCGGGCTCTGCTCCGGATCGAGCGCCACGTCCGGGTTCCCGGGCAGCGGGAGGCGGCCGCCCTCGTAGCGGACGACCTGCGGCTCGACGTGCGCCGCCGGCGCGTCCGGCGCGACGTCGACGTGGGCGAGGAGCGCGATCGTCGGCACCGCTCGGTCGACCGTCTCGGGCACGGTGGCGAGCACGTAGCCGTGCTCGTCCAGCTCCGCGTCCGCGAGGCCGAGCTCGAGGAGCTCGCGCACGAGCAGGCGCGAGAGGTCGAGCTGCTTCTCCGTGCTCGGGACCGTCGTCGACGCCGGGTCGGCCTGCGTGTCGATGCGGACGTAGCGCAGGAAGCGCTCGAGCACCTCATCGGTCACAGCGCCGAGCCGATCAGGAGCACCCCCACGATGATCCCGAGCAGGATCCCCATGAGCGGCAGCATGAACCTGACGTAGCGGTCGAACGGGACCTTCGCGAGCGCGAGCCCGGCGACGAGGATCGCGTTGATCGGCAGCACGAGGTTGAGCCACGCGCCGACCGCGTTGTACGTCGTGACGACGAGCGACCGGTCGACGTGCGCGAAGTCCGCGAGCGGCGCGAGGATCGGCATGGTCAGCGCCTGCCCCGCCGAGCCGGAGCCGACGAGGAAGCCGAGCGGCAGCGTCACCACCGCGAGGATGAGCGTGAACCCCTGGCTCGAGGTGCCGCTCACCCAGCCCTCCATCGAGTTGAGCACCGTGTCGAGCGTCTTCGTGTTCGTCAGGATCACGGAGACGGCGAGCGCCAGCGGGACGACGATCGCGGGGCCGGTGAAGTCGACGATGCCCTTGATGATCGCCGTGGCGGTGCCCTTCTCGCCGAGCCGCCCGACGACGCCGATCACGATCGCCATCACGATGAACATCGCCGAGAGCTCGGGGAGCCACCAGCCGAGCTCCCAGGAGTACGGCTTCACGGCCGTCGTGTGCGTGTCGTAGTCGGCCATCACCGTCTGGCCGCCGAAGAGGTCTGACCACGGGATGATCGAGAACACGAGCAGGACGAACGTGGCGACGACGAGCAGGATGATCAGCTTGTGCCTGCCCGTCATCGGCTCGACCTCCTGCTCCGCCGTCGGGACGTGCTCCTCCTCCGCCGGCTCCACCTTCACCCACGACCGCGACGGGTCCGCCTTCACCCGCCGCGCGTAGCGGAGCGTGTAGAGGATCGTCGCGGTCATCGTCAGCACGAACAGGACGAGGCGCAGGCCGATCCCGTCGCCGATCGTGACCCCGGCGGCGTCGGCGCCGACGCCGATGCGGAACGGGGTCACGGTCGAGCCGATCGCGCCCACGAACGGCGCGACCGTGACCACCGCCACGGTCACCATCCGGTCGTAGCCGAGCGCGAACATGAGCGGGATCATCAGCGCGTAGAACCCGAGCGACTCGTCGCTCCACGTCATCACCGACCCGAGCACGCCGAAGAGCACGCTCATCACCACGATCAGCAGCGCGCCGCGCGCGCGGAACCGGTGCGCGAGGTGGCCGATGCCGAGGTCGAGCGCACCCGTCGCGAACACGACCGTCATGAACGCGCCGATCGCGAGGATGAACAGGAAGACCTGGGCGCCGCCGAAGAGCGAGCCGCTCTCGAACGGGCCGACGTGCCCCTTGGCGCCCGAGATCCCGTAGAGGCCGTTGATCGGGGAGAGCGCCAGGTTCGCGAGCTTCCCGCGGAAGTCGAGCGGCGACGGGACGTGGTGGAACGAGCCCGGCACGGGGCTGCCGTCCTTGATCTGGTACTCGCCCGCCGGGATGAAGAGCGTCCCGATCCAGACGAGGACGATGATCACGCCGAGGAACGTGACGGGGTGCGGGAAGCTGAATCGGCTCTTCTTCTCCTCCTCTTCCTCGACCTCGGCCGCAGCGGGCACGGAAACGCTGTCGCTCATGGTCATCCTCCTGTCCGGTCGGCGAGCTCCTGGAAGAACAAGGCCTCGGCGAGGACGGCCTTCTGCCACTCGTCGAGCAGGACGCGCTCGTCCGGCCCGTGGATGTTGGCGAAGCTGTCCGTCGTTCCGAAGACGAAGATCGCCGCGTCCGGCAGCGCGTCGCCGAGCGCCTTGACGAGCGGGATCGCCCCACCGGTCGCGATCTCGACGACCTCGGTCCCCCACGCCGAGCTCATCGCGCCGACCATCGCGTCCCACTCGGGGCCGCTCGACCGCACCCGGAAGCCGTCGCCGGTCGCGCCCGCGCTGACCTCGAGGGGGATGCCGAACGGCCGCTGCGCCTCGAGGTGGCGGACGACCGCCGCCTGCGCCTCCGCCGCCGGCTGCTCCGGGTGCACGCGCACGTTGAGAAGCGCCCGCGCGTGCGCCTGGACGGATGCGGCGGCGCCGTCGACCGCGGGGCAGTCGATCCCGAGCACGCTGATCCCCGGCCCGGTCCAGATCCTCGAGCCGAGCCCGCCGGTGCCGGCGATCGGCACGCCGTCCCGGAGCTCGGCGAGCTGCCTGAACTCCTCGTCGGTGTACGTCTCGCCTGCCCACTCCTCGCGCCGCAGGCCGTCGACGGCGACGTCGCCCGCGTCGTCCCAGAGCGTGGCCAGGGCGCGCAGGAGCGCGATCAGCGCGTCCGGCGCCGCGCCGCCGTACTGCCCGGAGTGCTTGTTGCTCGCGAGCGTCCGCACCTCGACCGTCACGCGGGCGTCGCCGCGGAGCGACACGGTCAGCGAGGGCTGCCCGGTGCGGATGCTGCCGCCGTCGGCGACGAGGATCGCGTCCGCCTGGAAGTGCTCCGGGCGCGCGGACGGGTAGCCCTCCTCGAGCGGGCTCCCCACCTCCTCCTGCCCCTCGATCAGCAGCTTCACGCCGACCGGCGGGCGGCCGCCGAAGGCGCGCAGCGCGCCGACGTGGACGAGGATGTTCGACTTCGAGTCCGCCGCGCCGCGGCCGAAGATCGCACCGTCGCGCTCCGTCGCGGCGAAGGGCGGCGAGGTCCACTCGGCCTCGTCGCCGGCCGCGACGACGTCGTAGTGCGAGTAGAGGAGCACCGTCGGGGCACCCGGCGGCGCCGGGATCTCGCCGATCAGGATCGGCGCGGTGTCGGGCAGCTCGAGCGAGTCGATCCGCTCGACACCGGCCTCGCGGAAGAGGCTCGCGATGCTGTCGAACGCCTCCTGCAGCGCCGGTTGCGTCTCAGCCGGGAACCCGGGCGCGGACACCGACGGGATGGCGACCAGCCGTCCGAGGGCAGCGGTCAGCTCGGGCATGAGCCCGGCCACCCGCTCGTCCAGCGATCGGGTCATCGCGTCCGGGTCCCCGAACGTGAGCTCGTTCTCAACCTGCGCTCAGGCTGCCGTGGTCACCATCCGGGCCTCGAGCGCTTCGCGCAGACGCTCCTCGAGCTCGTCGTCGAGCGAGGTCTGGATGACCTCCCCGCCGTAGCTCGCGATCTCCGGGAGCACCTTGTCCGGGGTGACCTTGCGCACCAGCAGGATCAGCGCCGCGCCGCCGGGCTTGAGCTTGCGCCCGAGCTCCTGCATGAACGGGTTGCTGATGCCCACGTCGGTGAACGCTCCTGCCATGCCGCCCGCCGCCGCGCCCACCGCGGCGCCGAGGAGCGGCGCGAGGAACAGCAGCCCGATCAGCCCACCCCACAACGCGCCGCCCGCGGCGCCGGCGGCCGCGGTGTGGTGAAGCTGATGGAGCCTGACCTTCCCGTCGTCCTCGCGGTCGACGACGACGGCGTCCTCGATCTCGATCACGTGCTCGGACACCAGCTCCAACAGCCGTGACCGGACCGTCTCGGCGGTCTGCTTGTCGGGATACGCGACAGCGACCAGATCGCTCATCACTCACCTCCACTCGATGGACAGCGAGCCGCAGGCGAAGACTGAAGTCTACTGGTCTTGTAGGGTCATGTGCGCATCGCTGCAAGGAGGGGATTCGCGATCCGCACGATCTGTGTCCTCGTCGGCGCCGTCGCAGTCGCCTCGTGCGCCTGGTCGGGCAGGGCCTCGGCCGCGAACGGAGACGCGCTCCACGAGCTCGCCTCGCGCTACGCGCCGGTCGTGCGGCTGTCGGAGCAGGAGGAGCCGTGCGCCGGCGGCGAGGCGTTCGAGCCGATCGACGTCGACGCGCTCTTCGGCAACGACGAGGTCGCGCTCCGCGGCCCGTGGGGCGGGGCGAACCTCGTCAAGGTGGCCCCCCGGGCGGCCGACGTCGCCTCCGGCCGGTACGGCTACGCGCTCGACTTCCCCGGCGACGCCCTCTCGTCGTCGGCGTGCTCCTACGAGGAGTGGCAGGCCCGGATCATGGAGGGCCGGACGCCCACCGTCTATGCGCACGTCGCGACCGAGGGGGACCAGCTCGCCGTGCAGTACTGGTTCTTCTACGTCTTCAACGACTTCAACAACAAGCACGAAGGCGACTGGGAGATGATCCAGCTCGACTTCGACGCCGCCACGCCGGCCGCCGCGCTGAAGACCCACCCCTTCGAGGTCGGCTACAGCCAGCACCAGGGCGCGGAGCGCGCCGACTGGGGATCGGAGAAGCTCGAGCTCGTCGACGGGACGCACCCGGTCGTCTACCCGGCCGAGGGCTCGCACGCGAACTACTTCTCGGCGGCGCTGTTCCTCGGCCGCAGCGCAGCGCAGGGCGTCGGCTGCGACGACACGAACGAGCCGTGGACCGAGGTGAGGCCTGCGGTCGACGTCGTCCCGGAGGGGGCGGACGCCGCCCGCGCGGCGTTCCCCTGGCTCGGCTACCAGGGGCGCTGGGGCGAGCGGCGCAGCGGCTTCTACGACGCGCCGACCGGGCCGAACGCGAAGAGCCAGTGGACCGAGCCGCTGACGTGGGCGAACGAGACGTGGCGCTCCCGGAGCTTCGCGCTCGCGGGCGGGCGGTCGCTCGGGCCGACGGCGACGCGGTTCTTCTGCGGCGCGGTCGCCACGACGTCGACCGCGCTGATCCTCGTCGCCGCGCAACCGTCTGCGAGCGTCGCGGTGGGGGTGCTCGTCCTCGCCCTGCTGATCTGGCTCGCGACCCGCACCCGCTGGGAGCCGGACGAGGGGCTGCAGCTCAGGGAGCGCCGCCCGTGGGGAGTCGTCGTCGGCTCGGCTGCGCGCACCTACACGGCGAACCTGCGGCTCTTCCTCTCGGTCGGTGCGATCTTCATCGTCCTCGGCGTCATCGTCGGCGGCCTGCAGTACGCCGTGTTCAGGGCGAGCGGGCTCTCGTCGCTCGTCGACGCCTTCGGCAGATCGAACGCGTTCACCGCGGCCGTCGTCTTCGGCTTCGGCCTCGTCATCAACCTGGTCGGGCTGACGGTCGTCCAGGCGGCGTGCGCGCGGGCGCTCGTCGACCTCGAGGAGACCGGGCGCGCCTCCGCGCTGCAGGCGTTCCGCGCGACGTTCCGGCGCCTCGGGCCGCTGTTCGGCGGCCTCGTGCTCGCCGGGCTCGCGATCGCGATCCTCGACCTCACCATCGTCGGCCTGCCGATCTCGATCTGGCTGGTGATCCGCTGGTCGCTGCTCGCGCAGGCCGTCGCGCTCGACGGGAAGAACGCGCCGGGGTCGCTGCGCCGCAGCGCGCGTCTCGTGCGCGGGCACTGGTGGCGGACGGCCTCGCTCACGACGCTCGTGACCGGCCTCGCCCTCCTCGTCGGCCCGATCGTCGGCACGGCGATCCTCTTCGCGACCAACGCGTCGTTCGACGTCGTCAACCTCGCCTCGGACCTCGTCTACACGGTGTCGCTGCCGTTCGCGGCGATCGCGACCACGTACCTCTACTTCGACCTCAACGCGCGGCAGCGCAGCGGAGACTGAACGCGTCGCGCACGGCCCCGTCGACGGTGACGTAGCGGAGGCGCGCCGTGCGGCCCGAGACGTCGACGCGGAGCGCGCCGAAGCGTCCCTGGACGACCCGCGCAGAGGGGATCGTGAGCCGATCGGCGTCGTCGTCGAGCTCGGCGCCGCCCGTGCCGACCGCGACGTACCGGACGCCGTCGTGGATCTCGCTGCGCGCGTACGCGTGCAGGTGGCCGACGAACACGACCTGCACGCGGTCGCGCTCGGCGAGGGGGACGATCGTGCGCCGCAGGCCGGCGGAGATCTCGCTTCCGGGCGGCTCCCACGGCGGGTGGTGCCACGCGGCGAAACGGAAGCACGAGCCGGCGGCGAGCGCGCGGGTGGCGAACGCGAGCTGCGGCGACCCGGCTGCGACGGAGGTGTCGGAGTCGAGCACGGTGACGGCGGCGTCGCCCCACGTGAAGCGGTACCACCGCCCGCTGCCCGGCGAGTGGAAGGCGCGGAGCTCGGGCCGGCCGGCGTTCGCCCTGACGTCGTGGTTTCCGAGCGCCGGGAACCACGCGGACGCGCGCATCACCGCCGCGTAGGGCCTGAAGATGTCGCGGTCGAGCAGCCCGGGCGAGCCCTCCGGGTACGCGTTGTCGCCGACCGTCAGCACGAAGTCGGGGTGCCACGACCCGATCAGCGAAGCGACGGCGGCCTCCTTCGCGGTGCCGCTGCCGAAGTCGCCCACCACCGCGAACGTGAACGCCGCCGCGCCGGCCGGCGCGGTGCGGAAGCGCCCGCGCGTGAGCACCCCTCCCGGGTCCTCGACGGTGTAGGCGTAGCGCCTCCCCGGCGTCAGACCGCTGAGGTGGGCGACGTGGTCGGCGCCGTTCCCGGCCGCCACGCGCGCGCCGTGCGCCGGCCGGACGAACACGCGGTCGGGGCCGCTCGTGCGGAACGCGATGATCGCGGCGCGCTGCGTCACGCTCTCGGCGACCGGGCCGCGGGTCAGGACGACGGCGGCGACTGCTTCGGCGACCACATCCGTCCTTCGCCGCCGGCGACCGGACGGATTCGCGCGCTCGGCCCCGGCTCGCCCTCGCGCGCCTCGATCGCCCTGACGGTCAGGCCCCCGCGACCGGTTCGCGGACGGCGGTGTGCAGTGCCAGGAGCGCGTTCACGTAGACCTCCGAGAAGGTCGGGAACGGCTGGATCGTGTCGCGCAGGACGTCGAGCGGCACCTGCGCGCGGATCGCGAGCGTCGCCTGCTGCAACCACTCCCCGGCCTCGGGGCCGAGCGCGTAGGCGCCGGTCAGGCGGGCGCCGTCGCTGAGCAGCGTCAGGAACCCGGGGCTGTCGGCGTAGGCGCGGGTGTACGTCTCGGTCTTCGCGATCTCGCGCAACAGGGCGGTGCCGCTGAAGGGCGCTTCGGTCGCGCCGACGGCTGCCGCGGCCGGGTCGGTGAAGACGACGCGGGGAACGGCGTCGTAGCTCGCCTCGCGCTGCTCGCCGAGGATGTTCGCGGCGACCACCTCGCCCTGGTACTTGCCGACGTGCGTCAGCTGCCAGAGCCCCGTGATGTCGCCGACCGCCCACAGCCGCTCGGCCACCCTGAGCCGGGCGTCGACGGGGACGCCGTGCGGGTCGGCTTCGACCCCGACCGTCTCGAGCCCGACGCCCTCGACGCGCGGGCGGCGGCCGGTCGCGACGAGCAGGCGGTCGCCGCGCAGCTCCTGCCCGTCGCCGACCACGAGCACGTAGTCGTCGCCGTCACGGCGCGCGGCCGTCGCGGTCGCGTTCGTGTGGATCTCGATCCCCTCGCGCGAGAGCAGCTCGCCGAGCGCCTCGCCGAGCGGCGCCGCCTCGCGTGCGAGCACGCGCGGCCCGGCTTCGACGATCGTCACGTCGCCGCCGAAGCGGCGCACGGCCTGCGCCAGCTCGACGCACACCGGCCCGCCGCCGAGCACGAGCAGGTGCCGCGGGACGGCCTTCATCCCGGTGGCCTCGCGGTTCGTCCAGATGCCGTCGAGCTCGCGCAGCCCCGGCACCGGCGGGATGAACGCGTCCGCGCCGTTCGCCAGGACGACGTGGTCGGCCGTGTAGCGCGTGCCGCCGACCTCGACCGCGCCGGTGCCGGCGAGCGTGCCGTGGCCGCGGATCAGGTCGATGCCGTTGTCGGCGAGCCAGCGCTCCTGGCCGGCGTCGGAGTAGTCCGAGACCATGAAGTCGCGCCACGCGAGCGCGGCCTCGACGTCGACCGTCGCGGGCGCCGCCGCCTCGTTCGCGGCGTGCGCCGCCTCGCCGGGGCGCAGGAGCGTCTTCGACGGGATGCACGCCCAGTACGAGCACTCGCCGCCGACGAGCTCGCGCTCGACGATCGCCACGCGGAGGCCGCCCTGGGCGAGCGCGCCCGCGCAGTGCTCGCCCGGCGAGCCGCCGCCGAGCACGATCACGTCGTAGTCGCTCACTCCGGCAGCTCCGTCCCGGACTGCTCGGCGACCATGTACGCCGCGTACCAGTCCGGCCAGTTCTCGTCGTACTCGCCGCCGTGGCGCTGCTCGTGCTCGCCGTGCGCGGCGGCGGCGCGGCGCAGCGCCTCGGCGAGCTCGGGCGCCGAGCCGAACGAGGCGGGCGCCGGGTCGACCCGGCCGGGTAGGCGGCTGGTGATCTCCTGGAGGAGCCAGCGGTTGCCGTCGGGGTCGGTGAAGGTCGCGAACGATCCGTAGGTTCCGCGGTCGGGCGCCGGGCCGGGAAGGCGCCCGTCCGCGCCGGGCTCGAACCGCGCGCCGAGCGCCTGCTCGTGGAACACCTCGCTGACCGCGACGCCGCGGTCGACGAGGTGCCGCCGCGCCGCCTCGATGTCGGAGACGACCAGGTACAGCCCTTCGACCGACCCGGGCGCCGCCGACGTGACCTTCGCGCCGAACTGGATCGAGCAGCCGGACCCGGGCGGCGTGAGCTGCACGATCCGGAAGCCGTCGTCGAGGGCGACGTCCGCGTCGAGGCGCCAGCCGAGCCCGGTGTAGAAGTCCTTTGCCCGGTCGACGTCCGACACGGGAACGACGACGACCTCGAGCTTCAGGTCGATCGCCCCAATGGTGCTCATTCCAGCCTCCCGGCTCGCGGTGGATGACGGACGCCGCGCTCGGCCCCGATCGAGACCGAGCCATGACCATAACGTCTGGCGTCCGGGCCGCCGAAACCGCACGGCAGGGCGCCCGAACATCTCATGTATGGTTCACCTTATGCTGGTGGCCGCCGAACGCCACGAGGGTCGCGTCGAGCTGACGCTCGGCGGCTGCCGCCGCGACGAGCTGCGCGACGCGGCGATCCGCCTCTGCGGGAAGCGCTACGGCGAGGGGTCGTGGCGCATCTGCGACGAGCAGTTCTGCCCGCTGATGGTGAGCCGCACGGGCAGCGTCCGGCTGTGGGAGGGGCACTTCGAGCTCGAGTGCGCTAGTCCCGCTGCAGCCGAGCGATCACCGCAAGGGTGAACTCGGCGGCGCGCGCGCCGTCGACGACCCGGTGATCGAAGGAGAGCGAGACGTTGCCGATCCGGCGGATCACGATCTCGCCGGCCCGGACGACCGGCCGCTCTGCGATCCGGTGCAGGCCGAGGATGCCGACCTCGGGGTGGTTGACGAGCGGCGTGACGAGGAGCCCGCCGAGCCTGCCGGCGCTTGTCACGGTGAACGTCGAGTCGCGCAGCTCCTCGGGCGCGAGCGTGCCGGCGCGGGCCGACTCGGCGAGCCGGCGGACGTCGGCGTCGAGCTCTTCGAGCGACCGCGTGTCGCAGCCGCGCACGACCGGCACGACGAGCCCGTCCGGCGTCTGCACGGCGATGCCGAGGTCGTAGCGGTCGAGGTAGACGATCTCGTCGCGCTCGAGCCGCGCGTTCAGCTCGGGGAACTGCTTCAGCGTCTCGGCGACCGCCTTGAGGGTGAGCGCGACGAGCGACCGAACCTCGACGCCGGTGAAGTCGCACTCCTCGACGAAGGTGACGGCGGGCACCTCGCGGTGCGCGCGGGTCAGGTGCTCGACGATCTGCCGCCGCACCCCGCGCACCTTTTCGCGGCGCCCCTCCGGAGCTTGTAACAGACTGTTACTTGCTCCCTGCGCGGCGCCCCGGACATCGTCCTCGGTCACGCGTCCGTTCGGGCCCGTCGGCGCGACGGTCGCGAGGTCGACGCCCAGCTCCTGCGCGATCCGGCGCACGAGCGGCGTCGCCTGCACGCGCCCCGGGGCGGCTGCTGCCGGCGCCCCGGAAGCTTGTAACAGACTGTTACTTGCCCGGGGCGCCTCGCCCGCGGGGACCTGCGCCGGAGCGTCACCGCCGATGACGACGATCACCGTCCCCACGGGAACGACGTCGCCCTCCGCCGCGAGGATCTTCGCGACGACGCCCGCGGCCGGGGACGGGATCTCGACGGTCGTCTTGTCCGTCGCGATCTCGACGAGCGGATCGTCCTCGGCCACCTCCTGGCCCTCCCTGACGAGCCACCGTCCGATCTCGCCCTCGGTCAGCCCCTCGCCGAGGTCGGGCAGCTTGAACTCGTACGCCATCAGCCGAGCAGCTCGCGCACCGCGGCGGCGACCCGGTCGGCCGACGGCATGTAGGCGTCCTCGATCGTCCAGTACGGATACGGCACGTCGTAGCCCGTCACCCGCAGCACCGGCCCCTGCAGGTCGAAGATCGCCTTCTCGGCGATCAGCGCCGCCAGCTCGGCGCCGAACCCGACCGTGCGCGGAGCCTCGTGCACGATCACGACCCGGCCCGTCTTCGCGACCGACGCGAGGATCGCGTCCTCGTCGAGCGGGCGCAGCGACCGGAGGTCGAGCACCTCGCAGGATGCGTCGAGCCGGTCGGCCGCGTCCTCGCACACCTTCACCATCGCACCGTAGGCGATCAGCGTCACGTCCGTCCCCTCGCGCGCCACGCGCGCCCGGCCGAGCGGCACCACGTGCTCGCCCTCCGGCACCTCGCCGCGGGCTGTGCGGTACACGAGCTTCGGCTCGAGGATCACCACCGGGTCCGGATCGCGGATCGCCGCCGCGAGCAGCCCCTTCGCGTCGGCCGGCGTCGATGGGATCGCCACTTTGATCCCCGGCGTGTGCACGTAGTACGTCTCCGGCGAGTCGTCGTGCAGCTCCGGCGCGCGCACGCCGCCGCCGTACGGCATCCGGATCGTCAGCGGAAACTCCATGCGGCCGCCCGTGCGCCACCGGTACCGGCCCACGTGCGTGATCAGCTGGTTCAGCGACGGGTACGAGAACGCGTCGTACTGCATCTCGACCACCGGCCGCCACCCGGCCATGCACAGGCCCACCGCGCCGCCGAGGAGCCCCGCCTCCGCGAGCGGCGTGTCGACGCAGCGGTCGGCGCCGAAGCGGTCGCGCAGCCCCGCCGTGGCGCGGAAGACGCCGCCGGCGCGGCCGACGTCCTCGCCGAGCACCATCACGTCGGCGTCGCGTGCGAGCTCCGTGTGGAGCGCGTCGTTGACCGCCTCGACGAGCGTCAGCTCAGCCATGCCGCAGGTTCCCCGGCGGATCGACGTACGCGTTCGCGAACACCAGCTCGCGATCGGCCGGCGCCTCGGCCTCGGCCGCCGCGATCCCCGCGCGCATCGCCTCCAGCGCCTCGTTGCCGATCGACTCCACCAGCGCGTCGTCGAGGAGCCCCGCCTCGCGGAGCCGCCGCTCGAAGCGCCCGACGCACTCGTTTCGCCGCGCCTCCTCGACGCGCTCGGCGTCGATGTACGCCGACGGGTCGTCGGCCGTGCCGTGCGGCGCCGTGCGGTAGTGCACCGCCTCGATCAGCGTCGGGCCGCCGCCGGAGCGCGCGCGCTCGACCGCCTCGCGCGCGGCCGCGTAGACGGCGAGGACGTCGGTGCCGTCGACGCGGACGCCCGGGATGCCGTAGCCGACCGCCTTGTCCGCGAGCGTGTCGGCGCGGGTCTGCGCCTCGAGCGGCGTCGAGATCGCCCACTGGTTGTTGTTGCAGACGAACACGGCCGGCGCGTTCATCACCGCCGCGAGGTTGACCCCCTCGTGGAACTCGCCCTCGCTGGTCGCGCCGTCGCCGAAGAACGCGAGCGCGACCGCGTCCTCGCCGCGCAGCTTCTTGCCCCACGCGAGCCCGGCCGCGTGCGGGATGTGGCTCGCGATCGGGACGGAGATCGAGGCGACGTTCCAGTCGGCCGGGCTCCACCACCCCGACGGATGGCCGCGCCACCACTGCAGCACCGTCCGTACCGGCATCCCACGCAGGAGGCCGATCGCCGACTCGCGGTACGACGGGAAGATCCAGTCGTCGTCGCGCAGCGCGAACGCCGCGCCAACCTGGATCGCCTCGTGCCCCCAGAAGAGCGCGTAGGTGCCGATGCGCCCCTGCCGGTGGTACACGACGGACCGCTCGTCGTACGTCCTCAGCAGGACGAGCGCGCGGTAGAGCTCGAGCAGCGTCGCGTCGTCGACGGCCTCCAGGCGCTGGGCGGCGGTCGCAGCCACCTAAAGATAAAAACATCTGTTCTTATGCGCGTCAAATCACCAGGCGCTGCGCACCGCCGCGAAGAGCTCCTCCGGATGGCGCCCGAGCGCCTCCGCGTAGGCGTCCTCGAGCATGCGCAGGTGCTCGTCGAGCACCGCGTTCAGCGCCTCCAGGTCCTTCGCGCGCATCGCGGCCACCTGGCGGCGGTGGACGTCGAGCGTGTGCTGGTTCTCCGGCCGGCCGCCGCCGTAGGCGTCGCGGATCGCGAACATCCGGCGCGAGATCGGCCGCATCGCCTCCCGCAGCGGGTCGCTCTTCGCCGCCCGGACGAGCGCGCGGTGGAAGGCGGCGTCGGCCTCCATCACCGAGGAGCGATCGTCGAGATGGCGCTCGAGCAGCTCCATCGACCACTCGAGCTGCGCGAAGTCGTCGTCGGTGCCCGTGACGGTGACGTAGCGCGCGATGCACGCCTCGACCAGGCGCCGCGCGCGCAGCGTCTCGATCGCGAGCTCCCCTTCCACGGCGACCGCGGCCGAGATTGCGTCGAACGGGACGAGGTCGCTGACCACGAACCAGCCGCCGCCCTTCCCCTGGCGCGCGCCGAGCAGCCCCGAGCGCGCGAGCACCGTCAACGCCTGGCGCAGCGTCGGGACGGAGATCGAGAGCTGCACCGCGAGCTCGCGCTCGGACGGCAGGCGGTCGCCCGCACGCAGTGAGGCGCGCTCGATTCCCTCGACGATCTGCTCGATCGCCGTCTCGAAGGTGCGGGTCGACTCGACCGCGTCCACGAATTGCGACATGCGGCAAGTCTGGCAGGCTCCCGACGATGGACGCGAGCGCCCCTGCGATTCTCGAGATCGGGATCGTCCTCGTCGCCGCGGCGACCGCCGGGCTCGTGTTCCGGAGGCTCGGGCTGCCGGCGGTGATCGGGTACATGCTGATCGGCCTCCTCGTCTCGCCGTTCACGCCGGGCTACGTCGCGGATCGCCACCAGCTCCAGCTGTTCGCGGACATCGGCGTCGTGCTGCTGCTGTTCGAGGTCGGGATCGAGATCGACCCGCGCGAGCTGCGCCGGGAACGCGGCCGGCTGCTGTGGGTCGTCCCGTTCCACACGGTGGCGATCGCGGCCGTCGCGTCGGTGGTCGCGATGGCCGTCGGGCTCGCCTGGCGCGGCTCGCTGATCCTGGGCCTCGCGGTCGCGCTCTCCTCGAGCGTCGTGGTCGTGAACGTCACCCGGAGCCGTCGGCGGATCACCAACCCGGCGACGGCGCACACCCTGCTCGGCTGGAGCGTGCTGCAGGACGTCACCGGCGTCGTGCTCGCCGCCTCGGTGCTCGCCGCGCTCGGCCTGAAAGGGCGCCCGATCTGGCTGAGCATGATCGGGATCGTCGCCTTCGTCCTCGTCGCGCTCGCGACGGCGCAGGTGCTCCCGCACGTCCTCCGCCACCTCGAGGACCAGCCCGACCTGTTCCTCCTCTTCTCGGTCGCGACCGGGCTGAGCCTCGCGGGGGTCGGCGACCGCATCTTCGGGATACCGCTCGCGCTCGCCGCGTTCGCCGGCGGTCTCTGCATCGGCGAGGGTCGCGTCACGGCGGCGGCGCGGGACCGGCTCCTGCCGTTCCGCGACGTCTTCGCCGTCCTCTTCTTCGTCGCCGTGGGGAGCCTCATCGACCCGAGCGCGCTCCCCGAGTCGCTCGCGTGGTTCGCGATCGTGACGACGCTCGTGCTCGTGCTCAAGGGCGGCACGATCTTCGCGATCGCCCGGCGCCTCGAGCTGCCCGGCGTCGTGCCCTGGCACGTGGGCGGCGGGCTCGGGCAGATCGGGGAGTTCAGCTTCGTGCTCGCCTCGATCGGCGCGACGCGGGGCTGGATCACGCCGCACGTCTACACCGGGATCCTCGGCGCGGTGGTCGCCAGCATCGCCGTGGTCACGATCGCGGTGCGGCAGCACTCCTGGCGATCGACGCGTGAAGGAATCGCCGACCGGACGCGTCCAAGCACCTGAGAACGTCTCGTCCAGTCGCAAGGGGGTCTCACATGGTTCTTCGTCTCGTCGCCGCGGCCGCGGCAGCCGCGGGGGCGCTCGTGCTGGTGCTGCCCGCGCACGCCGACGCTCCGCCGGTCGGCCGGCTCCCGAAGGGGCCGGTCACCACGATCGCCACCCGTCCCGGCTCGCTGGTCGCGGTCGCGCTGCCGCACCGCGCCGACGGGCTCGTCTGGCGTCTCTCGAAGGGCGTCGACCCGAAGGTGCTGGTCGAGGTGTCCGAGGCCGACGTCGGCCGGGACGTCGTCGTCGTGTACCGCGCCGTGAAGGCGGGGCACGTGAAGCTCGCCTACGGGCTCACCCGCGGCGAGAGGGCGCACGCCCGAGCCTCGCTCAGCTTCGCTGTCACCGTGGGTGGGTGAGGAAGCCGTCCTGGAGTAGTCTGCAGTCGATGGATCCCGAACGCGCACGTGAGCTGCTCGCGGCCGAGCGCCGGGAGCTCGAGCGTCTCCTCCCCCGCCGGCGGCACGAGGACGACGGTGAGGAGGCAGGGTTCCAGGAGCCGGCCAACCTGGCGGCGGATCTGTACCAGGACGAGCTCGACGAGGGTCTCGCCGACGACCTGCGGGAGCGCCTCGCCGCGCTCGCGCGCGCCGAGCAGCGCCTCGCCGCCGGCACGTACGGGCTCTCGGTCGAGAGCGGCGAGCCGATCCCGGACGAGCGGCTCGAGGCGTTTCCCACCGCCGAGCGCACGGTCGAAGAAGAGCGCCGCGCGCGCTGAGCGCTACTCGAGGTCCTCGCGGCGAACGACGCCCGCGAAGGCCCCGTCCGGGTGCGTGACGACGATGCGGCTGAGCCCCTGGTCGCGCATCCGCTGCAGGACCGCGTCGCGGCGCGCGCTCGGGCGGATGGTGCTCGGCCCGAGCGTCATCGCCTCCTCGACCGCGACGGGCTCGCGTGAGCGCAGCGCCTCCCGCCCGAGCAGGCCCTGGACGATGCCGCTCGCGTTCGTGACGACGCACACGCCCCAGTCCCCGCCCACGCGCTCCGCGACGTCGGAGCAGAGCTCGTCCGCCCGGCAGGTCGGAGCATCCGCGCGCGCGACCGCTCCGACGCGCGTGCTGCTGTCGGCCGCGCCCTCGAGCGGAAGCCCGAACGAGCCCCAGTCGGCCTTGCCGCCGGCGTAGTCGTAGACGCGGGCGAAGCCGAGCGCTTCGAGCCGCCACGCGGCCCGCGGGCTCAGGTCTCACTGGTCGTCGTAGCAGTAGACGACCACCGGCCTCTGCGGATCGAGGGCGCGGGCCGTCTCGCGGTCGAGCGTCTTCAGGGGGAGGTTGACCGCTCCGGGCAGGCGCTCGTCCTCGAACTCGTCCGCCGGAAGCACCTCGACGAGCTGCGCCTGCTCCTCGCGCAGGAGGCGCCGGACCTCGTCGTGGCCGATCGACTCGGGCATCTCCGTCCCGGATCATTTCACCGGGACCGTCCCGGCGGCTACGCTCGTCCGATGGCCGCCCCGGCCAGCCCGACTCTCTCGGCGTCTCAGCTTGCGACCCTCGCCGCCCTGGGCGAGGAGCGCACGGCGAAGGTCGGCGAGGTGCTGTATCGCGTCGGCGACGCGCGCTACCCGTTCGTCGCGATCCGCGACGGCGAGGTGGCGATCCTGGACGACGCCGGCCGCGAGATCGTCCGCCACGGGCCGTCGGGCTTCCTCGGCGAGCTGAACCTCCTGTCCGGGCAGACCGTCTTCGTCAACGCCGTCGTCACGCAGGCGCTCAGCTACATCGCGGTCGACCGCGACGTGCTGCGGTCGCTCCTCTTCGACGACGGCCCGCTGAGCGACCTGCTGCTCTCGACGTTCATCGAGCGGCGCGAGGCGCTCCAGACGGTGCAGGGGATCGGCGTCGAGATCGTCGGGCCGCGCTCGTCCGAGGCGACCATGCGCATCCTCGACTTCGTCCGCAGCAACCGCCTCCCCTACACCTGGCGCGAGGAGACGCCCGACGGCCCGCTGCCGCTCGTGCGCCTGCCGGGAGGCGCCGAGCTGCACGCGCCGACGTCCGGCCAGGTCTCGCGCGCGCTCGGCATCGGCCGCGAGCTCGCGCAGAGGGAAGAGGTCGACCTCGTCGTCGTCGGCGCCGGCCCGGCGGGGCTGGGCGCCGCCGTCTACGGCGCCTCGGAGGGGCTGAGCACGCTCGTCGTCGAGAGCTCCGCGCTCGGCGGCCAGGCCGGCTCGTCGCGGCGCATCGAGAACTACCTCGGCTTCCCCGCCGGCATCTCGGGCTCCGAGCTGACAAGCCGCGCGGTCACGCAGGCGCGGAAGTTCGGCGCGCGCCTCGCCTCGCCGTACCGTGCGGTCGCGCTCGAGCCGGGCGACGGCCGCCATCTCGTCCGGCTGGAGGACGGCCTCGAGGTGGCCGCCCGCACCGTGCTGCTCGCGACCGGGGCGCAGTACCGCCGGCTGCCGGTCGACGGGCTCTCCGAGTACGAGGGGCTGTCCGCCTTCTACGCAGCGGGCCCGCCCGAGGCGCAGCTCTGCGGCGCCTCGCGCGTGGCCGTCGTCGGCGGCGGCAACTCGGCGGGGCAGGCCGCGGTCTGGCTCGCGCGCGGCGGCGCCCTCGTCACGCTGCTCCACCGCCGGGCCGACCTGCGCGAGACGATGTCGGACTACCTGATCCGCGAGCTCGAGCGCTTCGGCGTCGCGGTGCGCGACCGCAGCGAGATCGCGGCGCTGCACGGACGGGACGGCCGGCTCGAGGCGGTGACGCTCACCGACGGCGACCGCCTGCCGTTCTCGTTCCTGTTCCTCTTCCTCGGCGCGTCGCCGTGCACCGAGTGGCTCGACGACGCCGTCGCGCGCGACGACCACGGCTTCGTCCTCACCGGCGCGCCGGCCGACGCCGAGAAGCTCCTCGAGACGAGCGTCCCGGGGATCCTCGCGGCCGGGGACGTGCGCTCGGGCTCGACGAAGCGCTGCGCGACCGCCGTGGGAGAAGGCGCGATGGCGGTGCAGATCGTGCACGCGCACCTGGCCGCGACCGAGCCGGCGCCGCGATGACCGCGACGGTGCGCGACAACCCGGCGGAGCTCCGCTACGAGCTGCTCGTCGACGGACGCCGCGTCGGCGAGATCCGCTACCGCGTCGAGGGGGACGCGACCGCGCTCGTCCACACGGAGGTCGACCCTGCGTACGAAGGGCACGGCCTCGGGACGCAGCTCGTCGCGGGCGCGCTGCGCGACCTGCAGGAGCGCGGCCGGCGGGTCATCCCGATCTGCCCGCTCGTGCGCGCGTACCTCGGCCGTCACCCCGAGCTCGCGGAGCTCGTCGCTCCGGACCCGGCGACCCCCGACTGAGGCCGCGGCCGTGCGAGCAGCACGGCGCCGGCGACCACGGCGACGAACGCGATCAGGCGGACGACGCCGAGCGCGCCGCCCGGCAGCGGCTCGTCGAGCACGACCGTCCCGGCCGCGATCGGCAGCGCGTTCGTCACCAGGGTGGCGAGCCCGGCCACCGTCAGCGCCGCACCGGCCTGGTACCCGATCTGGAGCAGCGCGGTCCCGAGCACGTACCCGGCGATCAGGAGCACCGCGAACGCGACGCGCGCACCGCCCTGCGTCGCCAGCTTCGTCGAGATGTCGCCGATCGAGAAGAACAGCCCGCCGGCGACCCCGGTCGCGACCGCCGTGCCGTAGCGGCTGCGGCCGACGACGACGAGGGCGACGGCCGCGCCCGCGGTCGCGCCGAGCCAGAGCAGGATCGGCGCCAGCTCGCCCGTGCCGCCCTTCGCGTGGCCGCCGGCGAGCGACGCTGCGAGCGCCGCGAGACCGAGCACCGACAGCAGCACCCCGACGAGCTCGCGCCGTGCGAGCCGCCGGTGCGCGAGCCGCGCCGAGAACAGCGCGAGCAGCCCGATCCCGCCCGCGGCGATGCTCTGCACGAGCGCGAGCGACGCCAGCGTGACCGCCGCGACGAACAGGAGGAAGCCGCCGGACTCCAGCGCGAAGCCGAGCAGCCAGCCGCGGTTCCCGAGCAGCAGGCGCGCGGAGTGAAGCGGCCGCCGGAGGGAAAGGGCCGGCAGCTCCACCGCCGCGTTGTGCTCCTGCAGGTACGCGAAGTTCGTGAGGATCGCCGACGCGAGCGCGAGCACGAGCGCGACGCCCGTCACGACGCTCACGATCGCGTGCCCGTGCTCGGCCGCATCGACGAGCTTCTATCAGGTGGTCGTCAGCGCACGTGGACGCGGAACTGCCGCGCCTCGAGCGCCTTGGCGGAGGCGTCGCCCTTCGTGAGCGCGAGCGTCACCGTCGTCCGCCCGGCCTTCTTCGCGCGGAACACGAGCACGACGGACGAGCCGACGTCGCCCTCGGAGACCTGGCTCAGCACCTTCCCGTCGAACGGGCGGGCGATCCGCCAGACGCGGCCGGCGCTGCGATGCGGCAGCGCGATCGCCACGAGCTGGCCGTGCTGCACGTCGATGCTCGAGGCCGGGCCGGCGGGTAGCGGCCCGATCGGCGTCGAATCCGCGAAGGCGAGGGTGGCGCCCGCTCCGAGGGCGACGAGCGACAGCAGGACGATGAGTGCGCGCTTCATTTCCGGTGACTCCTTCTCCAGGGGGCTTCGCACCAGGATGCCTGGCCGCCTCGCCGCGACCGAGCGGTATGGTCCGCAGCGCACCTCGAGCTCACCTTCGGGGCGACGATGGCTACCGACGACGCCAACCAGGCAGTGCCGCCGGCACCGATGCCGCAGGACAAGGGCCGCTGGCGGGTGGCGCCGGCGCCGGACGGCCGCGGGCTCCCCGACGAGCACAAGCCGAGCCCGCCCCACCGCTGGCGCGGCTTCTGGATCCTGCTCGGCGTCCTCCTCGTGATCAACTGGGTGTCGGTGCTGATGGTGCACCGCGGCGAGACGCGGGTGCGGGTCCCGTTCAGCCCGTACTTCCTGCGCCAGGTCGACGCCGGGGTCGTCAAGTCGATCTCCTCGAAGGGCGACACGATCCAGGGGACGTTCGCGCGCAAGGTCGTCTACCCGGCGGGCAGCAAGACGGCGAAGCCGACGACGCTCTTCTCGACGGAGGTGCCGACCTTCTGGGACAACGCGGCGCTGACGAAGCAGCTGCAGGCGAAGGGCGTCGAGGTGAACGCGAAGAACCCCGGCGGCGGGACGTCGCTGCTCGGCGAGCTGCTGCTCGGGTTCGGGCCGACGATCCTCTTCATCGGCCTGTTCTGGTACCTGGCGCGGCGCGCGCAGTCCGGGGCCGGCGGCGGCCTCGGCGGCCTCGGCAACTTCGGCCGCTCGCAGGCGCGCCGGGTCGACCCGACGAAGATCCAGGTCACCTTCGACGACGTCGCCGGCATCGACGAGGCGAAGGCCGAGCTGACGGAGATCGTCGACTTCCTGAAGACGCCCGACCGGTACGTGCGCCTGGGCGCGCGGATCCCCCACGGCGTCCTCCTCTTCGGCCCTCCCGGCACCGGCAAGACACTGGTCGCGCGGGCTGTGGCGGGCGAGGCGCACGCGGCGTTCTTCTCGATCGCCGCCTCGGAGTTCATCGAGGCGATCGTCGGCGTGGGCGCCGCCCGCGTGCGCGACCTGTTCGCGAAGGCGAAGGAGGCCGCGCCGTCGATCATCTTCATCGACGAGCTCGACGCGGTCGGCCGCTCGCGGCAGGGCTCCGCCGGCATCACGGGCGCAAACGACGAGCGGGAGCAGACGCTCGACCAGATCCTCACCGAGATGGACGGGTTCGAGTCGACGCAGGCCGTGGTCGTGATCGGCGCGACGAACCGGCCGGAGATCCTCGACCCCGCACTGCTCAGGCCGGGCAGGTTCGACCGCCGCGTCGCCGTGCAGCCGCCGGACCGCGACGGGCGGCAGAAGATCCTCGAGGTGCACACCCGGTCGATGCCGCTCGCGGACGACGTCGACCTGAAGGTGATCGCGTCGACCACGCCCGGCATGGTGGGCGCGGATCTGGCCAACCTCGCGAACGAGGCCGCGCTCCTCGCAGCGCGCCGCGACCACGATCGGGTGCACCAGTCCGACTTCACGGACTCGCTGGAGAAGATCCTGCTCGGCGCGCCGCGCGGGATCCTGCTCGGCCGGGAGGACCGGGAGCGCACCGCCTACCACGAGTCGGGCCACGCGCTCGTCGGGATGCTCACGCCGGAGGCAGACCCGGTGCGCAAGGTGTCGATCATCCCGCGCGGGCTCGCGCTCGGCGTCACGCTCTCGACCCCCGACGGCGACCGCGTCTCCTACTCGCGCGAGGAGCTCGAGGCGAAGATCAAGGTCTCGCTCGGCGGCCGCGTCGCCGAGGAGGTCGTCTACGGGCGGATCACCACGGGCGCCGAATCCGACCTCCAGCAGCTCACCCAGATCGCCCGCCAGATGGTCGGCCGCTGGGGGATGAGCGAGAAGCTCGGGCCGATCACGCTCCTCCCGAGCGACGGGCAGGGGCCGCTCCTCCCCGGCGCGAGCGAGACCTCGGCGGAGACGCAGCGGCTGATCGACGAGGAGGTGCACCGCATCGTCGAGGACGCGCACGCGGAGGTCACGCAGCTCCTCAGCGACCATCGCGACCAGCTCGACAGCCTCACGCACGCGCTGCTCGAGGCCGAGACGCTGGACGCGCCCGACGCCTACGGCGCGGCGGGCGTTCCGATGCGCGGCTCGGAGCTCATTCGAGCCACTCCGTGACGAAGCTCGGGCTCGCGTGGATGCAGACGAGCCTCGCCCGCCCGGCGCCCGTGTTCATGAACTTGTGGGGCACCTGCGGCGGCACGACCACGAGGTCGCCGGGGCGGGCAACGAGCGTCTCGTCGCCCGCCTGGAAGGTGACCGATCCCTCGATCACCACCCACGTCTCGTCGTACGGGTGACGGTGCAGGCGCGGCCCGTGCCCGGGGTCGCCCTCGTCGAGGATCACCGACACGCCGGCGCCGTGGTCACGGCCTTCGAGGTTCCCGTCCGGGAGCGTCCCGGCCCTGATCAGCGGCATGTGCTCTCCACCTCCTGTGGTGCTCGGTCCGACATCGTGCAGGCGGCGCCTTCCCGGGGCGCCGCCTGCACGAAACGGGTCATCAGGCAGCCATGCTGAGCGCGGGCTGCTCCTCGACGCTCTCGGCGAGCGCCGGGCGCGACTCGACGAGGACGGCCGCGAGGACCGCCGCGAGCGCCGCCAGCCCCGCGAGCACGTAGAACGCGATCGCGAAGCCGTGCGTGAGCGCGGCGCCGTCGCTGGGCGCGGTGCCCGGATGCGCGTTCAGGAAGTGGCCCGTGAACGTGGCCGCGAGCGTCGTGGCGACCGCGACGCCGATCGCGCCGCCGACCTGCTGGCTCGTGTTGATGAGCCCGGAGGCGATCCCGGCGTCGGCGGGCTTCACGCCGGCGAGCGCGCCGATCGTCATCGGGACGAACGAGAACGCCATCCCGATGCCGCTCAGGAGGAACGGCACGAACAGGTCGGGGAAGTAGTGCCCGTCGACGGGCAGCCGGGCGTAGAGCACGAGCCCGGCCGCGGCGAGCAGCAACCCGAACGGCAGGAGCCTCCGGATCCCCAGCCGCGGCACGAGCGCCTGCGAGACGTTCGCGAAGACGATGATCGCGAGCGTCAGCGCCACGTACGCGACGCCGGTCTGGAGCGCCGAGTAGTGCAGCACCTGCTGCATGTACAGCGTCAGCAGGAAGAACTGCGAGAACAGCGCCCCGCCGAGCAGAAGCCCCGACAGGTTCGCGCCGGACAGCGTCCGCAGCCGGAACAGCCGCATCGGCAGGAGCGGTGCGTGCGAGCGCAGCTCGATGCCGACGAACGCCACGATCAGCGCGGCCGACACGGCGAGCAGGACGATCGTCTCCGCCGTGCCCCAGCCGTGCTGCGCCGCGTGCGTCATCGCGTACACGAGCAGCATCAGGCCGCCGGTGATCGACGCCGCACCGGGCAGGTCGAAGTGGCGGTGGTTCACCTCCGCGCGGCTCTCGTGCACGAGGCGCGGAGCGAGCGCGAAGACGAGCGCGCCGACCGGGACGTTGATGAAGAAGATCCACGACCAGCTGAGCGCGCTCGTCAGGGCGCCGCCGAGCAGCACGCCGGCCGCCCCGCCGCTGCCGGAGACGGCGGCCCAGACGCCGAGCGCGACGTTCCGGTCGCGACCCTCTTCGAACGTGGTGGTCAGGATCGACAGCGCTGCCGGCGAGAGCAGCGCCGCCCCGAGCCCCTGGACCGCGCGGAACGCGATCAGCGAGCCCTCCGACCAGGCGAGCCCGTCCAGGAGCGAGCTCACCGTGAAGAGGGCGAGCCCGGCCATGAACAGCCTGCGCCGGCCGAGCAGGTCGGCCATCCGGCCGCCGAGCAGGAGCACGCCGCCGAAGAGGATCGAGTAGGCGGTCACCACCCACTGGAGGCTCTCCTGGCTGAAGTGCAGGTCGGTCTTGATGGTGGGCAGGGCGACGTTCACGATCGCCACGTCGAGGACGACCATGAACTGCGCGGCGACGATCACCGCGAGAGCGATCCAGCGCCGCCGGCCGACGGGCGCGGCGGGGGACCGGATGGCGAGCGTACTCATCTCTTCGTCTCCTCTCATCTTTTCCTTCTCGTTCGAGGCTGCCTGCGGGCCGGAGGGCTGGGCGTACGGCGACCCAGCTTCCGGGGGTGCGGCTAACCGAACTCGTGCCGGCGCGAGGAGACGAGCGCCACGGCGGCGGCCGCGAGGCCGGCTACGAGCGCGCCCGCGGCGGCGTCGACGAAGAAGTGGTTGCCGGTCGCGACGATCATGAACAGCACGAACACCGGGTACAGGGCGCCGGCGAGGCGCCAGAGCGGGCGGTGGGCGAGGCGCACGACCGCGACCGCGACAAGTAGCGAGAAGCCGATGTGCATGCTCGGCACCGCGGCGTACGGGTTGTAGAGGCTCGACACGAGCGACGAGTCGAGATTCACCGACGTGGCCGCGCTGACCGTGTCGCCGATCCCGATCCCGGCGAGGCGCGGCGGCGCGGTCGGGAAGAGGGCGTAGCCGACGACCGCCAGCGCGCTCGCGACCGCGAACGTGTTCCGGAGCCGCTCGTAGGCGTGCCGCCGCCGCAGGTACACCCAGAACAGCACCGTCACGGTGGCCGCGAGGTGCAGGCTGACGTACGCGTAGCCGAGGAAGGCCGGCAGCCCGGCGACATGGTGGGCGGCCCGCTGGACGGTCGCCTCGTCGAAGACGTGCAGGCGGCGCTCGAGCCGCACGATGTCGGCGGCGTGGGCGTCGGCGGTTGCCTGCCCGCCCCGGGCGAGCCCGCGGGCGAGCTCGCCCGCGAGGTAGAGGGCTGCGAGGAGCAGCGCCTCGACCGCGGGGCGGGACAGGCGGCGCGCACCGTCGAACGACACGCCGGCCGTGACGGTGCGCAGGGTCACGCCTCGCCGCCCGGTGGCAAGCCGAGCAGCTTGCGCAGGTCGGCGTGGAACGCGGCTGCGGTCACCGAGTCGACGTCGCCTCTCCGCGCCGCCTCGGCGACCCGGGGCTGCAGGTCGTGGAGGTACCACGACCGCAGCTCGGCCCGGGCGCTCGTCGTCGCCTCGGCCGGCATCAGCGGGCCTCCGAAGGCGGGACGTTCTGGTTCAGCCGGAACACGTTCGCCGGGTCGTAGCGCCGCTTGATCTCGGCCAGGCGGTCCCAGGTCGCACCCGGGTAGGCGGCCCGGACGCGTTCGGCCCCCTCGTCGCCGAGGAAGTTGACGTACGCGCCGTCCTCGCCCCGGCGGAGCGCGGCCGCGGCCCCGTCCGCCCAGGCGTTGTGTACCGGCTCCTCGTCCGCCGCCCCGTAGATCGCGGCGACGTTGAGCATCAGCCGGCGCCCCCGGTGCGCGAACGCGGTCGCGTCGGCCGGGACGCGCGCAGCGGCGCCGCCGAGCACCCGGATCTGGGCCGCCGGGAGCTGCGCCGTGGAGCTGCGCAGCCGGTCGAGGAGCTCGGCCGCGTCGGCTTCGTCGAACGAGTCCGAGAAGAACGTCCGGATGACCGACCGCGGCGGCGCGGGCTGCGCCTCGCCGGCGAACACCTCGTTGTACGGCATCGCCCGGATGAAGTCCGCCACCGGCTGGGCGAGCGACCGGAAGGGCGCGACCGCCCGCTCGCCCTCGTCGAGGGGGCCTGCGTGCACGAGCAGCGCGAGCAGGAGCGGCTGCCCGACGAGGTCGGCCGGCACGAACGGAAGCGGCGGCGCCGGGAAGACGTTCGCGATCGCCGACAGCTCCTCGGGCGCGGCGTCCGCCGCTGCGACGAAGCCTGCGAGCGTCTCGGGCGTCGCGGGCAGCGCGAGCATCCCGCCGGTGACCATGTCCACGCGGTGCAGGCGGTAGTCGAAGCGGGTGACGACACCGAAGTTGCCGCCGCCGCCCCGGATCGCCCAGAAGAGGTCGGGCTCTCGCTCCGCGTCCACCTCGAGGACGCGTCCGTCCGCGGTCACCACCTCAGCGCCGAGCAGGTGGTCGATCGTCAGGCCGTGCTTGCGTACGAGGAACCCGGCGCCGCCGCCGAGGGTGAGACCGCCGATGCCGACGGACGACGTGTCGCCGAAGCCGACCGCGAGCCCGTGCGGGGCGGCGGCGCTCGTGACCTCACCCGCCGTGAGGCCCCCGCCGGCGCGGGCGACGCGCGAACCGGCGTCGACCTCGAGCGCTGCGAGGCCGGTGAGATCGAGGACGATCCCGCCGTCGACCGTGCCGTGTCCGGCCTGGCCGTGTCCGCCGCCGCGCACGGCGAGCCGGAGGCCGCTCTCCTGCGCGACCGCGACGACCCGGGCGACGTCGTCGGCGTCGGCCGGCCGCACGATCGCCGCCGGCAGGCGATCGACCGCGGGCAGGAACACCCGGCGCGCCGTGTCGTAGTCGGGATCGCCGGGAGCGACAACCGGCCCGGCGAGGTCGGCTCGAAGCTGCGCGATCGAGAAGCGAGACTGCTCTGCGATGTTCATGAGGGACTCCTCCGTCCGTTGTGCTCCGTCCCTCGATGGTTGCGGCGCCGGGCGTCCCGGGCCGTACGGCGGCCAGGTGTTCTGTGGTGCGGCTACCCGAACTCGTCAGGTGCCGAGGAAGGTGAGGACCGCGAGCACTCGGCGGTGGTCCTCGGGCGCGGCGGGCAGCCGGAGCTTCGTGAAGATGCTCGTCACGTGCTTCTCGACCGCACGCGGCGAGATGAAGAGGCGCTGCCCGATCGCCTGATTCGACCGGCCTTCGGCCATCAGCTCCAGCACCTCGCGCTCGCGCGGCGACAGGCGGGCGACCGGGTCGTCACCGCGCGTGCGGCCGACGAGCTCGGCGACGACGAGCGGGTCGAGGGCCGAGCCGCCGTCCGCGACCCGGCGGACGGCCGCCGTGAACTCCTCGACGTCCGCGACGCGGTCCTTGAGCAGGTAGCCGAGCCCCTCCGCGCTGTCGGCGAGCAGCTCGATCGCGTACGTGTGGGCGACGTGCTGCGAGAGGACGACGACACCCGTCCCGGGGTGCAGCTCGCGGATCTCGCGGGCGGCGCGGATCCCCTCGTCCGTCTGCGTCGGCGGCATCCGGATGTCGACGATCGCGACGTCCGGGCGGTAGCTGCGCACCTTGAGCATCAGCTCGTCCGCGTCGCGCGCCTGGCTGACCACGTCGATGCCGGCCTCGGCGAGCAGGCGCGCGAGGCCCTCCCGCAGGAGTGCGGAATCGTCCGCGATCACGGCGCGCAGCGCCGGCGCGGTGCCGTCCAGCACGGCGCTCATCGCAGCGGCAGCTCCGCGCGCAGGGTCGTGCCCGAACCGGGGCCGCTCTCGACCCTGAACCGGCCGGCGAGGGTCTCGACGCGGTCGCGCAGGCCGTACAGCCCCGAGCCCCCGTCGAAGGCGGCGCCGCCCATCCCGTCGTCCTCGACCGCGACCGTCACGTGGCCGTTCTCGCGTGCGACCCGGACGCGCGCCGTGGCGGCCCGCGCGTGCTTGACGACGTTCGCGAGCCCTTCGGAGGCGACGTAGTACGCGGCGGCCTCGACCTGCTCCGGGAGCCGCTCCTGCAGGGAGACGTCGAGCTCGACGGGCAGCGGCGCGCGGGCGGCGAGCACCTCGAGCGCGGACGCGAGCCCGCGCTCGGTGAGCACCGCCGGGTGGATGCCCTGCGCGAGCTCGCGCAGCTCGACGATCGCCTCGCCGAGCTCCTCCATGGCTCCCGCGAGCAGCTCGTGCGCCTCGTCGGGCGAGCCCGCGATCATCCGCTGCGCCATGCCCAGGGCGACCGAGAGCGCGACGAGCCGCTGCTGCGCGCCGTCGTGCAGGTTTCGCTCGAGCCGGCGCCGCTCGGCGTCGGCGGCCTCGACGATCCGCAGGCGCGAGGCCGCGAGGTCGTCGCGCGCCTGGGCGCTCGCGAGCGCCAGCGCGACGAGCTCGGCGAACGCCTGCATCCGCCGCTCGGTCTCGGGCGGCAGCGTCTCGTCCTCGCGCAGGGCCGCGACGAGCGTGCCCCAGGTGGAGGCGGCGACCACGATCGGCACGCCGACGGCCGACCGGTAGCCGAGCTTGCGAACGCGGTCGGCGAACACGCCCGGCAGCTCGTCGAAGCTCTCGACACGCGCCGGCTCGCCCGTGTGCAGCACGGCCCACGCCGGCAGCCCGTGCTCGATCGGCAGGGCGCTCCCGACCTCGAAGCCGCCGAGCATGTGCATCCCGTAGCGGCCGACGATGGTGCCCGACGTGGAGTCTTCGAAGCGCACGAGCACCGCTTCGCGGATCCCGAGCAGGCGGCAGACCTCCTCGGTCACGAGCTGGAACACCTGCTCCGGCGGGGCGTCGCTCGCGACGAGCGTCGCCACGCGCCGCAGCGCCGCCTGCTCCTCGGCCAGCCTGCGCAGCTCGGCGTCGCCGCGGCGCTTGCGGGTGAAGTCGCGCATGATGATCACGACCTCGCCGTCGCCGGTCGGCACCATCCGCGACTCGCAGTAGTAGACGGCGCCGCCGATCTCGAGCTCGTACTCGACCGAGTGCATCTCGCCGCTCGCGAGCGCGCGGCGCGCGCAGGCGAGGATCGCGTCCGCCGCCTCCGGGGGCGCGAAATCGCGCACGTTCCGGCCGATCAGCTCCTCGGCCCGGAGCGGCAGCTCGACCTCGTCGCCGCAGGCGTCGAGGTACGTCCCGTCGGCGTCGATCCGGAGCATCAGGTCGGGGATGGCGGAGAGCAGCGCCTGGTTCCGCGCCTCGACGCGCTGCACGGTCGTGAGAGCGCGCTCGTTGGCGAGCGCGAAGCCGGCTGCGGCGTTGACGGCGTCGAGCAGCTCCGGGCGCAGGTGCAGCGAGCGGTCGTGCACGAGCACGCCGACGGGGTCGCCCTGGTGGACGACCCGGGTCGCGACGCGCCGCTCCCCCGGCGTGGGCAGGGCGAGGAGCTCGCCGCGCCCGTCGACGTACGCGCCGTCCTCGGGGCGGATGCGGGCGAGGCGGAGCGCCGGGTCGCCGAGCGCGCGCCGGAGCGCATCCTGGAGGCTCCGCGGCTGCCGCCCGCGCAGCTCCACGAGGAGCTCGCCGACCGCACCGTTCGAGAGCCGGCCCTGCAGCAGCACGCCGAGGAAGCTCGCGGGGAGCGCGACCGACGCCAGCAGGCCGAGCCCGATCCCGAACACGGCGGCGCCCGACGACAGCGGCGCGAGCACGAGCCCGACCGAGAAGAGGAGCAGCGCGATCTTGCCGCCGACGAGCACCGGCACGAGGAGCCGCCGCGTCACGGCGGTCTCGGCGTGCATGCGCCGGAAGAGGGCGATGAAGACCGCGAGCGTGAGGGCGAGCGCGATCCCCGCCTGGATCTCCTCGAGAGCCGTCGCCACGGTCGCGTGCGACGAGAGGAGCGCGGCGTTCCGCGGGTGGCCGCTGGGCCAGCGCGTGAGCGGGTCGAAGAGGACGGCGACGCCCTGCAGCACGAGCACGTTGACGTACGCGACCGCCGCGAGCAGGCGGTTGCGCCGCGTGATCAGCCGGCCCTTCGGGAAGGCGAGGAGCGCGTGCACGAGCACGGCGAAGACGAGGTTCGAGGTGAGGACGCCGATCGTGTACGGGACGGGCGTGTTCGCGTCGTGGAGCGCGCCGAGGAGCGAGGCGAACCCGACCGCGGCGAGCAGGCAGCCGAAGCGGACGTAGGGCGGCCGCCGCGCCGCTGCGATCGCGGCGGCGGCGAAGGAGAGGCTCACGAAGGCCGTGATCGCAGCGTGAGCCTCGGGGTGCGGCCCGTGCCGGCTGACCGCCGACACGAAGACGCCGCCGGCGGTGAAGCCGACGGCGGAGAGCCCGAGCGTGACGGGAAGGGAGCGCTGCACGCTCGCGCGCCAGCCGCTCTCCTCCTGCGGGTGCAGGAGCGAGGCGACGCTCACTCGAGCAACCTCTCGAGCACGAACCCGGACAGGTCTTCCTTGCAGATGAAGCCGCGCGCGCCGCTCTCCTCGACGAGCGGCCCGTACTGCGAGCGGTCGCGGCTCGAGATGAGCACGATCGCGAGGTCGGGGTTGCCGGCGAGGAGGCGGCTCGCGACCTCGAAGCCGTCGATGTCCGGCAGCTGGACGTCGAGCAGCACCAGCTCCGCGTCGAGCTCGGGGACGAGCGCGAGCGCCCCCGCTCCGTCCTCCGCCTCGCCGACGATCTCGAACCCCTCCGCCGCGAGCAGCGCGCATGCGCAGCGTCGGAAGCTCGGGTGGTCGTCGACGACCACCACTCTTCGAGCCGGCCGCAACGACTCGAGCAGCTCGCATTGCTCTGCCTTCATCGTCGATAACCCCCGCCCGTCAGGTTACCGCTCACCCTAGTCCACCGCCGGAACGCTCTCCGGATACCGCTCGCGCCGGCCCTCGCCCTGGAAGCGCGGCAGCCACTCGAGCCACGCCGGCAGGTACCAGTTCCAGTCGCCGAGCAGCTTCATCACCGCCGGGAGCAGGACCGCCCGGACGATCGTCGAGTCGATCAGGATCGCCGCCGCGAGCCCGAAGCCCATCTGCTTGATGTCGAGCGTGCGCAGGGTGACGAAGATCGCGAACACGGCGACCATCACGACCGCGGCGCTCGTCACCGTGCCGGCGGTGCGCTTGATGCCGGTGGCGACGGCCTCCTCGGTCGTCATGCCGCCGTCGTACAGCTCCTTGACCCTGCTCAGGATGAACACGTGGTAGTCCATCGAGAGCCCGAACAGGATCACGAACATGAAGAGCGGCAGCCACGACGTGATCGCGCCGTTCGAGTGGAAGCCGAGCAGCCCGTCCGCCCAGCTGTGCTGGAAGACCAGCACCAGGAGCCCGTAGGCGGCTCCGACCGAGAGCAGGTTGAGGAGCACCGCCTTGATCGGGATGACCAGGGAGCGGAACGTCACGAGCAGGAGCACGAAGCAGAGCGCCAGGACGAACGCGAACACGATCGGCGCGTGGCTCTTCATCTGCTGGCTGAAGTCGTGCGTGCCGGCCGTCTCGCCGGTCACGGCCACGTCGACGCCCGCGACGCTCCCGACGGTCGACGGGATGACGCGGTCGCGCAGCGTCTGCAGGGCGGCGACGGAGCGGCCGTCGCTGCCGTCGCCCTGCACCGCGATCGACACGGTCTCGACGGTGCGGCTCGGATTGACCTCGGTCGAGATCGGCTCGAACATCTGGCCGCTCGCGAGCGCCTGCCGTTCGAGCCCGCGGATGCCCTGCTGCACGCCCGGCGCGGTCACGTCGTCGGCGCGGATCACGACCTCCGCCGGCGTCTGCGCGCCCGGGAACGCGTGCTGGATCGACTCGTAGGTACGCACGATCCCGAGCGAGCTCGGCAGGTCGGTGAAGCTCGGCAGCTGCGTGTGCAGCGTCAGGGTGGGCAGCGCGAGCGCGAGGAGCGCCCCGCCCGAGAGCAGCGCCGCGAGCAGCGGCCTGCGCAGGACGCGGTCGAGCACGAAGCCCCACACCCGCGACTCGCCGGAGCGGCGCGAGAGCAGCGGGATCCGGCCCTTGTCCACGCGGTGGCCGAGTTTCGCGAGCAGCGCCGGCAGGATCGAGAGCGACCCGATCAGCGCGACGGCGACCATCAGCATCGCGCCGACGGCGATCGACGTGAACACCGCGTTGCCGGTGAAGAGCATGCCGGCCATCGCGATCAGCACGGTCAGGCCCGAGATGAAGACGGCGTGGCCGGACGTCGCGGCCGCGGCTTTCAGCGCCTCGGCCGGCGACAGCCCGCGCCTGCGCTCCTCCCGCTCGCGGCGGAGGTAGAAGAGCGAGTAGTCGACGCCGACGGCCATCCCGATCAGGAGGATCACGCTCTGGGTTGCGTCGCCGGCCGCCACGACGTGGCTCGCGAGCGAGCCGAGGCCGATCGTGGCGAGCACGCCCGAGAAGGCGAGCAGCACCGGCAGCCCCGCGGCGACGAGCGCGCCGAAGGCGATGAACAGGATGACGAGCGTCACCGGCAGCGAGGAGTACTCGGCCCGCTGGAAGTCCTTGCTCAGCGTGTCGTTCAGCTCGTGGGTGGCGCTCGCGAACCCGAACTCGGCCACGGTGAAGCCCGGGTGGCGGGCCTGGACGCGGTCGACGGCGTCGAGGACCGGCTGCACCTTCTTGTCGGCCTTCTCGAGCTCGCCGCGGATCTCGAACTGCACGAGCGCCGAGCGCCTGTCGGCGGAGACCTGCCCCGCGTTCGCGGCGGCGAGCGGGGAGCGCACCTTCTGCACCTGCGGCAGCGCCGAGACCTTGCGCACGACGTCGTCGACCGCGGCGCGGAACGCCGGGTCAGAGACGGTGCCGCTCCGCGACTGCACGAGCACGCTTTCCGACGCGCGGTCGGGGAACCCCGCGTCCTTGAGAATCTGCTCGGCCTTGTGCGCACCGCCGGCGGCGGTGTCGGACTGCTTCAGCATCTTCTTGCCGGCCACCGACCCGAGCGCGATCGCGAGGATGCAGAAGACGACCCATGCGCCCACCGCGGTCTTCCAGTGCGCTGCACTCCAACGGGCCGCCCGTGCGGCGATGTTTCCGTTCATCGTCTCCCCCTCCGCGTTCTCGGTCATGCGCCCAGGCTGCCCGTGACGGCACGAGGCGGCAATGGGGGCACCCGACTTCAGGGGGTGCGGAAATCCGTACCGGGGCCGGCTACGCGATGCGGCGGTGCGTCCACCACCCGGCGAAGAGCACGAGCAGGACGCCGAGGCCGGCGACGAGCGCGAACTCGAGGCCCTGGAGCTCCCAGAAACGGCTCGCCGGCTGGTAGACGGCCGTGACGTAGTCGTGCGTCCCGAGCGGACGCGGCCGGGCGCAGAGGGTCGCGTGCGAGAACGCGCCGCCGGCCGACCTGACGCACGTCGCGGCGGACGAGGCGAGCTGGCGCCCGGACGCGTCGCTCGGGTACTGGGCGATCTGGAGCGCCCGGTTCAGGTCGGGCCCGGGCCGGGAGACGAGCCAGGTGGTCTTCACGGGCGTGAGGAGGCGCTGGCGGAGCCAGCTGTCCGCGAAGGCCCGTCCGACGATGTAGACGACGAAGCCGACGAGCAGCGCGGGCACGGTGCGGCGCCAGAGCGCGCCGACGGCGAGCGCGACGCCGAGCACGAACAGCGCGTACGCGATCGGGACGATCCCCTCCGCGTCGTAGGCGTTCGTGCTCATGCGGCCGTTCAGGTGGTCGAGCGGGGCGCGCGTCCAGGTGGCGAGCGCGATCAGGCAGGCCGCGACCACCACCGTGCCGCCGACCGCCAGCCCGAGCTTCGTCACGACCCAGCGCCGGCGCGTGATGCTCTGCGTCCAGAACAGACGGTACGTGCCGCTGTCGAGGTCGAGCACGAACGGCGCGGCGAAGAGGAGCGCTGCGAGCGCCGGCACCAGCGTCGACCAGACGAAGAGCATGTTGATGCCGCTGAAGCGCTGGAGGAACGACGGGACGAGCGCGCGGCAGGGGTCGGCGGGCGATTCGGCGTGCCCGGCGCAGGCGGCGAGGCCGTCGTGGGTGTAGACGGACGCCATGTGCAGCCCGATCGGGATCGACGCCGCAGCGAGCACGGCGAGCATGGCCGCCGCGATCAGCGTCTCGACGCGCTGCTGCCGCCAGCCGACCCAGATCACCGGGCCACCGCCACCGGCCGGTCGACGGGCGCCGTGCGGCCGAGGTACGCGAGGACGATCTCCTCCAGGTCGACCTCGTGCAGCTCCCACCGCGCGTCGTAGACGTGGCCGTTCGCGCGCACGAGCAGCGTCGTCTGGCGCTCGGTGTGGCTCTCGCGCACCACCGCGTGCGCCCGCGAGACGGCGTCGGCCGCGGCGCGCGGGCCGGTGAGCAGACGGTGGCTCGCGAGGACGTCGTCGATCGAGCCGACGAGCTGCGTGTGCCCGCGCGCGAGGATGATCAGCCGGTCGCAGATCCGCTCCAGGTCGGCGACGATGTGGGACGAGAGGACCACCGTGATCCCCGTCTCGGTCACCGCCTGCAGCACGCCGGTGAGGAACTCCCGCCGCGCGAGCGGGTCGAGCGCCGCGACCGGCTCGTCGAGCAGGAGCAGCTCCGGCCGCTTCGCGAGGGCGAGCGTCAGCGCGACCTGCGACTGCTGGCCGCCCGAGAGCGTGCCGATCTTCTGGCGCCGCGGCAGGCCGAGCTCGTCGACGCGGCGCTCGGCCAGCGCGGCGTCCCAGCTCGGGTTCAGCTCGCGCCCGAGCTTCAGCGTCTCGTCGATCGTGAAGCGCCGCGGCAGTGGATGGTCCTGCGCGACGAACCCGACGCGCGGCAGGACCGCGCGCGGTTCGTTCCCGAGCACGGCGATCGTCCCCGTGGTCGGCTCGATCAGCCCGACCGCGAGCTGGAGGAGCGTCGTCTTGCCGGCGCCGTTCGGGCCGACGAGCGCGGTCACCGAGCCCGCGGGGATCGAGAGCTCGCAGCCCTCGAGCGCCCAGTGCGAGCCGTAGCGCTTCCCGAGCGCGGCCGTCTCGAGTGCAGGCGCGCCGCTCATGCCACCCTCGAGACCGACGGCCGGAGGGTGTCGGCGAAGAGCGCGGCGACGTTCTCGTCGTCGAGGCCGGCCGCGCGGGCGCGCTCGACCCACTTCTGCAGCGACGTGCGCAGCGCCTTCAGGTCGTCGGGCGGGACGGGCTCGGGCACGCTCGCAACGAAGGTGCCCACACCGCGGCGACCCTCGACGAGGCCCTCGAGGTCGAGCTCGCGGTAGGCGCGCAGGACGGTGTTCGGGTTGATCGTCAGCCGCTCGACGACCTCCTTCACCGTCGGCAGCTGGTCGCCGGGCTGCAGGATCCCGAGCCGCACGGCCTGCCGCACCTGCTGCACGAGCTGCAGATAGGTGGGTACGCCCGAACGTGTCTCCAGATGGAATGCGATCATTGTCGGTTTATCTAGATAGCTAGGTATTTAGCGTAGCGCCGCGTCTGCGGCCCGTCAAGCTCGCGGCGAGGATCGGGCGCGGGAGCGTTCCTACACTGGGGCGCATGACCGTGGTCCTGAGACTGCTCGACGGCGTGCGCTGGGACGAGACCGCCGTCGTCGGCGAGCGCCCGCAGGCGCTGCTCGCGGCGCTCGCGGCGAGCGGCGGCCGGACGGTCTCCGACGACCGCCTCGTCGAGCTCGTGTGGGGGGACGACGCGCCGGCGAACGCGACGAAGAGCCTGCAGGTGCTGGTCTCGCGGACGCGGACGGCGTGCGGGCCCGACGCGATCCTGCGCGACGGGAGCGGCTACCGCCTGGGCGTCGGCCCGGCCGAGGTCGACGCCGTCCGGCTCGCCTCGCTCGTGAGCGAGGCCCGCGCGGCGCTGCCCGGCGACGCGGCCGCGGCGAGGGCGCTCGCCGGCGAGGCGCTGACGCTCGCCGACGGGCTGCCGCTGCTC
>DASZWR010000041.1:0-1969 GCA_035546215.1 Gaiellaceae bacterium | reverse complement strand
GAGGCTGCAGGCGGAGATCCGCGAGGGCCGGGAGCAGAGGACGCGGCCGCTCCTCGTCCGCGTCGGGTGGACGAGCTATTCGCTGACGATCGCACTGCCGATCCTCGGCGTCGCGCTGCAGCAGATCGTGAACTGACGCGGTTTGCGAGGGTTCGCCGCGTCTGAGCTTGCTCAGACGCGGCTCAGACGAAGCTCAGACGCCGGACGCGAGATGTAACGCGCTCCGCGCGAAAGTGTGACGCGCGCGGCCGGCTAGACCCGCAGGAAGCGCCGCAGCGTCAGGCCCGAGCCGAGGGCGCTGACGCCCAGGCCCATCGCGAGCAGCAGCAGGGCTGTCAGCGGGAACCCGAGGGCATGCACGTCGGCGTCGCCCGAGAGGCTCGGCACGATCGTCGGCAGGAGGAACACCCGCCCGAGGAGCAGCAGGACGACGGCGACCAGCGAGCCGATCAGCCCGCAGAGGACGCCCTCCACCATGAACGGTGCACGGACGTGCCAGTTCGTCGCGCCGACGAGCTTCATCACCTCGATCTCGCGCCGGCGCGAGAACACCGAGAGTCGGATCGTGTTCGAGATGAGCAGCACCGACGCCGCGACGAGCGCGAAGGCGGCCGCGAAGAAGATCGCCTCGACGATGTGGGCCACCTGCAGGATCCGGTGGGAGACCTGCCGGCCGTCGCTGACGTTGTGCACGTGCGGCAGGCCCGGCCGCACCAGCGAGTCGTAGAGCCGGTCGACGTCCTCAGGCTTCGTCGGCGTCAGCTCGAACGTGTCGCCGAGCGGGTTGAACGGCAGCGCCTCCGTCAGGTCGGGAGCCTCTCTGGCCACCTGCCGGAACGCCGCCTCCTTGGAGATGAACCGGATGCCGCCGGCCTTCACGTACGGGTTCACCTGCAGCCTGCGGAGCAGCGCGTTCTCGTCCGATCGTGTCGCGTTCGACTGGAAGTAGACGTGCACCGCCAGCTCGCGCTTCACGTGGTTCGACCACGCGAGCGTCCACGTGCCGAGGGCGATGAAGAGGCCGAGCAGGAGCATCCCGATCAGCACCGTCAGAGACGCCGCCACCGTCTGCGAGAGTTTGCCGCGAGCGACCACCAGCCCTCGGCGATGACGCTCCGCCACCGCACGGCGTCGGACCCTACAACGGCCCGCGGCCGAGAGCTACCCGGGCCAGCGGTTCGTGATCGGCGTGCGCCGGTCGCGGCCGAACGCCTTCGGGCGCAGCTTCACCCCCGGCGGCGCCTGGCGGCGCTTGTACTCGGCGCGGTCGACCATCCCGAGCGCGCGCTCGACCACCTCCGGCTCGAACCCGTCCTGCGAGAGCTCCTCGCGCGACCGGTCGAGCTCCACGTACGCCTCGAGCACCCGGTCGAGCTTCGGGTACGGCGGCAGCGAGTCCTCGTCGAGCTGGTCGGCGCGCAGCTCCGCGCTCGGGGGACGCTCGATGATCGACGTCGGGATCAGCTCGCGGCCCGCGCGCTCGTTCAGCCAGCGCGAGAGCCGGAACACGTCCGTCTTGTAGACGTCCTTGATCAGCGCGAACCCGCCTGCGAGGTCGCCGTAGAGCGTCGAGTAGCCGACCGAGAGCTCCGATTTGTTGCCGGTCGCGATCACCAGCCAGCCGAACTTGTTCGAGAGCGCCATCACGATCGTGCCGCGGATGCGCGCCTGCAGGTTCTCCTCCGCCAGGTCGGGCGCGCGCCCCTCGAACGACGGGGCGAGCGCGCCGGTGAACGCCTCCACGACCGGCTCGATCGCGATCTGCCGGAAGTCGATGCCGAGCGACTCGCACAGCCGCTGCGCGTCGCCGCGGGTTCCCTCCGACGAATAGCGCGACGGCATCGAGACGCCGTGCACGCGCTCCGACCCGAGCGCCTCGACGCAGAGGGCGGCCACGAGCGCCGAGTCGATCCCGCCGGAGACGGCGACGACCACGTCGCCGAAGCCGTTCTTCGTCACGTAGTCGCGC
>DASZWR010000040.1:0-70710 GCA_035546215.1 Gaiellaceae bacterium | reverse complement strand
CGCTTGGGGTCGGACCCCGCCCGTCGCTACATCCCCATCGCGTGGTAGCCGGAGTCGACGTACAGCGTCGTCCCCGTCACGTTCCGGCCGCCGTCGCCGAGCAGGTACGCGGCCGCGGCGCCGACGTCCTCCGCGTCCACGTGCCGGTGGAGCGGCGCGCGCTCCTCGACGATCGACTCCATCGTCGGGAAGCCGGCGATCGAGCGCGCCGCGAGCGTCCGCACCGGGCCGGCCGAGATCGCGTTCACGCGGATGTTCTTCTCGCCGAGGTCCCACGCCAGGTACTTCACCGAGGAGTCGAGCGTCGCCTTGGCGACACCCATCACGTTGTAGTGCGGCACCGCACGCTCGCCGCCCAGGTAGGTCATCGTCACGATCGAGCCTCCGCCCGCCGCCTCCATCAGCGGCTCGGCCGCGCGGGCGGTCGCGACGAGCGAGTACGCGCTGACGTCGATCGCCATCCAGAAGCGGTCGCGCGGCGTGTCGGTGAAGCGCCCCTCGAGGTCCTCCGCCGCCGCGAAGGCGACCGAGTGCACGAGGATGTCGAGCTGCCCGCCGAACGCGTCGGACACCTCGGAGAAGACGCGGTGGATCGCCGCGTCGTCGCGAACGTCGAGCTCCGTCACGAGCGGGCTCGACACGGACTCGGCGAGCTCCCGCACGTTCTTCTCGATCCGCTCACCCTGGAAGGTGAACGCGATCTGCGCTCCGCCCTCCGCCAGGCGCCTGGCGATCGCCCAGGCGATCGACCGCTTGTTGGCGACGCCCAAAACCAATGCGCGTTTTCCCTCGAACATGGTGAGCGATGCTAACTGGCTTCCGATACGCTGCGGCACCTTGCGTCGCAGCCTGATCTTCGCGTCGGCTCTCGCCCTGGTCACGGCGACGTCGGCGTCCGCGGCGCTCACCCCGATCCGTCGCCCCGCAGGCGAGACGAGCCTACCTCGCGTGCGCGCCGGGAAGATCGTCGTCCCGGCCGGCCACGCCAGGGGATTGACCCGGGTGATCGTGCGTCTCTCGTCGCCGCCGCTCGCCGTCTGGAACGCGGGCCGCGGCCTCGCCTCGGCGTCCCACACGGCGCGGCTCGACGTCCACTCGGCCGCCGCGCGCGCGTACGTGGCGAGCCTCGCGCGCAAGCAGGCGGCGGCCGCCGCACAGGTGCGCGCCGCGATCCCGCAGGCGACGATCGAGGAGCGCTACTCCGTCCTGCTGGACGGCTTCGCGGTGCAGCTGCCGGAGCGCTCGCTGGCGAAGCTGACGGGCCTCAGCCTCGTCAACAAGGTCTACCCGAGCCTCTCGTACTACGCGACCGACGACACCAGCGCGGCGGTGATCAAGGCGGCCGACCTCACCGCCGCCACCGGCGACGCGGGCCAGGGCATCAAGATCGGGGTCGTCGACACGGGCGTCGACCCGACGAACCCGTTCCTGAACCCGGAGGGCTTCTCGTATCCGCCCGGCTTCCCGAAGGGCGACAAGAAGCTGACGACGCCGAAGGTGATCGTCGCGAAGGTCTTCCCGGGCGAGCCGCGCGACAAGCGCAGCAACCAGGCGTTCGACCCGACCGAGCCGCACGGGACGCACGTCGCCGGCATCGCGGCGGGCGACATGAACACGACGGCGCCCGCCGGCCCCGACCATCCGAAGGTCACCGACCTGACCGGGGTCGCGCCGAAGGCGTGGATCGGCAACTACCGCGTCTTCACCGTCCCGACGCCGCTCGGGCACGAGGCGTCGACACCCGAGATCGTCGAGGCGTTCGAGGCCGCCGTCGCCGACGGCATGAACGTCATCAATTTCTCCGGCGGCGGCCCGCAGACCGACCCGGCGAACGACGCGATGTTCGAGACGATCCACAACGCCACGCTCGCCGGCGTCGTGCCGGTGATCGCGGCCGGCAACGACCGCGACGACTTCGGCCTCGGCAGCGCGGGCTCGCCCGCCGCCGCCCCCGACGCGATCGCCGTCGCCGCCACCTCCAACTCGCACGTGTTCGCGCAGGCGCTCGACGTCTCCGGCGGCCCGCCGTCGCTCACGGCGGTCCCGATCCAGAACGCCGGCGGCGCGAAGTTCCCGGGCGCCTGGACGACCATCGACCAGACGATCGTCGACGTGTCGTCGATCGTCGGCACCGACAAGAAGCCGGTCGACCCGTACCTGTGCGGCTCGAAGAGCGACCCGAACAGCTCGCTCGGCACGCTGCCGAAGGGGTCGGTGAAGGGGAAGATCCTGCTCGTCTCGCGCGGCATCTGCACCTTCGCGTCGAAGGCGGAGCGCGCCCAGATCGGCGGCGCAACCGGGATCATCCTCGTCGACAACCGCTTCGGCGAGGCGAACCAGATCCCGATCCAGCTGCCGGTCCCGGGCGGGATGATCTCCGACCTCGACGGCCAGACCCTGCGCGCCTTCATGGCCCAGCACGGCGGTCAGGCGACGGTGCGGCTCTCGGGCGGCATCGAGGAGATTCCGACGAACCGCGCCGGGGTGATCACGAGCTTCTCCTCGGCGGGCCCGACCGACTTCGACTGGCAGCTGAAGCCGGACATCTCCGCGCCGGGGCTCGACATCCTCTCGTCCACGCCGCCGCTCACGACCGGGTCGACCTTCTCGGTGTTCGCCGGGACGTCGATGGCGACGCCGCACGTGGCCGGCGCGGCCGCGCTCCTCCTGCAGCAGCACCCGGGCTGGACGGCGCCGGAAGTGAAGTCGGCGCTGATGTCGACGGCCGGGCCGGCGTACCAGGACACCGCCCGCACGCAGGAGGCGTCGGTGCTCCTCGAAGGCTCCGGCCTCGCGAACCTGACCGCGGCCGACGACCCGAAGATCTTCACGGCGCCGCAGTCGCTCTCGTTCGGGCGCGTCGACGTGTCGACGGGCACGCAGCAGCCGGCGCAGCTCGTGACGCTCTCCGACGCCGGCGACGGATCCGGAACGTGGACCGCGACGATCGCGCCGCAGGCGCAGACGAACGGGGTCACGATCAGCGTGCCGGGCACGGTCACCCTGAACCCGGGGTCGTTCGCGAGCCTGCCGGTCACGGTCACCGCGAACGGCGACGCGCAGGTCGGCGAGAACTACGGCTTCGTCGTCCTCAACGGGAACGGCGTGCAGCGCCGCATCCCCTACTTCTTCCTCGTCGAGCGGCCCGCCCTCCGGAACGCGCCCGTCGTGAAGCTGAAGAAGGTCCAGACCGGCGACACCGCGCAGGGTCCCAACCGGGTCAGCCAGTACTGCTGCCCTGCGGAGGCGTTCGGCCCGCCGCCCAGCTACTCCGGCACGCCGATGAACGAGGACGGCTCCGAGCACCTCTACTCGTACGACGTGAACCAGCCGATCGTGAACTTCGGGGTCTCGATCCTCGCCGCCTCGAACGGCGCCGTCGTCGACCCGTTCGTGCTCGGCTCGAAGGACGAGAACGACGTGCAGGGCTACGCCGGCATCCCGACGGACGTGAACGGCCTGACCTACGACAACATGGTCGACGTCGGCGCGGCGGGCGTGCAGTTCCCGCGCCTGCAGCGGTTCTACGTCGCGGTCGACTCGCGCGCCGACCCGTTCACGAACAAGTCGGCGAAGGGCAAGTACGTGCTGAACGCGTGGGTGAACGACGTGACGCCGCCGGCAATCCGCATCCTGACGACCCGCGTCACGGCCGGGCGGCCGCTGATCGTCGGGGAGGCCGTCGACGAGCAGTCCGGCGTCGATCCGCTCTCGCTCGTGATCGGCTACAACCGGGTGCTCGTCGGCGCGTCCGACTACGACCCGGAGACGGGGCTCGTCCTGTTCGGGCTGCCCGGCTCGGCCCCGGCGCTGAAGGCCGGGAAGACGACGCTGTCGATGCAGGCCTCCGACCTGCAGGAGGCGAAGAACATCAACACGCTCGGCGACCAGATCATGCCGAACACCGCGTTCGGGCAGGTGAAGCTGACCGTCGTGAACGGCCCGGCGATCAGCTGGCTCTCGCCGCCGGCGAACCAGTGCGCGCTGAAGAGCGACCAGCTGACCGTGATCGCGACGTCCACGAAGAAGGTGTCGCGGGTCGAGTTCAGCGTCGACGGCAAGCGCGCCGGCACCGACAAGACCGGCCCCGGCGGCGTCTACTCGCTGAAGTGGAACACGTCGAAGCTGAAGAAGGGCACGCACCACCTGGCCGCGACGCTCTTCGACGCGGCGGGTCGCAAGGCGGCGACCGGCCGCAACGTACGCGTCTGCAAGTAGCGGTCGTCACCGGCGCGTCGTCGGGCATCGGCGCCGAGCTCGTGCGGGCGCTGCAGCGCCGCGGCACGCACGTCGTCGGGCTCTCCCGCCGCGGCTCGGACGCCGACGAGCACGAGTCGTGCGACGTCACCGACCGCGAGGCGGTCGAGGCGGCGGCGCGGCGCGTGCTCGGCCGCCACCCCAGGATCGACCTGCTCGTGTGCAACGCCGGGGTCGCCGCCCGTGCAGACTTCCTCGACGCCGCCCCGGAGCGGATCGAAGAGGTGATCCGCGTCAACTACCTCGGCTCGGTGTGGACGACGCGCGCGTTCCTGCCCGCGCTCGGCGAGGGGTCGCACGTGGTGAACGTCGTCTCGGTCGCGGGGCTGTGGGCGACCGGGCCGTACTCGGCGTCGAAGCACGCGCAGCTCGCCTTCTCGCGGTCGCTCGCGGTCGAGCTGGCGCCGCGCGGCGTCCGCGTGCACACCGTCAACCCGGGGTTCGTCGAGACGCCGGGCTTCCCGCAGCGGGGCCGGTTCCCGCGGCCGCTGTACCGCTTCGTGGCGCAGCCGCCGCTGGTGGTCGAGCGGCTGCTCGACGCCGTCGACAGGGACAAGCGGGAGATCGTCGTGCCGCGCTGGTACCGCCCGGCGGCGTGGCTGCAGGCGCTCGTGCCCGGGCTCGTCGCTAGCGCGTCAGCACGTACCAGCCGACGACTGCCTCGTAGCCCTTAGGCGCGAGGTTCCGCGCCCGCTCGCGCTCGAAGCCCTCGCACCCTGCGAGGTCGAGGTACGACTCGAGGTCGCGTGACTCGCGCACGACCCGCTCGGTGCGGAGGCGCAGGTTGTTCGAGTCGAAGAGGCCGCGCAGGTCGGGGTCGGAGAGGAGGCGGGTCGTCGACGGGTCGCGCGCCTGCTCGAAACGGTTCAGCTCGAACGCCTCGAGCGGGTCGACGGGCGCGATCTGGTCGGCCACGAGAATCGTCCCGCCCGGCTTCGTGAGCCGCGCGAGCTCAGCGACGACGAGCTCGGGCCGCGGCGTGTGGTGCAGCGTGCGGAGGGTTGCGGAGACGTCGAAGGTGAACGACTCGAGGTCGAGCCGCTCGCCGTTGCCGACGAGCACCTCCACGTTCTGCGGCGCGTCGGCACGGGCGCGCGCGGCGAGCTCCTCGTCGAGCTCGACCGCGACGACCTCGCGGACCCGCGGCGCAACGGCGAACGCGAACGCGCCGGCGCCGGCGCCGACGTCGAGGACGCGCTCGTCGCCCTGCAACGGCAGAAGCTCGCGCAGGAAGGCGTCGAGCGCCTCGGCGCGTTGCGCCTGGAGTGCCGCCCGGCGGTCCGCGTTCGTGCTCATCGGGCAGCCGTCGGTTGCCTGATCGGCGCCTGCTTCGGCGCCGGCCAGGCCGGTGCCTCCGCTCCCTGGGAGCCTCCGTCGAGACTACGGCTCACGAGTCCACTATGACCCGCCGGGCACGCTCGGGGGAGCTGTCGAGGTGGCAGGCGAGCTCGTAGGTGATCGTCCCGGCGACCCGGGCGTGCTCCTCGAGCGGCACGCCGGGCCCGACGATCGTCACCGGCGTCCCCGGCGGCAGCTCGCGCTCGAGCTCGACGGCCGTCGCGTCCATCGAGACCGTCCCGATCACGCGGCACCGCTCGCCGGCCACGCGCACCTCGGTGCCGGTGAGGTCGCGCCGGAACCCGTCCGCGTAGCCGACCGGGACGATGCCGATCCAGGTGTCGCGCTCGGCGACGAAGCGCCGGCCGTACCCGGTCGACTCCCCCGCGCGCAGCAGCTTCGAGAGGGCGATCTCGCTGCGCCACGAGAGCACCGCCTCGAGGCCGTCCTCCGCCGCGTCGGTTCCGAACGGCGAGAGCCCGTACAGCGCGATCCCGCAGCGGACCGCGTCGAAGTGGGACTCGGGGAGCCGGAGCGTGGCGGCGCTGTTCGCGACGTGGCGCTTCAGGTGCGCGAGCGGCGCGGTCGCCTCGCGGAAGCGCTCGATCTGCGTGCGCGCGAACTCCGGGTCGCTGTCGGCGGTCGCGAGATGCGTCATCAGCCCGACGATCTCGCGGGCGGGGCCGGGGAGCTCCGACATCCCCCATCGGCCCATGCCGCTGTCGAGCTTCACGTGCACGGCGACGCCCTCGGGGATCGCGTCGGAGGAGACGGCGAGCGCGAGCTCGGCCTCGCGGGCCTGCGCGATCTCCCGGTTCGAGGCGGGCCCGAGCACGAGGATCCGCGCGTCGGCGAGCTCGCGGCGCAGCTGCAGCGCCTCCGGCACGGTGGCGACGCAGAGCGCGCTCGCGCCGGCGCCGAGCGCCGCGTCGGCGCACTCGACCGCGCCGTGGCCGTAGGCGTTCGCCTTCACGACGGCCCACAGCTCGGCGCCGTCCAGCGAGCGCAGGAGCGTCCGGACGTTGCGGCGCAGCGCACCGAGGTCGATCGTGATCTCGCTCCTCATTGCAGCGGTGCGCGCTGGAGGCCGTGCCCGGCGAGCGCGCGCTGGAGCGCCGGCAGCAGGTCGGAGGCGATCGTTCCCGGCTGCGGGTCGACGAGGTGCGCCGCGACGCCGTGGGCGACCGCCGCGGTCGCCGCCGCGAGCTGCGCCTCCATCCCCTTGGCGAGGAAGGCTGCGACGATGCCCGTCAGCACGTCTCCGGTGCCCGCGGTCGCGAGCGCCGGCGAGCCGTAGCTCGCGACGAGGACGCCCGCGCGCGGCGAGGCGACGAGGGTGTCCGAGCCCTTGAGCAGCACGACGGAGCCGTACCGCGAAGCGGCCCGCCGCACCGCGTCGAGGCGGTGTGCGTCGAGTGTCCGCGCGTCCGTCTCGAGCAGGCGCGCAAGCTCGCCGGTGTGCGGGGTCAGCACCGTCGGCGCCTGGCGGGTGAACGGCTCGAGCTCCCAGAGCGCGTCGGCGTCGAGAACGACCGGCAGCTCGAGCTGCTCGAGCAGGATCCGCACCAGCTCGATCGTGCCGTCGCTCCGCCCGAGCCCGGGCCCGATCGCGACCGCGTCCGCCTTCTCGGCCGCCTCGAGCACCGCGTCGGCGGAACGAGGCAGCAACCGCCCGGAGGAGTCCTCGGGCAGCGGCCGCTTCACCACCTCGAGCAGGGTCGTCTCGAAGATCGGCAGCGTCGACTCCGGCGCCGCGACCGCGACGTAGCCCGCGTCCGCGCGGAACGCGGCGAGCGACGCGAGCATCGGCGCCCCGGTGAGGCCGCGCGAGCCGCCGACGACGAGCACCGATCCCGCCGAGTACTTCGTCGAACCGGTCTCCTTCCGCGGCACCTCGAGGAGCGCCGACGCCGGCACCAGCGCGTGCTCGTGCTCGCGGGGCCGCAGGCCGATCGGCGCGATGTGCACGCGACCCGCGTGGAACCGGCCGGGTGCGACGGCGAGTCCAACCTTCGCGGCGCCGAACGTGACGGTCGCCGTCGCACGCACCGCCGTCGCCGGCACCTCGCCCGTCGACGCGTTCACGCCCGAGGGGACGTCGACCGCGACGACCGGCCGCCCCGAGGCGTTCATCAGCTCGATCATCCGCGCGGCGTCCTCGCGCGGCGCGTCCTTGAGCCCGATCCCGAGGAGGGCGTCGACCACGACGTCGGGTGAGCCGAGGTCGCCGACGCCGTCGACGACGGTCACGTCACGCCCGGCCTCGCGCAGCACGCGCGCGCACACCTTGCCGTCGCCGCCGTTGTTCCCCTTGCCGCACACGACGGTGACGCGTCCGGGGAACTGCCGCAGGACGAGCTCGGCGACCGCGGTGCCGGCGCGCTTCATCAGCTCCTCCATGGAGCCCTGGTGCGCCTCCTCGGCCCGACGCGTCTCGTCGGCGGTCAGCAGCGGCTCGAGCCTCATAGGCCCAAGGCTACGGCCGCGGCCAGCTCGCGCGAGTGGGTCATCGACAGCTCGACGTGCGAGATGCCGCGCTTCTCCGCCCACTCGGCCGTGCGGCCGCTCAGGTACACGCCGGGCTTCGGCCGCCCGCGCACCTCGATCTCCTTCCACGTGAAGTAGACGCCGACGCCGATCGCCTTGCCGACCGCCTCCTTCGCGGCGAACCGGCCGGCGTAGTGCTGCGGCGGGTTCGGCTTCGAGTCGCAGTAGGCGATCTCGGCCTCCGTGAAGCAGCGGCGCTTGAACGAGTCGCCGTGCCGGTCGAGCGCGCGCCGGATGCGCTCGATCTCGATCAGGTCGACGCCGACCCGCAGCGGCTCGCTCAGAGCGCCCCCTCGAGCCAGTCGGGCAGCTGGGCGACCGACGAGATGATCCCGTCCGGCTGGATCTGCGAGCGCTCGACCTCGTCCGGGCGGAACTTGCCGGTGCGGACGAGGATCGTGCGCATCCCGTGCTTGTGCGCGCCGACGCAGTCGCCGTCGAGGTCGTCGCCGACCATCCACGTGATCCCCGGGTCGGCGTCGAGCGCCTCCAGAGCGGCCTGGAAGTACGCGGTTGACGGCTTGCCGAGGACGGTCGCCTCGGTGCCCGCCGAGTACTCGAGCCCGGCGACGAAGGCACCGGTGTCGAGCCGCGGCCCGTCGCCCGTCTGCCACCACTTGTTCTTGTGCAGGCAGTACAGCTCGGCGCCGGCGTCGAGCTCGTGGAACGCCCGGTTCAGGTTGAGGTACGAGAAGACACGGCCGGTCTCCTCGCCGTCGTCGTCGGCGCCGCCGAGGAGCACCGCGTCGACGTTCATCCCGACGAGCTGGAGCCCGTCCAGGTCGTCGTAGAGCCCGGGCATGGTCAGGGCGAGCACCCGCTTGCCGGCGAGGACGGTCGCCGCGACGCTGCCCGTCGTCTGCAGCTCGTCGTCCTCGAGCTCGATGCCCATCCGGCGGAGCTGCTCGGCGAGCTGCGTCCGCGACCGCGTCGTGGAGTTCGTGACGAACCGCAGCCGGTGCCCGTCCTCGCGCAGCCTGCGCACCGCGGCGGCCGCTCCTGCGATGGGCGCGCCCGACACGTGCAGGACGCCGTCCACGTCCAGGAGAATTGCCGCCATGGACGCCGAGTCTATTCGCTCCGAGATCGCGTTCCGCTTCTCCCGGTCGAGCGGGCCGGGCGGCCAGCACGCGCAGAAGAGCTCGACGCGCGCCGAGGCCCTCTTCGACGTCGCCGAGTCGGCCGGCCTCACCGAGGCCGAGCGGAAGCGCGTGCTCGCGAAGCTCGGCCCGGTCGTCCGCGCGGTCGCGCAGGACGAGCGGTCGCAGCTCCGGAACCGCGAGCTCGCGACCGACCGCATCCTCGAGCAGCTGCAGGAGGCAGTGAAGGTCCGGCGCAAGCGCCGGGCGACGAAGCCGACGGCGGCGTCGCGCGAGCAGCGGCTCGACGAGAAACGCAGGCGCGGCAAGACCAAGCAGCTGCGACGTACCGTTGAGGAATGACTGCCGACCCGATCCTCCGCGAGGCCCGCGCGCTCGTCGCCGCGGGCGGCACGCCCGACTGGAAGGCGCTGCGAGACCGGATCCGCGCGCTCGGACTCGGCACGGCCCCCGAGCGCGAGGCGCTGCGGCGCCTCGAACGCGTCGGCGCCGTCCACCGCGCGCGTGCCACGGTGCGGCCGAAGGCGGCGGAGGCGGCGCCCGCTCCGTCGCCGGCGCCAGGGCTGCGAAGCGCACTCCTGCGCACGAGGCCGACGGTCACCGGGAACATGGACGTTCGCCGCGAAGGCGACGCGCTCGTCTGGCCGCCGGAACGGGCCGTGGCCGCGTGGGAACTCCGGATCAGCGAGCGTCCCGACCCGCGCGGCGACTACGTGGTGCGCGAGGAGGGTGAGCTGCCCGGCGAGACGACACGCCTCGAGCTGCCCCTCGGCGAGGTCCCGCTGCGCGTCCACCTGCTCGGCCGTGACCGCGGCGGACGGCTCGTCCGGCGGACGATCCTCTCCGGGATCAGCCGCGAGACGTGGACCGACCGGTGGCAGCGTCGCGCGAGCGCGAGCTGAGCGGTCTAGAGCTGCCGGCCGGGGCGGTCGAAGCGGCTGTCCGCGCCGTAGCGAACGGAGAGCGCCAGAACGGCCAGGACGACGATCAGGATGGCGATCAGGGTCATATCCAGATGGTGCCTAGCAGCGACTATCAGCACAAATGGATATATAGTTGAAATCGATCGATTTTCCTTATGGACGGCGTAGAGGTACAGCTACACCACTGGCTCGGCATCGAGCTGCGCCACTTCGCCGCGCTCCAGGCTCTGGCGTCCGAGCGCTCGTTCGGCCGCGCCGCGGCGAAGCTCGGCTACACGCAGTCGGCGATCAGCCAGCAGATCGCGACGCTCGAGCGCATCGTCGGCGAGAAGCTCGTCGAGCGTCCCGGCGGGCCGCGTCCGATCGCGCTCACGGAGGCGGGCCGCCTCCTCCTGCGCCACGCCGAGTCGATCGTCGCCCGGCTCCAGGCGGCACAGGCCGACCTGCACGCCCTGCGCACGGGCGAGGCGGGCATGCTCCGGATCGGCACCTTCCAGTCCGTCGGGGCGCGGCTCCTGCCCGAGATCGTCAGGCGCTTCACGGCCAGCTGGCCGGCCGTCGACATCGTGCTCGTCGAGATGGACGACGAGGAGATCGAGGACGCGCTCGAGCGGGGCGAGCTCGACGTCGGCTTCGTGCTCCTCCCCACGCACGAGGCGCCGCTCGAGACGGTGGAGCTCCTGCGCGACCGGTACGTGCTCGTCACCCGGTCCGACTCGCCGCTCGCGACCGGCCCGCTGACGCTGGAGGCGGTCGGGGCGGCGCCGCTCGTCGGCTTCCGGTCGGGCCGGTCGCTGGAGCCGCTCGAGGCGGCGCTGCACGGCGCGGGCGTCGAGCTCCGCTTCGCGTTCCGCTCGAACGACAACCCGACGGTGCAGGGCCTGGTCGCCGCGGGGCTCGCGAACGCGGTGATGCCGAGGCTGACCGTCGACGAGCGCGACGCGCGCGTCGCCGTCCGGGAGCTACCCGACGTGCCGCCGCGCGTGATCGCGATCGCCCGCCACCGCGACCGCTACCACTCGCCGGCCGCGCGGGGGTTCGTCGAGACGGCGCTCGCGGCGGTCTGAGCGACGGAGCGCCGAAGGAAACACCGAAGCGGGGCGGCTCCGACCGGGCTGCGGCACCCGACGCAGCCACCCCGCTCGCGGGAGAGGGCAACGCCGCAGAAAGAACGCAACGGGCGTCCCGCTCGTCACATGCTGCCAGGGTGGTAAACGCCCGTCCATCCCCAAATGGGGGGTCCGGCCCCTACTCGACGGTGACGGTCTTGGCGAGGTTCCGCGGCTGGTCGACGTTGAGGCCGCGGAGCCGGGCGATCCGGTAGGCGAGGAGCTGCAGCGGGAGGATGGCCAGCGCCGCCTGAATGAACGCCGGCGACTTCGGGACGTAGATCACGTCGTCCGCGTGGTGCTGGATGTCCTCGTTGCCGTCCGTCGCGATCGCGATCACGTGCGCGCCGCGCGCCCGCGTCTCCTGGATGTTCGAGACGATCTTGTCGTAGACGTGGATGCGCGTCGCGACGACCACGACCGGGGTGCCCTCGTCGAGCAGCGCGATCGGGCCGTGCTTCATCTCACCGGCCGAGTAGGCGTCGGTGGGGATGTACGAGATCTCCTTCAGCTTCAGCGCACCCTCGAGCGCGACGGGCAGGCCGATGTGGCGCCCGAGGTAGAGGAAGAACGGGCGGTCGTGGAAGCGCTGGGCGATCTCCTCGATCGGGTGGTCGGCGTCGAGGAACCGCTGCATCTTGTTCGGCAGGTCGTAGACCTCGTCGAGGATGAACTCGACCTCGTCCTTCGGCAGCGTCTCGCGCACCTGCGCGAGCTTGAGGCCGATCAGGAAGAGGAGGGCCGCCTGCGCGGTGAACGTCTTCGAGGCGGCGACGCCGACCTCGAGCCCGGTGCGCGTGAACAGCGTCGAGTCGACCTCACGCGTGATCTGCGAGCCCATCATGTTGGTGATGGCGACGGTACGTGCGCCCTTCTCGCGGGCGAGCTTCATCGCCTGGATCGTGTCGCGCGTCTCGCCGGACTGCGAGATGCCGATCACGAGCGTGCCCGGGTCGAGCACCGGGTTGCGATAGATCCACTCGCTCGCCACGTCCGGCTCGACCGGCACGCGCGCCCACTCCTCGATCGCGTAGCGGCCGACGACGCCGGCGTGGTACGAGGTGCCGCACGCCACGATCACGATGCGGCGCAGCGCACGCAGCTCGTCCTCGCTCATCCCGAGGCCCTCGAGCACGAGGTTGCCGTGGCGGACGCGGTCGCCGATCGTCTCCGCGACGCCCTCGGGCTGCTCGTAGATCTCCTTGAGCATGAACGTCTCGTAGCCCGAGCGCTCGGCAGCGTCGTCGTCCCAGTCGACCTCGATGACGTCATGCTCGACGGGCTCGCCCGTGATCGCGTCGATGATCTCGACGCCGTCGGGCGTGATCGAGCAGATCTCGCCGTCGTCGGGGAACTGCACGCGGCGCGTCTCCGCCAGGAACGCGGCCAGGTTCGACGCGAGGAAGTTCTCGCCGTCGCCGAGCCCCAGCACCATCGGCGTCTGGTGGCGCACGCCGACCAGGTGCTGCGGGTGGTCGTGATGGATCACGACGAAGGTGAAATGCCCCTCGAGGCGCGGGAAGACGGCGCGCACGGCGGCCACGAGGTCGCCCTCGTAGGCGTCCTCGATCAGGTGCGCGACGGCCTCGGCGTCCGTCTCGGAGCGGAGGGTGTGCCCGTTCGCGGCGAGTTCGTTGCGGAGCTCCCGATAGTTCTCGACGATCCCGTTGAGGACGATCGCGAGCTTCGACGCGTCGCACGCGGTGAGCGGGTGCGCGTTCGCCTCGGAGACGCCGCCGTGCGTGGCCCAGCGGGTGTGGCCGAGGCCGGTCGTGGCGAGGGAGCCGTTCGGGCCGGCCGCCTCGACCAGGTTCTGGAGCGGCCCGACGGCGCGGACGTAGTCCAGGCCCCCTTCGTCCAGAAGGGCGATCCCTGCCGAGTCGTAACCGCGGTACTCGAGCCGCTTCAGCCCCTGCAGGAGCAGCGGCTTGGAGGCGCGGTTGCCGACGTATCCGATGATTCCGCACATTCGGCCCCTCCCTTCTCATTGTCGTGCCGCGTCCAGAAAGCAGAAAAGCCCGGCTGCGAGGCCCTGCCCTTCGTCGGGCAGGTCAGCCGAGCTCTCGTCGAACGAGCGCTGCGATGCTAGCACAGGCCTCCTGCGCCACCCCCGCATTTTCTGCCTCCACGAGCACCCGGATCAAGGGCTCCGTGCCCGACGGGCGGACGAGCACCCGGCCGGCGCCGTCCCACTCCCGGTTCAGGCGCTCGACCTCGTCCTCGACCGCCTTTGTCAGGGTCTTGTCCGAGACGCGGACGTTCTCCTTCGCCTGCGGATAGCGCGGCATCACGGAGGCCGCCTCGCTGAGCGTGCGGCCCTTGAGCGCCCCGCACAGGAGCAGCCCGGCGGCGAGGCCGTCCCCGGTGACGTGGTCGCGCAGGAAGAGGATGTGGCCCGACTGCTCGCCGCCGAGGATCCCGTTGTGCTCCCAGAGCGCCTCGAGGACGTAGCGGTCGCCGACGTCGGTGGTGTGGACGGTGATCCCGTGCTCCCGCATCAGCGCGTGGAAGCCGAGGTTCGTCATCACCGTCACCGCAACCCGGTCGACCTGCTGGTCGAGCGCGAGGATCGCGATGATCTGGTCGCCGTCCACGACCTCGCCGTGCTCGTCGACCGCGAGCATGCGGTCGCCGTCGCCGTCGAACGCGATGCCGAGGTCGTAGCCGCCGTCCCGCACGGTCTGCTGGAGGAGCGCCAGGTCGGTGGCGCCGCAGCCGACGTTGATGTTCGCGCCGTCGGGCTCGTTGCCGATCGCGTGCACCTCGGCCCCGCAGCGCTCGAACGCCTGCGGCGCGAGCCCGGCGTAGGCGCCGTTCGCGCAGTCGACCGCGATGCGGAGGCCCGCCAGGTCGGCGCCGAAACGCTCCAGGATGTGGGTCAGGTACGAGTCGGTTGCGACCTCGACGTGCTCGATCCGCCCCTGGTCGACGCCCGGCGAGGCCGCGAGCAGCTCCTCGATCTGCTCCTCGTAGGCGTCGGAGAGCTTGCGGCCCTTCGAGTCGAAGAACTTGACGCCGTTGTACTCCGGCGGGTTGTGGGACGCCGAGATGACGACGCCGAGGTCGAGCGCGAGCAGCGCCACGGCGGGCGTCGGCAGGACGCCGCCGAGGATGCAGTCGCCGCCGACCGAGACGACGCCTCGCGCGAACGCCTGCTCCAGCTCGACGCCGGAGGCGCGGGTGTCGCGCCCGACGAACACCTTCGAGGCGCCCGTCCAGGTGGCGGCAGCGCGGCCGAGCCGTTCCACGAGCTCCGGGGTGAGGAACTCGCCCACGACGCCGCGGACACCATCGGTGCCGAAGTACCTCCTCGCCATCGCGGTCGAGGAGCTAGCGCTTCGAGAACTGCGGAGCCTTGCGGGCCTTGTGCAGGCCGGCCTTCTTGCGCTCCACCTGGCGGGCGTCGCGCGTCAGGAAACCGGCGCGCTTGAGCGGCACGCGGAGCTCCGGGTTGACCTCGACGAGCGCGCGGGCGATCCCGTGGCGCACCGCGCCGGCCTGGCCCGAAGGCCCGCCGCCGTGGACGCGCACGCGCAGGTCGTACTGGCCCTCGAGGCCGACCGTCTTCAGCGGCGAGGTCGCCAGCATCCGGTGGACCATGCGGGGGAAGTACTCCTCGAGCGACTTGCCGTTCACCCACGTGCCGCCGCCGCCGGGGCGGAGGATCACACGAGCGACGGACGTCTTGCGCTTACCGGTGCCGAGGTACTGAGCAGGAGTGGCCATTTACACCTCGAGAGGGGTCGGAGCCTGCGCCTCGTGCGGATGCTCGGGGCCGGCGTAGATCTTGAGCTTCGTGAGCTGGGCGCGCCCGAGCTTGTTCCGGGGCAGCATGCCCTTCACGGCCTTGCGGAGGACTTCGGTCGGCTGGCGCTCGAGCTGGTCGCGCAGGCTGCGCTCGCGGAGGCCGCCGGGGTAGCCGGAGTGGCGGTAGTACATCTTCTCGTCGAGCTTCTTGCCGGTGACGGCGATCTTCTCGGCGTTCACGACGACCACGAAGTCGCCCGTGTCGACGTGCGGCGTGAAGCTCGGCTTGTTCTTGCCGCGCAGGCGGTCGGCGATCACGGTCGCGAGTCGGCCCAGGGTCTTCCCCTCGGCATCGACGACGAGCCAGTCGCGCTGAATCTCGCCCGGTTTGGCGCTGTAGGTCTTCATGGCGTGAGAAGGCCGACCGTGGATCGGCCGGGCGCGAATGGTAGCAGCCCCTCGCGAAACCCGGCCACTCCCCCATGGGAGGGATGCCGGACGTACGGACGGCCGAGGGCGGCGGCCGCGATCCGCCCCACCGCCACCACCAGCCGCCCTTCGGCGAGCTCCTGCGCGAACGGGAGCCCCTCCGCCACCTCGGCCCGCGTCGGCGCCCGGTTGGAGGACGCCGTGCCCGGATGGGTCGGGACGACGTTCCAGAGCAGGACCCGGTCGGAGAGGCCGAGCTCGGCGAGCACCCGGTGGACGAGCGTGGCCGTCGCCTCGGCCGGACCGGAGCCGGTCAGCTGTCGTTCGGAGGTGAACGGGATGCCCGAGACCCGCGCGCCGCGGTACCCGGGCGCCTCGCCGACGAGGAGGATCGACGCCTCCGCGCGGGACTCCAGATACGCGGCGAGCCGCTCGCGGCGGCGTGACGCGCCCTCGCCTTCGCGATAGAAGTTCGTCGTCCGCCCGATCCGGGCGGCGGCCAGCCTGTCCATGAACGAACGCATCGAGATCACCACTCTGACGGACGGCGGCCACTCGGCGGTCGACGTCGCGGCGCTCGTCGCCGCCTTCCTCGACGGGTCCGCCTCGACGCTCGACCTCGCGCAGTACGACTTCAACCTCGGCGACGAGACCAGAGCGGTGGTCGGCGCAGCGTTCGAGCGGGCGGCGGCACGCGGCGTCCGCGTGCGGCTCGTCTACGACGTCAGCCACGCGAACCCGATCCCGGTGCCGCCGCCGCCCGAGCCGGACGTCCAGCTGATCGCAACCCTGCCGGTCGAGGGGAAGCCGATCGCGGGCGTGCCCGACCTGATGCACCACAAGTACGTGATCCGCGACGGCGCGAGCGTCTGGACCGGGTCGCTCAACTGGACCGACGACTCGTGGACGCGGCAGGAGAACGTCGTCGCGATCGTCCACTCGGAGGCGATCGCGAAGGCCTACCGCATCGACTTCGACCAGCTCTGGGCGACCGGCGACGTGCTGAAGACCGGCTTCGTCGACCCGCGGTGGGACGACGGCGTGCGCGCGTGGTTCACGCCGGGGCACGGCGAGGACCTCTCGGCGCGCATCGCCAAGCTGATCCGGCGCGCGAAGCGGCGGGTGCGCATCTGCTCGCCGGTGATCACCACCGGCCCGGTGCTCGGGACGCTCGCGCAGGTGATCGCCGACGGCGCGGTCGACGTCGCCGGCTGCGTCGACGCGACGCAGGTGCGTCAGGTGATCCAGCAGTGGGAGGCGAACGCCAACGTCTCGTGGAAGCTGCCGCTCCTCGAGCGGGTGATGGCCGGGCCGTTCACCGGGAAGATCTCGACGCCCTACGGCGACGGGACGGTGCACGACTTCATGCACGCGAAGGTGACCGTCTGCGACGACACGGCGTTCGTCGGCTCGTTCAACCTCTCGCGAAGCGGCGAGCAGAACGCAGAGAACGTGCTCGAGATCGAGGACGCGGGGATCGCCGACCGGCTGGCGGCGTTCGTGGACGACGTACGGGCGCGCTACGCGCCGTTCACCATCGCTGCCAGCGGACGAGATCGTCCAGCGAGCGCTGCATCTCCTTGAGCCGCGAGCCGATCGGCGGACTCTCGCCCGGCTTCCCGAACAGCGCGAGCCCGATCGGCACGACGTCCTCCGGCAGGCCGAGCAGCTCGTCGAAGATCCGCTTCTGGTCCGGATGGCCGATAAACGCGCTCCCGAGCCCTTCGTCGATGCCGGCGAGCAGCACCAGCATCATCAGCGCGCCCGCGTCGACGAACCAGTAGGGGACCGGCCACGTCACCTCGACACCGCCGGTCGCGGCGAGCTTGTCCGCCTCGTTGTAACGCGCGTGGTACAGCGTCTCGTTCGCCGAGATCACCATGTGCACCGGCGCGTCCGCGACGAAGTTGCGCCCGTTGGTGGAGTAGTGCTCGTCGCCGAAGGCCTCCGCGATGGCGGCCCGCCGGTCGTCGTCGGTGACGACCACGATGCTGCCGCCCTGGCTGAACCCGCCCGAGGGCGCGCGCCGGATCACGCCGGCGATGCGTTCGATCTGATCGTGCGGCAGCGGGTCGGGCAGGAAGGCCCGGTGCATCCGCCGCCTGGCCAGGACGTCTCTGAGCTCCATGCCGGGACCGTATACGGTCAGCGCCATGAGCAGATTCCAGGGCAAGACAGCGGTGGTGACGGGCGGCGCGAAGGGCATCGGCGCCGCGACGGCGCAGCGGCTCGCGTCGGAGGGGGCGACCGTCGTCGTCGCCGACTTCGACGAGGACGCCGCGCAGCAGACGGCGCAGGCGATCGGCGGGCACGCCGTGCGCTGCGACGTGACGAAGCGCGAGGACGTCGAGGCGGCGGTCGCGAAGGCGGTGGAGGTCGGCGGCTCGGTCGACGTGCTCGTCACGTGCGCCGGGATCATCCGCGACAACCTCCTCTTCAAGATGACCGACGAGGACTGGCAGGCGGTGATCGACACGCACCTGAAGGGGACGTTCCTCGCGGTGCGCGCCGCGCAGCAGCACATGGTGGAGGAGAAGAGCGGGAAGATCGTGCTGATCTCGTCGACGTCGGCGCTCGGCAACCGCGGCCAGACGAACTACGCGACCGCGAAGGCCGGCCTGCAGGGGATGACGAAGACGCTCGCGATCGAGCTGGGCCCGTACAACGTGAACGTGAACTGCGTCGCTCCCGGGTTCATCGCGACGGCGATGACGCAGCAGACCGCCGACCGGATCGGCGTGCCGTTCGAGCAGTTCATGGAGCACGTCGCGAAGGAGGTGCCGCTGCGCCGCGTCGGGCAGCCGGAGGACGTCGCCTCCACGATCGCCTTCCTGTGCTCCGAGGACGCCGGCTACGTCAGCGGGCAGGTCATCTACGTGGCGGGCGGACCGCGCGCGTGAGCGCGTAGACGCAGTTCCCGTCGCGATCCGCAACCCGCGCGGCGCCGAGCTTCTCGACCGCCCGCCGCGACCGGACGTTGCCGGGGTGCACCACGAAGACGACCGTCTCGACGAACCGGAACGCGTGCTCGAGCATGAGCCGCTTGACCTCGCGGTTCGTCTCGCCGCCCCAGTAGCGGCGGTCGAGGAACGTCCAGCCGATCTCGACCTCGCTGCGGGCCTCGTCGTGGCCGTGGTAGCGGGACGAGCCGATCGCCTCGCCCGTCGCGCGGTCGACGATCGCGAGGCCGCCGCCCGAGCCGAGCTGCTCGTCGAAGTACGCGCGGAAGACCGGCTCCTCGTGCCGGTTCGCCGGGTGCTGCTCCCACGTCAGCGGATCGGAGGCCGCGGCGCGCAGCGCGTCGTAGTCGTCCGCGCGCAGCGGGCGAAGCTCGACGGCCTCGCCTGTGAGCCTAGGCTGACGGTCGAACACGGTACGGGTAGGTGTCGCGCCAGGGGGCCTGCTCGTACTCCTCGCGCAGCATCGTGAAGACCATCGAGTCGGCGCGCGGCTGCCCCGGCCGCCGCTCGAGGCGCCGCCGTAGCGTCGCCTCGAGCACGAAGCCGAGCTTGCGCGGGACGCCCTGGCTCGCCGTGTTGGCGGGGTCGACCTGGATGTCGACGCGGTCGAGTCCGACCTCCTCGAAGCCGACGCGCGTCAGCACCGCCGCGATCTCGGTGGCGTAGCCGAGTCGCGTCATGTCGGCCGCGACCCAGTAGCCGATCTCGAGCGATCCCTCACCGCCGCGCGGGTGGAGGCCGGTGCCGGCGACGAGCACCGACTCGTCGGGCGTGAAGACCCCGTAGATCCAGTTCTCGTCGCGGTCGAACTGAGCGCGGAACTCACGCAGCCGCATGACGACGTCCTCGAGCGGCTCCGGCTCCGAGGGCGTCCACGGCATCCACGGCCACAGGTGGTCGCGGCTCCGCTCGACCGCGTCCTTGAGGAGCGGCGCGTCGGCCGGGTTGTAGCACCGGATGACGAGACGGTCGGTCTCGATCCGGTACGGGCACGTCACTCCCACTCGATCGTGGCGGGCGGCTTCGACGTGACGTCGAGGACGACGCGGTTCACGGCCGGGATCTCGTTGACGATGCGTGCCGAGATCACCTCGATCAGGTCGTACGGGAGCCGCGCCCAGTCGGCCGTCATCGCATCCTCGGAGGTGACGGCGCGGATCGCGATCGGGTAGCCGTAGGTGCGCGAGTCGCCCTGCACGCCGACCGAGCGGATCGCCGGGAGCACGCAGAAGCTCTGCCACAGCTCGCGGTACAGGCCGGCCTTGCGCACCTCGTCCAGCAGGATCGCGTCGGCCTCGCGCAAGGTCTCGAGGCGCTCCTCGGTGACGTCGCCGATGATGCGGATCGCGAGCCCCGGCCCCGGGAACGGCTGGCGCCACACCATCCGCTCCGGCATGCCGAGCTCCTCGCCGACACGCCGGACCTCGTCCTTGAAGAGGAGGCGCAGGGGCTCGACGAGCTTCATCTTCATGTCCGCCGGCAGTCCGCCGACGTTGTGGTGCGACTTGATCGTCTCCGCGACGCCGTCGGTGCCGCCCGACTCGATCACGTCCGAGTAGAGCGTCCCCTGGACGAGCCAGCGCACGTCGCCGAGCGTGCGCGCCTCGTCCTCGAACACGCGGATGAACTCCTCGCCGATCAGCTTGCGCTTCTGCTCGGGCTCGGTGACGCCGGCGAGCCTGGAGAGGAACCGCTCCTGCGCCTGCACGTGCACGAGCGGCACGTGGAAGACGCCGTCGAACATCTCGACGACCTGCTCAGCCTCGCCCTTGCGCATGAAGCCGTGGTCGACGAAGACGCAGGTGAGCTGGTCGCCGACGGCCTTGTGCACGAGCAGCGCCGCGACCGCCGAGTCGACGCCGCCCGAGAGCGCGCACAGCACGCGGTCGGAGCCGACCTGGGCGCGGATGCGCTCGACCTGCTCCTCGATCACGGCGGCCGGCGTCCACACCGGGGCGGCGCCCGCGACCTCGTAGAGGAAGTTCTTCAGCATGTCCTGGCCGTGCGGCGTGTGCACGACCTCCGGGTGGAACTGCACGCCGTAGACGCGGCGCCCGGCGTCCTGGAAGGCGGCGACCGGCGTGTGCTCGCTCGTCGCCACCACCTCGGCGCCGGCCGGCGGGGCGGTGACCGTGTCGCGGTGCGACATCCAGGCGGTCTGGTCGGCGGGCTGCGCCCCGAACAGCGCGCCGCCCTCGACGCGCATCTGCACCTTGCCGTACTCGCCCGCGCCGGTCTGCTCGACCTTGCCGCCGAGCTCGAGCGCCAGGAGCTGCGCGCCGTAGCAGATGCCGAGCGTCGGGATCCCCTGCTGGAAGACGGACGGGTCCATACGCGGCGCACCGTCGGCGTACACCGACGCAGGCCCGCCGGAGAGGATGATCGCGACGGGGTTCTTCGCGCGGATCTCCTCGACGGTCGCGCGGTACGAGACGATCTCCGAGTAGACGCGCGCCTCGCGCACCCGGCGCGCGATCAGCTGCGAGTACTGCCCGCCGAGATCGACAACGAGGACCGGCCGCTCCTCCGGAAGAGGCTCCGGGTGGAGCTGCAGCACCTCAGCTCCGGCGGTAATTGGGCGCGTCCTTCGTGATCGTGATGTCGTGCGGGTGCGACTCGCGCAGGCCGGCGCCGGTGATGCGCACGAAGCGCGCCTGCTGCATCGCGTCGATCGTGGGCGCGCCGCAGTAGCCCATCGCCTGGCGGAGGCCGCCGACCACCTGGTGCAGCACGCCCGAGAGCGGCCCCTTGTACGGGACGCGGCCCTCGATGCCCTCGGGCACGAGCTTCTCGACGTCCTCGACGTCGCCCTGGAAGTACCGGTCCTTCGAGTACCCGCGCGCCTTCATCGCACCGATCGAGCCCATGCCGCGGTACTCCTTGAACCGCTCGCCCTGCTGGAAGACGACGTCGCCGGGCGACTCCTCGGTGCCGGCGAGCATCGACCCGAGCATGACCGTGTCGGCGCCGGCGGCGATCGCCTTCGCCACGTCGCCGGAGGAGGTGACGCCGCCGTCGGCGATCACCGGCACGCCGTAGTCGGCGGCGGCCTCGGCGACGTCGTAGATGGCGGTGATCTGCGGCACGCCGACGCCCGCGACGACGCGCGTGGTGCAGATCGACCCGGGCCCGATCCCGACCTTCAGGCCATAGGCGCCCGCCTCGCACAGCGCCCGGGCGGCGTCGCCGGTCGCGATGTTCCCGGCGATCACCTCGAAGTCGCCCGCGAGCGCGGCGATCTTCTCGGTCATCTCGACCACCGCGCGCGAGTGACCGTGCGCGGTGTCGACGACGAGCACGTCCGCGCCGACCGCGATCAGCGCCTGCGCGCGCTCGAGCGCGTCGGGGCCGACGCCGACGGCGGCGGCGACGCGAAGGCGCCCGTGCGGGTCCTTCGTCGCCTGCGGGAACTCGACGCGCTTCTGGATGTCCTTGACGGTGATGAGCCCCTTGATGCGACCGTCCGCGTCGACGATCGGCAGCTTCTCGATGCGGTGCCGGTGCAGCAGCTGCTCCGCCTCGCCGAGGGTCGTCCCGACCGGCGCGGTGACCAGGCCCTCCGCGGTCATCAGCGCCGACACGGGCTGCGCGTGGTTCTGCTCGAAGCGCAGGTCGCGGTTCGTGAGGATGCCGACGAGCCGGCCGCCGTCGTCCGTGATCGGGACGCCGGAGATGTGGTAGCGCTCCATCAGGAGGAGCGCGTCGGAGACGAGCGCCGTCGGCGGCAGCGTCACCGGCTCGACGATCATCCCGGCCTCGGACCGCTTCACCTTGTCGACCTCGCCGACCTGCTGCTCGATCGAGAGGTTGCGGTGCACGACGCCGATGCCGCCCTCGCGCGCGAGCGCGATCGCCATGCGCGCCTCGGTGACGGTGTCCATGGCAGCAGAGACGATGGGCACCTCCACCGCGATCGTGCGCGTGAGCCGCGACGCGGTCGAGACGTCGTTCGGCAGGACCGAGGACTCCGAGGGCACGAGGAGGACGTCGTCGAAGGTCAGCCCTTCGCGGGCGAACTTCTCGGGGAGACCGGCGCCGGCGGGCGCCAGGTCGAGCTTTCCGACGTCCATTTCGGAACTGTACCGGCGCTGCCGGATGAGCCTCGGCTAGGCGGCTTCGACCGGCTCGAGCTCGCCGATCTCGACACCCGCCTGCATCCGCCCCGCCTGGCGCGGGTCGAAGTGGCCGGCGCCGAGCTCGAGCGTCGAGGCGGTGGCGGCGGCGACCGCGGCCCGCAGCGCGTCCTCGTGCGAACGGCCCGCGTGACGGGCGGCGAGGAAGCCTGCGACGAGCACGTCGCCCGCACCGACGGTCGAGAGCGGGTCGACCCGCGGCGCGTTCGCCCGGAAGCGACGGATCTCGCGGTCCTCGCGGAACAGCCCGAGCGCGCCCTCGTCGGTCGTGATCAGCACGTTCTTCGCGCCCATCTCGGCGATCCCGTCGAGCGCGACGCGGAAGTCCTCCTCGTCGTGGAACTCCTGCCCGACGAGGCTCTCTGCCTCGGCCTGGTTCGGCGTGACGAGGAACGGCTCTGCCTCGACCCCGAGCCGCAGCGGCTCGCCCTCGGTGTCGAGCACGCTCGGGATGCCGCGCTTCGCGAGCTCCCGCGTCACCTCTGCGTAGAAGTCGTCGTCGACGTCGCGCGGCAGCGAGCCGGCGAAGACGACGTACTCGGCGTCCTGCGTCAGGTAGCGCAGCTTGTCGTGCAGCATCTGGAGCTCCTCCGGCGTCACCGCCGGGCCCCACTCGTTGATCTCGGTGTACGTGCCGCCCGTGGGGTCGACGACCGCGGTCGAGGTGCGCGACTCGCCCTCGATATGTACGAAGTCGTTGAGGATCGCGTCGGCCGTCAGCTGCTCGACGATGCGGGAGCCGGTCGTGCCGCCGACGAAGCCGGTCGCGACGACGGGCAGCCCGAGCGTCTTCAGGGCGCGCGCCACGTTGATGCCCTTGCCGCCGGCCTGGGTGATGCCGGCGCTCGCGCGGTGCCGGTGGCCCCGCTGGAAGTTCGGCACGGTCAGCGTCCGGTCGACGGCCGCGTTGAGGGTGACGGTCACGATCATCGTGCTAGAGCAGGTGCCCGAGGTGGTGGAGCGTCCTGCCGGCGTACCACCCTAGACGCGATCCGAGGCCGGGTTTGTTAATCGTGCGGGAAGCCACGAGGGGACGGCGTCCGACGACGCGCGAGCCGTCGCGGATCACGACCTCGCCGAGCACGTCGCCCGCGTGCACCGGCAGCGAGGCGACGCGGCGCGCCGTCACGGTCTCGGTGAGCTCCTTGCCGACCCGGGCGACCGAGAGCAGCGGCTTCTGCGCCACGAGGTCGAGCGGGCTGCGACCGTAGGGCAGCTGCACCTGCGCGTACACGTGGCCGGACTGCACCGCGGGCACGACCCGGAACTGCGCCAGCCCCCAGATGAGGAGCGACTCGAGATCGACGTTCCGCTGGGCGCGCGAGGGCGAGCCGAGGAGCGTCGCGTACACCGTGACGCCGCGCCCGCGCGCGGCGGCGACCTGGCACCACCCCGCGTCGTCCGTGTGCCCCGTCTTGACGCCGATCGTCTGCGGGAACATCGTCAACAGGTCGTCCCAGGTGTGCAGCACCTGCCCGTCGGCGATCGTCGCCGTCTCCTTCGCGACCGTCTCCCGGACGAATCGCGTGCGCATGACGATGCGTGCGAGCTTCGTCACGTCGGCGGCGCTGGAGTACTCGCCCGGGGCGTCGAGCCCGTCGGGGCGGACGAAGTGCGTGTCGGCGAGACCGAGCTCGCGCGCCCGCTGGTTCATGAGGTCGGCGAAGGCCGGATAGCTCGGCGTGATCGAGAGCGCGAGCGCGTCGGCGGCGTTGTTCGCCGACTGGATCAGCGCGCCGTAGAGCAGGTCGTGCACCGTGATGCGCTGTCCCGCCTCGAGGTCGATCGCCTCCTCCCCGACGTCCGCGGCACGCGGGTCGACCGTGACGACGTCGGTGAGCTTGTGGTGCTCGAGCGTCAGCAGCACCGTCATCAGCTTCGTGATCGAGGCGATCTGGACGTGCGCGTGCGCGTTCGAGGACGCGAGCACCTCGCCGGTGCGCGCGTCGACGACCTCGTAGGCGTGCGAGACGACGGCGGGCGGGCCCGCGTAGGCGTGGCCGGCGAACACCAGCGCGAGCGCGCAGACCCCGAGCAGCCGTCTCACTTGATCCGGATCTTCTCCCCGATGTAGAGCGACGTCGAGCTGACGTTCGGGTTCAGCCGCTCGATCGTCGCCACCGGCACGCCCGTCTCCGAGGCGATTGCGCCGAAGCTGTCGCCGGCCTTGACCGTCCAGTACTGCTTCTTCCCGGGCCGCGACGCGGTCTTCGCGGTCGTCGTGCTCGGCGTCGTGTCGACCACCTGCTGCGTCGACGACGCGGTGACGGTCCTCGTGGCCGTGCGCTTCGAGCCGGAGTCCATGCCCGCCCGGACGAGGATGACCGCAATCGTGACCGCGAGCAGGAAGGCGGCAGGCGCCACGTAGCGCCGCCGGTCGTCCCGGGCCACTACCAACCCGACGCGGCCCAGATCTCCTGCTTGAGCCGCGACGCCTCGGCGCCGGCCGCCTCGCGATAGTCGCCGCCGCCCTCGCGGAACGCGTAGTTCACGGATCGGGAGGCGTTGACGAGGGCGCTCGCCGGCCCGCTCTGGAACGCGCGTGCGAGATCGGAGACCTCGCCGCCCTGGGCGCCGATGCCCGGCAGGAGGAGGATCGACTGCGGCATCAGCCGGCGCGCCTCGGCGACCGCGCGCGGGTGCGTGGCGCCGACGACGGCGCCCACCGACGACAGGCCGTGCTCGCCGACCAGGTCCGCGCCCCACTCCGCGACGAGCGAGGCGACGTGGTGCCAGAGCGTGTGGCCGTCCTTGAGCACGACGTCCTGGACGTCCGCGCCGGCATTCGAGGTCTTGACGAGGACGAAGAGGCCGGCGCCGTGCCGGCGGGCAGCCGCGAGGAACGGCTCGAGGGACTCGCGGCCGAGGTAGGGGTTGACGGTCAGGGCGTCCGCCCGCGGCAGGTCGCCCTCGAGGTACGCCTCGGCGTATGCGCGGGCGGTGGAGCCGATGTCGCCGCGCTTCCCGTCGGCGATCACGAGCAGGCCGGCGCGCTTCGCGTAGAGGCAGACCTCGTCGAAGGCGGCCATCCCGGCCGGCCCGAGCTGCTCGAAGAACGCGAGCTGCGGCTTGACGGCCACGGCGTGGGGGGCGACGGCGTCGACGAGGCCGCAGCAGAAGCGGGCGACGTCGCCGCGCAGCTCGACCGGCATCAGCTCGACCCGCGGGTCGAGCCCGACGACGAGCTGCGACCGCTTCCGCTCCACCTCGGCGGCGAGGCGGTCGGCGAACGTCTGCACGGCCACGGCCATCGCAGGAACGGTAACCGGAACGGCGGAAGGCGGCTCGCGCCGCCTTCCGCCGAACCCGAAACGCGCGTTCCTAGCTCTTGAGAGCGGCCTTCAGCTGCGAGCCGGCCGAGAACTTCGGCACGGTCGTGGCCGCGATCTGGACGCGCTCGCCGGTGCGCGGGTTCACGCCCTGGCGGGCGGCGCGCTGCGAGGGCGAGAACTTCCCGAACCCGGTGAAGTTGACCGAGTCGCCGCCCTTCAGCGTCTCGGTGACCGTCTCCATGAAGGCATCCACGGCCTTGCCCGCGTCACGAGCCGAGAGCCCGCTCTTCTGAGCGACCTTCTGGATGAAATCCTGCTTCGTCAAGGAACTTCCTCCTGCGTCGGGGACTGGGGTGCGAGACCTTGGCGGAACAGGCTAACAACGTGGTCGGATATCGCTCAACCATGCGGATTTGCGGGGAGATTTAGGAGCTCCGAGGCCGTGAACAGCGGCCGCAGGCGCACGGCCTGCCGCGCAAAGGCGTCGACACCCCCCTCCTCACGGTCGACGACGCAGATCGCCGTCGACACCTCGAGACCCGCCTCGCGGAGCGCCGCGACCGCCTCCAGAGCCGCTCCGCCGGTGGTGACGACGTCCTCGACGAGGCAGACGCGCTGCCCCACCGAGAAGGCGCCTTCGAGCCGCTTCGCCGTCCCGTAGTCCTTCGCTCCCTTGCGCACGATCAGGAACGGCAGCCCGGTCTCGAGCGAGCCCGCAGCGGCGAGCGCCACGGCTCCCAGCTCGGGGCCCGCGAGCAGCTCGGCCTGCGGCTCGTGCTCGCGCACCGTCTCGGCGATCGCCCTCCCGAGCGGGCCGAGCAGGTCGGGGCGCGTCTCGAACAGGTACTTGTCCAGGTAGTACTTCGACCGGCGCCCGGAGCGCAGCACGAAATCGCCCTCCAGGTACGCGGCCGCGCGGAGCCCGCGGGCCAGCTCGTCCCGGGTCAAAGCGCCGCGAGGAGGTCGGTCGCGATGGGCAGGAGCCGGGACGCCTCGGGCGTGCCCTCGGTGAACGACCGGATCTGGCCGTCGGTGCCGTAGAGGTCGACGCGCGCCTGCCGGCGGGCGGCGCGGCGGCGGACGAGCACCGAGCCGGCGATCGAGCCGGCGGCGAGCAGCACGCCGGTGACGAGCTTACGAGGCGGCATCGGCTGCGTCCTCCTCCTTCCTCGGGGTGCGGCGCCTCGGCTTCGCGGGCGCGTTGTCGATCGAGCGGAGGCACGTCTTCAGGTCGTAGAAGACGAGCCCCACGGTGGGCTCGGGTGTGGTGGTCGCCGCGATCAGCCGGTCGCCGTCGCGCACCACGAAGACGCTGCCCGCCTGGGTCGCCGCCTCGAGCTGCGCGACGCCCGGCCGCAGCTCCTCGGCCGCGTCGAGCAGCCGGCGCGCGCCCTCCAGGAGCCTCGCGGCGGCCGCCTCGTCGGCCAGGTTCGAGCCCACGAGGGCGCCGTCGGAGCCCGCCACGACCACGCGCGTGACCTGCGGCGAGATCTCGGTGAGGTCGGCGATCGCCTGAGCTGCGTCCATGGAGCCGAGCATACTCACGGCGGTGAGGCAGGTCGTCTCCAAGTTCTTCGCCGACCGCGGCACGCACCTGGCGGCGATGATCGCGTACTTCGCGCTCCTGTCCTTCGTGCCGCTCCTCTTCCTCTCGCTGGCGCTGCTCGGGCTCGTGCACCAGGCCGACGAGAACTCGTTCTTCGTCCGGGAGCTCGGTCGCACGTTCCCGAGCACGTCGCTCGACTCGATCCTGCGGGCCGTGCGGGCGATCCAGTCGAACGCGGCCGCCCTCGGCGCGGTCGGCGGCGCGTTCCTGCTCTGGTCGTCGCTCTCGTTCTTCAGCGTGCTCGAGAGCGCGTTCAACATCGTCTACGGACGTCCGAACCGCGGCTGGCTGCACGGCAAGGCGCTCGCCACGATGATGATGGGCGGCTCGCTCGTCGCGCTCTTCGTCTCGCTGGTGATCGGATCGGTCGGGCAGGAGATCCTCAAGCGCTACCTCGGCTTCTCGGGGAACGCGGTCTCGGCGCGGGTGATCGCGATCGCCGTGTCGACGCTCGGCCTCTTCGTCTTCCTCACCAGCGCGTACTACGTGCTGACGAACGCCGACCTCTCGCTGCGCGAGGTGCTGCCGGGAGCGGTCACCGCGGCGGTGATCCTCGAGGCGTCGTTCCAGGCGCTCCCGGTCTACGTCGACGTCTCGAAGCACAACCCGGTGCTGCAGACGCTCTCCGGGCCGGCGATCCTGCTCGTCTGGCTGTACGTGATGGCGAACGTGATCGTGCTCGGCGCCGAGGTGAACTGGTGGCGGTCGGGGCGCGCCCGCCCGTCGGACGCGACCTGAGATGCCGGTCACGGTCGACGACGTGCGCGCGATCGTCCGGGACCTCCCCCGCGCCTACGAGGCGTTCGTGCGCGGGCGGGTGAAGTTCCGCGTCGGCCGCATCGTGTTCGTGTCGCTCTCGAAGGACGGCGAGACGATGGGCTTCGGGTTCCCGAAGGCGTGGCGCGAGGCGCAGGTCGAGGCGGAGCCCGAGAAGTTCTCGCTGCCGAGCGAGCACGACATGCGGTACCACTGGCTGCACGTGCGGCTCGCGGCGATCGACGCGGAGGAGCTGCGCGACCTCGTCGAGGGAGCCTGGGCGATGTGCGTGCCGAAGCGCGTCGTCGCGGAGTACCGGGGCAAGGGGTCGGACTCCCCGGCCTAGCGGCCGCGGATCGTTCCCGGCGGCGAGAAGCCCTCGTCGGAGGTGATCACGCCCTGCGCGGGGCCGGCCTCGGCGAAGTACGCCCCGGGCCGGAAGCCGTCGAGCATGCGCGCCGGCACGCGGTCCTCGCCGCTCCCGAAGGAGCCCTGGAACCAGTACGCGTGCTCGTCGGGCGCGTCCCGGAAGGGGACGAGGTGCTTCCCGGACGGGACGGCGCGCAGCCCGGTAGTCCTCCGCCGGGTCGTAGGCCTGGAGGGCGACGACCTCGTCCGCCAGGTATCCCAGATCGAAGTCGACGGCTGCCCTCGGGTGCGCGAGTCCTCGTGGCCGAACACGCCTGCGACGCGAACCGAATCAGGCGAGCGCGTCGAGGAGCGCGTGCGCGGCGAGCGCCCGGTGCGAGTGGCCGGCCTTCCAGCCGTCGCCGAGCTCGGCGACCGTCTGCTCGTGGCCGTCGGGCACGAAGACGGGGTCGAACCCGAACCCCTCGTCGCCGGCCGGGGCGAGCGCGATCGTCCCGCGCAGCACGCCGGTGCCGCGCACTTCCTGCCGCTCGGGCGAGAGCACGACGAGCTCGCAGACGTACTGCGCACGCCGGTCGGCTGCGCCGTCGAGCGCCGCGAGCAGCTTCTCGACGTGGCGCCCCTCCGCCCAGCGCGCCGTCTGGACGCCCGGGCCGCCGCCGAGCGCCGCCACCTCGATGCCGGAGTCGTCGGCGAGCATCCACCGGTCGGCCGCGCCGACCGTCCGGCCGAAGCGCGCCTTGATCAGCGCGTTCTCGAGATACGTGACGCCGTCCTCCGGCGGGAATTCGACGCCGCCGAGCAGGTCGAGGTCCCAGTCGGGGAAGAGAGCCTGGAACTCTCCGAGCTTGTGCACGTTGCCCGTGCAGGCGGTGACCTTCACCGCTCCCAGCCGACGTCCTTGACGCCCCCGATCTCCGCGAGCTCGCCGATCAGGGCCGGGTAGACCCGGTCGAGGTTGAAGATCAGGCGCCGGTGCTCGCCCTCGTGCTCGATGTCGAAGCGCTGGATGCGATGGCCGCGCCGCGCGATCGTGTCGAGCACCTTGTCGATCGCGCTCGGCTCGACCTGGAGGGTCACCCGCGTCGACTCGTGCCGGAACCGGTCGATCGTCATGTCGGCGAGGATCCGCAGCGGCCACAGCGCGATCAGCGCGATCGCGGTGCCGATCGCGGCGGCGGAGTAGTAGCCGGCGCCGCAGCAGATGCCGATCCCGGCCACCGCCCAGAGGTTCGCCGCGGTGGTCAGCCCGCGGACGTTCATGCCGTCGCGGATGATCGCCCCCGCGCCGAGGAAGCCGATGCCCGTGACGATCTGCGCGGCGATGCGCGTGGGGTCGGCCCGGACGACGGCGTCGCCGCTGTGCAGGAACGCCTCGAAGCCGTACGCCGAGACGACGGTGAAGATCGCCGAGCCGAGCGCGACGAGCAGGTGCGTCCGGAAGCCGGCCTCGTGGTCGCGCAGCTCCCGCTCGATCCCGAGCGCACCGCCGCAGACGGCGGCCGCCGCGAGCCGCAGGGTCAGCTCCGGCCAGTCGAGCTCCGGGATCGCGCTAAGGACGAGGGACATCGACGGCATCCTGCTGGATCGCTCGGAGCCTGTCGATGCCGACGGCCGCGAGATCGAGCAGCTCGTCGAGCCGTGCGCGGTCGAACGGCACCCGCTCTGCGGTCGACTGCACCTCGACGAAGCGGCCGTCGCCCGTCATCACGACGTTGACGTCCACCTCGGCGTTCGAGTCCTCCGAGTAGTCGAGGTCGAGCAGTGACACGTCGTCGACGACGCCGACGGAGACCGCCGCCACCGAGCCGGTCAGCGCCTTCGAGAGGCCGAAGTGGTCGAGGGCGCGCCTCGCTGCGACATACGCGCCGGTGATCGCGGCGCAGCGCGTGCCGCCGTCGGCCTGCAGCACGTCGCAGTCGAGGTACACCGTGCGCTCGCCGAGCGCCTGGAAGTCGACGACGCCGCGGAGGGCGCGGCCGATCAGCCGCTGGATCTCGACCGTGCGGCCGCCCTGCTTCCCGCGCGCCGCCTCGCGGTCGGTCCGCTCGCCGGTCGAGGCGGGGAGCAGCGAGTACTCGGCCGTCATCCAGCCGCGCCCCGAGCGGTAGAGCCAGCGCGGCACGCCCTCCTGCACCGTGGCGGTGCAGAGGACGCGCGTCTTCCCCTGCGACCAGAGGACGACGCCGTGCGGCTGCTCGAGGAAGGTTGCGTCCGCGTCCACCAGCCGCAGCTCGTCGGGCCGGCGCCCGTCGTTCCGCGTCACTGTTCCCGCTCCAGCGCCGGCAAAGCCGGCACCTCCGCTACCTGTGAGGCTCCGCCGAGTCTACGCCTCATGCCGTCTCCAGCTCGGCCACGGATACCCGCTCGACCTCGCCGAGCGGCAGCTGCAGGAAGCGCTCGCCGAGCGCCCGGAAGAGCGCGGGGTCGCCGGTCGTCAGGAACCGGTACGTCCCCTCGCGGTCGCCGTCGTTGTCGAATCCCTTGCGTGCCAATGTCTCGGAGACCTCCCGTGCGGTTTCGTCGGCGGAGAAGACGAGCGTGACGTCACGCCCGAACGCCCGCTGGAACACGGGGCGCAGGAGCGGATAATGCGTGCAGCCCAGGATGACGGTGTCGCAGCCGGCCTCCTTGAGCGGCGCGGCGTACTCGCGCACCGCCCCGACGACCTCGTCGCTGAAGGTGTCGCCCGACTCGATCAGCGGCACGAGCTTCGGGCACGCCACCGCCGTGAAGCGCGCGCCCGCGTCGAGGGTGCGGACGAGCGCCTCGTAACGGCCGCTTGCCACCGTCAGCTCGGTCGCGAGCAGCCCGATGCGGCGGTTGCGCGTCGCCTGCACGGCCGCGTGCGCCTCGGGGACGATCACCGAGACGACCGGCACCCGCAGGTCCTCCTGCAGGTCGGGGAGCGCTGCCGAGGTGGCGGTGTTGCAGGCGACGACCACGATCTTCACGCCGAGGCTCTCGAGGTAGACGCCGATCTCGTGGGCGAAGCGGCGCACCTCCTCGCGCGTCCGCGGGCCGTACGGGAGGCGCGCGTGGTCGCCGAGGTAGACGAAGTCCTCGTGCGGCATCGTCACCAGGCACTCGTGCAGCACCGTCAGGCCTCCGACGCCGGAATCGAACACCCCAATCGGACGTGCGTCGGGCATCGCCCTAGTCTAGGCTCCCGCCCGTGAAGCGCCTCGCCGCCATCGCGCTCGCGCTCTTCGCCCTGCACGCAGCGCCCGCGCTCGCGATCTCGAAGCAGTCGGGGACGCAGACGATGGCCGACGGCACGTCGATCGCCTACGACCTGTACGAGCCCGACGGCGCCGCGCCGCCCGGCGGCTGGCCGGGCGTGCTGCTCCTGCACGGCCTCGGCGGCTCGAAGGACGACCTGGCCGCCCTCGGCGCGGCCCTCGCGTCGAAGGGGTACGCCGCGCTCGCCTACTCGGCGCGGGGCGAGGGCACCTCGACCGGGAACCTCGGCCTCGCCGGGCCTGACGAGATCTCCGACGAGCGCGCCATGGAGCAGTGGCTCGCCGGGCTGCCGGAGGTGAGCGACACGCAGATCGGCGCGTGGGGCGTGAGCTACGGCGGCGGCCAGATCTGGAACGGCCTCGTCGCCGGGATCCCCTACAAGGCAGTCTGCGTCGTGGCGACGTGGACCGACCTCTACACCGCCCTGTGGCCCCAGGACATCGCCCGGTCGGGCATCGTCGCCGGCTTCGCGAAGGCGGTGGTCGCGCGCTCGCCCCTGATCGCCGCGAACGCGACGGCGGCGATCCAGTCGACCGCCCCCGCCACGATCAAGGCGCTCGTCGCCCCGCGCTCGTCGTACACGAAGCTCTCGTCGGTCACCGCGCCCGTCTACCTGTTCCAGGGGCGCGTCGACTGGGCGTTCGACGTGACGCAGGCCGAGAACGGCTTCCTCAGGGTGCGCGGGCCGAAACACCTCTACATCGGGCAGTTCGGGCACCCGCCGTCCACGTTCACGACACCCGACATGGCGTACGTCCAGAGCCAGAGCGTCGCGTGGTTCGACCACTACCTGAAGGGTGCGCCGAACGGCATCGACAAGACGAAGCCGGTCACGATCGCCGCCGCCACGGGGTCGAAGCGCACGTCGTTCGCGGCCCTCCCGAAGACGAAGGTCGTCCCGGTGGGCTTCCGCGGCACCACGCTCCGCCGCACCGGCGCGAGCTTCCTGCAGCCGGCCGAGACGTTCGGCGTCTCGCTCCTCAAGGTGCAGGTGCGCAAGGTCTCGCACTACCCGCGCCTCGTGGCGACGGTGCTCGCGGGCGGCAAGCCGGTCACGCACGGCGCGATCGTCCCGAAGGTGGGCCTCGACACGATCAGGCTTGCGAACTACGTGCAGTACATCCCGAAGAAGACCAGGCTGCAGGTCGTGTTCGGGCCGTCGTCAGCGGCGCCCGACATCGCGTACCTCGGCTTCGGCGACAGCGGCAGCATCTCGCTCGGCCCTGCGGATCTCCAACTGCAAGTTCTCACCAAGCCGGTCTCCGGCTGACGACGAAAAGGGGGAAGTCCATGAAGAAGGGTCATCGTGCGCTCGTCGGAGCGTGCGCGGCGCTCGCCACGCTCGCGTTCGCGGGCACGGCGCTCGCGACGTATGCGCCGAAGCTCGTCGTCTCCTCGACGGGCGGAGCGGGGCTCGGCGGGCCGACGCGCATCGGCGTGGTCGTCGGCACGAGCGACGACCCGACCGCCAGGACGACCATCTACGTGCCGACCGGGTACACGGTCGCGACGCCGTCGCCGGGCACCGACCTCGGCAAGGTGACGGCGACCGCCTCCGCCGCCGACCTGGGCGGTGCGGTGCTACCGCTGACGGGCGAGCTCGACGCGATCGCCCCCAACCCGACGACCCAGGCACAGGCGCAGGCGTGCGGCGTCACCCCGACGCAGACCTGGGACCTGCACCTCTCGGCCGCCGGCCAGACGCTCGACATCCCGCTCTTCGTCGTCGCGCCGCTGGCGCCCGAGACCGCGCTCGGCTTCGTCGACAAGCTCGTCGTCTGCCTGCCGCCGCCGGACGTGCCCGTCAACACGCCCGGCCGCGCCGTCTTCGGTGCGAAGCTGCTCTCGGCGACGTTCACCTCCTCGGCGATCACACAGCCGACGAACCCGGGCGACTACCGCTGGACGTCGCTGTTCACGCCGTACGTGCCGACCAAGGGCCAGCCGAACGCGGCGGGCTCCGTCGAGGTGCAGTCGCTGCGCCACCTGCCCGCGAAGGTGACGCTCGGCGTGACGCGCAGGCGGGTCGTGACGCACAGGACGGTGAAGGTGAGGGGCAAGAAGGTGAAGAAGGCGGTCGTCTCGACAGCCGTCTCGTTCAGGACCGCGGTGACCGAGAACGGCCAGCCCGCCGGAAGCGCGACCGTGACGGTGACCGCGCGCGGGAAGAAGGTGGGCACGACGAAGGGCTCGTTCACCATGACCGGCGTGAAGTCGGCGACGCTCACGGCGACGGCGGCGATCGACGCGGGCTCGTCGGTTCCGACCGGCACGCCGACGTCGCCCGCCGACCTGTTCTTCCACGACCTCGGCCCGAGCGGCTGCGTGCCGACGCCGCTCTTCCAGGGCCTCCCGTGCACAGACGCGACGCAGGGCGGCGAGACCGCCAGGGTCAGCGTCGTCGTCAGGGCGTACACGAAGTAGCGCTCCGGCCGCCACCCGCCCGGCACTACGATCGGGCGGGTGGCGGCTCCCATCCGGATCGGCACGTGCTCGTGGGCCGACGAGGCGCTCTCGAAGCACTGGTACCCGCCGGGGACGCCGGCGAAGGAGCGGCTCGCCTTCTACGCCGACCACTTCTCGACCGTCGAGGTCGACTCGACGTACTACCGCGTCCCCGACGAGTCGATGGTGCGCGGCTGGGCCGAGCGCACGCCGGACGGGTTCGTGATGCACGTGAAGGCGTTCGGGCTGATGACGAGGCACCCGGTGAAGCTCGAGCAGGTGCCGCCCGACCTGCGCGAGGGGCTGCCCGTCGACGACCGGGGCCGCGTCGACCGTCCGCCGCGCGAGCTGCGCGGAGCGGTCTTCGAGGCGTTCCTGACGGCGCTCGAGCCGCTGCGGGCGAGCGGGAAGCTCGGCGGGATCCTCTTCCAGATGCCGCCGTACGTCGTCTGGAAGCCGTCGTCGCTCGACTACCTCGAGTGGGCGCGCGACCGGGTCGGCGCCGACGCCTTCCTCTTCGAGCCGCGGCACGCCTCGTGGTACGCCGAGGACGTGCGCGCGGAGCTGCTGCGGTTCCTCGAGGAGCGCCGGATGACGTGGGTGGTCGTCGACGCGCCGAAGACCGACGCGAGGAACGTGCCGGGGACGCTCGTGGCGACGACGACGCCCATGGCCTACGTCCGCTTCCACGGCCGCAACGCCGGGACCTGGAACGTCCGCGGCGGCTCCGCCGCGCAGCGGTTCGACTACCTCTACGGCGAGGACGAGCTGCGGGAATGGGTGCCGCCGCTCCGCGAGCTCTCCAACCAGGCCGAGGAGGCGTACGCCTTCTTCAACAACAACAACCAGACGAACGGCGTCGCCCAGGCGCCCGCCGGGGCCCAGCTGCTTCGAAAGCTGCTCGACGAGGAACAGGTGCCCACGGGATGAGGGTGCTGGCGGTTATCCACTCCGAGGACGCGGGCCCGGAGCTCTTCGAGGAGGTCCTTCGCGACGACGGGCACGAGCTCGTCGTGTGGGACATGCGCGTGCAGGGGCCCCCTCCGCAGGAGGCGGACGCGGTGATGGTGTTCGGCGGCGACCAGAACGTCGGCGAGGAGCTCCGCTATCCGTGGCTGCACGAGGAGTACTCGGCCCTGCGCGGCTGGGTCGAGCGCGGCACGCCGCTGCTCGGCGTGTGCCTCGGCGCGCAGACGCTCGCGCACGCGCTCGGCGGCCGGGTGCGCCGCTCCCCGATCGAGCTCGGCGGCTTCTACGAGACCGAGCTCACCCGGGAAGGCGAGGACGACCCGGTCCTCGGTGTGCTGCCCAAGCGGTTCGAGGCGTTCAACGCGAACGGCTACATGTTCGCGGCGCCCCCGGGCGGCACGGTGCTCGCGACGGGCCCCGTGCCGCAGGCCTACCGCTCGGGCGACCGTGCCTGGGGCGTGCAGTTCCATCCCGAGATCAACCGCGAGAACGTCCTCCGCTGGTTCGACGACACGACGGCGTCGAGCCCGGCGCAGATCGCCGCGCTGCTCGACGACCGGCTCGACGGCTGGCACGAGCTCGGCCGCCGCCTCTGCCGCGGGTTCCTCGCCGCCGCCTCGGCCTAGAGGGTTGATCCTCTAGGACTCGACCGGCAGGTCGCGGTGGCGCGACCACTCGTGCCACGAGCCGACGTAGTTGCGCGCGTCGTAGCCGAGCGCGCGCAGCACCTGCGTCGCGATCGCGGAGCGCGAGCCGCTGTGGCAGTACGCGACCACCTCGGCCCCGTCGGCGAGCCCGACGGCCTCGCGCGCCTCCTCGGGCGGCAGCTCCATCAGGCGGTACACGTCGAGGTGGCGCGCGCCCGGGATGTGCCCCTGGCGCGGGTCGCACGGCGAGCCCGCCGAGCCGTCGTACTCGGCGCGCGTGCGCACGTCCAGGATCGCCACCTCGTCCAGCCGGCGCGCGAGCTCCTCGAGCCCGATCTCGCTCACAGCTTCCTGACCGTCTCGAGCTCGGCGGCGAACGCCGGCCGTTCGGCGCGCCGCTCCAGCCAGTCCTGCAGCTGCGGCGGCAGGGCGACGCCGAGCATCTCCCGCGCCCGGATCACCCACGGCGCGTACGCGATGTCCGCGTAGAGGCTCTGCCCCACCTCGAGCCGCTCGAGCTTCGCGGCGAGGTCGTTCTCGTCGCCGCGGCGGAAGGCGTAGTAGTCGCGGCCGAGCAGGTCGTCGAACCGGTTCACGAGGAACCGCGCCCGCGCGCGCTCCTGCGCGTCGTCCGGCAGCAGCGGCGGGTCGGGGTAGCGGTCCTCGAGGTACTCCATGACGACCTCGGACTCCGGCAGGACGAAGCCGTCGTCGAGGACCGGGACGCGGCCGTTCGGCGGGTTCAGCTCGATCACCCACTCGGGCCGATCGGACAGGTCGACCTCGACGCGCTCGTACTCGAGGCCCTTCTCGGCAAGCGCGATGCGCGCCCGTGCGCAGTACGGGCAGCGCGGTGCGTCGATCAGCTTCACGGCTCGACCCCCATCAGGTTCGCGATCTGGACATAGAGCTCCGCGGCCGGCGGCAACTCGGCCGGCGACAGCGCGGTGCGGGCGACGCGGCGCACGTCGTCCTTGGCGGCGCCGGTGAGGCGTGCGACGAGCGTCGGGTTCGCCTCGAGCGCGAGCTCGTCGCCCTTCGACAGCCCGCCGTAGTACGTCGGCACCGACAGGTACTCGTCGACCATCCGGCCGCGCTCGTACAGCCGGAACCGCACGACCTCGCCTTCCTGGGCGAGCGCGACGGTGACGGCGCCGAGCCGTTCCGAGAGCTCGCGGGCGAAGCGGCCGTGCGACTCGCGGTCGCGATCGAGCACCGGGTCGGCGACCCGGATCCAGCTCTCGCCCGCCGTCACCTGCGGCTCCTCGAGCCGCGGCACGAACCGGGAGACGGCGCGCTCGACGGACACCTCGTCGTCGGTCTGCACGTGCGTGGAGGCACGCTGCTCGCCTGTCGGCCGCTCGCCGAGCCGGTCCTTCAGGCGCGCGACCGGGCTCGCCATCACGTACACGCTGTCCTCGAAGCCGAGGCGCTGCCACACCGTGCGGCCGAGCTCGTTCGAGCGCACCACCTCGAGGCTGACGAAGCGCGCGCCCTGCTCCTCCGCATGCTCGACGCACGCCTGCAGGAGCGCCTTGGCGACGCCCTGCCGGCGGCCGCGCGGCCGCACGTGCACGAGCTGGACGTGCGACCGGCCGCGGGAACTCGCCTCGATGCGGGCGACGCCGACCGGCCCCTCGTCGTCCTCGGCGAGGAAGACGCCGCCCGAGCGGATGTCCTCGAGCGTGTCGCTCCACTCGTCGTCCCACGTCTCGGGCTCCTCGAGGTCCCACGGCACCTCGACCTCGAACTCCTCCCAGAGCTCGCGCAGCGCCGGCTCGTCGGCCTCGGTCGCGCGGCGGATCGTCACGGGAGCATCGACCCGGTCAGCAGGTAGTGCGCCGAGAGGTTCTGGAACGGGTGGAGCAACGGCCCGAGCTCGGTCACGGAGACACGGTAGTGACTCTCCGCAGCCTTGCGCAGCGCCAGGTCGCCGGCCGGCCACGCGTGCGGGCGGGCGAGGTGGCGGGCGAGGAACCATTCCGCGGTCCACGGCCCGAGCCCGCGCTGCGCGACGATCGCCTCGCGCACCTCGTCGTCGGAGCGGAGCGCGAGCGCGTGCAGGTCGAGGTCGCTGCGCGCGAGCGCGATCGCGTACTCGGCCTTACGGCGGGTGAAACCGACGCCGAACAGCTCCTCCTCCGTCGCGGCGGCGATGTGCTCGCGCGTCGGGAACGCCCACGCCTCGCCCACCTGCTCGCCGAAGCGCTCGATCAGCCGGTTGCGGATCGCGACCGCGCTGAACAGCGACACCTGCTGCGCGGTGATCGACGTGACGAGCGCCTCGAACGGCTCGACCTGGAGCGGCGGGCGGAAGCCGCGGAGCCGGTCGACCAGCTCGGCGATCGGGCCGCTCGCCCAGTCGTAGAACGGCTCGAGCTCGAACTCGGCGCCGAGGAGCTTCGAGACGACCGGGCGCGTCTCGTCGTCGAGCGGCTCGACGTCCACGCCTCCCCGCGCCGCCCTGATCGCGACGTCGCGGCCGCCGATCGCGCGGTGCAGCACGCCGTCGACGAGCCGGTTCGCGAGGTCCGTCCCGAAGACGCGGAAGCGCCCGGTCGAGAGCGCGAAGTCGTACGGCTCAGGAAAGCGCAGCAGCGACATCGTGGAGCGTCTCGAACCGCTCGTAGGGGACGCCCTCGCCGTGCAGGTACGACGCCAGGCCGGCGCGTGCGAAGACCCGCTCGGCCGCGAGCGCCGCACACCGGTCGGAGAACCCGTCGCCGACGTAGACGACCGGGCCGGGTGGCAGGGCGCCGCGCTTGCACGGCTGGCCGCACACGTCGCACTCGCTGTCGGACTCCCACCGGATCCGCCAGCCGTCCGGTCGCGGGTCGACGCGGTTCGCGCGGACGCGGGCGGCGACGCCCTCCCGCGCGAGCACCGGCTCGATCGTCTCGTGGAAGCTCGACGAGAGCACGAGCGGGTCGAAGCGCGCGACGAGCTCGCCGAGCCCCGGGCGCACCTCCGCGCGCGCGACGACGTAGGCGACCACCTCGTCGAGCCGCGCCCGCACCGTCGCGAACTCGGCCTCCATCACCTCGCGGTGGGTCATGCGCCCCTCCGCCAGCGCGGCGTCGAACTCCGGCTCGAGCGACGCGTCGCCGAACGCCTCGACCACCATCAGCAGCGAGTCGCGCACCGTGACGGTGCCGTCCCAGTCGACGACGAGCTGCACGCCGGCTCAGAGGTGCGAGGTGACGCCGGCCTGCTCGTCGGCCGGCGCGCTCTCCGCCCACGAGAACATGTACTTGCCGTCGTCGAGGTCGGCGGCGAGCGTCGTCAGCCGCAGCGGATGGAACGTGTCGCACATCACCGCGTACTCGTGCGTCTCGGTCATCCCGAGCGACTTCTCGGCGAGGCCCGGCTGCGGCCCGTGCGGCAGGCCCGAGGGGTGCAGCGTCACGCTCCCCACCTCGATCCCCTTGCGCGACGAGAAGTTGCCGTCGACGTAATAGATCATCTCCTCGCTCTGCAGGTTCGAGTGGTGGTACGGGATCGGGATCGCCTCGGGATCGAAGTCGAGCTTGCGCGGGCAAAACGAGCAGATGACGAAGTTCGGGCCGGCGAAGGTCTGGTGCGACGGCGGCGGCATGTGGATGCGGCCCGTGATCGGTTCGAAGTCGTGGATCGAGAACGTCCAGGGGTAGACGTAGCCGTCCCAGCCGACGACGTCGAACGGGTGGTAGTCGATGACGTAGGTCTGGTAGCCGCCGCGCACCCGCACCTTCACCTCGAACTCGCCCTGGTCGCGATGCGTGTGCAGCTCGGTCGGCGGGTGGATGTCGCGGTGGTAGAACGGCGCGTGCTCCATCAGCTGCCCGTGCTCGTTGCGGTAGCGCTTCGGGATCGTGATCAGCCCCGGCGTCTCGAACACGAGGTAGCGCTGCTCGCCGTCCGCGCGGAAGCGGTAGGTCGTGCCGCGCGGGACGACGACGTAGTCGCCGGGACGGTACGGCAGGTCGCCGAAGATCGTCTCGAGCGTGCCCGAGCCCTCGTGGACGAAGATCACCTCGTCGCCCTCGCCGTTCCGGAAGAAGTACGTCATCTCGTCCGTGGGCCGGCAGAGCGAGATCTCGACGTCGTCGTTCCACATCAGCAGCTGCCGGCCGGAGACGGCGTCGCCCGACGGCGGCACGTCCCAGGTGCGCAGGTGCCGGTGGGCGTGCGCGTCCGGCACCCACTCCTCGCGGACGATCGGCTCGAACTCGCCGCAGGCGATCACGCGGCAGGGCGACTGCAGGTGGTAGAGGATCGACTCGAGGCCCGAGAAGCCCTCGAAGCCCATCACCTCCTCGGTGAGGAGGGTGCCGTCGTCGCGGGCCACGGTGTGACGTTTCCTCGGCAGATCCCCGAGTCGCTGGTAGAACGGCACCCGTGGAGGATATCGCCGAGCGCATCGAGCAAGAGGTGGGGTCGTGGGACGGCGTCACCACCCACGAGCACCGCTTCGGCGGCGTCGAGTTCCGGCTCGGCCGGCGCGAGCTCGGCCACCTGCACGGCAAGCGGTGGGCGGACCTGCCCTTCCAGAAGGGCATCCGGGACATGCTGGTCGAGACCGGGCGCGCGCAGCCGCACCACGTCCTCCCCGAGACCGGCTGGGTCTCGAAGCACATCCGGTCGGCCGACGACGTCGCCGACGCGATCGAGCTGTTCCGTCTCTCCTACGAGCGCGCGCTGGTCGCGCGCAACGTGCACGACGCCCGCGTCAGCGAGCGTTGATGTAGTCGCGCAGGTAGCGGATCTCCACGTCCTGCTGCTCGGTGGCGAACTTGATGAGGTCGCCGATCGAGATCATCGCCACGACCTCCTGGCCCTCGACCACCGGGAGGTGGCGGACGCGCAGATCGGTCATCAGCGCGCGGCACTCGTCGAGCGGTGTGTCGGGACGGACGACGACCAGGGGGCTCGACATGATCGCGCGCACCGCGGTCGAGCGCTCGTCGCGCCCTTCGAGGGCGACCCGGCGGAGGTAGTCGCGCTCGGTGACGATCCCCTCGATCGCCCCGTCGACGGTGACGAGGAGCGCTCCCACGTTCGCCTCCACCATCGTTCGGACGGCGTCGAGGACGGAGACGTCGGCGTCGACGCGATAGAGGCTGCGGCCCTTCTGGTCGAGGATGTCCGACACGGTGTTGACCACGATTCGCTCCTTCCGTTGCGGCTCCGGCACCTGATTGTGCCATTCGCAACGAGAGTCTGTCGAGGTCAGCCGACGAGCTCGGCGAACCGGCACGGGTCGATGTTGCCGCCGGAGACGACGATCCCCACCGACGGCGCGTCGACCTTGCCCTGCAGCAGCGCGGCCAGGCCGACGGCGCCGCTCGGCTCGATCACGAGCTTCAGCCGCTCGAAGGCGAACCGCATCGCCTCGACCATCTGGTCGTCGGTGACGGTGACGATCTCGTCGACGAGCCGCGTCGCGACCTCCCAGGGGAGCGCGCCGGGCGCGTGGGTCTGGAGCCCGTCGGCGATCGTGCGCGGCACGTCGATCTCGACGCGCTCGCCGCGCCGGAACGACTGCTCCCAGTCGTTCCCGGCCGCCGGCTCGACGCCGACGACGCGCTTCACGCCGAGGTCCTTCGCGATCGTCGCGCTGCCCGCGATCAGCCCGCCGCCGCCGACCGGGACGACGAGCGTGTCGACGATCCCGCCGTCCTCGATCAGCTCGAGCGCCGCCGTCCCCTGCCCGGCCATGATCAGCGGGTCGTCGTAAGGCGGCACGACCTCGGCGCCGCCCCGCTCCGCCGCCAGCTCGGCGGCGATCGCCTCCCGGTCGCCGGTGTAGCGGTCGTAGGTCACGACCTCGGCGCCGTAGCCGCGCGTCGCCGCGAGCTTGTTCGGCGGCGCGTCCTCGGGCATCAGGATCGTGGCGTGCGCGCCGAGCAGCTTCGAGGCGAGCGCGACCGCCTGCGCGTGGTTCCCGGAGGAGAACGCGACGACGTTCGCGCCGCGCTCGAGCGACGAGATCTTGTTGTAGGCGCCGCGGAACTTGAACGCGCCGACGCGCTGCAGGTTCTCGGGCTTGATCACGACGTGGTCGCCGAGCGTGCGCGAGCGGATCACGGGCGTCCGGTGGGCGACGCCTTCGAGCACCCGCGCGGCCGCGCGGACGTCCTCGGGCCCGATCATCCGACGGTGTTCCTCAGCACGCCGATGCCCTCGATCTCGAGCTCGACGACGTCGCCGCGCTGCAGCCAGCGGCCGTCGCCGTGCTCGAGGATGCAGCCGTTCCCGACGGTGCCCGAGCCGATCACGTCGCCGGGCAGGAGCTTCGTGTTCAGTGCGGCCCGCGCGAGGAGGGCGTCCCACGAGTGGAACATCGCGGACAGGTTCCCGCGCGAACGCTCCTCGCCGTTGACGCGGGCGACCATCTCTCCGGAGCTCCCGTCGAGCTCGTCGGGCGTCACCAGCACCGGCCCCAGCGAGGTCGCGAAGTCCTTGCCCTTCGCCGGCCCGAGCCCGACACGCATCTCCTGCCGCTGCAGGTCGCGCGCGGACCAGTCGTTCATCACGGTGAAGCCGCCGATCTGTCCGTCGGCGCCGATCACGGCGGCGCACTCGAGCTCGTAGTCGAGCTCGGCCGTCCCCTCCGGGTACGGGATCGTCTCGCCGTGCGCGTAGATCTCGTGCGGGTTCGAGAAGTAGAAGACCGGCACCTCGTACCACTCCTTCGGCACCTCGGAGCCGCGCTGCCGCCTGGCGTTCGCGACGTGCTGCTCGAACGCCATGAAGTCGCGCACGGCCGGCGGGTGGAGCACCGGCGGACGGAGGTCGACGTCGGCGAGGGCGAACTCCGCGTGCTCGCGCGCCGAGCCGCCGCCGGTGAAGAACGACTGCAGCGTCTGCGCCGCAAGCTGGATCACTCTGTCCCCCTCGATCCGCCCCGGCCAGCCGCGCTCGAGCGCCAGCTCACGGGGCGTGAACATGCAGAGCCGCATCTCTTCGACCCTACCTGTGGAAAGTCTGTTGCACTTTCGTCACGTCGTTTGGCGAAGGAAAACACCTGCTAGGGCCGCTCGTTCGCCGCCGCGACGCGGGTCGTTTGGCGACGGAACGGCCCGCCACGGCCAGGTGGCTCAAGGCTCCGTGTGGACGATCACGTCGGCGACGTCGGGGCGCTCGCGGCGGATCGCCTCCTCGATCTCGCTCGCGCGCGCGTGCGCGTCGTCGAGGCGGCTCGTGCCCTCCAGGCCCAGCGTCAGGAACGCGACGAGGCCGCCGTCGCTCCGCAGGAAGCGCAGCTCGCGCGGCTCGCTGCCCGTCGTCTCGCGGACGACGCGGCGCACGACCGCCTCCGCGTCGGCCGCCACCTCGCGCGCCTCCGTCGTCTCGGTCAGCGGCTCGAGGTGCGTCTGCACGCCCTGGATCTCGGGGATCGCCCGGCAGATCGCCGTCTCGAGCTCCTCCGCGATGTCGTGCGCCTCGTCGAGCGAGAGGTCGCCGGGAAGCTTGACGTGCAGCGACAGCTCCGTCTTGCCGCCGACCTCGACGAGCGCGATGTTGTGCACCTCGCGCACCCGCGGGACGGCGAGCGCGGCAGCGTGTGCCCGCTCGCGCAGGCTCGCGTCCTCGACCGGCTCGACGTGGACGACGACGTCGGCGTTCGGGAGCACGCGCCCCACCGCCTCCTCGACCGCGTCGGCGGCCGCGTGCCCCTGCCCGACGCCGGAGGCGGCCGACACGCCGATCACCACGTCGGCGAACTGGCGCCCTCCCGCCTGCCGCATCCGCAGCCGGCGCAGGTCGATCTCCGGGAGCTCGCCGATCGCCGCAGCCGCGGCCGCCTCGGCCTCCGCAGGCGCGCGGTCCATCAGCACGTCGACGTTCACCTTGATCAGACGCGACGCGCCGAGCAGCACGAGCCCGCCGACGAAGAGCGCCGCGATCGGGTCGCCGTTCGGATGCCCGTGCCGGGCGAACAGCAGCCCCACGAGCACCGCGAGCGAGCCGAGCAGGTCGCTGCCGAAGTGCAGCGCGTTCGAGGCGAGCGCCGCGCTCTGCACCTTGCGCGCGGTGCGCCACGAGACGAGCGTCCGGCTCGCGTCGATCGCGAGCACGACGCCGATCACCGCCAGCGAGTACCAGCGCACGACGACGGTCGCGTGCGTCACGCCGGCGAGGCGCTCGATCGCGCGCTCCGAGATGAAGAGGCTGACGAGGACGAGGAACCCCGCCTCGGCGAGCGCCGACAGGTGCTCGGCCTTGCCGTGCCCGAACTGGTGCGTGACGTCGGCAGGGCGGGCGGCCACGCGGATCGCGAAGAACGTGAGGAGCGCCGCGACGAGGTCCGTGCCCGAGTGCGCCGCCTCGGAGACGAGGCCGAGGCTGTGCGTGGCGAGGCCGACGCTCAGCTTGAGGATGACGAGGATCGCCGCCGCGACGACCGAGAGGAGCGCCGAGCGCCGCTGCGGGCTCACGGCACAACTCCGACCGCGAGCACGTGCGGGCTGAGCGCGAGCACGTTGGGGTCGGTCTCGAAGCGCTCCGCCACCTCGAGGAGCCGCGCGTGCCCTTCCGGGTCGGCGAGGTGAGCGGCGAGGTCGTTCGTAAGCCAGCCGGGGCCCTCGACGCCGAAGACGCCCCGCACCTCGAGCCCCGCCTCCGCGAGCTCCGAGCGCAGCTCCTCGGGCAGGTGGAACCAGGCGTCGGGGAAGGGCCCCTGCCGCCGTTCCGGGGCGACGCGCCGGCCGCCGCTCGTCTCGTCCCAGGCGTTCTCGAAGATCGCGCCGGTGAAGATGGTGCCGCGCCGGATCTGCCCGAGCAGCGGCGCGAGGCGCGAGATCGCCGCCGCGACGACGACCCCGCCCGGCCTGCACACGCGCACGGCCTCGCGCAGCGCGAGCAGCCGGTCGTCGCGCTCGCCGAGGTGGTAGAGCGGGCCGAGCAGCAGCACGGCGTCGAACGACGCATCCGCGAACCGGAGCGCGCGCGCCTCGCCGAGCCGGGCCGGGATGCCGCGCCCGCGCGCCCGCTCGACGTGGAGGGCGACCGGGTCGACGAGCGCGACCTCGCAGCCGCGACCGGCGAGCCATTCCGCGTAGCGCCCCGTGCCGCCGCCGACGTCCGCGACCCGCGCGCCGGGCGCCACGAACCGCTCCAGCAGCTGCTTCGTCCGCTCGAGCTCGAGCACGCCTTCGCCGGCGAGGAGCCGTCCCTCCTCCAGATCCTGGCCGTAGTACGCCTGCAGGTCGTCCACAGCAGGCGAGGCTACTCGGGAATCTCCTCCAGCGGCCACACGACGACGTCCTGGCGGGGCGAGAAGAGGGCGTGCGGCGGCTCGTCCGGGAGCGGCACCGGCGACATCGTGTTCAGGTCGACCGCCGCCTCCGCGCGCTGCAGGTCCCACGGCGGGTGGTGGATCTCGGCCCGGAACGCGCGGCCGCCGTCCTCCGTGTAGAGGCAGTAGCGCTCGGTGAGGAAATGCTCGAGCGTGCCCGGCTCCGCCCGGAACAGGTCGCCGTCGCCGCGGTAGCTGCCGCTGAACGCGGCGCCGGGGCGGGCCGACTCGTAGTGCACGCGGTCGCCGATGCGGCGCGACCGCATCTGCGCGAGGTGGTACGGCAGCTTGTACCGCCACTTGGCCGCCTCGACGAAGAGCCGGCTCGCGGCGTCGAGCGAGAAGAACCAGATGCCGGGACGGTCGTCGCGCGTGACGTAGGTGCGCACGTTCAGCTCCGGGAACGTCGAGAGCCGCGGCAGCGCCAGCATCCCGCGCAACCGGACGCCCGTCATCTCGAACGGGACGACGCCGAGCCATGCCGAGCCGTCGAACGTCTCGAGCTCGACCGACTGCGGCAGGTGCATGCGAAGCTCGCGCTGGTCGACCCGCCAGTGCAGGAACGCGAGCTCGAGCCAGGTCATGGCCGCCGACCAGGGCTCCTGCGGGAGCGGCCACGGGCGATGCTCCGCGTGGGCGGTCACCCCCGCCTGGCGCGCCGCCGCTCCGAGGTACTCAGAGATTGCCGCGGAGCGCCTGCTCGCGCTCGATCGCCTCGAAGAGCGCCTTGAAGTTGCCGTCGCCGAAGCCGCGCGCGCCGTGGCGCTCGATCACCTCGAAGAAGAGCGTCGGCCGGTCCTGCGCCGTCTTGGTGAAGATCTGCAGCAGGTAGCCGTCGTCGTCGCGGTCGGCGAGGATGCGGAGCCGGCGCAGGTCGTCCCAGCTCTCGTCGATCTGGCCGACCCGCTCGGGCGTCTCGTCGTAGTACGTGTCGGGCGTCGAGAGGAACACGACGCCGCGGCGCTGCATCGCCTCGACGGTCTCGACGATGTTCGCCGTCTGGATCGCGATGTGCTGCGAGCCGGGGCCGTGGTTGAACTCGAGGTACTCCTCGATCTGGCTCTTGCGCTTCCCCTCGGCCGGCTCGTTGATCGGGAACTTGACCTTCCCCTGGCCGTCAGTCATCACCTTCGACATCAGCGCCGAGTACTCGGTCGAGATGTCGTCGTCGGAGAAATGGATCATCTCGGTCATCCCGAAGACGCGCTCGTAGAACTCGACCCAGTGCTCCATGCGGCCGAGCTCGACGTTGCCGACGATGTGGTCGAGCGCGAGCAGGCCCACGCCGTCGTCGGACGCCGCCTCGCGCGCGACGAACCCGGGCAGGTACGCGCCCTCGTAGGCGTGGCGGTCGACGAACGTGTGGACGACGTCGCCGTAGGTCGCGATCGTCGAGAGCGTGACGGCGCCGTACTCGTCGGCGACCTCGTACGGCTCGGTGACGCCGCGGGCGCCGCGCTGCACCGCCTGGCGGTACGCCTCGCGCGCATCGGGCACGCGCAGCGAGATGTCCTTGACGCCGTCGCCGTGCACGGCCGCGAACTCGCCGATCTCGTGGCCGCGGCGCAGCGAGCTGGAGAGGACGAGCCGCACATCGTTCTGCTCGAGCACGTAGCTCGCGCGGTCGCGCACCCCGGTCTCCGGGCCGGCGTACGCCGTGCAGCGGAAGCCGAACGCGTGCTCGTAGTAGTAGGCGGCCTGCTTCGCGTTCCCAACCCAGAGCTCGACGTGATCCCAGCCGTCGAGCGGCATGAAGTCGTCGGTCACGGTCCGGACTCTACTCCGGTGCAGCCGGGGCTGCGGCGGCTGCCTCGACGGCGGCGACGTCGTCGAGCGAGCGCCGCAGCGCCTGCTCCTTGACGAAGACGACGGCGATCAGCCAGACGCAGGCGGCGAGGCACGCCGAGACCAGGAACGCCGGGTGGATGGCGGCCGCGAGGCCGCTGCGAAGCTGGGGCGGCAGCCGGTGGATCGATGCCCCCTCGCCGCCCGCCGACACGCCGGCCGGGAGCCCGTGGTTGACGATCACGCCGATCACCGTGACGCCGAGCGTCGCGCCCATCTGCCGCGAGAACTGGGTGAGAGCGGTCGCCGAGCCGATCCGCGCGCGCGGCACGACGTTCTGGACCGAGAGCACGAACACCTGCATCATCGAGCCCACGCCGATGCCCGTGATCACCATGTTGCGCGCGGCCTCGGCGTTCGTCGTGCCCACGCCCATGCGCCAGAGCAGGATCATCCCGCCGGTCAGGACGACCGGGCCGAGCACGGCGTTCCAGCGGTAGCGGCCGGTGCGCGACACGAGCTGGCCGGTGAGGATCGAGGTGCATACCGCGCCGAGCGTCATCGGCGTGAGCACCACGCCCGACGAGGTCGCCGAGGTCCCGATCACACCCTGGACGAAGAGCGGGACGTACGAGATCGTCCCGAACATCACCATGCCGACGAGGGCCATGCAGGCGACGCTGCCGGCGACGATCGGGTTCCGCAGCACGTCGAACGGCAGGATCGGCTCGGCCGCGCGGCGCTCGACGAGGGCGAAGACGGCGAGCAGCGCCACGGCGGCGGCGATCACCCCGATCACCTCGCCGCTCGCCCACGGGTACTCGTTCCCGCCCCAGACGAGCCCGAGGAGCAGCGCGCCCGTGCCGGCGGCGAGGACGCCCGCGCCCAGCCAGTCGATCGTGTGCGCGGTGCGCGCCGCGCGGTGCGGCATCGTCAGCGAGATCACGACGAGCGCCAGCGCCCCGACCGGCAGGTTCACGAAGAAGATCCAGCGCCAGCTCGTGTTGTCGACGATGAAGCCGCCGACCGCGGGCCCGATGATCGACGACGAGGCGAACACCGCGCCGATCAGGCCCTGCCAGCGGCCGCGGTCGCGCGGCGGGACGATGTTGCCGATCACCGCGAGCGAGAGCGGGAAGAGGCCGCCGGCGCCGATCCCCTGGATCGCGCGGCAGAAGACGAGCTCGGTCATCGTCTGCGCGAACCCGCACAGCGCCGAGCCGACGAGGAACAGCACGATCGCGAGCAGGAAGAGGTTCTTGCGGCCGTAGACGTCGCCGAGCTTCCCGTAGAGCGGCACCGTCACCGTCGAGGTGAGCATGTAGGCGGTGAACACCCACGAGTACTGCGTGATCCCGCCCAGGTCGCCGACGATCCTCGGGAGCGCGGTGGCGACGATCGTCTGGTCGAGCGCCGCGAGCGCGAGCGTCACCATCAGCCCGGCGTAGATCGCGAGGATCCGGCCGATCGTGAAGTTGTAGCCCGGCGGCTGCTGCCGCAGGCGCTCGCCGAAGCTAGTCACCGGGCGGCTCCAGCGGCGTGCGCCGGGAGCGCTCGACGAGCACGGCGGAGATGATCAGCACGCCGCCGACCACCTCCCAGCGCGACAGGTGCTCGCCGAGCAGGAGGATCGCGAAGACGACCCCGAACGCGGGCTGCGTGTTCGAGAACAGCGAGGCCCGCGAGGGGCCGACCTTCGAGATCGACGTGAACCAGAGGATGTTCGTCAGGAACAGCGGGCCCACGACGGCGAAGGCGAAGCACAGCCACATGAGGGTCGAGAAGTGAAAGTGCTGCTCGGCCACCTGCCGGGCGCCGACGGCCGCGAGCGGCACCCAGCCGATCGCCAGCACGATCGAGCTGATCCGAAAGGGCGAGTACCGCCTCATCAGCGGCGTGATCGCGACCGAGTACATCCCCCAGGTGATCGCCGTGCCCACGGCGAGGGCGTCCCCGGCGAGGTGCCCGGAGAATCCGCCGGAGCCCGACGCCACGAACCCGACCCCGACGAGCGAGACGCCGGTCGCGATCCAGAAGCCGCGCCCCATCCGCTCGAGCCCGATCGCCGTCGCGACGACGCCGATCCAGATCGGGGACGTGCCGAGGAAGAGCGTCACGGTGGCCGCGGACGTCTTGTCGAGCGAGTACACGAAGCACAGCTGGTTCACGAAGATCATCGTGGCGGCGATCGCGACGTAGCGCAGGTCGCGCCGCGCGATCCGGAACGACCGCTCGCGCGACCAGGTGAAGAGCCAGAAGAGGAGGATCGCGGCGCCGTACCGGATCGTCCCGTAGGCGAGCGGGTGGAATCCGTGCGTGATCACGTACCGCGTGACCGTCGAGTTGAGCGCCCAGAGGAGGACGGTTCCGAGCAGCATGAGATCGACGGTCCGTCCGCGCACCCGCACGACGTTAACTAGGCTTCTGGCGGTCATGGATCGCCAGCCGACACGCGACGACGTCGACGCCCTCGTCGGGCCTGCGACGCCGCACTTCGCCTACCAGATCCGCGCCCGGGTGCGCGAGCTCGTCGCCGGCCTCCCGGAGGGCGACGAGGTGCGCCGGTACGCCGAGCAGCAGATCGACCGCCTCGACCGCCTCGGGCACGCGTCCTCGAAGGCGGACGAAGGGCCGCGCGAGTCGCCCGGGCGGATCGGCTGGGACGAGATCCCGTCGTCGGCGCCGGCCGACGCCCCCCTCCCGCGCCGAGCGTGAACGTCCTCGTCACCGGCGGGTCCCGCGGGATCGGCCGCGCGATCGCGCTGCGCTTCGCGCGCGACGGCGCGAGGCGCGTGGCGATCGGCTACTTCCGCTCCGACCGCGCGGCCGAGCAGACAGCCGGGGAGCTGCGCGCGCTCGGAGCCGAGCCGACGCTCGTGCGCGGGAACGTCACCTCCGAGCGCGTGCTCGAGGAGGTCGCTGCGCTCGGCCCGCTCGACGTGCTCGTGCACAACGCGGCGAGCGGCGTCAGCGTCCCCGCGCTCGAGGCGACCGAGAAGCACTGGGACTGGACGGTGAACACGAACGCGCGGGCGCTCCTGCAGCTGGCGCGGGTCGCGGCGCCGCAGATGCCGGACGGCTCGTCGATCGTCGCGATCTCGTCGCTCGGCGCCCAGCGGGTGCTCGACAACTACACGCTCGTCGGCACGTCGAAGGCGGCGCTCGAGTCGCTCGTCCGCTACCTCGCGGTCGAGCTCGCGCCGCGGGTGCGCGTCAACGCCGTCTCGGGCGGGGTCGTCGAGACCGACGCGCTGGACGCGTTCCCGAACCGCGAGGAGATGCTCGCCGCGGGCCGGAACAACCCGGCCGGGCGCATGGTCGACCCGGAGGACATCGCCGGGGCGGTCGCCTTCCTCTGCTCGCCCGACGCCCGGATGATCCGCGGCCAGACGCTCGTCGTCGACGGCGGGTTCTCGCTGCGCGCGTAGAAATCGACGCAGGGGGAACCACCTGCGCATGGGAATCGCCGTAAGCCTCATCATCGCCGCCGTCGGGCTGATCCTCGCCCTCGCCGTGCACCCGGCCAACCCGGGGTCCATCGACGTCAACACCGTCGGCTGGATCCTCTTCCTGGTCGGCCTGGTCGGGCTGATCCTCGACCTCGTGCTGTGGTCCGCGTGGGGCCCCGGCTACCTCCGTCGCCGCACGACGTACGTGGAGGGCGCGCCGCGCGCGGCGTACCCGCCGCGGCGCCGCCGCGTCGTCGAGGAGGTCGACGATCCGGGCGCGCCGCCCGGCTACTAGAGCTTCCGTCCGCCGAGCAGCCGCCCGACGACGTCCGACGCGACGTAGCCCGCGATCGCGGGGTTCTCCTGGAGCCGCCGCACCGAGTACTCGTACCAGTGCGTCCCGTAGGGGACGTAGACGCGGAGCCTGTGACCGGCCGCGACGAGCTCGTCGGCGCGATCGGGGCGCACGCCGAGGAGCATCTGGAACTCGTACCGGTCGCGTGGGAGCCCGGCGTCGCCGACGATGCGCAGCGCCTCGCCGATCAGGTGCTCGTCGTGGGTCGCGATGCCGACGTAGGTCCCCTGCGCGACGAGCGCCTCGAGCGCGCGGACGTAGTTGGCGCGCACGGCGTCGTACTCGCGGTACGCGATCTCGGGCGACTCGACGTAGATGCCCTTGCAGAGGCGGACGTTCTCGAGCCCGCGCAGGTCGGACATCGTGCGGCGCATGTAGGCCTGCAGCACGACGCCGAGGTTCTCGTGACCTCCGTCCCGCAGCTCGCGGTGGAGCTCGAGCGTGCGGTCGGTGGTCGACGAGTCCTCCATGTCGATCCGCACGAAGGTCCCGCGCGCGGCGGCGTCGGCGACGATCGACTCGAGGTTCTCGCGGCAGAGGTCGCGGTCGACCTCGAGGCCGAGGCCGGTGAGCTTCACCGAGACGTTCGCGTCGAGGTTCTCCTCGTCGATCCGCGCGAGCACGTCGTGGTACTGGCCGGCGATCGCGCGCGCCTCGTCGGGTGTCGCGACCTCCTCGCCGAGCACGTCGACGGTGGCCAGCTTCCCCTTGGCGTTCAGGCGCCGGACGACGCGGACGGCGTCCTCGAGCGTCGGGCCGGCGATGTACGGCGACGAGAGGCGCTGGACGAGCGGCCTCGGGACGGCCGGGAGCAGGCGGACGATCGCGCGGTCGAGGAGAGCCAAGGCGCGCGGGATGGTAGTCGCAGCGAGGCTAGCCCTCGCGCATGAACCCCTGGCGGGCCGCGCTCACGAGCGCCACCGCCTCGGGGAACAGGACGCGCATGGCGTCGCGCAGTGCGATCGACTGCTCCTCCACCGGGCCCGAGACCTGCACCTGCTGCAGCGCCGCCGCCGTCAGCTCGACCGCCGTGTTCAGGGTCAGCGTCGCAAACTGCTCGCGCTGGGCCTCCTGCACCGACTCGGCCTGCTGCTCGGCGAACTCGCGCAGCCCGCGCAGAAGATCCTCGGGGTCGCCGCCGAAGGGAAATCCGAATCCGCCTTCCATGAGGTCACGGTAGCGGACGGAGGTAGTCCCGCTCGACCTCCTTCACGAACTCTTCAACCGCGCCGGTCGCGCCGCGGATCGCCGCGGAGAACGGGGACGACACCTCGCCCAGCGCGCGCTCGAGGGCGACGGTCGCCGCGCCGACCTCGTCGAGGAAGGCCGGCGTCGCGACGCGCGGTGGCGCGCCGATCGTGCGCTCGAGCGCGAGCGCCGCCTCCTCCGCCTCCTCGATCCCGGGCGGCTGCTCGACGATGCGCACCTGTGCGAGCTCGGCGCGGAGCTGCTCGAGGTCTCCCCCGCCCGCCAGGTCCTCGGCGAGCTCGCACATCGCGACGATCGAGGCGACGTCGCGGATCTCGTCCTTCCGCTCGACGACGTCGCCGGCGTCGGTCAGCACCGCCCAGCGCCGCTCCTCGCCGGCGCCGAGCGCCACCAGGTAGAAGCGCCGGGCGCGCGCCGGCTCGGCCGCGATCACCGCCGCGACCGGGCCGTGAGCCGCCGCGGCGGCGGCGATCCGTTCCAGATCCTCTGCGAGAGCCATAGAGTCGAAGGGTATGGATGCCCGCACCCTCTTCGCGCCGCTCGGCCCGCGCTACGACCGGTGGGGCTCGATCCTCTCCTTCGCGCAGGACCCGCGCTGGCGGCGCTTCCTCGTGCTGCAGACCGAGGCCGGCCCGTACGACACGGTGCTCGACGTCGCGTGCGGCACGGCGGCGGTGTCGCTCGAGCTCGTGCGGCAGAAGGACTGCTTCGTCGTCGGCCTCGACCAGAGCCCGGAGATGCTGGAGGTCGGGCGGCAGCGGGTCATCCTCGCCGGCGCGACCAAGAAGGTGCGGCTGCAGGAAGGCGACGCGCGTGCGCTCCCGTTCGAGGACGGGCTCTTCGACGCCGTCACGTTCACCTACCTGCTGCGCTACGTCGAGGACCCCGCGGCGACGCTGCGCGAGCTGGCGCGCGTCGTGAAGCCGGGCGGAACGCTGGCCGGGCTCGAGTTCGGCGTGCCGCGCGGGCTGTGGCGCCCGCTGTGGGAGCTGTGGGTGCGGTACGGGCTGACCGGCGCCGGGCGGCTGATCGGCCACGGCTGGCACGAGGTGGGCGCGTTCCTCGGTCCGTCGATCCGCGGCCACTACGAGGAATGGCCGCTCGAGCGGCTGCTACAGGCATGGCGCGACGCGGGCATCGACGACGTGCAGGCCAGGCGGCTCAGCCTCGGCGGCGGAATCGTGACGTGGGGACACAAGAGGTAAGGCCCGCGTTCTACGCGCTGCGCCCGGGCGGCTGGCGCGACTACGTGACGCTGCTCCACCCGCCCTACACGCTGTGGCACCTCTCGTACGTGGCCGTCGGCGCCGCGCTCGCGCCCCGGTTCCACCTCGACCGCATGCTCTGGGGGATCGCGTCCTTCTTCCTCGCGATGGGAATCGCCGCGCACGCGCTCGACGAGCTGAACGGCCGGCCGCTCCGCACGCGCATCCCGTCGCCGGTGCTCGTCGCGATCGCCGCGCTCGGGCTCGCAGGCGGCGTCGCGATCGGCGTCGGCGCGGCAGCCGCCTGGGGCTGGTGGCTGCTGGCGTTCGTCGCGGTCGGGGCGATCCTGGTGCCTGCGTACAACCTGGAGCTCGCCTTCCACACCGACGTCGGCTTCGCGGTCGCCTGGGGCGCGTTTCCCGCGCTGACCGGCTACTTCGTCGAGGCGCAGACGATCAGGCTCGAGGCGGTGGCGGCCGCCGTGTACGCGCTTGCACTCAGCCTGGCGCAGCGCGCGCTGTCGACGCCGGTGCGCGCTGCGCGGCGCTCGCGCGGCACGATGGAGGGGACGGCGCCGCTCGAGCGCGCGCTGCGCCTGCTGACGTGGGCCTCCGTCGCGGTCGCCGTCGCGCTCGTCGCGGCGCGCCTACGATGAGGCCATGAGCGTCGCCGCCATCGTCGCGATCGCAGCCGCCGTCCTGGCCGTGCTGGCCCTCGCGGCCTGCCTCGTCGCGCTTCGCAGGGTGCGCGGCCACCAGCGGCTCCTCGAGCGGGAGCTCGAGCGCGGCCGCGCGGCCTTCGACGAGGTCGTCGCGGCCGAGATCGCGCAGCGCTCCGAGGATCTCCGCACGACCCTGGCCCGCGAGCGCGCCGACGCGCTCTCGCAGCTGGCCGAGGAGGAGCGGCGCATCGCCGAGGAGCGCCGGCGCGACGTGCTCGAGCGCGAGCGCGACGCGGGCGCCCGGCTCGGGCAGCAGCTGCTCAAGGCCCAGGCCGCGGTCGAGGAGCGGCTCGGCAACTGGCAGGCCGACGTGGAGCGCCTGCAGCAGGGCCTCTCCGACGAGCTGAAGCGCATCGAGGCGCGGCAGCGGCAGCTGATGGCCGAGGTCGAGTCGAAGATCGGCCAGGACGCGGAGTCGCTGACGAACGAGATCGAGGAGCAGCGCACCCTGCTCGCGCGGATCCGCGCCGACCTCCGGACGACGGCGGAGCAGGTCGCCCAGCAGGCGAACGCGGAGCTCGAGCAGCACGCCGCCGAGCGGCGCCGCGCGCTGCACGAGGTCGCCGACCGGCTGCGCAAGCGGGAGCGCGACCTGCAGGAGCTGGTCGAGCGCGAGTCCAACGACGCGACGCAGCGCATCCAGGTCGCGCTCGGCGACATCGAGCGCCGCCAGGTGGAGCAGCTGCAGCGGATCGTCTCGCGCGAGACGACGCGGTACTCCGAGGCTGCGTCGGTGCAGTTCGACAGCATCGTCAAGGGCGCGCGCGAGGAGGCCGCGCGGCGGCTCTCACGCGAGCTCGACCTGGCGGTCGAGCGCTTCGCCCGGGAGGCCGAGGGCGTCCTCGCCGAGCGCCTGAACGCCGTCAGCGACGCGGCTGCGCAGCGCGTCGAGGAGCGGCTGGCGCGGCTTCGCTCACAGCTCGAGCATCAGCGGGACGACGCCCTCGTGTCGCTCGAGGACCGCGCGCACCAGGTGGAATCGGGCCTGCGCGAGCGGCTCAGGGAGATCGCGGCGGACGCGGAATCGGAGCGCGCGGTTCTCGATGGACGGCTGCACGAGCTGGCGCGTAGGCTGGACGAGCTGACCGCGCGTACCTGAACGAAAGGCCCGTTTTGTCACAAACTTCTCGTGGCAGGGTTCGTCTAGGACAAAGCGAATCACCGTTCACCATGCCGCAGACCATCGAAAATCCTCAGACGGAACGCGAGAAGGTCGAGTCCTGGCGGCTGCACGTGCTGATCGAGGCGGGGTATCCGCTCCCGCTCGCCGAGAAGCTCGCGCACTCGGAGGCCGACCTGCATCGCGCCGTCGAGCTCGTCCGCGCAGGCTGCGCGTTCGAGACGGCCACCGAGATCCTGCTCTAGTACGGCAGGTGGTCGAACGCCGCCGGGTAGCGGACCCGGCCGGCCAGGTCCGGCGTGTAGCCAGCGAAGCGGCGCACCATGAACGCCGCGTCGGGGATCGAGTCGTGCGGCTTCGTGAACCCCAGCGAATCCCCGCGCTCGAAGCCGAAGCGCGGATAGAGGCTGGGAATCCCCTCGACCATCAGCATCGGCTCTCCGAGCCGCTCGACGACCGCGATCTGGGCCTCGACGAGCGCGCGGCCGACGCCGCGCCCCTGGCGGTCGGGGCGCACGCCGAGCGGGCCGAGGTCGAGGATCCGGTCGCGGCTGCCGCCCTCGAGCCCGACCCAGGAGAGCTGCAGGTAGCCGATCACCGCGCTCCCGTCGAGCGCCACGAGCGAGCCCTCCGGGACGGCATTCCCGTCCGCGCGGGTGCGGCGGACGAGCAGCGCCACGGCGTCGCCGCTCTCCTCGAACGCCGCGCGCACCACGGCGTCGATCTGCGCGAAGTCGTCCTCGCGCTCCGGACGAACCCGCAACCGGTCAGGCCTTCGCGCGCGCGACCAGGATCTTCGCCAGGCGCGCGAGCGCGGTGTGGACGGCCGCCTGCTCCGCCTTCGCGGTCGTCGACTCGATCGTGAACTCGGTGCGCTTGTTGCCGATCAGCACGTCCTCGACCGCGAGCGGCACGGTGGAGCCGTTCGCGGTCACCTGGATGGTCGTGACGTAGGCGCGGGAGTACGCCCCGACGTGCGGGAAGACGACGCGCTGGAACGACACGAACTTGATCGTGCGGCTCGACTTGAGCGACTTGATGATGTTCTCCTTCAGGCACGCGCCGGCGTCCGGGTCGATGACGGTGCGCTGCCAGTCGAGCTTCACCATGGCCGGCGTCTGCAGCACCTGCGCCTCGGTGTCGACCTCGAGCCCCGGATGCTTCCAGTGCGTCTCGGCGATGCCCGTGAGCACCAGGTCGGACTGCTTCGGGTCGTAGTTCGCACAGGTCTGCGGCGGGCCGAGGTCGGGCTTCGTCGCGCCGCCGGTCCAGCCGGTCGTGCCGAGGTCGGCCTTGACGAGGACGGCGCTCCTGGCCGCCGACTGGTCGGCCGCGTTGAACTTGTGCTGCTCGCGGTCGAGCGTCGCGGCGAGCGCCGTGCCCGCCGCGCAGAGCGCCGCGAGCGAGACCAGGAGGACGGGACGCTTGTGCATGTCGGCACAGCATGCCGGAAGTACCATCGACCGGGTGAAGGTCGAGGCGATGGAGGTCGACGGGCGGAAGGTCTACACCGTCCGCGCGTTCAACTCCGGGGTCGCACGCTGGCTGAACCGGCTGCCCACGCTCTGGATCGAGGGCGAGGTGACCGAGCTTCGCCGCCAGCAGCGCTGGGCGTCCGTCTTCTTCACGCTCAAGGACCCCGAGAACGGGGCGTGCCTGCCGGTGCAGATGCCGCGCGGGCAGTTCGACGCGCTGGAGCTGAACCTGCAGGAGGGCGAGCGCGTGCACGTCTTCGGGCGCGCCGAGCTGTACGAGCAGCGGGGCGAGCTGCGCCTGAAGGCGCTGACGATCGAGCGCTTCGGGCTCGGCGCCCACCTGGCGGCGCTGGAGCGGCTGAAGAAGCAGCTCGCGGCGGAGGGGCTCTTCGCCGCCGAGCGCAAGCGGCCGCTGCCGCGCTTCCCGCGCCTGATCGGGCTCGTCACCGGCAACGACGCGGCCGCCAAGCGGGACGTGCTCACGCACATCGTGCAGCGGTTCCCGCCGGCGAACGTCGTCGTCGCCGAGACCTACGTGCAGGGGCCGCGGGCGCCGGTGTCGATCGCGACCGCGATCGGCGACCTGTGCCGGCACGGCGCCGACGTGATCGTCCTCGCCCGCGGCGGCGGCAGCTTCGAGGATCTGCTGCCGTTCTCGGACGAGCGCGTCGTCCGGGCGGTCGCCGGGTGCGCGGTGCCGATCGTGTCGGCGGTCGGCCACGAGCAGGACACGCCGCTCTGCGACCTCGCCGCCGACGTGCGCGCCTCGACGCCGACCGCGGCCGCGCGCCTCGTCGTGCCGGACCTGGCCGAGCTGCGCGAGCGGCTCGCGGCCACGCGCGCGGGGCTGCACCGCAGTGCGCAGCGGGCGGCCGAGCGCCACGCCCAGCGCCTCGCCGCCGCGCACGAGCGTCTCGGGCGCGCACCGCTCCTCGCCCTGGAGCGGCGGCGCGCGAAGCTCGACAACCTGAACGCGCGGCTCGGCGCGCTGAGCCCGCTCGCGACGCTCGAGCGCGGCTACGCAATCGTCCACCGCGGCGACGAGCTCGTGCGCTCGCCGGAGCAGGTGGGCGCGGGCGACGCGATCGACGTGCGCGTCGCCGACGGCACGTTCGGGGCGACCGTTGGCTGAGCCGACGTTCGAGGAGGCGCAGGCGGAGCTGGAGGCGATCGTCGCCCGGCTCGAGCGCGGCGACGCGGGCGTCGACGAGCTGACGAAGCTGTGGGAGCGCGGCGAGGAGCTCTACCGCATCTGCGCGGCGAAGCTCGAGGTCGTGCAGGGCAAGATCGAGGAGCTACGTTCGCTCGACCAGCGAGCGGGCTAGCTCCTCCCCCAGCTGCACGACGTCCTCGCCCGCGAGCGCTCGCCGTCCGGAGAGCGCGTGCGCCGGCACGCCGTCGCGCACGAGCCCGCCGAAGAGCTCGCAGCGGACGCCGAGAGCCTCGCAGCGGCGCGCGACGGCGCCGGGCGCCTTGCCTTCGAGCGTGGTCGCGTCGACCGTGCCCTCGCCGGTGACGACGAGGTCGGCGTCGCGGGCGAGCTCGTCGAAGCCGATCGCGTCGAGAACGAGCGCCGCGCCGTCGCAGAGCTCGCCGCCGAGGGCGGCGAACGCGGCGCCCAGCCCGCCGCCCGCGCCGGCGCCCGGCAGGTCGGCGTACGGCGCGAGCTCCGGCAGCGCCGCGAGCCGCGCCTCGAGCTCCTCGACGCCCTCGGCGTCCGCCCCCTTCTGCGGCCCGAAGACGCGTGCGGCCCCGCGCTCGCCGAGCAGCGGGTTACGGACGTCGCAGGCGACCCTGATCGGCACGTCGCGGAGCCACGCTCCGACGACCGCGCGCATGCCGATGCCGCCGTCGACGGTGGCGGTGCCGCCGACCCCGACGAGGAGCGCGCGCGGGCGCGCCGCCAGGATCGCGAGCAGCAGCTCGCCGAGCCCGCGCGACGACGCGCGCAGCGGGTCGAGCTCGTCGGCGGCGAGGAGCGGCAGCCCGACCGCCTCGGCGACGTCCACGACCGCCGTGCCGTCCGGGAGGTGCAGCCACCGCGCTTCGATCGGACGGCCGAGCGGGTCGGTGACGACCGCCGAGCGCCAGTCGCCGCCGAGCGAGCGGTGGAGCACCTCGGCGGTGCCTTCTCCGCCGTCCGCGACAGGCGCCTCGACCGCGTCGACGCCGTCGACGCGGCGCATCCCGGATGCGAGCAGCATGGCCGCCTCGGTCGCGGAGAGAACCCCTTTGAGGCTAGCCGGCGAGGCGAGAGCGAGCAGGCTCGGGCTCCTCCTCGGCCGCGTTCTCGAGCGCCTCGTCCGGCTCCTCGATCTGCTTGAGCGTCGCGTAGGACAGGCCCTCGCGGGCGAGGAAGATGAGGCCGATCCCGATCCCGACGGACGCTTCGATCGCCTGCAGCCCGATCCCGAACGCGATGCCGTGCGCGTAGGCGATGCCGTAGTTGACGAGCGGGGCTGCGACCGCCGCCTGGACGAGGCCGACGTTGCCGGGCCACAGCGGCACGATCGTCGCCACGTTCATCAGCACGAGCACGAGCCCCGCGGCGGCGAGCGGCTCGTCGATCTGGAACGCCTTCATCGCCGACCACACCGCGAGCAGCTGACAGAACCAGCCGGCGAACTGGAAGCTGGCCGCCCGCACGGCGGCGCTCGGCTCGCGCATGATCGAGAGGCCCTCCCGGCCGCGGGCGAGCAGCAGGCGTAGCGTCCCGAGCCCTTCGAGCTCGCGGTGCTGGCGCCGGGACAGGAGGATCGCGCCGAGGAAGAGCAGCACGCCGGCGCCGATCGCGATCGCGAGCGTGAGGTACGCCCACTGCGGGATGTCGGCGGCGACGAGCACCCAGACGACGAGCACGAGCGTCGGGAACAGGTCGAAGACGCGGTGCGCGAACACCGAGCCGATCAGCGTGGCGGTGGCTCCCTTGCGACCCGGCATCCGCCGCCGCAGCACTGCGGCGCGCGCCAGCTCGCCGACCCGGCCCGGTAGCACGGCGTTCGCGAACAGGCCGACGCAGAACGCCGAGAAGACGAGACGGTACTGCGGGTGCGGCGGCGCCATCGACTGCTTGATGCAGGTGTCCCAGCACATCGAGCGCGTGACGACCGAGAGCAGGTTCAGGCCGACCGCCGCGGCGACCCACGGCCACGAGACGGCGACGAACGCGTGCCGCACCGTGTGCCAGTCGGGCCCGCGCCACGCGACGAGCACGATCGCGACGGCGATCAGGGGGATGACCGTGAGGAACGGCCACCAGCGCCTCACGCGCACACCTCGACGTAGACCTCTTCGAGCCGGCGGGCGATGTCGTCCCACGCATAGTTGGCGACCGCGTGGGCGCGCGCGGCGCGGCCCATCTCGACGCGGCGCTCCTCGTCGGAGAGCACGTCGATCACCGCGGCCGCGAGCGCGTCGGGGTCGCCGGGCGGGACGAGGCGCGACGTCTCGGGCGTCGCGACGGCCGCGTAGCCCGGGATGTCGGAGGCGACTGCGGGAGTGGCGCAGGCGAGCGCCTCCGCGACGACGAGGCCGAAGCTCTCGCCGCCGAGCGCCGGCGAGACGAACACCTTCGCGCGCTCGAGCTCGTGCGTGCGCACCTCGTTCGGGACGATGCCGAGGACGTCGATCCCCGACTCGTCGAAGCGCAGGCGCGCGTGCAGCAGGCGGTACTGCAGCGGGTCGGTGCCGATCAGGCGCAGCCGGGCGCCGGTGGCGGCGTGGATCTCCGGCCAGGCGCGCAGCAGGATCGCGAGCCCCTTGCGCGGGTCGTGGCGGCCGACGAAGACGACGGTGTGGTCGCGGTCGGCGGGGTTCGCCTCCGGCGGGATGAGGACGCCGTTCGGGATCACGCGGTAGTCGTCGGGGATCCAGCGCCGCGCGGACTCGGCGGCGATCGGCGAGACGGCGATCCTCGCGTCGATGCGGTCCATGAGGAACCCCCAGAACTTCAGCCCCATCTTCATCCAGCCGAGCTCGCCCTGCGCGTGGTGGGTCGCGACGATCGGGCACTGCGCGATCGCGAGCGTGGCCACGCAGATCGCCGGCGTCATCGGCTCGTGCAGGTGGAGGACGTCGAAGCGCTCGATCTCGAGGACGCGCCGCACGCGGCCGACGGTGCGAGGCGAGAGGATGATGTTCGGCAGCGAGCCGTTCGCCGGCACGACCACCGAGCGGCCGACCGCGATGATCCCGTCCGGCAGCGGGCCGTGGCGGCCGCTGCGCGGGTGCAGGAAGCGGGTGAACTTGCCGGGCGGGTCGTTGCCCATGACGATCCGCACGTCGTGGCCGCGCCGGCGCAGGGCCGCCGCCTGGTGCTCGGCGTGCTCGACGACGCCGCCCCAGTAGGACCACGAGAACGGAACGACGATCCCGATCTTCATGCGGCCATCGTTGCGAACGCGGCGGCAAGCCGCTCGGCCCCGCGTTCGATCGTCTCGTCGGTGACCGCCAGGGAGAGCCGCGCCCAGCCCGCGCCGCTCGGACCGAAGCCTTCGCCGGGCGCGACGGCGACGCGGTGCTCCTCGAGCAGCCGCTCGGCCGTGAGCCCTTCGGGAAGCCGCAGCCAGACGAAGAACGTCCCCTCGCAGGTCACGTCGACGGGCAGCGCCTCCGCGAGCAGGTCGCGCCGCCGCCGGTAGGCGGCGACGCGCTCCGCGACGGAGTCCTGCGGCCCTTCGAACGCGGCGATCGCAGCCTGCTGCAGCGGCTCGAAGACCCCGACCCGCGCGTGGTCGTTCAGCAGGTTGAGGCGCTCGACGATCTCGGCGTTCCCGGCGACGAACCCGATCCGCCAGCCCGCCATGCCGTACGTCTTCGACATCGACCACATCTCGACGCCGACGTCCTTCGCCCCGGGCGTCGCGAGGAAGCTCTGCGGCTCCCGGCCGTCGTAGACAAGGTCGATGTAGGCGGCGTCGTGGACGACGGCGCCGCCCGTGCGCTCCGCCCACGCGACCGCGTCCGCGAACACGCCCTCGGGCGCGCACACGGCGCAGGGGTTCGACGGGTAGTTGAGGTAGAGGGCGGCCGCTGCCGGGGCGGCGCCGAGGTCGGGCGCCCAGCCGGCCTCCGGATGCAAGGGCACGGTCTCGAGGCGCGCTCCGGCGAGCGCCGGCCCGGACGGGTAGTCCGGGTAGTAGGGATCCGGGAGCAGGATGGTGTCGCCCTCGTCGGCGAGCGCCAGTGCGAGCTCGACGATCGCCGTCTTCGAGCCCGGAAGGAGCGCCACCTCGCGCTCCGGATCGAGCTCGACGCCGTACACGTCGCGGTACCGGCCCGCGAACGCCTGCTTCGTCCGCGCGAGGCCGCGGATCGGCGAGTAGCCGTGCGCCTCCGGGCGCTCCGCGCTCTGCTGCAGGGCTTCCACGACGTGCCGGGGCGGCCCCGTCTCGGGGTTTCCGCGGCCCAGATCGACGAGCGGCGGGCCTTCGAGGGCAGCCGCGGCCGCGACGCGTCCGAGGAGCGCGACGAAGTACTGCTGCGGGAGCCTGCGCAGGCGTGCGGGTCTGGGGACCACCTCGGGTGACTCTAACCAGGCCGCTCCACCGTCCAGCACACCGCGGGCCTCCCGGAGACGCGCAGCCAGCGCCGGTCGAGCACCGTCGCACCGCCCGGCGGCCTGAGGCCCTCGGCGAGCAGGAGCACGGCCCGGCCGGACGGCTCCCACCGGTCTTCGCGCGGCGCCACCGCCCGGCCCCAGGGCGGGTTCGTGACGGCGACGTCGACCGGAGCGGAGCCGCACGCCTCGGCGACCGCGAGCTCCAGCTCCACGCCGGCGGCTGCTGCGTTCGCCCGGGCAGCGGCGACCGCCCCCGGATCGGTGTCCGAGCAGACGACGCGCAGGTCGGGCCGTGCGAGCTTCGCCTCGATCGCGATCGTCCCGGTGCCGCAGAAGGGATCGCCGAGGCGCGCGCCCTCCGGCGGATCGGCGAGCCGGACGAGCGCGCGGGCGAGCGGCGGGTGCAGCGCGCCGGGCCGCGAGGCGACCCGCCAGAGGCGCCGGTGAAGCGGCGCCCGCGCGACGCGGACACCGAGCCAGGCGTGCGTCCGGTCGAGCACGAGCCGCAGCGAGAGCGTGTTCGCGGCGCGGCGAGAGCGGTACCGCCACCCGTCGGTCGCGGCGATCGCCGCTCCGACGGCGTCCTCGGCGGCGGCCCGGGCGTAGCTCCGGCCTTCGAGGCTCACCGTCACGTCGAACGACCGTCCCCGCGCACCGATCGTCCCGGCGGCCGCGTCGAGGTCGACCTGCGCGACCGCGGCGGCGAGCGCGCGCCGCGAGCCGGGCGGGTCGAGCCGCAGGAGCTCGAGGAACACGTCGTCCACCGTGCCGGCCGCGAGCGCGCCGGCGAGCGTCGCGCGGAAACGCACCTCGCGCCGGCGGACGTCCGTCACCGTCCCCAGCGCGGCGAGCTCGCGCGCGGCGACGTCTTCGATGCCGCGCACCGTGCGCGCGACGAGATCGTGCATGACCTACCTCCGTGTGCGTGGCCACGCGCCGCTCGAGGAGCGGCGCCGGGACGCCACGGCCGCCGGCGAAAGGCCGGCCGTTCGGGGGCCGCGGCTAGCGGCCGGCGCCGAACACAGCGAAGAGGGTCTTGGTCATCGTCCCTAGGCTATCGGCATGATCGAGCCCGCCACGCCCGCCGACAATCCGGTGCTCGAGCGCCTGTGGCAGCTCTACGCGCACGACCTCTCGGAGTTCCGCGACTCGCACCCGAACGAGGAGGGCCTCTTCAAGCGCGCGAAGCTCGAGCCGTTCCTCGTCCCCGACGACGATCGCGCGGCGTATCTCTTCCGGCGCGGCGGCCGGCCGGCCGGGTTCGCGCTCGTCTCGGGGCTCGCGGCCGAGCTGCGCTGGGTCGACCAGTTCTTCGTCGTGCGGTCGATGCGTCGGAGCGGCGTCGGACGCGAGGCGGCGGCCGCCGTGCTCCGCCGCCATCCCGGCCGCTGGCGGATCGGGTTCCAGAACGAGAACCCGAAGGCGGCGCGCTTCTGGCGGCGGCTCGCGGCCGAGCTCGGCTCCGACGTGAGCGAGGAGCTGCAGCCGGTGCCGGGCAAGCCGCACATCCCGCACGACGTGCTCCTCACCGCCACGTTCACCTAGGCTTTCTGGCGTGAACCTCGTCGAGGAGCTCGCGGTCGGCATCGGCCCGCGGACGGCCGGCAGCGACGCCGCCTCGCGCGCGGCGGACGTCGTCGCCGACGCGTTCCGCGAGCTCGGCCTCGAGCCCCGGTTCCAGGAGTTCGACCTCGTCGGCTACGAGGCGGACGAGCCGCTCCTCGAGGTGGAGGGCGAGCGCTGGCCGGCCGGGCCGTGCCAGTACGCGCACCCGTTCGACGGCGAGGGGACGGTGAAGCGCATCGGCTCGTCGGCCGCGCCGGTCGGCGACAAGCGCCTCCCGAACTTCGCCGTCGTCACCGACGACGGCCGCGAGGCGGCGCGGCTCCTGACGAGCCCCTTCTCGACGGGCGCGATCCCGTTCATGTCGTCGCACATCCACATCACGACGCCGCCGACGGCGTTCGTCTCGATCGCCGACTCGCAGCGACTGCAGGACGGGATGCGCGTGCGGCTGCGCGTGGGCGGAAGGTTCCTGCCGGGCCGCCGCGAGCGGAACGTGATCGCCGACATCCCGGGCCGCGGCGACGGCCGGGTGATCGTGAGCGCGCACTACGACTCGGTGTGGCGCGGCCCCGGCGCGATCGACAACGCGACCGGGATCGAGGGCGTGCGGCGCGTCGCCGAGCGCCTGCTCGGGCGCGAGCTCGAGCGAAGCGTCCGGCTGGTCGGCTTCGCCGCGGAGGAGATCAAGCTGACGGGCTCGCGCTACTACGTCGACGAGGCCTTCCTGCGCGGCGAGCTCGACGACGTGAAGGGCGTCGTGAACCTGGACTGCATCGGTCGCGGCGAGAAGCTGAACATCCTCGCGTCGCCCGACGCGTTGCTCGGCCGCGGCATCGAGGCGGCTCGCAGCCTCGGTCTGCTCGACCGTTACGAGCTGACGACCGGTCCGGGCACCGGCGGTGTCGACTCGCACTGGTTCGTCGAGCGGAAGGTGCCCGCGCTGACGATCCTCCACTTCCCGTACGACGAGTACCACCTGCCGGCGGAGGCGCCGGAGCTCGTCGACGAGCAGCTGATGAGCGACTCGGTCGACCTCGCGGTCGCGCTCGTCGAGTCGCAGCTCCTGCAGCCGCTGCCCCGCTAGTCCGGAGCGCCCATGCCGGGGAGGCCGTCGTGCCGCCTCGGCCTCGTGACGGGCAGCCCGGCGTCGCGCCACGCCTCGAAGCCGCCTTCGATGTCACCGGCGTCGCGGCCGAGCTCGACAAGTGTGGCGGCTGCGATCACCGACGAGTAGCCGTGGTCGCAGACGAGGATCACGCGCTTCCGGTCGAGCTCCTCGTTGCGCCAGTCGGTGGAGGCGAGCCGCCATTCGAGCACGGTGCGCGGGACGTGGTAGGCGCCCGGGATCGCGCCGTCGCGCTCGCGCGCGTCCTGCGACCGGATGTCGACGAGCGCCGCGTCCGCGTCAGCCGCCTCGCGCGGGCTGTAGCGGCGGATACGCGTCGTCGCCTGCGCGAGGAGCTCGTCGAGGTTCATCTCCACGACCCTAGTGGGCGCCTAGACTGCGGCGCATGTTCGAAGGGGGCCTGGCCGAGCTGCACACCCATCTGGGCGGCTCGGTGGCCTCGGACATCATGTGGAGCCTCGCGCACGAGCAGGGCATCAACCTGCCGACCCGCGACTACTGGGAGTTCGACCGCCTGGTCACGGTGTCCGACCCGCGCGGCGTGCCGGATCTCGACTCGCTCGACCGGATCTACCACCTGACGGAGCTGATCCAGAGCTCGCCGCTCGCGGTGGAGCGGAGCGTGCACGCGGCGATCGGCGGCGCGTACCGCTCGCAGGGGATCACGACGCTCGAGCTCCGATTCAACCCGATGAAGCGGAACCGCGGCGGCGAGCGCGACCTCGACCACATCATCCTCGCGGCGGTGCGCGGGCTCGACCTCGCGTCGCTCGAATATCCGCAGGTGCGTGCCGGCCTGATCCTGATGATGGACCGGACGTTCAGCGCCGACCAGAACATGGTGATCGTCGAGAAGGCGCTGCGGTATCAGTCGCGCGGCGTCGTCGGCGTCGACATCGCAGGCCCGCGGCCGGGAGGCGCGCGCTACGACTACACCCAGATCCGCGAGCATGTCGATGCTGCGCGCGAGGGCGGGCTCGGCGTCACCATCCACGTCGGCGAGGAAGGCGGCGAGTTCGGCGTCGAGGAGATCGGCGAGGTGGTCGAGTCGCTGCGCCCCGACCGTCTCGGCCACGGCATCCTCGCTGCACGCGACGCGGCGCTGATGGACGCGATCCGCAGCGCCGGCATCACGCTCGAGATCTGCCCCACCTCGAACCTGCTGACGAAGGCGCTCGCCGACGAGGCAGAGGTACGCGACACGTTCCGGACGTTCCTCGCCAACGGCGTGCCGTTCACGATCGCGACGGACGGCCCCGAGATGATGCGCACGCACCTGCGCGACGAGTTCGAGCTGCTGCTGCGCATCGGCGCGCTGACCGAGGACGAGTTGGCCGCAGCGAACGAGCGCGGTCACGACGTGTCCTTCGTCACACCTCACGCACACGCTCTCCACTGACGCTGAATACACCCTTCGGCCAATAGTTGGCGCAACGGCCGCGCCCTAGCCTCGCACCATGCAGGCACTCAGAGATCCGTCAGGCATCACCTCCCGGCAGAGGGAAGTGGTGGAACTGATCGCGCAGGGCCTTTCGAACGAGGAAGTGGGGCTCGTCCTCGGCATCTCGCCGCGGACGGCGAAGGCGCACTGCGACATCCTCCGCCAGAAGCTCGGGGTGCCCAGACGGCGACAGATTCCGGTCGCTTTCCGGCTGCTGACGGGTGAAGACCCGTTGGCCAAGCGACTGGAGTCGGCGCGAGCCGACAACGGGGGCTGACGGCGAAGCGGCGTCCGTGACGACACCCTCCGTCACGGGCGCCAGCCCCCTTTTCTTTCAGTCAGCGAGGGCATAGCCTTGGGGCAGGCGAGCGGCGCGCCACGACGAGGGCAGGCACGGCATGACCGCGAGCAGGTCACAACCGAGGGCGGGCAGGGGTCGGCGCATCATCGAGCGTCCGCGGCTGATCAAGCTGCTGGACGAATCCGATGCGCGCACGATCCTGCTCCTTGCACCCGCCGGGTACGGGAAGACCACGCTCGCTCGGCAGTGGGCAAAAACACTGCTGCACTCACTCACCTTCACGCTGCGCGCGAGCCACCGCGACATTGGGTGGCTCGCAGACGAAATCGCAACGGAACTGGACAACCGGAACGAAGAGGCTGCACGCCTGATCCGCGAGCACGTTCGCGCGCGGGAGAATCCTCAGCGCGCAGCCACTGAACTTGGCGCAGTGGTCCTACGCGCGCTGACCCTGGCCGGCGTCCAATGGCTTGTGCTCGACAACTACGAAATTGCCGCAGCATCCCCAGAGTTCGAGGACATGGTTGCTTCAATCGAGGGAGGCGAAGGTCCACGCGTCCTTCTCGCCTCACGCATACGACCACGCTGGGCCTCTGGCCGACACACCATCTACGGAGAGCTACTCGAGCTAAGCCGCGACGATCTCGCGATGACCGAGGCCGAAGTGTCCGAGGTCATGGGCAAGCGAAAGGCGGCGACCCGGATCGCGCGCAATGCCCAAGGGTGGCCCGCCGTGGTTGGACTCGCGGCGACCCTCGAGTCATCCCGGATTCCGGAGACGCCGCTTCCGTATTCACTGCATAGGTATCTGGCCGAGGAACTTCTCGAAGGCGTCCCAGATGACCTTCAAACCGCCCTCTATGACCTCGCTCTATACGGTCGGGTCAGCCGGCAAGTACTAGACGCGCAGGCACCCGGTCGAGCGGATTACGTCTTCGAACGGGCAGCTGAGCTCGGGTTTGGCACCGCTGAAGGGGAGTTCGAGCTCCATCCGCTCATCCGAGAGTTCCTTCTCGACAAGCTGCTCGAGCACGGTGACGCCCCCGAACGGATTCGCGCTGCGATCGCGACGTGCCTTCACGCCGAAGCTTGGGAGCAAAGCGTTGAGCTCGTCAAACGGTTCGCGGTCGCCGACCAAATCGAACCCATCGTGAGCCAGACGTTCAAGCCTCTGGTGCGCACAGGTCGCACTCGAACCCTGGTGGAACTCGCCAACGAGGCGGCGAAGGATTCGCACGGTTTTCCGAGTCCCGTCATCGACGTTGTCCTTGCGGACTCGGCTCTTCGAGAAGGGCACCTTGAGCTCGCCCGCGAACACGCCCGCCGCGCAGCCGCAAAGCTCCCAGATAGTCATCCGCTCGCATCGAGAGCCGGGGCGATCGTCGGACAAACATCCCTGTTTCTCTGGGACTTCGAATCCTCGGAGATCGGCTTCGCCCTGGCACTCAAGGCCGCTCATGATGATCGAGATGAAGCCGAAGCGCTGTACGGGCTTAGTCAGGCAGCGATCTACGGTGAGCGCTCCAACACCTGGGACGTTGTTGCCGACCTACAAGATCGACGCCACCGCTCTCCTACTGACTTTCTACGAGCCATTTCCGCAGAGGTTGGCTACCGATTGATCGGCGGTCTTGGTGGTCTGAGCGACATTCAGCTCGAGACGGCGCGTGACGTCTTGCCGCGCGCCGAGGACCCGCGCGCGCGATCAGCAGCCACCTATATCTGCTCCTACGCCTTGAGCTCTGAAGCCAAATACGCTCAGGCGGCCGAGTGGCTCGACAACTGCGCGGCAGACATACGTGAGTTCGACCTCCAGTTCGCTCATCCATTCGCCGAGTGGGTACGAGCGCGGATCGCTCTCGGGCAGCGCAGGTTCGCCGACGCCGAACGAGCGCTGGCAGAAGTGGAGGACTGGTCGATCGGGATGAATGACCGACACCATCTACTCAACGCGCGTGCCCTGCGCGCTCGTCTCCTCCTCCAAACCGGAGACCCGGAGGGCGCCCTTCGAAATGTAAGCGGCACGACCGACTTCCAACTCTCCCCGTCATGGCGCGCCGAGTACCTCGCCACTCGCGCAATCGCCCTGGCCGTTCTCGGGCGCGCCCCCGAGGCGACCCATGCTGCGTCCAAAGCATGCGAAGCCACCACGTGCTCCGAGGCTCACCTCCTCGCGAAGATTGCTCTTGCGATCGCGTTTCCCTCAAGAGCCGAACATCGTCAGAAGGTGGTCGAACAGTCAGAGGCACTCAGTGTCTGGGACCCATTGGTCTGCGGCGTGCGCTCCTCGCCCCTACTCGCGGACCTACTCGCCGACGACGACGAGACACGAGCAAGCGTTGAAGCGCTCTACGCAAGAACGAACGACCTCGCGCTGGCGAGGCGAGCCGGGTTCCGTACCAGAACGCATAGAGGAGCCCATGAGGTACTCACACCGAGGGAACTCGAGGTTCTAAGTCTGATCGCCCGCGGCTACACGAACAGAGACATCTCGCGGGCGCTCTACATCGCTGATTCAACAACCAAGGTCCACGTTCGACACATTCTCGAAAAGTTGGGAGTGCGGACTCGAGCGGAGGCTGTTGGAAGGATCCGCTTTGTGGATCCCCGCGATGACGCTACGCCGAGACCGCGATCGGACTAGGCTCTCGATCGGGCTGGCGCAAGGCGAGATCGAACTCAGCGCCGGCGGCGAGGCGGTACTCCTCGGGAGCGGCGGCGAGAATTGCCTCAAACGCCGCGACCACAGACGTGTCGAACTGCGATTCGACAGCTTGGGCCAACCTGAGCCGGGCGACACGACTTGGCATCGCGTCGCGGTACGGGCGGTCAGAGGTCATCGCGTTGTAGGCATCCGCGACCGCGATGATGCGAGCCAGCAGGGGGATGTCATCGCCGGCGAGCCCGTCCGGATACCCTTGCCCGTCCACGCGTTCGTGATGATGCCGCACGACGCTGGCGATCTCAGCGTACGAGTCGACCTTCGCGAGGATGCCCTCGCCGATCTCGGAATGACGCTGCATCTCCCTACGCTCATCGAGCGTCAGCGCGCCGGGCTTTTCGAGCAGCCCTGCTGGGAGGCCGATCTTTCCGATGTCGTGTACGAGACCACAAAGATGGGCCAATTCGCACTGCTCGCGGGACAACCCCATCCTTTCCGCGATGTCGTAGCCGTAGATCGCAACGGCGGCCGAATGACCTGCTGTGTAACGATCCCGCGCGTCGAGTGTCGCAATGAGCCCCTTCGCGAACGATAGGTTCGCGGTCCTCAACTGCTCGTTGACCGAGATTAGATCGGCTGAGAGTCGACGCTGTTCTTGGTACAGCAAGAACCACCGCTGGGCAGCCAAACCTGGCGCGAAGAACAACGGCAGCGTCCAGGGTGAGACATCGCGATAAGCCAGAGCCAAGATCGCCACGACAGGGCTGTAGAACGGGACGGACGCCACGATGACTGGCACAAGGTCACGGGCCGCGTCGAACCAGCGGCCGTAGCCGCGGAGTTCGTACGTGAGCGATGCGACCGCCGCGTCAGCCACCTCGGCGGCGAGCACCGCGACGGTCGCGGCAGCGATCAATTCTCCGGCGCCTGCGTCCATGAGACTCCCGACCGCAAGCGCCGCGCCGCCTGCGCCGGCGCCGATCAAAGCTCGATTGAAGACGAATGCAATACGTCCGGTGAGCGGGATCTTCAGGACGACGGCCGACGCCGCGTACACCGTCATACCCGCGAGCGGCCCGAACAGCACCGCCGCGAAGATCGACGGGAAGAGCGAGATCGAGACGTCGAGCGTCCCACGCAACCTGATTCTGCCGCGGGATTCCGCTACCAGGCTGATGATTACGAGGCCGACGATCGCCGGGAGCGGCCCAAGGGTGACACCCACTGCAGCCATGGCCAGCGCAGACCCGATGGCAAGGGCACCAGCACACGCGATGTAGAGCCTCAACGCGAACGACAGTTCGCAAAACTGGGTCCGGAATGCCCGGAAACCTTGCCAATCCCCCAAAAGGGTTATAAAGTTCACGTTGCCGTCAGTCCACTCGAACGGGGGATACGAAATGAGCAAGCTTGCCCAGCTGGTCAAGGCCGCCAGGATCGCCGGCGGCGCTTCTGTTTGGTAGGGCCCGCGTAGTTAACTTCCTTCGCCAACTTGCGGCCTCCCCCTTTCGGGGCGTTGTCCACAAGCTGGGGAAAGGCTGGAACTGCATGACTCGAGTAAGGCCGTCGACCCCGACGGCCTTCTCTTTAGGTCCAGGAGGCGC
>DASZWR010000039.1:0-75078 GCA_035546215.1 Gaiellaceae bacterium | reverse complement strand
GGCCGCCGAGGAGCGTCTCGAGAACCTGCGCTACCGCTCGACGATCAAGACGCTGACGAAGCGCCTGGCCGCCGCGGCCGAGGGCGGCGACAGCGCCGCCGTCGAGGCGGAGCACAAGGGCCTCGTCAAGCTGATCGACCGCGCGGTCGCGCGCGGTGCGCTCCACCGGAACACCGGCGCCCGCAAGAAGTCGCAGGCCGCGAAGCTCGCGGCCGGCTCCGGCTCCTAGCGGTCCCGGCCCCTAGGCGGCCGGCGCGGTGATCTCGACGAGCGCCCGCTCGAGCTCCAGCTCGCCCGAGAGGCGCGAGCCGCCCTTCAACGCGTGGTCGAGCTGCGCGAGCCGGATCAGCGCCGCGTCGAGCTCGTCGGCGCTGTAGTTCCGCACCTGGCCGAAGAGCTTCTGCGCGGGGTACGGCTTCATGCCGAGCCGCGACGCCGCGTCGGCGGGCGACAGCCCCTGCGCCTCGAGCCGGTGGGCGGCGCGCGCGCGGCGGAGGTGGTTCGTCAGGCTGCCGACCAGGCGGGGGAGCGTGCGCGAGACCGGGTCGCCCGTTCGGTCGAGCATCCGCTCCGCTGCGCGCAGCACCCCGGCGACGTCGCGTGCGCCCCAGGCGTCCGTGAGGTTCCAGGGAGGCGACTCGGCGCGCGGCGCGACCAGCAGGTCGACCTCGGCCTCGGTGATCTCACTCTCGCCGCCGGCCCACGTCGAGAGCTTCTCCACCTCGCCGGCGAGCTCGTAGAGATCGTCACCCACGAGCTCGGCCAGGCGGCGGCAGGCCTCCGGCTCGGCCTTCGCGCGGTGGAGCTTGAACTGCTCGGCGATCCAGCGGTGGATCGCCTTCGACTGGACGTCCCAGATCAGCACCTCGCCGGTGCCCGCGACCGTCTTCGCGACCGGCGAATCCTTCTTCAGCTCGCCGGCGACGAGCGCCAGCGTCGTGCCGGGCGCAGGCGACTTCAGGTACGCCTCGACGACCTTCACCTCGGGCGCCTTCCAGGCCTCCGCGTTGTCGACGATCACGAGCCGCAGCCCGGCACCGAACAGGCCCATCGCGTTGCAGGCGGCGACCACGTCGTCGCCCGTCGCCTCCGCCGCGTCGAGGTGCTCGACCGCGTCCGGCTCGAAGCGGGCGCGGAGCCGTGCGACGGCGCGGTCGACCTTCGGCCGGTCGCTCCCCGCGATCAGGTACGCCGGCTTCAGCTCATCCGCCATCTCGACAAGGATAGGCCGGGCATGCGGGTCGAGCGCCACTACGACGTGACCGCCTTCTACGAGCACGCCGGGCCCTTCCTCCTCGAGCGGGAGGCCCAGCACAGCGTGCAGCTCGGGTTCCGCACGAGCCTCGAGCGCGACCTGCACGCCTACGGGCCCGCCGACCCCCTCCTCCTCACGGTCGCGGCGAACGGCCGGGTGGTCGGCGTCGCGATCCAGACCCCGCCCCATGCGCTGCTCCTCTCGGAGATGCCGCGCGAGGCGGTGGAGGCGCTCGTCGAGGAGCTCCGCGGGCACGACCTGCCCGGCGTCGGAGCGCGGGTGGAGGTCGGCGCCGCCTTCGTCGAGCTCTGGCCGGCCCCGGCACGAGTCGAGTTCGAGCAGCGCATCTACTCCTGCGACGCCGTCCGGTCGCCGCGCGAGGTCCCGGGCGCGATGCGGCCGTATCGCGACGCCGACCGGAGGCTCGCCGGCGCGTGGGTGGACGCCTTCACGGCGGAGGCGATGCCGGGGTCGGACGAGGGCTCGGGGGAGGCGTTCGTGCAGCGGCGGCTCGCCGCGGGTGCAGCGGTGCGCTTCCGGGAGGACGGGGGCGAGCCGGTCTCGTTCCTCGTCTACGGCTCGCCGACCGCGAACGGGATGCGGGTCGGGCCGGTCTACACGCCGCCCGAGCTGCGCGGCCGCGGGTACGCGAGCGCCCTCACCGCGGCGGCCACGCAGGAGATCCTCGACGGCGGCAAGCGCTTCGCCTGCCTCATCACCGACCTCGCCAACCCGACCTCGAACTCGATCTACCAGCAGGTCGGGTACAGCCCGGTCGTCGACGTCAACCTGTGGCGGTTCGAGCGCGCCTGAACGCGACGAGGGCGAGCAACGACGCAGCCGTCGCGGCGAGCGCCGCGGCGCGGCCCGAGACCTGCGCACCCGGAACGGCGGCAACGGCACGGGCGCAGGCGACGATGTAGGCCGCCACCCAGCCGTTCGCGTACGCAAGGAGCGACGCCAGCGCCGGCGAGACGGGATCGACGACCGCCGCGACGAACGCCAGCCCGAGCAGCGGCCCGACCGCGAGCTCGACGAGCGCGTTCGCGACCACGCCGAGGAGCGGGACCTGGCCGAACTGGAGCCAGAGGAGCGGCGCCGTCGCGAGCGTGCACGCCGCCGACACGCCGATGATCGGCCGGAATCGCCCCGGCAGCGGATACCCCTCGAGCGCGCGCGTGAACGGCCCGCCGAGCAGGAAGATCGCCAGCACCGCCACGAAGGACAGCTGGAAGCCCGCGTCGTAGACCGTGTACGGGTTCCACGCGAGCAGGACGACCGCCGCGAGCAGCAGCACCTGCCAGGCGTCCTTCAGCCGCCCGAGCAGCCACGCGACCGAGACCGCCGCACCGGAGACGGCCGCCCGGATCACCGACGGCTGCGGGCCGACCGCGAGCACGTACGCCGCGATCGCGCCCAGCGCGGCGAGGTGACCGACGGACCGGCGCGCTCCGAACGCCGCCGCCGCGACCAGCACGCCGCCCGCGAGCAGCACCACGTTCTGGCCGCTCACGGCCAGCAGGTGGTAGAGGCCCGATCGCCGGAACGCCTGCTTCAGGTTGTCGGAGAGCCCGTTCTCGTCGCCGAGCAGCACGCCTTCGACGAGCGCGCGGCGCTCGCCCGTGAGGCCGGGTGACGAGGCACGGCGAAGCCAGGCTCGCAGGCGATCGGCGAGGCCGCCGAGGCCACCGCGCCGACCTACGACCCGCCAGGCATCGACCTGCAGGACGACGTGCACGCCCTGCCGGCGCAGCCAGGTCGCCTCGTCGAAGCCGTTCGACGGCCCGCGCGGCGCGCGCACGACCGCGAGCAGGCTGAGCACCGCACCCTGCGGAGGCGAACGCCCGAGCGGCAGCTCGAGCTCCACCCGCTCGTCGAGCGTGCGGCCGTCGTAGCGCTCGAGCCGGGCGAACTGCTTCTGGTCGTAGAGGCCGGCCCGCGCCTCGGCGGTGGTGACCGCGACGCCGCGGCCCGCGGTGCCGACCTGCGCGGCGAGCACCGAGCGGTCGAGCTCGTCGAGGCGGACGCTGCCCCACCACCAGGCTGCGACGGCCACGACCAGCGCCACCCGCCACACGGGCCGCGGCACGACGAGCGACGCGGCGACGGCGACCGCCCCGGCCCAGAACGGCGCGTGCAGGCGCAGGACGTTCGCAAACGCGAGCCCGGCCACACACGCGAGCGCGATCAGGTGTGCCGGCAAGACGCGGGTCAGGGCGTCACCAGCCCCTGCAGCTCCGCGATGCGCGCGGGCCCGATGCCCGGGATCGCGTCGAGCTCGTCGACCGAGCGGAACGCACCGTGCTGTGCGCGGTAGTCGACGATCTTCTGCGCCGTGGCAGGCCCGATGCCGGGGAGTGCGTCGAGCTGCTCGGGCGTGGCGCTCGACAACGAGACGGGCGCAGGCGGACTGCCGGAGCCGGAGGCCGGCCCTACCGCTCCCGCGACGCCTGCGCCCGGGACGAGCACCTGCTGCCCGTCGGAGACCGGCGCCGCGAGGTTGACGCCCGAGCGCGCCGCCTTTGCCGTCATCCCGCCGGCCCGCGCGACCGCATCGGCGACGCGCGACGCCTTCGGCAGGCGCACGAGCCCCGGCCGCCGCACGGCGCCCTCGACGTCGACGACGACCGTTGGCTGCACCGCCGGGCGCGCCGCGGCCGCCCGCGGCCGCACCGGCGCGACGACGAGCGGCGCCGCCCGGGCGTGCCCGTGGACGTGCCGCAGCCCGACCACGGCGGCGACGAGCACCACGAGCGCGGCGGCCGCGAGCCGACGCGAGGGCACCGGGAGCGAGACCATGCGTGCACCGTGCCGGGCGAATCGTCGCGCGTGGGAAACGCGACTGTGACGAAAGCGGAACTTCGTCAGGCCGCAGGGAGCAGCGCTGCGATCTCCTCCCACTCGACCGCCGTCTGGCGGCCGCCGTCGAACTGGCGCGAGAGCTCCTCGTACACCGCGACGAGGCGGGGGTCGTCCTTCGCGAGCTCGTCGCCGGTGTGCTGCTTGATCAGGAACACGAGCCCCGCGAGCCCGGAGTCCTTGGTGAAGCTCAGCTCGAGCGGCCGGCCGAGCAGCGCGGGCACGTCGAACGGCGCGTACATCCGCCAGAACTTGTTCAGGCCGTCCGCGTGGATGCCGGCGCGCGTGCGGTGCGCGTCGCGGCCGTAGAGCGGGAACTTCGCGGGCAGGCCCTCCCCGCGCGACTCGTAGAGCTCCACGAGGTCGTTCAGCGCGCGGAAGCTCGGCAGCTCCGGGAGGCAGCCCATCCCGGCGGCGTGCACCAGCACGGCCTCGAGCGGCGCGTTCCCGGAGCGCTCGCCCTTCCCGAGCAGCGTCCCGTTCACCGCGCAGCAGCCGGCCTGCAGCGCGGCGACGCAGTTCGCGACGATCAGGTGCAGGTCGTTGTGCGGGTGGAACTCGAGGTCCTCGGCGGCCACTCCCGCCTCGCGGAGCGCCGCCACCTGCTTCGGCACCGACCGCGGCCAGGCGACGGAGTCGAAGGGCAGGCCGAGCCCCATCGTGTCGCAGATGCGGAACTTCGGCGGGAGGATCTCCGGGTACGCCGAGGCGACCTCCTGCACCGCCTCGACGAACGGGAGCACGAACTCCCGCGGCGCCCGGGTGGCGTCCTCGAGGTGGAGGCGCGGCCGGACGCCGGCGTCGAGCACGGCGCGGACGGCGTCGAGGTAGCTCTCGGCCGCGTGGCGCCGCCCGCCGGGCGTGAACTTGTAGAAGGTGTGGTAGTCGCTCGCCGAGGCGAGCATCCCCGTCTCGCGCACGCCGATCGAGCGGACGAGCTCGGCGTCCTTGCGGCTCGCGCGGATCCACGTGGTCGGCTCGACCGGCGCCCCGTCGGCGTAGCGCTCGAGCGCCGCCTCGAGCATCGCGCGGTCGGCGGCGCTGTAGACGAAGAACTCCGCCTGCCGGATCGCGCCGCTCGTGCCGGTGAACGCGCACTGCAGCTCGTAGATGCGCACGCCCTGCTCGACGGTGAGCGGCAGGCCGCCCTGCTGGCCGTCGCGGTGCGTCGTCTCGGTCGTCCAGGCGGCTGCGGGGAGCGACGCGGGGCGCTCCGTCCAGTCGTAGACGGGGAAGCCGTCGCGCGGGAACGCGCCGGCGAAGAGCTCGGGCTCTTCCGGGTCGATCATCGTCTCGAAGGTCATGCCTGGACGCTAGCAAGATCGTCAACGTTGACTGCTATCGTCAACCTGATGTCCTCGCTCTCCGCGGACGACGCCGCCGCCTACCTCGGCGTCTCCAAGCAGACGCTCTATGCCTACGTGAGCCGCGGCCTCGTAAGCTCCGAGCCGACGGCCACCCGCGAGCGCCGCTACCCGCGGTGGTCGCTCGACGAGCTGAAGGCGCGGCGGGCGGGGCGCCACGAGCCGGCCGCCGCGGGGATGCTCCTCTGGGGCGTGCAGCCGATCGAGTCGGCACTGCTGCTCGTCGAGGGCGACCGCATGTACTACCGCGGCCTCGACGCGGTGGAGCTCGCGCGGACGCGCACCTACGAGGAGGTGGCTCGCCTGCTCTGGGACGGGACGATGGACGGCGCGGCGGCGCTCTTCCCCCGCCGGTCGGAGGGACGCGCGCCCGCCGACCTCGACGAGCGCCTCTTCGCCGCGCTCGTCGACGCGCGGGCCGAGCCCGCGGTCTCCCTCAACGCGCCGAGCGAGGCGACGCTCCGCGCGGCCGGCGCGCTCGTCGGCCGCCTGTTCGAGGCGGCCGGGGCGCGCGGCGACGGTCCGCTCGCGCACCGGCTCGCGCGCGGATGGAACGCCGACCCGGAGCTGCTCTCGGCTGCGCTCGTCCTCTGCGCCGAGCACGGGCTCAACGCGAGCTCGTTTACGGCGCGCGTGGTCGCCGCCACCGACGCGCCGCTCGTGAACGCGCTGCTCGGCGCGCTCTCGGCGCTCGAAGGGAGGCGGCACGGCGGCGTCGGACGGCTCGCGATCCGCTTCCTCGCCGACGTCGACCGGCTCGGCGCCGAGCGCGCCTGCGCAGAGGCGCTCGCCGCGCAGGGCTGGGCGCCCGGCTTCTGGAGCGGCAACGCCCTCCACCCCACCGGCGACCCGCGCGCGGCGGAGCTCCTCCGCCTGCTCGACCTGCCCGCCGACGATCCCGTGCTCGAGGCGACCGAGCACCTCGCGCGCCTCGGCGGCGTGCCGACCGTCGACTACGCGCTCGCCGCGCTCGAGCTCCGCCGAGGGCTTCCCGAGGACGCCGCGTTCGCGCTGTTCGCGCTCGGACGCTCGGCCGGCTGGATCGCGCACGCGCTCGAGTCGGCCGCGACCGGGCAGCTGATCCGCCCGCACGCCCGCTACGTCGGGCCTGCGCCCCAGATGAGTAGTTCCACGGCTGCACGTGCCCGGATGCGCGATCTGGACGCACCGGGACGCTGACGGCCGGCTCACGCCCCGGAACAGGCGCCACCCTGGAACTACTCATCTAGATGACGATGTTGACGAGCTTGTCCGGAACGACGATCACGCGCCGTTCCTCCTTGCCGTCGACGAACGACCGAACCTTCTCCGACGCCCGCGCCTGCGCGATCAGCTCCGCCTCCGGCAGCCCGGCCGGCACCTGCACGCGGTCGCGCACCTTGCCGTTCACCTGCAGGACGAGCTCGATCGTGTCGCGCTGCAGCTTCGACTCGTCGAACGACGGCCACGGCGACTCCCACAGGCGGGAGTGGCCGAGCACGCCCCAGAGCTCCTCGCACACGTGCGGGGCCCACGGCTGCAGCATCGACACCGCCGTCTCCGCCGCGAAGCGCGCGGCCGGGTCCTCCGGCGTCTTCGACAGCTCGTTGACGAGCTCCATCACGGCGGCGATGGGCGTGTTGAAGACGAAGCGGCGGCCGATGTCGTCGGTGACGCGCCGGATCGTCTCGTGCGCCTTGCGCGCGAGCGGCGTGTCGACGCCGGCGGGTGACTCGGGCTGCCGGGCGGCGTCGCCGACGACGCGCCAGAGGCGCCGGATGAAGCGCACCATCGCCTCGATCCCGTCGGGCGTCCAGTCGATGTCCTGGTCGGCCGGCCCCTGGAAGAGGATGTAGATGCGGATCGGGTCGGCGCCGAACTGGTCGATCAGCTGGTCGGGCGAGACGCCGCCCTGCGACTTCGACATCCGCTTGCCGGCGAGCTTCACCCAGCCCTGGTGGAAGAGGCGCTGGAACGGCTCGCGGAAGCCGAGCATCCCCCAGTCGTTCAGCGCCTTCACGAAGAAGCGCGAATAGAGCAGGTGCCCCTTCGCGTGGTCGATGCCGCCGATGTACTGGTCGATCGGCATCCACGCGTCGACCTTCTCGCGCAGGAACGGCGCCTCCGCGTTGTGCGGGTCGCAGTAGCGCAGGAAGTACCACGACGAGTCGACGAACGTGTCCATCGTGTCCGCCTCGCGCCGGCCCGGGCCGCCGCACTGCGGGCACTCGACGTTGATCCACTCCTCGTTGGTGGCGAGCGGCGGCTTCCCCTTCGGGCGGTAGTCGTCGACCTCGGGGAGCAGCACCGGCAGCTGCTCTTCGGGCACCGGGACGATGCCGCAGGCGTCGCAATGGATCACCGGGATCGGGGCGCCCCAGTAGCGCTGGCGCGAGAAGCTCCAGTCGCGCAGGCGGAAGTTGACCGCCGGCGAGCCCTTGCCGTGCTCGCCGAGCCACTCGACGATCGAGCGCTTCGCCTGCTGCCAGTCCTCCCCGTCGAAGCGGCCGGAGTTGACGAGCGTGCCGTCGTCCGAGACGACCTCGACGACCGGCAGGTCGTACGCCTCGGCGAACTCCCGGTCGCGCTCGTCGTGCGCCGGCACGGCCATGATCGCGCCGGTGCCGTACTCCATCAGCACGTAGTCGGCCACCCAGATCGGGATGCGGGCGCCGTTGACCGGGTTGACGGCGTAGCGGCCGGTGAAGACGCCGGTCTTCTCGCGCTGCTCGCGCTCCTCGGTCGGCCGCGCGCCGGCGACGCGGGCGTAGCCGCGCACCTCCTCGGCGAGCTCCGTCCCCTCGACGAGCCGGTCGACGAGCGGCGACTCCGGCGCGACGACGAAGAACGTGGCGCCGAACAGCGTGTCCGGGCGCGTGGTGAAGACGGGGATGTCGAGGTCGAGCTCCTCGACGCGGAACAGGACCTCGGCGCCCTCGGAGCGGCCGATCCAGTTCGTCTGGATCTTCTTCGTGCGCTCGGGCCAGTCGATCGTGTCGAGGTCGGCGAGCAGCTCGTCGGCGTACGCGGTGATCTTGAAGAACCACTGCGCCATGTTCCGGATCTCGACGATCGCGTTGCAGCGCCAGCAGCGGCCGTCGACGACGTGCTCGTTCGCGAGCACGGTCTGGTCGTTCGGGCACCAGTTGACCGGCGCCTCCTTGCGGTAGATCAGCCCGTTGCGCAGGAACTCGAGGAAGAGCCACTGCGTCCAGCGGTAGTAGGTCGGCTCGTGGGCCGAGACGACGCGCTGCCAGTCGATCGCCCACCCCATGCGGCGCATCTGGTTGGAGATCGAGGCGATGTTCCGCTCGGTGATCTCCAGCGGGTTGCCGCCCTCGCGGATCGCCGCGTTCTCGGCCGGCAGCCCGAACGAGTCGAACCCCATCGGGCGCAGCACCTCGTGGCCGGTGCGCCGCCTGAAGTGGGTGACGACGTCGCCCAGCGTGTAGTTGAGGACGTGGCCCATGTGCAGGTGCCCGGACGGGTACGGGAGCATCTCGAGCTGGTAGAAGCGCGGCCGCTTCTCCTCGCCCGGCGTCGGGTCGTCGACGTGGAAGGCCTGCTCGGTCTCCCAGACCTCCTGCCACTTCTTCTCGATCGAATGTGCGTCGTATCCGTCCATGAGCTCCGCTCGCTCTCGACCCTGGAAATGAAAAAGCCTCTCGCGTGAGAGGCCGGGGGAAGCCGACGCGGCTCTCGCCGCGGGGTTCCCTGCCCTACGTAAGCAGCAGCTGCATCGCGTGCATCGTAGCCGGAAAAGGCACGATGCACAGCATGCTCGAGGAGCTTCTACCGGATTCCGCCCACGTCGACGGGGGCGAGCTCGTGCTCGGCGGCGTGCGGGCGACCGACCTCGTCCGCGAGTTCGGCACCCCGGTCGTCGTCTACGACGAGGAGACGCTGCGCTCGCAGGCGCAGGCGTACCGGGAGGCGGCGCCCGGCGCGCTCGTCGCGTACGGGACGAAGGCGTTCCCCTCGGTGGCGGTGATGCGGCTCTTCGCCGGGCTCGGGCTCGGCGCGGACGTCTCCACCGTCGGCGAGCTGGAGTTCGCGCTGCGGGCCGGGTTCGGCGGCGACCGGCTCGTGGTGCACGGGAACAACAAGGAGGACGAGCTGCTGCGCCGCACCGCCGAGGCGGGCGCGCTGATCGTCCTCGACTCGCTCGAGGAGCTGGAGCGCGCGCGCAGGCACGGCGCGACGCGCTTCCTCGTGCGCGTCACCCCGGGCATCGAGGCCGACACGCACGAGGCGGTCAAGACGGCGCACCACGGCTCGAAGTTCGGGCTGCCGCCGGAGGACGCGGTCGAGCTCCTGCGCCGCGCCCCCGAATGCGAGGGGCTGCACGTGCACGTGGGGTCGCAGCTGATGCACTTCGGCGCCTCGCTGATGACGGTCGACTGGATCGGGCAGTTCTCGGCGCGACTGCGGGCCGAGCTCGACTGGACGCCGCGTGTCGTCGACCTCGGCGGCGGCCTGGGCGTCCGCCACGTCCTCGAGGAGCCGAAGTTCACGGTCGGCGAGTTCGTCGGCGGCCTGGTCGCCGAGCTCGAGCGCGCGTGGGAGCTGCACGGGCTGCCCGAGCCGCAGGTCGTGCTCGAGCCCGGGCGGTCGCTCGTCTCCCGGGCGGGCGTCACGCTGTACACGGTCGGCGTCGTCAAGAAGGCGAGCGCCGCGACCACGTACGTGACGATCGACGGCGGCATGTCCGACAACCCGCGCCCGGCGATGTACGGCGCGCGCTACGCGGCGCTCGTCGCGACGCGCGCCGACGCCGAGCCCGACGGGGCGTTCGCCGTCGCCGGCAAGCACTGCGAGTCGGGCGACGTGCTGATCGAGCGCGTCGAGCTGCCGTCGCCGCGGCGCGGCGACATCCTCGCGGTCCCGGTGACGGGCGCCTACACGCTCTCGATGGCCTCCACGTACAACGCGGTGCCCCGTCCGGCGGCCGTCATGGTGCAGGACGGCGCCGCGCGGCTGATCCGCCGCCGCGAGACGGTCGACGACCTGCTCGGGCTCGAGGTCTAGCCACCACCCATCGGCGGCGAGCGGCGGAACGTGGCCGCGAGGCCGCGCATCAGCTCCTCCTTCTCGGCGCTCGAGAGTCGCGACTTCGGGTGCTGCGGCTTGTAGAACCAGGGCGGCATCGACCCGTCCGCGACCGCTTCGACCGCGTCGCCGGCGTCGTCCTGCGGCTTCGTCCACTCGCTGAAGTCGAGCGCGGCGCGGCCGTCGTGCACGTCGCGGTAGGTGAGCCAGGAAATCGGCGCGATGTTCGAGTACCAGGGCCAGATGGTGAGGTTCGAATGGCAGTCGAAGCAGGCGTCCTTGGCGAGCTCACGGGTGCGGGCGGAGTCCCACTTCGGCTCGGCCAGCGTCGGCGGGTTCGTGTGGTCGCGCCCGTACGGAACGGCCTGCGCGAGGAGGAACAGCGCGACGACGGCGAGCACGGTGCGGAGAAGCCACTTGCGCACGGTTCGAACGCTCTTCCGGACGCCCGTCCCGCGCCTCGGGGGAACTACGGATCCGGCGTCAGTGCCTCCCCCGGCTGCGAGCCGAGGCTCCAGGCGACGTCGGTCATAGCCCGAGCGCGGCACCTGGCAGCGCTGTAAAGGCGGTGCGGCCGGTCATTCGCCGACGGGCGCGTACGGGCAGCCCTGGTGCGGCGCGGGCGGGTCGAGCGCGAGCAGCTCGGGCACCGAGACCGCGCGCAGCCCGCGCGCCGCGATCGCGGCGAGGATCTGCGGCAACGCGGCGGCCGTCCACGCGTGCAGGTCGTGCAGCTCGACGATCGCGCCGGGCCGAAGCCCGCGCCGCACGTTCCGCACGATGTCCGCCACCTTCGCGTCCGGCACGTCGTCGCGCCCGTCCACGTCCCAGAACACCTCGAGGAGGCCGAGCCGCTGCGCGATCCCGTCGACGCTCGCCGAGTGCAACGCGTACGGCACGCGGAAGAGCCGCGGCTTCCAGCCGACGTCCTGCGCGACGGCGTACTGCGTCCGCAGGAGCTCGAGCCACACCACCCACGAGCGGCGCTTCGTGAGCGGCGGGTGCGACCAGGTGTGGTTGCCGAGGCTGCCGACGCGCTCCTCCTCGCGCGGCGCCTCCGGCCAGTACTGCAGCCGGTTCCCGACGAGGAAGAACGTCGCGTGCGCGTGCGCGGCGTGCAGCTCGGAGAGGATCCGCCCCGTGTAGGGCCCCGGGCCGTCGTCGAACGTCAGCGCGACGGCGTTCCCCTGCCCGCCGCCGCAGTAGACCGGCCGGCCCTGTCGCAGCGCCGCGCTGACCGCCCGCTCCTGCTCGGCCGCCGAGGGGAGCGCCCCGATCGCCGGGATCGGCTTCTCGAAGACGGCGAGGGCGGCCGGGGCGAGGACGAGGAGCGCGAGCAGCGCGGCGATCAGTGCGGGCTTCATCTACATACGCGCTCGGAGGGCGAGGACGTTCGCCACGAACGGCTTGGACACGTTGTACACGCCGAACTCGCGCACGGCCCGCTCGCCCTGGTACCAGCCGGCGAGGGCGAGGCTCTCGTCGCCGTGGAACACCGTCAGCAGGTGCTTGAGGTACAGGATCCCCACCTCGATGTCACCGTCGACCGTCCGCGGCACCGGGTGGCCGACGAGCACCGTCTCGACGTACTCCCGCGTCGTCGGGAGCGTCTGCAGGACGCCCCGCGCCCCGGCCGTCGACACGATCCGCGTCTGGTAGCCGGACTCCATCCACGCGAGCGCGCGCACGAGGTGGTCGTCGACCCCGAGCCGGGCCGCCCACGCGTCGAGCTTCGCGCGCACGTCCGAGGAGGTCGGCGCAAGCGTCTGCGCGACCGTCGCGCGTACCGGCACGCGGTTGCGGTGCACGATCGAGGCGAGCGTGCGCGGGCCGACGACCGCGTCGGCGAGCAGGTGCGCGCGTCGCTGGTACCGGCGGAGCGCCGCCGCGGTCTCCTTCCCCATGTAGCCGTCGAGCGCGCCCGTGTAGACGCCGTTCTTCGTGAGGAGGAACTGCAGCACCGCGACGTCGAAGCCGAAGTCGCCCGCCTGGATCACCCGCGAGCCGAAGAGCGGCGTCCCGAGCGGGCCGAGCGCCACGCGGGTGCGCGTGTTCGCGATCCCCACCGGCAGCCCGTGGCCGCGCTGGAAGGCGTGCACGGCGGCGACGGTCTTCGGGCCGGAGATGCCGTCGATCGTCGACAGGTACAGGCCGTGTGCGCGCAGCGCGACCTGCAACCCCGCGACCTGTGGGTTGACACCCGCGTGCACCCCCGCCGGTAGTGCGAGCGCCGCCACCCCTGCAACGACGGCGAGACGGATCATGGGACCACCGGGTTTCCACCGCGTTCGCCGGGATCCTGCTTCCGCTTTACAGAGGCTTACTCGACCAGGCGCGACCGCAGCCGCTCGAGCCTCGCCTCGTCCAGGCCGCAGCCGAGCAGGTAGGCCTCGACGCCGCCGTAGCGGTCGTCGAGCCACTCGAGCGTGCGCGCCATCCCCTGCTCCGGGGTCGCGAGCACGAAGTACGCGCCTCCGGTCTCGCCCCCGGCGAGGAAGTTCGCCTCGCTGAGCGCGTAGTCCGCGGCGACCTCCGCGATCGACACGCCCGCGAGCCGCAGGAGAAGCGCCGCGACGAGCCCGGTGCGGTCCTTCCCACCCCGGCAGTGGAACACGACCGGGCCGTCGGCGTCCGCGATCGCCGTGAGCGCCTGCGCGAACTCCGCCCGGTGGTCGGCGAGCCAGCGGGTGTAGCCGTCGACGCGGAAGCCGACGATGTCGTCCGCCTCGATGTACTGCCGCATGTTCCCGTCGACGTCCGGGTCGTACGCACCGAGGAGCGCGACGTGCACGACCTCGACGTCGACGTCGCGCGGCGGGTCGTCGGCGCGCTCCTCGGGCCAGCGGAGGTCGACGACCCGGCGCACGCCGTGGTCGGCGAACGCGCGCCACCCCTCGTCGGTGAGCTGCGGGATGCTGTCGGCGCGGACGAGCTCCCCGAACCGCGTCTCGCCTCCGCCCTCGAGCGGCACGCCGCCGAGGTCGCGCACGTTCACGCAGCCCTGCCAGGCGAGCGTGCGGGTCACGCGGCGGCGGGCTCGGCGCCGAGGTAGGCCTCGATCACCGCGGGGTTCCGCTGCACCTCGTCGGGCGCGCCCTCCGCGATCTTCCGGCCGAAGTCGAGCACGTGGATCCGGTCGGCGATCCCCATCACGAGGCCCATGTGGTGCTCGACGAGCAGCACCGTCAGGTCGAAGTCGTCGCGCAGACCCGTGATGAACGAGCCGAGCGCCGAGACCTCCTCGTGGTTCAGGCCGCCGGCCGGCTCGTCGAGGAGGAGGAGCCTCGGGTCGGCGACGAGGGCGCGGGCGAGCTCGACCTTCTTGAGCGTCCCGAACGGGAGCCCGGCCGCCGGGCGGTGGGCGACGCCGGCGATCCCGACGTAGTCGAGCACCTCCCGCGCCCGCGCCTCCACGTTGCTCGGCCGGAACGGGCGCGTGCGCGTGTGGGCGCCGACGAGGACGTTGTCGAGCACCGTCATCGTGCGGAAGAGCTCGACGTTCTGGAAGGTGCGGGCGATGCCGCGGCGCACGATCCGGTGCGGCGGGGTGCGCAGGAGGCTGCGGCCGTCGAACTCGAGCTCGCCGCCGTGGGGCCGGTAGAGCCGCGTGATCACGTTGAAGAGCGTGGTCTTGCCGGCGCCGTTCGGCCCGATCAGGCCGACGACCTGCCCCTGCTCGACGTCGAGCGAGACGTCGTCGATCGCGACGATCCCGCCGAAGCGCCTGGTGACGTTCCGCACGGAGAGCAGGGCCATGCAGGCAACTCTAGACCGCACCCGAAGTGGGCGTTTCTCCGTTTCCCTGGAAAGGAGGCGATGTTGATGATGCTCACCGGTGCGAACCGGGCTCCTGCCACGCTGCTCGGCGCCGCGATCGCCGGCGGCCTCCTCTGGGTCGCCGCGGCCTACGTCGACCGGCACACCACCGGCGGCTACTGGGCTGCGTACGGGATCGTCGCGGGCGCGGGCCTCGTCTTCGGGGCGTTGCAGCTCCGGGGCGGAGGCGGTCACCCGCCGGCGATGTTCGTGATCGCGTTCCTGCCCGTCCTGATCGTCGCCGGCTGGGTGCTGCTCGGCATGCAGCCGCACCCGAACTGGTTCCAGTCGCACGTGATGCGCTGGTCGCGGGACATCGGGATCGGCGACGTGGTGCGCAACCTCGGCACGTGGATCGGCGTGCTGGCGTTCGGGATCGGCTACACGCTCGCGACGGTGCTCGAGCCGTTCACGCGGCGCCGCGTCGTCGAGGAGCCGCAGCCGACCGTCGACCGCGCGGCAGCCGACGAGCCGATGGCGGCGGAGCGCCACGAGGTGGCGCGCGACACCGACCACAGCGAGACCGTCGTCAGGTGATCGGGGCGCTGCAGGCGAAGCGCTCGCAGATGTAGACGGCCGTCTGCTCGCCGACCGTTCCGCGGCCGGCGAGCAGCGGCACGTCCTCGGCCGGGCCGAACGCGATCACGTCGGTGGGGGCGGCGGCCGCGACGTGCTCCACGGCGACGGGGGCGCCGGGGTCGCCGACGATCGCGAGCTCGCGGTGCGGGGCGAGATGCTGGTGCAGCGCAACCAGCATCCAGCCGAACGACGTCGGCGCCCGCGCGACCTGGTCGCGCACGAGGCGCAGCACGGAGGCTCCGCGCCGCTCCAGCTCGTCGTCGCCCCAGAGCCGGGCGAGCCGCAGGAGGACGTACGCGAGCATCGCGTTCCCGCTCGGCGTCGGGTGGTCGTCCACCTCCTTCTTCCGGGCGACGAGCGCCTCGCCGTCGGCCGGCGTGTGGAAGAACCCGCCGGCCTCGTCGTCGGCGAAGAGCGACACGGCGAGCGTCGCGAGCCGGTGCGCCTCGCGAAGCCAGCGCGGGTCGGCGGTCGCGCGGTGGAGCTCCATGAGGCCGTGGGCGACGTCGGCGTAGTCCTCGAGGTAGCCGGTGCCCTTGGCGATTCCGTCCCGCCACGTGCGGTGGAGGCGTCCGTCGGCGGTCGAGAGCGGGCCGAGCAGGAACTCCGCGAGGGCGACGGCGGGCTCGGCGCGCCCACCCTGGGCGAGCGCCGCCAGGGCGAGACCGTTCCAGGAGGCGATCGCCTTGTCGTCCCGGAGCGGCTGCGGGCGCCCCTCCCGGATCGCGAGCAGCCGCGCGCGCGTCTCGTCGTCGAGCTCGCCGCGCAGGACGAAACGGCCGTCCTCGAACTCCTCGAAGAGCTCGTCCGGGGCGCCCTCGCCCGGCGCCCACGTGAACGTCAGGCCCTCGACGCCGTTCGTGTCGGCGTCCTGCGCCGAGGCGAAGCCGCCGCCCGGGAGCGCGAGCTCGCGCAGCAGGTAGTCGAGCGTCCGCTCGGCGATCGCGCGGTAGCGCTGCGAGTGGAACCGCTTCGCCGCGTGCAGGTAGACCGAGGCGAGCAGCGCGTTGTCGTAGAGCATCTTCTCGAAGTGCGGCACGAGCCACTTCGTGTCGACGGAGTAGCGGTGGAAGCCGCCGCCGACGAGGTCGTGCAGGCCGCCCGCGGCCATCGCGTCGAGCGTCGTGCGCGCGATCTCCTCCTCGCCGCGGCGGAGCAGGTACTCGAGCACCGGCGCCGGCGGGAACTTCGGGGCGCGCCCGAAGCCGCCCCACACCGGGTCGAACACCGCGCGGAGATTCTCGTCGGCGCGGTCGAGCAGCTCCCCGGCGAGCGGGTCGGGCGACGGCTGCAGGCGCGAGCTCGCACGGATGTGCTCGACGAGGTTCGCGCTCGAGCCGCGCACCTCGTCGCGCCGGTCGCGCCACGCCTCGGCGATCGCGAGCAGCACCTGCTTGAACGCCGGCAGGCCGTGCCGCGGCTCGGGCGGGAAGTAGGTGCCGCCGAAGAACGGCTCGCCGTCCGGCGTCAGGAACACGGTCATCGGCCAGCCGCCCTGGCCGGTCAGCGCCACGACAGCGTCCATGTACACCGAGTCGAGGTCGGGACGCTCCTCGCGGTCCACCTTGATGCACACGAAGCTCTCGTTCATCACCCGCGCGGTCAGCGCGTCCTCGAACGACTCGCGCTCCATCACGTGGCACCAGTGGCAGGCGGCGTAGCCGATCGAGAGCAGGATCGGCCGGCCCTCCGCACGCGCACGCTCGAGCGCCCGGTCGTCCCAGGGCTCCCAGTCGACCGGGTTGCCCGCGTGCTGCAGCAGGTACGGCGACGTTTCCTGCGCGAGCCGGTTCATGCCGATTACGGTAACCACATGCGCCGCTACGAGAACTTCGCCGCGGGCGACGTGTACCGCTCCGCCGTCGGGCGCACCGTGACGGAGGCCGACAACCTGCTCTTCACGATGCTCGCGATGAACACGAACGAGCTGCACTTCAACGAGGAGGCGGCGCGCGCGAGCGAATGGGGCAAGCCGCTCGTCAACTCGACGTTCACGCTCTCGCTCGTGCTCGGCCTCTCGGTGCGCGACACGACCGAGGCCGGCGGCGTCAACCTCGGCTGGAAGGAGATCCGGCTCCCCCACCCCGTATTCGTCGGCGACACGATCCGCTCCGAGACGGAGGTGCTGTCGGTGCGCGAGTCGCAGTCGCGGCCGTCGCAGGGAATCGTCGAGGTGCGGACGCGCGGCCTGAACCAGCGCGACGAGGTCGTGTGCGAGTTCGAGCGGAGCTTCCTCATCCCGAAGGCCGATGGCTGAGCTCCGCGATCTGCTCGTGCAGGCCGCCGAGCTGGCGGCCGACTTCCGCGACTCGCTCGCCGACCGGCCGGTGCCGGCGCAGGCGAGCGCCGACGAGCTGCGGGCCTCGCTCGGCGGGCCGCTCCCCGACGGGCCCACCGACGCCGCCCGCGTCGTCGCCGAGCTCGCGGCCGCGGCGGAGCAGGGCGTCGTCGCGAGCGCGGGCGGCCGCTACTTCGGCTTCGTGATCGGCGGCTCGGTCGACGCGTCGCTCGCCGCCGACATCCTCACCTCGGGCTGGGACCAGAACGCGGGCCTCTACGTGGCCGGGCCGTCGGCCTCCGTGGTCGAGGAGGTGGCCGGCGCGTGGCTCCTCGAGCTGCTCGGCCTGCCGCGCGACGCCTCGTTCGGGTTCGTGACGAGCGGCCAGATGGCGAACTTCACCGCGCTCGCGGCGGCGCGCCACCACGTGCTCGCCGCGGCCGGCTGGGACGTCGAGCGCGACGGCCTGACGGGCGCGCCGCGGGTCCGGGTCGTCGTCGGCCGGCATCGCCACGGCACGATCGACCGGTCGCTGCGGATGCTCGGACTCGGCGCACCGACCGACGTCGTCTCCTTCGACGAGCCGCTCGAGCTCACCGAGGAGCCGACGATCGTCTGCGCCCAGGCGGGCGAGGTGAGCACCGGCGCGTTCGACCCGTTCGGCCGGGTCGCCGACGCCCGGGACGCAGCGGCGAACGCGTGGCTGCACGTCGACGGCGCCTTCGGCCTGTGGGCGGCGGTGCCGGAGTCGCTCCGGCACCTCGTCGCCGGCGTGGAGCGCGCCGACTCCTGGGCCACGGACGCGCACAAGTGGCTGAACGTCCCGTACGACTGCGGAATCGCATTCACGGCGCATCCGGAGTCGCACAGCGCCGCGTTCTCGGCGCGCGCCCCGTACCTCGTCTTCGACTCGGCGACGCGCGACGAGGTCGACTGGAACCCCGAGCACTCCCGCCGCGCGCGGGGCTTCACCGTGTACGCCGCGATCCGCTCGCTCGGCCGCAGCGGGATCGAAGACCTCGTCGTCCGCTGCTGCGCCCATGCGCGCGCGTTCGCGGAGGGCATCCACGGGCTCGGCGCGGAGGTGCTGAACGACGTCGTGCTGAACCAGGTGCTCTTCCGCTTCGCGAGCGACGAGGAGACGAACCGCGTGCTCGCCGCCGTCCAGGCGGACGGCGACATCTGGCTCGGCGGCACGACGTGGGACGGCCGCGCGGCGATCCGGTTCTCCGTCTCGAGCTGGCTGACGACGGAGGCGGACATCGCACGGGCGGTGCGCGCGTTCGCCGCGCACGTCGACGTTAAGACGCGTTAAGACGCGCGCCCGCGGCGATCCGTCGAGGCGCTCCTCGCGGTAGTCCCGCACGACAGACACTCGAGAGCCGGGAGGCAGAGATGAGAAACGCGCTGATCGCAGGCGCCGCTGCCGCCGTCATGCTCGTCCTGGTCGGTGCAGCACTCGCGGCGGCGAAGCCGGCGGCTCGCGCTGCGACCGTCACCACCGCTCGCACCGGGCTGGGACAGATCATCGTCGACGGACGCGGACGCAGCCTGTACCTGTTCGAGAAGGACGCGCACGGCCGCAGCAACTGCTCGGGCCTGTGTGCGAGCTACTGGCCGCCGCTCCTCACGAGCGGCACGTCGAAGGCCGGAAGAGGCGTGAAGGCGACCCTGCTCGGGAGCGTCCGGCGGGCCGACGGCACGCGCCAGGTCACCTACGCGGGCCACCCGCTCTACTTCTTCTCGGGCGACGCGAAGCGCGGCCAGACGAACGGCGAGGGCCTGAAGGACTTCGGCGCAGGCTGGTACGTGCTCACGCCGGCGGGCAAGAAGATCGACCGCGACTGAGCTCCGTGCGCGGATACCAGGTACCCGGTACCTGGTATCCGCCTACGGCCAGCGGGCGGCGCGGTAGAGGCTTCCCTCCAGCCGCCGGCCGAGCACCTGCTCGAGCCAGCGCGAGACGTCGCAGAGCGCATCCACGTCGACGCCCGTGCGGACGCCGTCGCGCTCGAGCTGCCAGGCGAGATCCTCCGTCGCGACGTTGCCCGTCGCGTTCGGCGAGAAGGGGCAGCCGCCGAGGCCGCCGACCGACGCGTCCAGCACCTCCGCCCCGCCCTCGAGCGCGCCCCACGCCGACGCATAGCCCGTGTTGCGCGTGTTGTGCAGGTGCGCGCCCACCCGCGGGCCGAGGATCGACACGCGCTCGACGAGCCGCCGCACACGACGCGGCGTCGCGACGCCGATCGTGTCCGCCAGGACGAGCTCGTCGGCGCCCGCAAGCCGCCCGCACAGGCCGGCGACGGCGCCGGGGTCGACCTCGCCTTCGAACGGGCACCCGAAGGCGCACGAGACCGTGACGGTCACGGGGCGCTCGGCCGCGGCCAGGATCGCCCGCACCCGCTCGACGGCGCCGTCCAGCGTCGTGTTGCCGTTCCGCTCGTTGAACGTCTCCGTGGCCGCGAGCGTGCAGTTCACGCGGTCGAGGCTCGTGCGCGCGAAGCGCTCGTGGCCGCGCTCGTTCAGCACGAGCCCCGAGAGCTCGGCCCCGCCGCGGCGCGCGTTCGCGACCACCTCCTCGGCGCCCGCCATCTGCGGCACGCGGTCGTCGCGCACGAACGAGACGGCCTCGATCCGGGGGACGCCGGCGGCCGCGAGCCGGGAGACGAGCTCGGCCCGCACCGGCGGGGCGAGCGTGTCCGGCTCGTTCTGCAGGCCATCTCTCGGCCCGACGTCGCAGAGCGTCAGCGTCATCGTGAGTAGTTTTCCACCATGACACGCGTCCACCCCTCGGCGTCGTTCAGCGCCACCATCCGCGTCCGGCTCGACGACTCGCCGGGCACGTTCGCGCGCTTCGCCTCCACGGTGGGCGAGGCGGGCGCGTCGCTCGGCGCCATCGACATCGTCCGCGTCGAGCGGCACACCAAGGTGCGTGACGTGACGATCCTCGCCGGCGACGCCGAGCACCTCGACGCGATCGTCGAGGCGGTGCGCGAGGTCGAGGGCGTCGAGGTGCTCGAGGTCTCCGACCGCACCTTCCTCGTCCACCTGGGCGGCAAGATCTCGATCGTCTCGCGCTCGCCGCTGAAGACGCGCGACGACCTCTCGATGGCGTACACGCCGGGCGTCGCGCGCGTCTCGCGTGCGATCGCCGAGGATCCGCAGAAGGTCTGGGCGCTCACCACCAAGCAGCACATGGTCGCAGTCGTCACCGACGGCTCGGCGGTGCTGGGGCTCGGCAACATCGGCCCCGAGGCGGCGCTGCCCGTGATGGAGGGCAAGGCGATGCTCTTCAAGGAGTTCGGCGGCCTCGACGCGTTCCCGATCTGCCTCTCCACGCAGGATCCCGACGAGATCGTCGCGGCGGTGAAGGCGATCGCGCCCGGCTTCGGCGGCATCAACCTCGAGGACATCGCCGCGCCCCGCTGCTTCGAGGTGGAGGAGCGCCTGCAGGCGGAGCTCGACATCCCGGTGTTCCACGACGACCAGCACGGCACCGCGATCGTCGTGCTCGCCGCGCTCCTGAACGCGCTCCGCGTCGTCGGCAAGCGGCTCGAGGACGTCCGGATCGTCACCACCGGCGCGGGCGCCGCCGGCACGGCCGTCACGAAGATCCTGCTCGCGGCCGGCGCCCGCACGGTGATCGGCTGCGACGAGCACGGCTCCATCTACCGCGGACGGCCCGACCTCACCGTCGCGAAGGCGGCGTATGCCGAGATCACGAACGCCGCGTGCGAGGTCGGGTCGGCCGACGAGATGCTCGCCGGCGCCGACGTCTTCATCGGGCTCTCGGTGCCGGGCGCGATCACGCGCGCGGGCGTCGAGCGCATGGCCGAGCAGCCGATCGTGTTCGCGCTCGCGAACCCGCGCGGCGAGATCGACCCGGAGGAGATCGACGACCTGGCCGCCGTGATCGCGACGGGCCGCTCCGACTATCCGAACCAGATCAACAACGTGCTCGCGTTCCCCGGCGTCTTCCGCGGCGCGCTCGACGTGCGCGCGCCGGCGATCACGTACGAGATGCAGCTCGCCGCCGCCACCGCGCTCGCAGGCGTGATCGGCGTAGAGGAGCTCTCGGCCGACTACATCGTCCCGAGCGTCTTCGACCGCGAGGTCGCGCCCGCGGTCGCGCAGGCCGTCTCGGAAGCGGCTACGAGGTGAGCTCCGCGGCGAGCGCCGCGAACACCTCGGTGTGACGGTCGACGTCGGCCTCGGTCGTCGCCGGCGACATGAGCGCCATGTTGTGGAACGGCGTCAGCAGCACGCCGCGGTTCAGCGCGTAGAGGTGCACCAGCCGGTCGAGGACGTGGTCGATGCCGGCCGCGGCCTCGCTGCCGTTGCGCGGCCGCTCGGGGCGGAAGAGGTACTCGGCGCGGCAGCCGAGCCGCGTCACGTGCCACGGCAGGCCGTGCTCGGCGATCACGGAGGCGACGCCGGCCTCGAACCGCCCGCCGAGCGCGATCATCCGTGCGAACGCCGCGTCGTGCAGCACGTGGGTGAGCGTCGCGCGCATCGCCGCCAGCGACAGGACGTTCGCGGCGAGCGTCCCGCCGACGCCTCCGACGTCGGAGTCGTCGACGCCGATCGCACGCTCGATCCGCTCGGCCACCTCCTCGGTGAAGCCGTACGCGGCCGACGGGATGCCGCTGCCGATCGCCTTGCCGACGGTGAGCACGTCCGGCTCGAGCCCGTGCGCCGCCGTGTAGCCGCCCGGCCCGGCGCAGAGCGTGTGCGTCTCGTCGATCACGAGCAGCGCGCCGTGACGCCGGGTGAGCTCGCGCAGCGCGTCGTGGAAGCCGGGCTCCGGCAGCACGATGCCGATGTTCGTGAGCGCGGGCTCGGCGAGCACGCACGCGACGTCGCCGTGCGCGAGCTCGCGCTCGAGCGCGTCGACGTCGTTCCACTCGACGACGCGCGTCGTCTCGTCGAGCGGCACCGGCGGCCCGAGGTTCCCGTCGCGCGCGACGACGGCACCGCCGCTGTCCAGCGCCGCGAACGTCTCGTCGACGGTGCCGTGGTAGCACCAGTTGAAGACGAGCACCTTCGGGCGGCCGGTGACGAGCCGTGCGAGGCGGATCGCGAACCGGTTGGCGTCGGTCGCGGTCAGTGCGAACTGCCAGCGGCTCGGCCCGAAGCGGCGCGTCAGCTCCTCGCCGACCCACAGCGCGTCCTCGCTCGGGAGCATCAGCGTGATCCCCTTGGCCGCCTGCTCGGCGACGGCGGCGGCCACCTCGGGCGGCGAGTGGCCGGTCATGGCGCCGGTGTCGCCGAGGCAGAGGTCGACGTACTCGTGGCCGTCGACGTCGCGGAACCGCGCGCCGCGGGCCTCCTCGGCGTAGACGGGGAACCCGCCCGCCCAGCGCACCATCCAGTGCATCGGGACGCCGGCGAGCAGCGACCGCCGTGCGCGCCGAGCGAGCGCGAGCGAGCGCGGGTGGTCGCGCGCGAACGCCGCGAGCTCGCGGGCGAGGAGCCCCTCGGCGCGGTCTCTCACCGCACTCCGACCTTGTGTTGAGTCAACACAAGCCCACCGGGTGGCGGCGCGTCTTGCGCCCACCCGCCCGGCGTTTGTGTTGACTCAACACAAACTCCCCGGGTCACGGGACGCGGTCGTCGACGCCGTGCGGGGAGCCGTGCTCGGCCAGCAGGTCGAGGAACGGGACCGCGTCGAAGGCTTCCGGGCCGAGGACGCCCGCTCCGCTCCACACACCCGTCGCCAGCAGCTCCAGCGCGACGACGGGGTTGATCGCGGTCTGCCAGACGACCGCCTGCGCGCCGTCGCGGCCCATCGTCTCCTCGTTGTCGGCGACGTGGTACAGGTAGGTCGCGCGCGGCTTCCCGTCCTTGCCCTTGCCGGTGACGAACGTGCCGGCGCACGTGCGGCCGCGCATGCGGTCGCCGAGCGTCGCGGGATCCGGCAGCGCGGCCGCCACCAGGTCGCGCGGCGCCACCTGCAGCCCGCGCACGGACACCGGCTCCGTCGAGTCGAGGTTCAGCTTGTGCAGCGTCTTCAGCACGTCGATGAACTCCTCGCCGAGCCCGTACTTGAAGTCGACGCGGTTGCACTCGACCCAGCGCGGCACGAGCAGCACCTCCTCGTGCTCGACGTTCACGCACTCGACCTCGCCGATCCCCTCCGGGAACTCGAACACCTCCGGCTCCGAGAACGGCTCGGTCGTGTACCAGCCGCGGTCGCGCTCCCAGATCACCGGCGGGTTCAGGCACTCCTCGATCGTCGTCCAGATCGAGAACGTCGGCGCAAACGCGTATCCGTCCACGACCAGGTCGGCGCCGTCGCGCACGCCCACCGTGTCGATCTCCGCGAAGAGGTGGTCGGCCGCGTAGCGCGCGAACACGTCCGACAACCCCGGCTCGACGCCGATGCCGACGAGCGCGAGCAGTCCGCGCGCCTCCCAGTCCGCGGCGCGCTCGAACTGCAGGTCGCCGAGCTTCGGGCCGCCCGGCCTGGAGAGCGTCATCGCCATGTCGAGGTACGTGCAGCCCGTGTCGAACGCCGCCTGGAAGATCGGCGGGTTGAACCGCGGGTCGGCCGCGTTGAGGATCGTGTCGCAGCCGTGCTCCCGGACGAGCCCGGCGATCGACGCCGCGTCGGACGCGTCCACCTGCGCCGCCCCGAAGCGCTCGTCGCCGAGCCGCGCGACGAGCTCCTGCGGTCGCGTCGGATCGAGGTCGGCGAAGACGATCCGCTCGTAGAAGTCGCGGCGCGCCGCGATCGGCGCGACCGCCGACCCGACGCCTCCGGTACCGACGACCAGGATCCTCATCGCGCGTGGACGTGCATGCGGTCCTGCGCCTCGGCGAGGACGTCGGCGAGGATGCCGGTCAGCTCGTCGATCTCCGCCTTTCCCGCGACGAGCGGAGGCGAGATCTGCACGACGGGGTCGCCGCGATCGTCGGCGCGGCAGATCAGCCCGCGCTCGAAGAGGCGCGGCGAAAGGAAGCCGCGCAGGAGCGTCTCGCACTCCTCGTCGGAGAACGACCCGCGCGTCTCCTTGTCCTTGACGAGCTCGACGGCGTAGAAGTACCCCGTCCCACGCACGTCGCCGACGATGTCGAGGTCGAGCAGCGTCTCGAGCGACGACCGGAACATCGCCCCGTTGTCGCGCACGTTCTCGACGATCCGCTCCCGCTTCATGATCTCGATGTTCTTGAGCGCGATCGCGCACATCACCGGGTGCCCGCCGAACGTGATCCCGTGCGTGTACATCGCGGTCTCCGTCCCGAACGGCTCGAAGACCCTGTCGGTGGCGATCACCGCGCCGATCGCGGCATACGCCGACGAGAGGCCCTTCGCCGACGTGACGAGGTCGGGGCGGATGTCGTACTTCCCGGAGCCGAACCACTCGCCGAGGCGGCCGAAGCCGCAGATCACCTCGTCGGCGCAGAGCAGGATCCCGTAGCGGTCGCAGATCTCGCGCACGCCCTGGAAGTAGCCCGCCGGCGGCGTGAACGAGCCGCCCGCGTTCTGCACCGGCTCCATCACGACGACCGCGACGGTCTTCGGGCCGGCGGCGAGGATCGTCTGCTCGAGATCGTCGAGCAGGAACTGCGTGAACTCCTCCTCGGTCTCGCCGGCGGGACGGTGGTAGCGGTTCGTGTTGCGCACGTGCAGCGTGTCCGGGACGAGCGGCTCGAACTCGTTCTTGAGCGCGGCGATCCCGTTGATCGAGAGCGCGCCCATCGTCGTGCCGTGGTACGCGGTGCGGCGCGCGATCGCCTTCCAGCGGCGCTCGCCGCGGGCCGCGTGGTACGCGCGGGCGAGCTTCCACGCGGACTCGACCGCCTCCGAGCCGCCGGAGACGAAGAAGACGCGGTTCAGATCGCCCGGAGCGAGCTGCGCCACCTCGTGCGCCAGCTCGATCGCGCGCGGATGCGCGTACGACCAGTTCGTGTAGAAGGGCAGCTCCTTCATCTGCTCGTGCGCGGCCTGCCCGATCTCGTCGCCGAACGAGTAGCCGATCTGCACCGCGAACAGCCCGGCGAGGCCGTCGAGGTAGCGCTTGCCGTGGGAGTCCTCGAGGTAGCAGCCCTCCCCGCGGACGATGATCGGCACCTCCCCCGCGCCGTACGCGCCCATCCGCGTGAAGTGGAGCCAGAGGTGTTCTCGGGCGGCCTGCTGAAGATCGAGCGTCATGCGGCGAGTGCTCCTTTCCGGGCCCGGACGTTCTGGAACAGGATGTTCCCGAGCATCCCCACGACCGCGATCACGAAGATCGCGGTGCCGATCACGTTGATCTGCGGCGGGGTCGCCACACGCGCGGCGCCCCACACGAAGAGCGGGAACGTGGTCGTCGAGCCCGCGTTGAAGTAGGTGATGACGAAGTCGTCGATGGAGAGCGCGAAGGCGAGCAGCGACGCCGCGACGATGCCCGGCATGATCAGCGGCAGCGTCACGCGGGTGAACGTCACCCATTCGTTGGCACCGAGGTCCATCGCCGCCTCCTCGAGGTGCCGGTCGAAGCCGACGAGCCGCGCGCGCACCGTCACGACGACGTAGCTGATGTTGAAGAGGATGTGGGCGATCAGGATCGTCCCGAACCCCTGCGGGATCCGCCAGTTGACGAACAGCGTCAGGAGCGACGCGCCCATCACCACCTCGGGCGTCGTCATCGGGATGAAGATGAGGAGGTTCGTGGTGGCGCTGCCGCGGAAGCGGTAGCGGACGAGCGCGAGCGCGATCAGCGTCCCCAGCGCGGTCGAGACGAGCGCCGAGAGCAGCGCGATCTCGATGCTGACCTTCAGCGCCGACTCGATGCCGGGGAAGCCGAACGGGTTCGTCCAGTTCTTGAACGTGAAGCCGTCCCACGTGTAGTTGAAGCGGCCCTTCGGGTCGTTGAACGAGAACGCGACGACGACGCCGATCGGCAGGAACAGGTAGACGAGCGCGAGCGTCGCGTACGCGGTCAGCAGGTGATGTCGGACCCACCTCATGCCGCCACCGTCAGCCGCTCGGTGCCGAGGATGCGCGCGAAGACGATCACCAGCACGAGGATCGCGGCCATCAGGACGAACGAGAGCGACGCCGCCGTCGGGTAGTCGCGGACCGACAGGAACTCCGACTGGATGATGTTCCCGATCATGTACTGGCGCGGCGTGCCGAGCAGCTGCGCGTTGATGAAGTCGCCGGCAGCCGGGATGAACGTGAGCAACACGCCGGCGAAGACGCCCGGCAGCGAGAGCGGCAGCGTGACGCGCGCGAACGCCGACGGCTTCGACGCGTAGAGGTCCTCCGCCGCCTCGATGAGCCTCGGGTCGATCTGCTCGAGGCTCACGTACAGCGGCAGGACCATGAACGGCAGGAAGTTGTAGGTGATGCCCGCGATCACCGCCGCCGACGTCGCGAGCAGCCGCCCGTTGGAGCCGAGGATGTGGACGTCCTGCAGCACCCGGACGACGAGCCCGTCGTCGGAGAGGATCGTCTCCCACGCGAGCGTCCGGATCAGGTACGTGACGAAGAACGGCGCGATCACGAGCAGCAGGAAGAGGTTCTTCCAGCGTCCGCCGCGGAACGCGATCCAGTAGGCGAGCGGGTACGAGAGGACGAGCGCGATCACCGTCGCGATCGCCGCATACTCGCCCGAGCGCACGAACTGCGTCTGGTACGCGGTGATCGCGTCGTGGAAGTTCCCCCACGCCCAGCCGAAGTCGAACAGGGGGAACAGCCCCGACGACAGCGACATCTTCGCCAGGTAGTACATCGGCACGACGAAGAAGACGACGAGCCAGGCCATGCCCGGCGCGAGCAGCAGGTAGGGGATCGCTCCCTTGCGGCGGTGCAGCACCCGTCTACCCCGCGATCAGCGCCTGGAAGGCCTTCTTGTACTTGACGTTGTTCAGCGCCTTCGAGTCGAACTGGTGCGTGTTCGCGAGCATCGCCTGCGTCGGGAAGATCAGCGGGTTCTTGGCGACCGCCGGGTCCGACTTCTCGAGCACCTTGTCCGCGCCGACGACCGGGCAGATGTAGTTGACGTAGTCCTCGACCTCGGCCGCGATCGACGGCTTGTAGAACCAGTTCATGAGCACCGAGGCGGCGTACGCGTTGCCGCCCTTCGGGATCAGCATCTGGTCGGTCCAGATCATCCCGCCGGTGTCCGGCAGCACCCACTTGAGGCCCGGGTGGTCGGCCTGCAGCTGCACCATGTCGCCCGACCACGCAAGGCACGCGTAGATGTCGCCCTTCGCGAGCAGCGGCGCGTAGTCGTTGCCGGTGAACTGGCGGATCTGACCCGACGAGACGGCGCTCTTCAGCGTCGCGATCGCCTTGTCGAACGTCTTGTCGGAGACCTTCGAGGGATCGTCGCCGTTCATCAGCATCGTCGCGCCGATCGAGTCGGCCATCTCGGTGAGCATCGTCACCTTGCCCTTCAGCTTCGGGTCGGTGAGGAGCTGCTTCAGCGAGGTGACGTCGCCGCCGACGAGCTTCGGGTCGTAGCCGATGCCGGTCATGCCCGACTGCCACGGAAGGCTGTAGTCGCGGTGCTCGTCCCAGTTCGGGTGCTGCAGCGACGGCTGCAGGTTCTTGATGTTCGGCAGCGCCGACTTGTCGAGCTTCTCGAGCCAGCCGAGCTCGATCATCCGGCCCGGCAGGCCCGACGAGTCGGTGAGCACGATGATGTCGCGGCCGATCGACTGCCCCTGCGAGAGGGGGCCTTCGATCTTCCCGAAGAAGCTGTCGTTGTCGTTGATGTCCTCGAGGTACTTGACCTTGACGTGGTACTGCTGCTGGAACTGGACGAGCGACGGATGCGTCTTCGTCTTCTCGTTCACGTCGATGTACAGCGGCCAGTTGGAGAACGTGATCGTCTTCGGCAGCGTCTGGCCGCCGCCGGTCGTCGTGGCGCTCGCGCCCGACTTGGACGAGCCGCCGCAGGCGGCCAGGAGGCCCGGCACGGTGAGCAAGGCGCTCCCGGCGAGCCCGCGGCGCAGGAGCTCCGCGCGGGTGAACGACGTCTGGGTCATGGACGATCCTCCTCGACTCGATCAACGACGAACGTGGCTTCCGGCGCGAACGACAGGTCGATGCCCTCGCCCGGGTTGTGCGACCCCGCCCCCTGGACGTAGACGCTGACCTCGCCCACGGGGGTCTTCACGATGTACTGGGTCGAGACGCCGGTGTAGGCGCGCTCGACGATCTCTCCGTTGAAGCAGTTCTTGCTCGGGTCGACGCCGCCGACGTCGATCTTCTCCGGGCGGATCCCGACGGAGACGAGGCCCGTGCGGCCGTCGAGCGCGGCCGGGTCGACGCGCAGGACGTGGCCGTCCTCGAGCCGCACCTCGCCGCGGCCGGCCACCTGCCCGGGCAGGAGGTTCGAGACGCCGAGGAAGCTCGCGACGAACGCCGTCCTCGGGCGCTCGTAGAGCTCGGCGGGCGCGCCGGCCTGCTCGATGCGGCCGCCGTTCATCACGACGATGCGGTCGGCCATCGTCATCGCCTCCTCCTGGTCGTGCGTCACGTGCACGAAGGTGAGGCGCATCTCGTGCTGGATCAGCTTCAGCTCGAGCTGCATCTCCTTGCGGAGCTTCAGGTCGAGCGCGCCGAGCGGCTCGTCGAGCAGCAGCACGCGCGGCCGGTTGACGAGCGCGCGCGCGAGCGCCACGCGCTGCTGCTGGCCGCCGGAGAGCTGCCGCGGCTTGCGGACGCCGTAGCCGGCGAGGCCGACGATCCGCAGCATCTCCTCGACCTGGCCCTTCAGCTGCGCGCCCTTCACGCCCTTCCGCTTCAGGCCGAACGCGACGTTGTCGAAGATCGAGAGGTGCGGGAAGAGCGCGTAGCTCTGGAAGACCGTGTTGACGTCGCGTTTGTGCGGCGGCAGGCCGGTGACGGTGCGGTCGCCGAGGTAGATCGTCCCGTCGGTCGGCTCCTCGAACCCCCCGATCATCCGCAGCGTCGTCGTCTTGCCGCAGCCCGACGGGCCGAGCAGCGCGGTGAACGACCCGCTCTCGATGTCGAGCGAGAGGTCGTCGACGGCGACCACGTCCTGGAACCGCTTCGTGACGTTCTCGAGGCGGATGTCGAAGCTCATGCCCTCTCCTCACCGTTGCGGGTCCCCCACGCAAAGACCTGCTTCGCGAGCTGCAGGTACAGGAACGTCTCGGTCGAGATGACGTTGTCGATCGCCCGGGCGCGGCTCGTCAGCTCGAGCAGATGGTGGCGGTCGACGCAGACGACCTCGACGAGGACGTCGAAGCGGCCGGCGGTGACGACGACGTAGCTCGACTCCTCCCACCCGGAGATCTCGTCGGCCACCGGCTCCGGGCTGCCGGTCGTGTTCACGCCGATCATCGCCATCGCGTCGAACCCGAGCCCGAGCGGGTTCGTGACGCCGGTGACCTGGAGGATGCCGTCGTCGACGAGCCGGGCGTACCGGGAGCGCACGGTGGCCTCCGCCACCCCGATCTGCGTCGCGACGCCCCGGAACGACGCGCGCCCGTTGTCCTGGAGCGCCTCGATGATCCCCCGGTCGACCTCGTCCAGCGACCGCGGCTGGGTGACGGGGCCACGGCCGGGGTTGAACGACGTCACGGCGCGGTTCTACCTGCGGCCGCGCATTTCGTCAATGACCTCGCCGAGGCTTGACGAAATGCGCGGCGCTCAGCGCTGTCCGAGGCGCATTCCCAGCATCCTGGGAATGGCCGCCACGCCGCGGGCGACCGGCGAGCCGCGGCGGCCCTCCTCCTCGGCCTCCTCGAGCGAGAGGATCGCGGCGCGGATCGCACCGCCGCCCAGCCGGCGCACCGGCTCGCGCGGCACCGTCGCGACGCGCCGGTGGACGAGCGGCAGCCGCGTCCACTCGTCGTCGCGGCCCCCGACGAGCGAGGCGAGGATCCGGCCGGCGAGCCACGAGGGCCCGACGCCGTGGCCCGAGTAGCCGAGCGCGTAGTGGATGCGCGTCCCCGGCACCGTGCCGAGGAAGGGCACGTGGTCTGCCGCGACGTCGATGGGGCCGCCCCAGCTCGCCACGACCTTCGCGTCGGCGAGCCCCGGCAGCAGCCGCCGCAGGCCCCGCTCGGCGCGGCCCGCGGTCGGGCCGTCGTGCGTGAACCGCTCGTCGATGCGTGCGCCGTAGCCGATCGGCCCGGAGCCCGAGCCCATCAGCACGCGGCCGTCGTCGGTCGTGCGGAAGTAGTGCAGGAACATGCGCGAGTCGGTGATCCCCTCACCCCCGGTCCAGCCGATCTCGCGCAGCAGGTCGGGCACGGGCTCCGTCAGCACGACGTAGCTCCCGAAGACGGTGATGCGGCCGCGCACGGGTCGCCACTCGGCGGCGGCGGCGTTCGTCGCGACGACGACGTCGCGGGCGCGAACGGTATGCCCGTTCGCCGCGAGCGTGCCGCCGGGACGGAGGCGCGCCGGCGTCCCCTCGTAGAGCTCGACACCGTCGGCGAGCGCAGCCCGCCGGAGCGCGCGCACGAGGCGCGCCGGGTGCACGGTGGCGCCGTCGCGGAAGAAGACGCCGCGCCGGAACCTCGGCGAGATCCCCGGCTCCGGACGCGCCACGGCCTCGTCGGCGTGGCCGACCGCGCGCGCGGCGGTGAGCTGCTCCTCGACGGCCGCATCCTGGCGCGGCGTGGTCGACACCTGCAGCATGCCGCCCTCGCGCAGCCAGGCGTCCTCCCCGCGCTCGGCGAGGAACGCGCGGATGCCGGGCACGATCAGGTCGCCGACCCGGCACAGCTCGAGCGCGGCGCCGTCGCCGAAGAGCTCGCGCAGGGTCGGGAGGTACGACCAGTAGCCGTGGCAGAACCCGCCGTTGCGGCCGCTCGGGCCGAAGCCGCAGAACTGCGCCTCGAGGAGCGCGACGCGCAGCCCCTCCGCGCGCAGCGCGAGCGACGTCCAGAGGCCGGTGAACCCGCCGCCGACGATCGCGACGTCGACGTCGAGGTCGCGCGCGAGCGGCGCCGAGCGCTCGCCGTCGTCGGCGTCGCGCAGCCACCAGGCGGGCTCGAGCCCCGGCGCGACCGACGGCCGCACTACGCAGGCGCGGGCGCGACGGCCGCAGCCGGGTCGACCACGTCGCGCGGCCGTGCCGGCAGCAGCGCCACGACGGTCGTCGTCAGCGCGACCCCGACCCACTGCCAGCCGGTGAGGGTCTGGCCGAACTTGAAGTACCCGACGAGGATCGCCGTCACCGGGTAGGCGAGCTCCGCGATCGTCGCCGCCACGGCCGGCGTCGCGCGGAGGCCGTAGTAGTAGATGAACATCGCGGCGAAGCCGGTGACGACCGCCAGCACGGCGATCCAGAACGTGTTGTGCCAGGAGCTGAACGCGGGCGACCCGACGACGAGCAGCGCGATCGCGCTCGCCGCGAGCCCGAAGGTGAAGCGCAGCGTCGTCACGTGCTCGAACCGCATGTCGCGGGCGAGGTAGCGGCCGAAGACGGTGCCGAGCGCCCAGAGCAGCGCTGCGCCGAGCGCGTACGCCATCGTCGCGAGCCCGTGCGCCTCCGGGCTGAACGGGTGCGGGACGCCCATCAGCCACGTGCCCGCCAGCGCCACGACGAGGTACAGCAGGTAGCGCTGGCGCGGCCGCTCGCCGAGCACGGCCATCGCCCCGAGCACCGCGAACACCGGCTGCACCTTCTGCAGGACGACCGGCGTGACGAAGTCGTCGTGCGCGAAGAGTGCCTGCGTGAAGAGGATCGTGGCGACCGCCGACGCGCCCGCGCCGACGAGGATCGCGGCGGCGACGTACCGCCACCCGAGCCGCAGGACCGCCGCGAGCGCGGGGACGACGAACGGCAGCGTGAGCGCGACGAGCACGACGTGCTCGCCGAAGACGATCGTCGTCGCGGTCGTCGCTCCGCGGAGCGACGCGCGGATCCACTGGTCGAATCCCCACAGTGACGCCGCGAACGCGACGAGCAGGACGCCGTAGGACCTCTTCATCGAGCCAGCGTAGTAATTCAGACCTGGTAGCCGAAGATCCGACGGGGCTTGACCTTGACGATCACGCGGTCGCGGGGACCGTCGAAGTCCTCGCCGCGGTACTTCCTCGACAGCTCGTCGATGTGGTCGTCGGCGCCGCCGAGCTCGAGCTCGGCGGCGCCTTCCACCTCGAAGTAGCGGTACGGGTCGTCGCGGTCGAAGACGGTGACGCTGACGCGCGGGTCGCGGCGCAGGTGGCGGCCCTTCGCGCGCGAGTTCGTCGTGTTGAAGACGACGTGCTCTCCGTCGGTGTCGACCCAGACGATGCTCGTCTGCGGCGACCCGTCGTCGCCCAGCGTCGCGACGGCCGCGAACGCCTTGTCGCTCCGCAGGAGGTCGATCTGGCTGTCGGTCAGCTCGGCCATCGCTACTTCACCGTCGTCGGGATGTTCTTGATCTTCCCGGCCGCGAGCTGGGCCTTCACCTGCGCCACCCTGGCGGGGATCCCCTTGGGCGTCCGCACCGAGAACTTGCCGATGCCGACGCCGTTCTGCTGGATGCCGTAGACCGCGTCCGCGCCCCCGCGGAAGTGGCCGTTCTTCGCGTCCAGGATCGAGTCGTAGACGGCGGTGTCGACGCGCTTCAGCGCCGACGTGAGCACGTAGCTGCCGAGGTAGCCCTGGTCGGCGTCGACGCCGATCCCCCAGACGCCCTTCTCGCGCGCCGCGTCGAGGGCGCCGAGCCCGCAGCCGCCCGCCACCTGGAAGACGACGACCGAGCCGCGGGAGATCTGGTTGAGCGCGACGTTCTTGCACTTCGCCTGGGCCTCGAAGTCCTGCGAGTAGCCGTTGATCGTCTGGATGCCGGGGTCGGCGGCCTTCGCGCCGGCCTGGTAGCCCGCGATGTACCGGTCGACCGGCGGCTGCTTCTGGCCGCCGACGGACGAGACGGCCTTGCCGTGCTCGGCCTTCGCGGCGAGCCCGGCGGCGTAGCCGGCGAGGTAGCCCGCCTCCTGCTCCTTGAAGAGGAGGCCCTGGACGTTCTTGAGCCCGCCCTCGTCGGCGTTCGAGACGTCGACGATCGCGAAGTGCGTCTTCGGGAACTGCTTCGCGACGGCCTTGAGCGCGTCGATCTCGGTGAAGCCGACGCCGATCACGAGGTCGTAGCCCTGCCGGGCGAGCGAGCCGAGGTTCGGCACGTAGTCGGCCGGCGAGCTCGACTGCACGACGCGGGTCTGGATCCCGAGGTCCTTCGCCGCCTTCTGCAGGCCGAGGTAGGCGAGGTGGTTGAAGCCGCGGTCGTTCAGGCCGCCGATGTCGGTGGAGAGCCCGACCTTGAACGTGCCGCCGGAGCTCGTCGTGGTGGTGGTGGCCGCAGTCGTGGTGCCGGACGACGACGTGTTCGAGCTGCCGCAGGCCGTGGCGATCACGGCGACGAGTACGAGCAACGGTATGACGCGCTTCACGATCCCTCCGGAGGTTTTAGACTATGGGACGAAAACCTGTGGCGGATTCTACTTCCCACGCCGTGGTGGCCGTCGTGTTCAGGGTGCGGGAGGGCCGCCTCCAGTCGCTCGACGCGCGCGTCGAGCGCGCCCCGGGCGAGTCGCTGGAGGCGGCGCTCGGCCGCGCGGTCGACGTCTCGGCGCTCACCCACGTCGAGCAGCTCGAGACGCGCCTGCTCGCCGACGGGACGCTCGCGACGGCGTACCTCGGGCTCGTCCGGGTCGGCACCGACCTGCCGGGGGAGTGGCGGGCGGCCGGGCCCGGGTGGCCTGTCGGCGCCGCATTCGGGCGCCTGCGCGGGAAGCTCTCGTACACGAACCTCGGCTTCGCGCTCGCGCCGGAGGTCTTCACGATCTCGGAGCTCCGCGAGGTCTACGTCGCGGCGCTCGGGCACGACGTCTCGGCGACCAACCTGCAGCGGGTGCTCGAGCGTCGCGGCGCGATCGCGCGCGTCGAGGGCCGCCGGGCGCCGGGCCGGAGCGGCGGCCGCCCGGCGGCGTTGTTCCGGTTCGCGTCGCAGCAGCTCGAGGTGACCGACGAGTTCGCGGCGCTCAGGCCGCCGCACTGACGAGGATGTCGCGCCAGCGGGCGAAGAGCAGCTGGTGCGTCCCCTCGACGAGCCGCAGGTCGGCCCGCGGCAGGCGCTCGGCATAGGCGGCGCCGATCGGCGGCGGGCACACGCGGTCGTCCTCCCCCCACCACAGCGTCACGGGTGCGCGCACGTCGGCGAGGTCGAAGCCCCACGGCCGCCCGAGGTAGGCGAGCTCGCGTGCGAGCCACAGCCCGCCCGAGCGGAACGACTCGGCGCGCCCGCGCGCGTACGCCTCGTCGGTGGCCGGGTCGCCGGTCGGCGGCGTCGGCTGCCTCCCCCAGCGCTCGAGCCCGCGTGCCGCGACGCGCGGCGCGACGCGGGCGACGCGCATCGCCTTCCGCACGTCCGCCGGCAGGTGGTGCACCAGGTCGACGGGCGGCATCGAGCCGACGAGCGCGACGCGGTCGACGCGGCCGGGCGCGACCGCGGCGAGCGCCAGCGCGTGCGGGCCGCCGGCCGACCAGCCGACGACGCCGAACCGCTCGACCGGCAGCGCATCCGCGAGCTCCTCCGCCCACGCCCGCAGCGAGCGCAGGCGCCGCGCCGGCCCGCAGCGGTCGACCGCCAGCAGCCGTACGCCGAGCTCGGCCGCGATCGTGTCGTCGGGATGGCGCGAGAGGCGCGAGTCGCCGCCGCCGTGCAGGTAGACGACCGGCGTCCCGGCCGGGTCGCCGACGTCGTCGAGGGTCAGCGGGTGACCACGAGTGTCGCGCGCATGCCCAGCTGCCGGTGATTCGCGATCGAGCACCAGAACGAGTATCGCCCGGGAGCGAGCTTCACCGTCAGCTCGGCGCGGCCGCCCGGCGCCACGACCGGCGTGCCCGCGACGTGCCGCGCGCCGGCCTTCTGGATGCGCAGGTCGTGCGGGTCCTCGCCGAAGTTCGCGAGCTCGAAGGTCGCCGTGCCGGCCGTCACGTGCAGGCGCGAGAGGCCGAAGGAGTACTCCTTCGCCACCACCTGCACCCGCGTGGCGGAGCCGTGGAACAGCCCGCCGAGGGCGAGCGCGGCCGCTGCGAGCGCGAGCTTCACTTGACGAGCTTCGGCCGCGCGAACGCGGACGCCCCGGGGATGACGCGCGCTGCGTCGAACTGCAGCCACTGCTCGAGCAGCGAGGCGTAGACGCCGCGGAAGTCGGAGGTCGCCTTCAGGTTCCCGTCGTCGTCGAGGCCGCCGGCGAGGCCGGGGAACTCGCCGACCTGCGTGCCGGCGGCCCGCGTGCCGATCAGGAAGCCGGTGCCGGCGGCGCCGTGGTCGGTGCCGCCCGACCCGTTCTCGCGTGCGCGGCGGCCGAACTCCGTCCACACGAGGGTCAGGACGCGGTCGGCGACGCCGCGCGCCTCGAGGTCGCGCTGGAACGCGTAGAGGGACTGCGCCGTCGTCTCGAGCGCCGGCGTGAGCGCGGACTTCTGGCCCGCGTGCGTGTCGTACTCGCCCGTCGCCTCGAGCGCGACGCAGCGGAGCGGCAGCCCCGCGCCGACCATCGCGGCGAGGCCCTGGAGGCGCTTCGGGAAGGAGTCGCTCGACGTCGGGTAGGCCGCCGCCGGGACGATCGCGTCGTCCCCCTGGAACGGCAGGAGCTGCCGGCGCAGCGTGTCGACCTGCTTCGTCACCGCGGCGGCGGTGCGCGACGCCGGGTCGCCCGCGCCGGCCGAGCCGAGCAGGCCGATCGCGTCGAGCATGCGGGTCTCCGGCTCGCCCCAGACGCCCGGTACCCAGAAGTCGTACTGGTCGGGCCCGTCGATCGCCGCCACCGGCACCTTCGCCGTCGCGAGCGTCGGCTGCAGCGAGCCGGTGAGCGAGAGCCCCTGCAGCGGGTTGTCGGCCGTGCCGGCGGCGTCGAGGTAGCGGCCCATCCAGCCGGTGAGCAGCCGCGTGTCGGTCGCACCCACCTCCCAGAAATGGCGCGAGGTGAAGTGCGACTGGTCGGGGTGGTCGTAGCCGACGGCCGGGAGCACGGTCACCTTCCCCTCGCCGTGGAGCTGGGCGAGCGGCGAGAGCGCCGGGTTCCACGTGAGCCGGCCGTCCTCGGCGAACGGCGTGCCGCCGCTCACGGCGAGGCTCGGGCGGAGCTTCCGGTAGAGCGGGTCGCCCTGCGGCGCGAGCAGCGAGAGCGCGTCGGCGCCGCCCTGCAGGAAGACGGTCACGAGGACCGGCTGCGACGGCGCGGTCGCCGCGCTCGCGATCCCCTCCTGGAAGACGTCGAGCCGGCCGGCGCCGTACACGGTGAGCGCGAGCCCGAGCGACTTCGCGAGGAACGAGCGGCGCGACAGGCCGGTGCCCGCCGGCGTCGGCATGCCCGGCTCGATCGCCGGCAGGCCGCGCCCCGCGCGGATGCACTCGTCACACGAGATCTGCGTCATGCGGTCTGGAGGTCGGGGGAGACGGCGATCAGCTGGCGGAGCGCGTTCTCGACGAGCACCGGGTACTGGAGCTGCTTCCAGCGCTCCGTCCCCGCGTCGCCGAGTGCGGCGCGCGCGTACGCGAGCAGCGCGGTGCGCGTCGCGTCCGAGAGCTCGGGGTCGTTCCAGAAGGCGAGCGCGCGCCCCAGCACCGTCGCCGCGTCGGCCGGGTCCTTGCCCTTCGCGGGGTCGAGGCGACGAGGGTTCAGGAGCTGCTGCACGGCGATCCAGCGGCCGCGGAAGGTCGCGGTGTCGAGCCAGCGCGTGTCGTCCCACCCGGCGACGTTCGGCGGGTAGAAGAGCTGCTGGCCCGAGAGGGAGCCGATCCACGCCCACGCGTCGGTCGTGATCCCGGCGCCGATCCGCCGCAGCAGGCCGGCGATGTGCACGACCGGCGGCTTCGTCATCCGCTGCCCGGAGTAGAGCGCGGGATGGCGGAGGATCGCTTCCACCACCGGCCGCACCTGGCGGCCCTTGCGGTAGAGCGCGACGAGCCCGGCCTCCGTGCCGCGGTCGGGCGCCGTCGGGACGAAGTAGCTCCACAGCTTCGTGACGAAGAACGAGTCGTGCTTCGGGTTCGAGATGGCGAGGCGGCAGGCGGCCTGCCAGTCGAAGCGGCCCGTCGAGTGGAACACGCGCTTGACGCCGTCGTCGTGCCCGGCCGGGTCGAAGTGGAAGTCGTAGTCGCCGCGGCCGGGCGCCCACCGGCTCTCCCACCCGGTGAGGGCGCGCGCCTGCTCGCGGACGTCGCGCTCGGTGTACGCGCCGCGGTCGGCGCCGAGCGTGAACAGCTCCATCATCTCGCGCGCGTAGTTCTCGTTCGGCGCGTTCTTCGTGTTCTCGACGCCGTTCAGCCACAGCAGCATCGCCGGGTCCCTCGTCACGTCGAGCAGCAGCTGCTCGAACGAGCCGAGCGCGTGCGAGCGGAAGAGCGCGTTCTGGTTCAGCATCAGGCGCTGGCTGCCGACGCCGTCGTTCGACGTCGCGAACCAGTCGTGCCACACGAGCGTCATCCGCTCGACGAGCGGCCGCGACGTGCGCACCATGCGGTCGAGCCACCAGCAGTGGTCGTGGCCCCAGACGTCGTACGGCGCGAGCGGCCGGCCCTTGGCGTCGTGCGGCGCGGGCCCGACGAGCTTCTCGGCTCCCGGGTGCGTCAGCCGGCGGACGGCGCCGTCGAGCCCGAGCTTCGCGAGCGCCTCCGCCTCCCCCGGCCGCGGCCCGAAACCGGCACGCCAGAGCAGCCGCTCGGCCTGCGGCACGCCGAAGCTCCCCCGGAACACCGGCACCCCCATATGCCTGGATGTTCGCCGGGGCCGGCCGAAGCCCTCATCCCCGAAACGGGTGACACCCGTTCGGGGAACGTAAAACGTCAGCCGCCGAGCAGCTCGATCAGCGGCTCGTTGTGCGTGAGCCGCGCGGTGTCGAGCGCGGTCGCTCCGCCGTGCTGCGCCGCGTGCGGGTCCGCTCCGTGCGCGAGCAGGAGGTGCACGAGCTCGGTGCAGGTCTCGTTCGGCTTCAGGTCGTTCGCCGCCGCGCTGTTGATGGGCGCGACGTCGTTGAAGCCCGGCGCGCGCGCGTTCACGTCGGCGCCGCGCTCGAGCAGCAGCTTCGTCGCCTCCACGCGGCCGAAGAAGGCCGCGAAGTGGAGCGGCTGTGCGCCGTCGACCGACCACGCGTTCACGAGCGACGCGTCCTCGTCGAGCAGGTCGGCGAGCCACCCGGCGTCGCCGACGGCCGCCGCCTCCCACACGTTCAGCTCGTGCCCCTCGCGCAGCAGGCGCGCGACCGTCGCGTCGTCGCCGCGGTACTGAGCCTGCATCAGCTCCGAGATCACGCGAGCCGCCTCTCGAGGAGCACGCGCGCCTCGCCCTGCCCGTCGTACGACTCGTCGACCTGCGACACGTCGAAGCCGAGGGCGCGGTGGAACGCGATCGACCGCTCGTTCGCGGGCGAGGTGACGGCGCGCACGACCGTCCGCGGTGCGATCGCCGCGAAGAACCGCTCGTAGAGCGTGCGCGCGACGCCGTTTCCGCGCAGGGTCGGGTCGACGCCGACGAAGTGGATGTAGCCCTCGTCGTCATGGGTCTGCGAGCGGAACCCGCAGAGGAACCCGACGAGGCGTCCGTCCTCCTCCGCGACGAACGACGTGTCCCGGAAGTGGACGAAGAACAGCTTCGGGAGCATCGGCGCCATCCGCCGGCCGCCCCACCAGTCGTCGACGACCGCGATCACGCGCGGGTAGTCCGCGGCCTCGGCATGGCGGATCGTCGCCATAGGGTGAGCCTATGCGCATACTCGTCCTCGGCGGCACGAAGTTCCTCGGCCGCCACACCGTCGACGTCGCGCTCGCCCGCGGGCACGAGGTGACGTTGTTCAACCGGGGCCAGACGTGCCCCGACCTCTTTCCCGCCGTCGAGAAGCTGCGCGGCGACCGCGACGGCGATCTCGCCGCGCTCGCCGGACGGAGCTTCGACGCGGTCGTCGACACGAGCGGCTTCGTCCCACGCGTCGTCCGCGAGACGATCGAAGCCCTCGGCGAGGTCGGCCACTACACGTTCGTGTCGACGATCTCCGTCTACGCCGATGTCTCGACCCCGCCGACCGAGTCGTCCCCGCTCGCCGACGACGAGGAGTACGGCGGCCTCAAGGCGCGCTGCGAGGAGGTCGTGCGCGAGCGGTTCCCGGACGCGTTCGTCCCCCGGCCCGGGCTGATCGTCGGCCCGTGGGACCAGACCGGCCGCTTCACCTACTGGCCGCAGCGGCTCGCGGACGGCGGTCGCGTGCTCGCGCCGGCGCCGCCCGAGGCGGACGCACAGGTGATCGACGCGCGCGACCTCGGCGACTGGATCGTGCGCGCCGCCGAGGACGGGCTCGCCGGCACCTACAACGCCGTCGACCGCCCGGTCCCGCGCGCCACGCTGCTCGAGACCTGCCGGGACGTGGCCGGGGCCGGGGCGGAGCTCGTGTGGGTCGATCCCGGCTTCCTCACCGAGCACGAGATCGGCGAGTGGATGGAGCTGCCGCTCTGGCTCGCGAGCCCCGAGTACGCGGGGATGCTCTCGGTCGACCCGTCGGCCGCCTTCGCCGCCGGGCTCGAGACGCGGCCCCTCGCGGAGACGGTGCGCGACACGCTCGCCTGGGCGCGAGGCGGCGAGGCGCCTGCCGACCCGCCTGCGGGGCTCGCTGCGGAGAAGGAGCGGCGCGTGCTTGACAGCTGGCTCTCGAAACAGTAGTTTCGAAAGATCTCTTTCGAAGGCACGCAGACCCTGACCGACCCGCGCGCGATGCGCGCGCTCGCCCACCCCACGCGGCTGGCGCTGCTCGACCACCTGCACAGCGTCGAGCACGCGACCGCCACCGAGTGCTCGGAGTTCGTCGGCGACAGCCCGTCCTCGTGCAGCTACCACCTGCGCTCGCTCGCGAAGTGGGGCTTCGTCGAGGAGGCCGACAAGGGCCCGGGCCGCGAGCGCCCGTGGCGCGCCGCCTCCTCGCGCATCGAGTTCCACTCCGACGGCCTGGAGGCGACCGTGCTCCGCGACGAGCTCGTGGCGCGGCAGCAGCAGCGGGTGCGGGACGCGCTCCGGCGCGAGCACGAGCTGCCCGCGCGGCTCCGGCGGGCCACGCAGACCTCGTCGGCGACGCTCGAGCTGACCCCGGCGGAGCTCGAGGAGCTCGGCGAGCGCTTCGAGGCGCTCCTCGACGACTTCCGCGGACGGGGCGACCGGCGTCGCACGCACCGCGTCGTCGTCGGGTTCGGCGCCGTCTTCGAGCCTTGAGCCTCCTGCGCGACCGCAGGCTCGCGGCGCTCCTCGCCGCCGAGGTCGTCTCGTCCCTCGGCACGCAGATGACGTGGCTCGTGCTCCCGTGGTTCGTCCTGCGCGAGACCGGCTCGCCGCAGCGGATGACGTGGGTGATCATCGCCGAGGTCGTCCCGGTCGGCGTGCTCGGCTTCTTCGGCGGCGCGATCGCGGGCCGCGTCGGCACGCGGCGGACGATGCTCGCGTGCGACCTGCTGCGCGCGCCGATCCTCGCCGCGATCCCGGCGCTCGACGCCGCCGGGGCGCTGCCGTTCCCGGCCCTGCTCGCGCTCGTCGCCGCGACCGGCCTCTTCCTCGCGCCCTACTTCTCGGTTCAGCGGGCGGTCGTGCCGGAGCTGATCGGCGAGGAGCACGCCGACGTGGCGCAGGCGACGGCGCTGTTCCAGGCGGCGAACCGGCTGACGATCTTCCTCGGCCCGCCGCTCGCCGGAGTCCTGATCGGCGTGATCGGGACGGCGCGCGTGCTCTACCTCGACGCGGCGTCGTACCTGGTGTCCTTCGCGCTCGTCGGGCTGTTCGTCCATCCGCCGGAGACGAAGCTCGACGGGCCGCCGGCCGGCGTGCTCGACGGCGTCCGGTTCCTGCTCCGCGACCGGTTGCTGCGCGTCTGGACGCCGGCGTTCACGGTGATCGACATCTGCTGGCAGCTGATCTTCGCGTCGCTCCCGGTGCTCGTGGTCACGACGTACCACGCGAACCCGCGCATCCTCGGGTGGCTGTTCGGCGCGTTCGGGGGCGGAGCGCTCGTCGGGGCATTCGCGTCGATGCCGGTCGTCCGCCGCTTCGAGGCGCTCGGGCTCGGCGCGACGGCGTTCGTCTTCGAGATCGCCTCACTGTGGATCCTCGCGATTCCCGCGCGCTGGGAGGTCGCGTTCGCCGGCATGGCCCTCGCGGGCTTCTGCACGTCGATCGTGAACGCGCCGATGCAGTCGCTCGTGACGCTGCGCATCCCCCGCGACGTGCGCATGCAGGGGATGGCCGCGTTCTCCGTGTTCCAGTGCATCGGCTCGCCCGCGGGGCTCCTGCTCGCCGGCTGGGCGCTCGCGCGCTACGACACCCACTCGGTGCTCGCGGTCGTGCTCGCGCTCGACACGATCGCCGCGGCGGCGTTCGTCGTCTCGTCGCTCGCGGAGCGCTCGACGCTGCGCGCCGCGGCGTCTCTAGACTCGCCCGCGTGAATCGCCTCGAGGGCAGGCACGTCGCGGTCACCGGCGCCGGGACCGGCATCGGCCGCGCGATCGCGCAGCGGCTCGCCGCCGAGGGGGCGCGGCTGACACTCCTGGCGCGCGACGAGTCCCGTCTCCGGGACGTCGTGCCCGGCGCCCGCACGCTGTCGCTCGACATCCGCGACCGCGACGCGGTGCTCGCCGCCTTCGACGAGCCGCTCGACGCGCTCGTCGCGAACGCCGGCATCGGTGGGCCGAACGAGCACGGCGACGGCGACCGGTTCGACGACATCGTCCGGACGAACCTCTACGGCACCTACTGGTGCACGCGGGCGGCCGAGCGGCACCTCCCGGACGGCGGCCGCATCGTCGTCACCTCGTCGATCCTCGCGCGTATCGGCGTCGCGGGCTACACGGCGTACTGCGCCTCGAAGGCGGGCCTGCTCGGGCTCGTGCGCTCGCTCGCCGCGGAGCTCGCGCCGCGGCAGATCCAGGTGAACGCGATCTGCCCCGGGTGGGTGAACACCGACATGGCCTGGGAGGGCCTGTCCCTCTGGCCCGGGCTGACGCCGGACGAGGCGTGGGAGATCGCGAAGCAGGAAGTCCCGCTCGGGCGGATGAGCGAGCCGGCCGAGATCGCCGGGACCGTGGCGTGGCTCCTGTCCGACGACGCGCGCGGCGTCACCGGCCAGGCGATCGACCACAACAACGGCGCGTTCATGCTCTAGCTCCGTCCGGCGCGGGTCCTACAGTTCGCCGCATGCTCGAACGCGATGACCTCCGTCGCGGCGTGGCCGAGTTCATCGGCACGTTCGCCCTCGTCTTCGTCGCGGCCGGTGGCGCCGCCTACGCCCGCTCCCCGATCGACCTCGCCCTGGCGAGCGGCCTCGTGATCGCCGTGATGCTCTCGGCGTTCGGCTTCATCTCGGGCGGCCACTTCAACCCGGCGGTGACGCTCGGGTTCCTCGTCACGCGGCGCATCGCGCCCGCGCTCGCCGTCCTCTACTGGGTCGTGCAGCTCGGAGCGGCGGTGCTCGCTGCGCTGCTCCTCAAGTGGGTGCTCCCGAGCGGCGCGATCAGCGCCGCCAACCTGGGCGTCCCCACGGTCGGCTCGGGCGTCAGCTCGGGGGTCGCGGTCGTGGTCGAGGCGATCCTCACGTTCTTCCTGCTGTGGGTCTTCTTCGCGACCGCGGTCGACCCGCGCGGCTCGTTCCAGCAGATCGCCGGCCTCGCCGTCGGGTTCACCGTCTCGTTCGACATCCTGATGGCCTACGGCATCAGCGGCGGCGTCATGAACCCCGCCCGCGCCTTCGGGCCGCAGCTCGCCGGCAACCACTGGGCGCACGGCTGGGTCTGGTACGTCGGCCCGCTGGCCGGAGCCGTGATCGCCGCGGCGCTCTACGAGCTCGTCTACCTCCGCCCCACCCGGCCCGAGCCGGTCGGCCCGCCCGAGACGGGGGTCGAGGAACCCGGCCCGGGCGAGGCAGCCGTCTCGTAGTTCGCGCGGTTTAGGTAGCTTCATCCTCCGGATGCTCTCGACGATCCCACTCGTCGTGGCCGGGCTCTCGTCCGGCCACAAGATCGGCCTCGTGGTCGTGGCGGCCGCGTTCATCGTGTTCGCGCTCGTCTCGTCGTTCGTGATCCCGCGCCGCAGCCCGAACTTCCCGGGCCGCGCGATGCCGGTCTACGTGACGGTCTGCGTGCTGTTCTTCGTCGCGATGATGGCCGCCGTCCTCGTCTTCGGGAAGGAGGCGAAGGAGGCCGAGGCGGGCGGCGAGCCGCCCGCGAAGACGTCGACGCAGAGCTCGCCGGCGCCGGCCCCCGCGCCGACGACCACGAACGGCGGCGGAGGCGGCGCTTCGGCCCAGGGCGACGCGGTCGCCGGCAAGCAGGTCTTCACGAGCGCCGGCTGCAGCGGCTGCCACACGCTGAAGGACGCCGGTGCGACGGGGAACGTCGGCCCGAATCTCGACCAGCTGAAGCCCGACCAGCCCACCGTCGCCCATCAGGTGACGGACGGTGGCGGCGGGATGCCGCCGTTCAAGGGCCAGCTGAGCCCGAAGCAGATCCAGGACGTCGCCGCCTACGTGTTCAAGGCGACGCACTCGTGAGCGCGCTCGCGCGCTCCTTGTAGGCCTCTTCGAGCTCGCCGAACCGGGCCGCGGCGTCGACCCGCCCCTTGCCCGCGAGGTGCGCGGCGAGATCCTCGACGTGGATCTGGAGGCCTGTCCCGTAGGCCCAGACGAGATCGAGGGGCAGGGCGTGCTGCTCGACGACGAGCGTCGTGCGGTCGCCGTCGCGGCTCAGCGTCACCTCCGTGGAGTGCCGGTTCGGCTCGTCGGGGTCCCGCGAGACGACCCGGAGGCGCTGCGGCGGCTCGCACGCTTCGACGTGCCCCGCCCCCTCCCAGCCGCTCGCGTGGAGGCGTGCCTCGTACCGTCCGCCGGCACGCAGGTCGCCCTCGATCTCTCCGTACCACTGCGCGAGGCGGGCGGGCTCGGTGAGCGCCGACCACACGTCGTCGATGCCGGCGTCCAGGGTGCCTTGCAGCCGCACGGTGCCGAAGCCGGCGGCCGACCCGAGAGTGCTCTGGATGTTGGTCATGGCGCTTTGACCGCCCGCGGCCCCGGAACTCATCGGCGGGCCGGAAACGTCCCCGAAAAAGACGAAACCCGCCCGGGGGAGGAGCGGGAATCGCCGCAGTCACGTCAGTCGCCGGATCGTTCAAGGGGGAGCCGGCAGACGGAATCCTGCTCGATGCTCCCGCATCCGCGCATCATCCGGAAGGGTGATCTTCGAGCAGGTCGTCGGAGCCGGCGTCGAGCTTCGCGATCCACTCGGCGTAGAGCGGGTCGACCACCCGATACTTCCCCGCTCCGGCCTCCTCGATCTCGGCGCCTTCCAGGAGACGCTGGACGGAGGTGCTCGCCGAGCTCTTCTCGAGCTGCAGGCGCCGCAGGATCGCCGACCGGTACGCGGAACCGTCGCCCGCGACGATCGACCGGAGCGTCTTCTGGTCGGCGCTCGAGCGGTAGCCGCGCCAGATCGCGTCGAACTCGGGCCCGAGCTCCGCGAGCGCCGCGGCGTGGGCGAGCTCCCAGTGCTCCAGGGTTCCTGTCCCGCCCTTCGGGACCTGCTCCCACAGGTGGTGGGCGAGCATGATCGCCCGCTGCGGGTGGCCTTCCGCCGCGTCGAGCAACGGCCCCGGCGCCTCGCCGACGTTCCGGCCGCTGTCGACGAAGCGATCCGCGACATATTCGGCGATGTCGACGTTCTCCAGGCGTCCGAGCCGCATCGGGACGGCCGAGCCGTACAGCGGCCGCTCCTTGCGCTCGAACAGCTGCTTCATCAAGCCGGGCTCCGAGCCGGCGAACACGTACGACGCCGCATCGCCCTGGTGCTGCACGTGACTGCGGACCAGGCCGTCGAGATCCGCCACCTTGTCGACGTCCTGGAACTCGTCGAAGACGATGTACGCGCGGCGGCCGCCCTTCTCGACCAGGTTCATGGGGAGATCGAGGAGCGCGTGCAGCGCCGCGAGCGGTTCCGCCTTCGGATCGAGCTGGATCCGCGCGCTGATGCCGTACGCGCCGAGCGAGAGGCCGAGGCCGGTGCGCTGCAGCAGCGCCTCGACCTTCTCGCGGATCGGTCCTCTCAGGTGCTTCGCGTAGGCGCGCTCGATGCGAATGGTCACGTCGGCGATCGAGTTGACCCGGTAGAGGTCGACCAGAATCGGGATGAAGCCCTCCTGCGCCTCGCCGTCGCGCAGCGCCCGCTTCAGCAGGCTCGTCTTCCCGTACTTGCGAGGCGCGTACAGCCGCACGTAGTGGCCTCCCGCCGCCTTCTTCAGGAGCTCGTGCGTCTCGGTGTCGCGGTCGACGAGATCCTCGGGGGAGATCGGGCGGGAGTAGATGAACGGGTTGACGTCCGTGATCATGTCCGCGTCAAGCGTACCCAAAGTACGTGATATGCGAACCAGATTGTCCGCACTTGACGTACCTGATCGTCCGTCTTCTGCGGACCAGACGGTTCAGGCGGACGGACGGGAAAGGAGCGGCGGAACGGTGAAACGGAGAAGGAGGGATTCGAACCCTCGAGGCAGGGATTTCCCCACCTAACGCCTTAGCAGGGCGCCGCCTTCAGCCACTCGGCCACTTCTCCGGGCGCGCGCATCGTATCGCAGGCCCAGGCACGCGAAAGCCCGCCGAAGCGGGCTTTCCGTGAGAGCGGAGGGAGAGGGATTTGAACCCTCGATGCACCTTTCGGCACATACGCGATTTCCAGTCGCGCTCCTTAGACCGCTCGGACACCCCTCCACGGGCTCGGTTGTTCTCCGTTCAACGGAGGGGGAGGGATTTGAACCCTCGATCCGCCTTGCGACGGATAACGGTTTTCGAGACCGCCGCATTCGACCGCTCTGCCACCCCTCCGAGCCGGCGCATGGTACCGACAGCTAATCGTGGATGCGTGCGATCACGTCCTCGCGCTTGAGCACGCGGACGCGGTGCGACGAGCGGGCGAGGCGCACCTCGAAACCCGCGTCGCGGGGGAAGAGCACCTTGTCTCCGGGCTCGAGGAGCGTCACGTCCGGGCCGACCGACGCGACGATGCCGCTGCGCACGTGCGTCGCCTCGTTCGCCGGCACGATCAGGCCGCTCGGCAGCTCGGACTCGTCGAGCGGCTCGAGGACGAGGTAGTCGTCGAGCGGCTCGAGCGTCACGTTGGCGATGGGATGCCCCTCCAGCACGGCCTGCACGATACTCCGAGTCATCGAGGTCACGAACCCGGACAAGCTCTTCTTCCCCGCCCGCGGCCTCACCAAGGCGGATCTCGTGGGCTACTACGTCGGCGTCGCCGACCACGTGCTGCCGCACCTGCGGCGGCGGCCGTTCCACATGAAGCGCTTCCCGAACGGCGTCGACGGCGACTTCTTCCACCAGAAGCGCGTGCCGGCGAAGCACCCCGACTTCGTCGACGAGGTGTTCGTGCAGTTCCCGAGCGGCCACTCGACCGTGTTCGCGATCGTCGACAACGTCGAGGCGCTCGCCTGGGTCGCGAACCTCGGGTGCATCGAGCTGCACACGTGGTCGTCGCGGGTGCCGGAGATCGAGCGGCCGGACTACGTGCTGATCGACCTCGACCCGACGACCGACGGCCAGTGGCCGTTCGTGCGCGACATCGCGCTCGTGGTGCGCGAGGTGATGGACGAGCTCGGCCTGCCGTCGTATCCGAAGACGTCCGGGTCGACAGGCCTGCACGTGCTCGCACCGATCGTCCCCGAGCTGCCGTTCCCGGAGGTGCGCCGCTTCGCGAAGGCGCTCGCAGTCGAGGTCGAGCGGCGCGTCGACGACCAGGCGGTCGCGACGACCACCTGGCGCGTCGCCGACCGCGTCGGCGTCTTCGTCGACTACGGCCAGAACGCACGCGACCGAACCATCGCCTCCGCCTACTCGGTCCGCCCCACGGCCGACGCGCGCGTCTCGGCTCCGCTCCTCTGGGACGAGGTGGCCGACGTCGAGCCGGAGGCGTTCACGCTCGAGACGATGACCGCGCGGATCGATGCGGTGGGCGACCCGACGGCCGGCATGTGGCGCGACCCGCCGGCGCTCGCACCGCTCTACGGCGCGCTCGGGCTCGACGCCCCATCGGATTCGTAATCCGGCCTTACATCGTTTTCAAATGCATCTCCTAGGGTGGCGAGATGCGCCGCACACTCCTCCTCGCAACGATCCTCGCAGCGCTCGCGGCCCCGGGGCTCGCGACCGCGTCTCCCTACGTGAAGTACGGCGTCCAGGACGACGCCTGGCTCGAGTACGGCACCGGCGACGACGGCACGGTCGCGGATCGCGCCGCCCAGCTGAAGCAGATGGGCGTCGACGTCGTGCGCCTGACGATCAACTGGCGGCAGGTCGAGCCGAGGCGCGGCGTCTACGACTGGTCGATCCCGGACGCGGCCCTGAAGGCGCTCCACGCCGAGGGCATCGCGCCGCTCGTCACCCTCTGGGGCACGCCCCGGTGGGCCAACGGCGGCAGGTCGCAGAACTGGGCGCCGAAGAGCAAGTGGACGTTCGCCGCGTTCGCGAAGGCGGCCGCCAAGCGCTACCCGTACGTGCACCTCTGGACGATCTGGAACGAGCCGAACCAGCGGATCGCGCTGCGGCCGACGTCGCCGAAGACGTACGTCCAGCAGCTCCTCAACCCGGCCGTGATCGCGATCCACAACGCGAGCCCGCGCTCCCTCGTCGCCGGCGGCGTCACCGCGCCGCGCGCCGGGAGCGGCGGCGTCTCCCCCATCGACTGGATCGCCGGGATGAAGGCCGCGCACGCACGCATGGACGCCTACGCGCACAACCCGTACCCGCTGCGTCGCGGCGAGACGCCGACGAGCGGCGGCTGCGACCACTGCACGACCGTGACGATGGCGACGCTCCCGCGCCTCCTCCGCGCCGTGCAGAAGTCGTTCGGGACGCACATGCGGATCTGGCTGACGGAGTACGGCTACCAGACCAACCCGCCCGACCGCATGCTCGGGGTCACCTACGCGACCCAGGCGAGGTACACGAGCGACGCCGCGCAGGTCGCCTACCAGGCGCCGCGCGTCGACATCCTGATCCATTACCTCGTCCAGGACGAGCCGAATGTGGGCCGCTGGCAGAGCGGCTTCTACACGGACACGGGACGGGTGAAGCCGGCGCTGCAGGCCTTCCGGTTCCCGCTGGCCATCCGCTCCCGCGTCCGTACCCGCACCGTCCTCTGGGGGCAGGTGCGCCCCGGCGGCCGCCAGACGTACAAGCTCCTGCGCTACGACGGCCGTCACTGGAACGCGGTCGGTGGCAAGCGGCGCACCACGGCGCGCGGTTACTTCACGCGGACGGTGAACGCGAAGAAGGGCACCCGCTACCGCATCTGGGTGCCGTCCGAGCACACCTACAGCGCGATCCTGACCGTTCGCTAGGCCGACACGACGAGGAACCGCTCGATCATCGCGTTCACCTGCTCGGGCACCTCGAGCTGGTGGAAGTGCCCTGCACCGACGGTGATCCCCACGTGGAGATCGGGCCTGAGCGCCCGCAGGCGGACTGCATCCGGCTGCTCGTCCAGCTCGGAGCGGAGGAGCAGCACCGGCAGGGTGCAGAGGCTGAACGCGCCGACGCCGTTCCACTCGGCGACGCCGCGAACCACAGCGGCTGCGACGGGCAGCGGCACCTTGCCCATCAGCTCGACGATCCACCGCGCGAGCTCCTCGTCGCGCGCACCCATGCGCTGCGTGTAGAGACGCCGCACGTCTTCGCCGTCCGGGCCTTCCAGCGCGTCGCGCAGCGCACGAAAGAGCTCGATCGTCTCGGGCAGCGGGTCGATCGGCCCCGGGTCGACGAGCACGAGCGCGCTCGCGACCGCCGGGTGCCGGGCGGCGAGCTCGACCGCGATCATCCCGCCGAGGCTGTGCCCGACGATCACCGGCCGGTCGATGCCGGCGCCCCGGCAGAACTGTGCGAGGTCGTCGGCGAGGTCGGGGATCGTGTAGCCGTCGTCGGGGCAGTCGCTCAGCCCGCAGCCGCGCAGGTCGAGCGCCGTAACGGCATGGTCACGCGAGAAGTGGTCGACCTGCGGCTGGAACGCCGTCCGGTCGCAGCACCAGCCCGGGACGAAGAGCAGCTCGGGCGCTCCGCGGCCCCCGCGCTCGTAGTAGAGCCTCGCGCCGTCGACCTCCGCGTACGGCATGGCGGGGCAATCCTCTCACCCCGTCCGCCCCGAAGCTAGGCCGCGAAGAGCGCGTCGACGCCGGGCGCGTCCGGGTCGCGCGGCGGCCGCAGCTCCCGCCAGGTGCAGTCCTGCGGCTCCTTGTCGTCGCGCCAGCGCAGCAGCTTCGTGCCGTGCCGGAAGCGCGAGCCCTGCACCTTGTCGTAGCGCACCTCGACGACGAGCTCGGGCCGCACGGCGGCCTCCTCGAGCTCGCCGGTGCCCCAGCGGTTCGGCTCGGAGAAGCGCCGGTCGGACGACTCGTCGAGGAGCGGCAGCACGCGCTCGGCCACCTCGGCGCGCGACTTCGCGGCGACCGCCGCCGAGCCGACGTAGTCGAGCCCACCGTCGTCGCGGTAGAGGCCGAGGAGCAGCGTCGCGATCGCCGAGCGGTCGCCCTTCCAGCGGATGCCGGCGACGACGCAGTCGGCGGTCTTCACCTCCTTGACCTTGACCATCCCCTCGCGCGACCCGGGCAGGTACGGCGCGCCGAGCCGCTTCGCGACGACGCCGTCGAGACCGAGCGCCTCGAAGCGGTCGAGCCAGCCGCGCGCCTCCGCCAGGTCGCGGGTGGCGGGCGAGACGCGGAAGCCGGCCGCCCGCAGGGCCTCGACCCGGGCGCGCCGCTCCTCGAGCGGGAGCTCCCACACCGGCTCGCCGTCCCACACGAGCACGTCGAAGGCCACGAACTCCGCGGGGATCTCCGCCGACAGGCGCCGGATCCGCGACTCGGCCGGGTGCAGCCGCATCTGCATCGCGTCGAAGTCGAGCTGGCCGTCCCGCGCGATCACGATCTCGCCGTCGAGGGCCGACTGCGGCGGCAGCAGGTCGCCGAGCGGCCGCAGCTCGGGGAAGTACCGGAGCAGCGGGCGCTCGTTCCGCGACCACAGCGCGAGGTCGGGGCCGCAGTTCTCCAGCACGCCGCGGAAGCCGTCCCACTTGGGCTCGTACTGCCAGCCGTCCCCCTCGGGCAGCTCCCGGACGAGCTGCGCCTCCATCGGCGGGAAGGGGATGTTTGGCGTGGGCACCAGGCGGAAGCCTAGTGACGTGCCCGAGCTCGACGGAATGTGGGCCGTCCACCGCAGCGGTGGGCTGCTGCCGCCGCTCCTCGCGGTGACGAAGCGCATCGACGGGACGCGCGGCGAGACACGCATCGGCAACGTCCGCGGCGCGCCGTTCGACGTCGTCGGCTACGAGCTCCACTACCGCGGCCCCTTCGCGGGCCTGGTCGACGTGCTGACGCCGGACGGAGACGGCTTCCGCGGCCAGGCGACCTACCGGGGGCGGCCGTTCGGGCGGTTCACGATGACACCCATCCGAGGAGGCACCGCTGTGAGCAGCGTGAACGAACAGCTGGTCAAGCACATCGACGAGGCGCACGCGATGGAGCAGAACGTGCTGCGCATGCTCGACGGCATGATCTCGACCACCGACGACCCCGACATCCTCCGCGAGCTCGAGCACCACAAGATCGAGACCGAGGGCCATTCCGAGCGGATGCGCAAGCGGCTCGAGGCGCACGGTGCGACGCCGTCGATGGTCAAGCAGGCGGGCGGCATCCTCGGCGCGCTCGCGAAGATGCCGCTCGACATGATCCGCGGCGAGAAGGCCGGGCGAAACGCGCGCGACGGCTACGCGACCGAGCACATGGAGATCGCGAGCTACGAGCTGCTGAAGCGCATCGCGGAGCGCGCAGGCGACCTCGAGACGGTCGCGGCGTGCGACGAGATCATCGAGCAGGAGCGGATGATGGCGCAGACGATCGCCGCGAACTGGGACAGGTTCGCCGAGCTGTCGCTGCGCGAGAGCGGCGTCGCGGTCGGCTGAGCGGCCACGCGGAACCCTTCGCGTAGGGTTCCGCCGGTGAGAAGAGTCGCCATCACGGGCGTCGGCGCGGTCACGCCGCTCGGCCTCGACGTGCCTTCCACCTGGCGCGCCGCGCTGGCGGGTGAGAGCGGGATCGGCTGGATCTCGACCTTCGACACGGAGGGTCTGCCGGTGCGCGTGGCCGGCGAGGTGACGGGCTTCGACCCCTCGCAGGTGGTGTCGCCGAAGGAGGCGCGGAAGCTCGAGCGCAACGTGCTGTTCGGCGTCGCCGCCGGGCGCGAGGCGCTGGCCGACGCGAAGCTCCAGGGCGTCGACCCGACGCGCATCGGGATCATCTTCGGCTCGGCGATCGGCGGCGTCCCCGGCATCCTCGAGCAGGCGGACACGCTGCGCGAGCGCGGCCCGGACCGCGTGTCGCCGAACTTCCTGCCGAACGTGCTCGTCGACTCGGTCTCGGGCCAGCTCGCGATCTCGCTCGGCATCACCGGCCCGAACTACGCGGTCGTCTCTGCCTGCGCGACCGGCTCGCACGCGGTCGGCGAAGCGGCCGAGATGATCAAGCGCGGCGCCACGGACGCGGTGCTCGCGGGCGGCACCGAGGCGTGCCTGGTGCCGCTGATCCTCGCGGGCTTCACCGCCATGCGCGGCCTGGCGGCGGAGGACGAGCACCCGCCGCGCGCCTCGCGCCCCTTCGACGCGACGCGTGCCGGCTTCGTGATGGCCGAGGGCGCGGGTGCGCTGCTCCTCGAGGACTGGGAGCACGCGGAGCGCCGCGGCGCGGACATCTACGCCGAGGTGCTCGGCTACGGCGCGTCGAACGACGCGCACCACATGGCGCAGCCGGAGCCGGAGGCAACCGGGGTCGCGGCGATGATGCGCGGCTCACTCGAGCGCGCCGGCGTCGACCCGAAGCGCGTGGGCTACATCAACGCGCACGGCACCTCCACCCCGCTCGGCGACGCGGCCGAGACGAAGGCGATCAAGGACGTCTTCGGCGCACACGCGTACGACCTCGCGGTCAGCTCGACGAAGTCGATGACCGGCCACACGTTCGGCGCGGCGGGTGCGATCGAGGCGATCTTCTCCGCCCTGGCGATCCGCGACGGCGTGCTGCCGCCGACGATCAACTACCGGGAGCCCGACCCCGACTGCGACCTCGACTACGTGCCGAACGAGGCACGTCGCGCGCAGGTCGACGTCGCGCTCTCGAACGCGATGGGGCTCGGCGGCCACAACGGCTGCGTGCTGCTCGGCCGCCCGTCGTGAAGGTCACGCTGCTCCGGAACGCGGCGCTGCTGCTCGACTCGAGCCTCGGCCGGATCCTCGTCGACCCGATGCTGCGCGCCGCCGGCACGACGCCGCCGATCGAGAACACGCCGAACCCGAAGCCGAACCCGCTCGTCGAGCTGCCGATCCCGCGCGAGCAGGTGCTCGACGGCGTCGACCTCGTGCTCGTCACGCACCTGCACCGGGACCACTTCGACGACCTCGTCCCGCTCGACCTGCCGATCCTGACGCAGCCGGAGAGCGCCGACGAGCTGCGCAGCCGCGGGCACACGAACGTGACGACCGAGCATCCGGCGATTCCGATGACCCGCGGCCACCACGGCACCGGCGAGATCGGCGCGGCGATGGGGCCGGTCTCCGGCTGGGTCGTCGACGGCGTGTACCTCGCGGGCGACACGATCTGGTGCGAGGAGGTCGAAGCCGCGCTCGCCGAGCACCGGCCGCGCGCGGTGATCGCGAACGCGGGCGGCGCGCGCTTCCTCGACGGCGACCCGATCGTGATGGACGAATGGGACGTGCGCACGCTGCGCGCAGCGACGGACGCGGCGGTGGCGGTCGTCCATCTCGAGGCGATCAACCACTGCATCGAGCCGCGCGCCGCGTACCGCGCGATCGAGGGCGTGCTCGTGCCGTCAGACGGCGAAGAGCTCGATCTGTAGCTCGTCGATCGACCCGAGCACGACGTCGGCGGCGGCCATCGCCTCCTCGTCGGGCGGGAAGTGCGGGTTCGGGACGGCGACGACGAACATCCCGGCCGCTTTCGCGGAGCGGATCCCGTTGTGCGAGTCCTCGACCGCGCCGCAGCTCGCCGGGTCGACCTCGAGGCGGCGCGCCGCCTCGAGGTACACGTCGGGCGCCGGCTTCCCGCGCGCCACCTCCTGCGAGGAGACGGCGATCTCGAAGACGTCCCCGAGCCCGGCCGCCCGGACGACGACCTCGATCAGCTCCGGGTTCGACGACGACGCGATCGCGAGCGGCCAGCGCGCCGCGATCCGCCGCACCGCGTCGACCGCGCCGGGAATGAGCGGCGGCGCCTCGCCGTAGCGCGCGAGCATCCGCTCGACGATCGCGGCGTTGATCTCCTCCGGCGTCCCCGGCACGCCGACCACGTCGGCCAGGTAGCGCGACCACTCCGGCGAGCTCATCCCCATCATGTCCCGGGTCGACCGCTCGGAGTAGGTGCCCCCATGCTCGCGCGCGTACTGCTCGCGCACCTCGTCCCACACCTGCTCCGAGTCGACGATCACGCCGTCGAGGTCGAAGACGACCGCCTCGGTCACGAGCCGCTCGCGATCGCGTAGATCACGCCGCGCCCCCAGTCCGCGACCAGGAGCTCGCCCTGGGGATCGACGGCGAGCGCGAGCGGGTGCTGGAACCCGGACGCGAACGTCGTCGCGCGGCCGTGGACGATGCGGACGACGACGCGCCCGTGCTTCGACGAGAGGTACTCGCCCCACTCGGCCACGAAGAGATCGCCCCGCCAGAGCGCGAGCCCGTCCGCCGACGAGTGCGGTTCGAGGTACGCGATCGGCGGCGTCACCCCGGCGCAGCTGCCGACGAGCTTGCGCAGCGCGTACCCGGGCCAGCAGCCCGGCCAGCCGTAGTTCGCGCCGCGCGTCACGCGGACGAGCGAGTCGGCCGGCTCGCCGTCGCCGAGGTCGTCGCGGCCGTTGACGGTCGCGTACAGCGTCTTCCCGACGAACAGCAGCCCGTAGGGGTTGCGCAGGCCGTGTGCGACGACGCGGAGGTCGGAGCCGTCGGTCCGGAACGAGAGGATCGCCGCGCTGCGCGGGTCGCGCTCCTTGCACGCGTTGCAGGTCGAGCCCGACCCGAGGTACAGCCGGCCGTCGGGCCCGGCGACGATCGTGTCCTGCTGGTGCTCCTTGAACGGCAGGCCCGTGACGACGACGCGGCGGCGCCCGGCGCGAATCGCCTCGACCTTGCCGCTCTCGGAGACGTAGAGCGTGCGGCCCCGCCAGAGCAGGCCGAGCGGCACGGTCAGCCCCCGCGCGAACCGGCGCGGCGCCGTCGTCCCCCTGGCCACCGAGACGATCGAGCCGACGTCCTCCGACACGTAGAGGCGCCCGTCCGGCCCGAACGACATCGCCGTCGGGTGCTCGAGGCCCGACGCGTAGACGGTCGCGTGGTAGCCCGCGGGCAGGTGCAGGGCCGCCACCGCGGCGGCGAGCGCGAGCGCCCTCACAGCGCGACGTAGCCGCGATGCACGTACGAGAGCGAGGTCGCCGCCGTCCCCTCCTCCACGGACTCCACCTCCGCGACGAAGAACGTGTGGTCGCCGGCCTCCACCTCGTGCACGGTGTGCGCGGTCAGCCAGCCGGCGGCGCCGGCGATCAGGCGCGGGTCGTCGTCCCGCACGCCGATGCCGTCCCAGAGGACGAGCGGCGGGACGCTGCGGGCGAAGTGCTGGGCGAGCTCCTCCTGGTCGCCGGAGAGGATCGAGGCCGCCCAGCGGCCTGCGTCGCGCAGGAGCTCGTGCAGCGACGCCTGCTTGGCGATCGAGATGCCGACGAGCGGCGGTTCGAGCGAGAGCGAGACGAGCGACGAGACGGTGAGGCCGTGCCTGCGGCCGCCGAGCTCGGCGACCACCACCGACACGCCCGCCGGCCAGCGGCGGAAGAGAGAGCGCTGCTCGGCCCCGGGATCGTCCACGGGGCCGAGCCTAGCTACGTCGGTCTAGTTCGCCCGGCACTGCCGGTCGCCGAGCGCCGTGATCGCCTCGTTGGCGGTCGCGTCGGCGTCCTTGTCGTAGGCGCCCGGCGCATCGCCTTGCCACATCACGTCGGGCGTCACGCCCGGGCCTTCGACGGTGGCGCGGTACTTCTCGCCCTTGCCCGACGGATGGCTGCCGTGCGGGTTGAAGCTGTAACAGAACACCCCGTCGTTCGTGTGCGTCAGGAAGCTGTTCTCGCGCTTCCAGCCGGGCCCGTACTTCGAGTTGAACGTGTCGACGTAGATGTTCCGGCCGAACGTGTCGAGCGGGTTGCCGCCGGCCGTCGCCTTGAACCCGAAGACCGGAGAGTCGCCGTACGTGAACGTGCCGAAGAGGTGATCCCACTGATGCCATGCCCAGTCGGTCTGGATCGTCAGCACCGGCAGGTCGCCCGTCCAGTGCGAGAGCCGCAGCTCCCATGCCGACTGGGCGCTCGTCGTCGGGGCCACGCCGTAGTTCGGGAGCATCCGCTGCCACTTCTGCAAGGCCCAGTAGGAGCCGTCCGGCGCCTTGCAGGCGGCCACCTTCCACGCGAGCGGCGGGCCGTCGTAGGCGGTGCACGCGTTCGTGAAGGTCTTGTAGTACAGCTTGTGGTACTTGCCCCAGCCGCCGGCGTAGTCGAGCTTGAAGTCGACCTGCTTGCGCGAACGGGTCGGGGCGATCGCGTTCACCGCGCCCCACGCGAGCACGTGCTTGAGGCCGCCCTCGTCCTTGTAGGTGATGAGCGCCTCGCCCTTCGAGTTCACCTCGAGCTTGATGCCCTGGGCGTTGCGGTCGATGAGCGTCGAGGCGTTCGCGGTGGCCGCGAACACGGCGGCGAGCGCGACGACGAGCAGCAGCGTTACGCGATGCAAGAAGACCCCCCAACATTGCTGACGGAAACCCGCACACCAGTGTCGCCCGCCGTCCGGACGCCCGCCTCCCCCATTCGAGGTAGGACCTGTACGGTCTCCCGGCTGTGACCCGCCGCGAGCGCATCGAGCTGATCGTCACGCTGGCCCTCGTCGCGCTGGCGGCGGTGTGCGAGTACGCCGGGCTCGGCCACGTCCTCACCTTCGTGGTGGCGGCGATCGCGCTGGCGGCGCTCGCCCGGCTCGTCGGGACGGCCACCGAGCAGCTCGGCTCGCGGCTCGGCTCGGGCGGCGCGAGCGTCGTCCAGTCGGCGCTCGGGAACCTGCCGGAGCTCTTCATCGCCCTCTTCGCGCTGCACCAGGGCCTGGTCGGCGTCGTCCAGGCCGCGCTCGTCGGGTCGATCCTCGCGAACAGCGTGCTGGTGCTCGGGCTCGCGTTCGTCGTCGGCGGGCTCCGGAACGGCGTCCAGCGGTTCGACTCGGAGCGGGCGCGCCTCGTCTCGACGCTGACCCTGCTCGCGGCCGCGACGATGGCGCTGCCGTCGCTCGCGCACGCGTTCCACACGCCGGCGTCGCCGCACGGGCACACGCTCTCGCTCGTCTGCGCGGGCGTCCTCCTCGCCGTGTTCGTGCTGACGCTGCCCTCGTTCCTCGGCGGGGCGCAGGGCGAGCAGCACGAGGCGCCCCGCTGGAGCGTGCCGCTGACGGCTGCCGTCCTCGCCGGCGCCGGCGCCGCAGCGGCCTTCAGCTCCGACTGGTTCGTGTCGTCGCTGACCCCGGCGATCGACACGCTGCACATGAGCCAGGACTTCGCGGGCCTCGTGATCGTCGCGATCGCCGGGAACGCGGTCGAGAACGTGGTCGGCATCCAGCTCGCTCTCCGCAACCGTCAGGACTTCGCGATCGGCGTGATCGTCAACTCGTCGCTGCAGGTCGCGCTCGCGCTGACGCCCGTGCTCGTCTTCGTCTCCCTCCTCTTCGCGACCCACCTGACGCTCGTCTTTCCGACGCTGCTCGCGCTCGTGCTCGTGATCGCCGCGATCCTCGGCGCGCTGGTGGTGAACGACGGCGCCTCGACGTGGCAGGAGGGCGTCGTGCTCGTCGGCTTCTACGTGGTGATCGCCGCGAGCTTCTGGTGGGGGACGTGACTACTTCGCGATGTCGCGGAGCTTCGCGTCCGTCAGCCGGACGAGGTCGCCCGGCGCGAGCTCGATCTGCAGGCCGCGGCGGCCCGCGCTGACGAGGACGGTGTCCCACTCCAGCGCCGAGGCGTCCACGGTCGTGGGCAGCCGCTTCCGCTGCCCGAGCGGGCTGATGCCGCCGACCACGTAGCCGGTCGCGCGCTCCGCCTCCGCCTTGCCGGCGAGCGCCGTGCGCTTCCCGGCGGCGCGCAGGTCGAGCTGGCGGTCGGCGGGGACGACGAACACGGCGAGCGCGCCGTCGACGTTCGCGACGAGCGTCTTGAAGAGCTGCCCGGCCGGGCGTCCGAGCGCGTTCGCGACCGCGACGCCGTAGTCGCCGTCGCCGTACTCGACGCCCTCGTACTCGTGCAGCGTGAACGCGACCCCGGCCCGTTCCGCCGCCTGCACGGCGGGTGTCATTCGCCGAGCTCCTCGGCGAGGAGCGCCAATGCGAGGAGCCGGAACGCGAGGTCGACGTCGGCGGCCAGGAAGAGCGCGCCCTCCCGCGCCGTCGGCAGCTCGCGGACGCGCAGGACGAGCGCGTCGATCGCCCGCGCGAGCTGTTCGCGACGCTCCTCGGTGTAGAGGTCGGCTGCGAGCGCGCGCACCGCGCGGTCGTCGACCTCGAGCTCGCGGTGCGGGTCGCCGCCGGCGGCCACCAGCAGCAGCGCACGGCGGCGCGCGCCGTTCAGCTCCTCCTCGTCGAGCTCGACGGCCTGGCCGGCGAGATAGGCGAGAATCGGCAGCGGATCGCCGAGCTCGCCGGTGTCGACACGGCTCAGCACTTCGTCGATGGGGTCCGTCATGGCAAGCTGAACCGTAGATGGACGACGTCCTGAAGAAGGCAGAGGAGTGGCGCGCCGCCGGCGAGGAGGTGGCGATCGCGACGGTGGTCGCGACCCGCCGCAGCGCGCCGCGCCCGCTCGGCTCGAAGCTCGCGGTCACACGCTCGGGACGCCTCTTCGGCTCCGTCTCGGGCGGCTGCGTCGAGGCCGACGTCGCCGAGCGCTGCCTGGCGGTGCTCGACGGCGAGGCGCCGGTCGTCGTCTCGTACGGGATCGAGGACGAGGAGGCGTGGACGGTCGGGCTGCCGTGCGGCGGCGAGATCGACGTGTTCCTCGAGCCGTTCGGCGGGGCCCCGGAGATCGAGCGCGGCACCGCCTACGTCGTCGTCGAGGGCGACGACGCCGGCCGCCGCTGGACCGACGAGTCGCGCACGCAGACCGGCCTGCGCGACGGCGTCTTCGAGGAGGCGATCTCGCCGCCGCTCCGCCTCGTCGCCGTCGGCGCCGGCGACATCGCCGAAGCGGTCTGCGCGCTGGCGCGGCCGCTCGGCTGGCGGACGCTCGTCGTCGACCCGCGCCCGGGTCTCGCCACCCGCGAGCGCGTCCCCAGCGCCGACGAGCTGGTCGTCGCCTGGCCCGACGAGATCGAGGTCGACGCGGAGACCGCCCTCGTCTCGCTCGTCCACGAGGAGCGCCTCGACCTGCCGGCGCTGAGGCGCGCCGTCGAGGGCGGCGCGTTCTACGTCGGCGCGCTCGGCTCGCAGCGCGCGCAGGCGAAGCGGGCGGAGAAGCTCGGCGAGCTCGCCGCGGGGGTGCGCGGCCCGGTGGGGCTGAAGCTCGGCGGCGAGGCGCCGGCCGAGATCGCGCTCGAGATCGTGGCGGAGATCCTCGCCGCCTGGAAGCAGCCCTAGACGGCCGCGCGGCGCGGCAGCGCCGGCAGGCCGATCATCCCGAGGCCGAGCAGCAGGTGCAGCCAGTTGTCGTCGTAGTCGACGGGGATCCAGCCTCCGAGCGACGAGACGCCCAGCAGCCAGAGCAGGAGCGAGGCGATCCCGCCCCAGAGCAGGAAGGCGTGAGCCGACCCGGGCGTCCGCGCGAGCACCGCCCCGGCGACGGCGAAGGCGAGGTGGACGAGGTTGAGCAGGACGGAGACCTCGAACAGCCCGAACAGGCTCGAGCCGCCCGCGACGAACCCGCCGACCGCGAGGACGAGGAAGAGCGCGCTCACCAGGAGCGCTGCGTCTTGCACGCGCGTTCTGCCGCTCATCGCCCGCGCATCATGACGGGCGGCCCCGCTGCCGCGGCTCAGGCGGCCGCGGCGTGCGGCGTGTCGTGCGGGGCCGTGCGCTCGATCGCCTCGACGAGCTTCCGGCTCTCGAACGGCTTGAGCAGGACGTCGACGCCGCCGATCTTCGTCATGCGCCGGAGGCGCTTCTCCGTCACGTAGACGGTCGCGACGACGATCCGTGCCGTCGGGTAGGTGCGCCTGATGCGGATGGCGGCGTCGATCCCGTCGAGCCTCGGCATGTTGACGTCGATCACGACGACCTCGGGGCGGTGCTCCTCGTACAGCGCGACCGCCTCGAGCCCGTCCGCCGCCTCGGCGATCACCTCGTAGCCCGCGTCCGCGAGCATCTCGCCGACCACCTTGCGGACGATCGCCGCGTCGTCGGCGACCAGCACCGTCTGCGCCTTTCCACTACCCCCACTCATGTCGCTCACCATGCCCGATGACTTCAGGCAGCGCAACCGGACGGCGGCGGGGCGCGCCGTCCCGGGGAGCGAGGTTCCCCCGAAACGGGGCCGCAGGAACGGGCGGCGCCGCCTGGAAGTTCCCCACCCTGGGCACTTTCTCGGCACATCCGATGCTGGCGCTGATCGCCGGCCAGGGCTGGCGGCAGATCTGGGAGCTCGCGCTCGCGTTCGGGCTCTCCTCGGTGATCGGCTGGGAGCGCGAGCTCAGGCAGAAGTCGGCCGGGCTGCGCACGCACACGCTCGTCGGCACCGGGGCAGCGCTCTTCCTGATCGTCAGCAAGTACGGGTTCAGCGACGTCCTGGTCGCCGGCCACGTCGTGCTCGACCCGTCGCGCGTCGCCGCGCAGGTCGTGAGCGGCATCGGCTTCATCGGCGGCGGCCTCATCTTCGTGCGGCGCGACGTCGTGCGCGGGCTGACCACCGCCGCGATCATCTGGGTGACCGCCGCGGTCGGCATGGCGTGCGGCGCGGGCCTCATCGTGCTCGCCCTCGTCGTCACGGCGCTGCACCTGGTGGTCGTGCTCGTCTACCCGCTGCTCGAGGAGCGGACGCCGCGGACGAGCATCACCGAGGCGAACCTGCGCCTGTTGCTCCGCGCCGACGCGGCGCTGCCGGCGGTGCTCGGCACGACGACGCGCGCCGGGTTCGCGGTCACGTCGATCTCGACCCGCGAGTCGGGCGAGGGCGACGAACGGCGGCTCGAGGTGCTGCTGCGCGTGCACGGCGGCGCCTCCCCCACCCAGCTCGCGGCCGAGCTTCAGACGGGCGAAGGCGTCGCCGAGGTGCACGCCTCCGAGGCAGCCGAAGACGACTGAGCCGGCTCAGCCTCCGCGTCGCGCCGCGCGCACGCCGAGCGCGGCACGGAGCGCGACCGCCTGCACGTTGGTGACCTCGAGCGGCGCGTCGAAGTCCCCGGTGGCGAGCGCCGCTTCGAGCTTGCGCGCGAGCCCGAGCGAGCCGATGAAGTCGGGGCGCTCCTGGAGGCACGCCAGCACCTCTCTCGCCTCGGCCTCGTGCAGCACGGCAACCCGGCGGCCGCCCGCGCAGAGCTCGATCGTGCGGTTGTCGACGCGTGGAGCCATCCCCTCCATCCGCTGCTACCCGCAGTCACCGACGGTCAACCATGCGGGCGACGCGTAGGCTCTTTGCAGCGTGGACTGGCCCCTCGTCGTCGGTGGATGCGTCGCGGCCGGAGCCGCGTTCTTTGCGGGCGCCTCGGGGTTCGGGATGGGGCTGCTCGCGACGCCGCTCCTGCTCCTCACCGGGTTCTCGCTCCCGTTCGTCGTGACCGCGAACCTGCTCAACTCCCTGGCGACCCGCATCGGCGTCGTCTTCCGGCTGCGGCCGGCGATCGACCGGCGCCGGGCGGCGCTCCTCGTCTGCGGCGCGCTGCCGGGCCTGTACGCCGGAGCGCGCCTGCTGCACGCCGTGGACGCGCACACGTTCAAGCTCGTCGCCGGGATCGTCACGGTGGTCGGCGCCGCGGCGACCGCCGGCCTCGACCGGCGGCCGCCGCACGGGCGACCGATGCGGCGCACGCTGCTGGCCGCCGGGTTCGCAGGCGGCGTGCTGGCGACGACCACGTCCCTGAGCGGCGTCCCGCCCGCGCTCCTGCTCACGCGCCGCCGCACCGCCGGCATCAGCTTCATGGCCGACCTGGCCGTCTACTTCGTCGCGACGAGCGCGCTCGGGCTCGCCGCGCTGGCGCTCGCCGGCACGTTCGGCGGCCACCGCCTGTGGCCCACCCTCGCCTACTGGCTGCCGGGTGTGCTGCTCGGGAACTGGGCCGGAACGTCGCTCGGCCTCCGCGTGCCGGACCGCGCGTTCCGGCAGGCGGCGATCGTGCTCGCGCTCGTCGCGGGCGTCGCCACCATCGCGACCGCGGGCTGAGCCGGTCCAACGGACCCCGCTCGATCGCTGGCCAACAGTTGACCAGAATCCTGCGTGGGAAACCACTAGGATGGCGGGTCTGCGCAGGGGGCGAGCCCTGCGGAATCGAACAAGGAACGAATGGCCACCGAGGATCCCAAGCCCTCGCCGAGAGGGACCGAGACCGCCGCGCCGCGCGCGGCCGTCTACATCGCGTGCCCCGTCTGCCGCGAGCCGGTCGAGCTTCCCCGCGGAGAGCTCCCGAAGCAGATCGTGTGCGAGTCGTGCGGCGCCGTGCTCGAACGCTGAGGCGCCGAGAAGCGGCGGGGGTGGGATTCGAACCCACGGACGGGTTGCCCCGTCAGCGGTTTTCAAGACCGCCCCGTTCGACCGCTCCGGCACCCCGCCGCGCCGCAAACCGTAGCCACCGCGTCACTCGAAGCGGTGATGGCGCGGCGTTCGCGGCGATCGTACGCTGAGGGCCTGCGGCTCCTAGGTCAACGCACGGAAGGAGCCAAGCCCCATGCCTAGCACCGCCGCCGCCCTGCACGCGTCGTCGTCCGCCGAGCGCCGCCTGATCGCGCGCCTCGAGCCCGCGCTCCGGGAAGCCGTCGACCGCGGCCGGCCCGTCCACGTCGAGAAGCTGCACACGCTGCTTCCGCACCGCACCGTGATCCAGCTCGCAGCGCGCCTCTGCCTGCACGTCGAGGCGAAGCTCGCGGTGCTGCCGACGCCGAGCGGGCGCGGCGTGATCTTCGTCCCGGTCTAGGCCGGAACGCGCTCGGCGCCGAGCCGGGCCGGCGCACCGAAGTCGACGAGCGCCTGCGGGACGCCGATCGAGCCGTCCTCCTCCTGGAAGTTCTCCAGGATCGCGATCATCGCGCGCGCCGTCACCGCCGTGCCGTTCAGCGTGTGCACGAACTCGAGGCTCTTCTCCGGCCGGTGGCGCACGTTCAGGCGGCGGGCCTGGTAGTCGGTCGTGTTCGAGGTCGACGTGATCTCGCGGTAGCGCGACTGCCCCGGGAACCACGCCTCGATGTCGTACTTCTTCGCGGCGGACGCGCCGAGGTCGCCGGCGGCGATGTTCAGCACGCGATACGGGAGCTCGAGCTCCTTGACGAGCTCCTCCTCGATCGAGAGCAGCCGGTCGTGCTCGTCGCGCGAGGCGCCGGGCTCGCAGTACACGAACATCTCGACCTTCTCGAACTGGTGTACGCGGAACATGCCTCGGGTGTCCTTTCCGGCCGCGCCGGCCTCGCGGCGGAAGCACGTCGAGTAGGCGACGTAGCGGAGCGGCAGCCCCTCGAGCACCTCGTCCATGTGGAACGCCGCCGCGGGCACCTCGGAGGTGCCGACGAGAAACAGCTCGTCCTCCGGAACCGAGTAGAAGTCGCCCTTGTCCGACGGGAAGAACCCGGTGCCGTACATCGCCTGCTCGCGGACGAGGACGGGCGGCAGCATCGGCACGTGGCCCTTGTCGACGATCCGCTGGAGCGCCCAGCGGTAGAGCGCCAGCTCGAGCAGCACCAGGTCGCCGACCCGGTAGACGAACCGCGAGCCGGAGACCTTGCCGCCGCGCTCGACGTCCAGCCAGCCGTGCGCCGCCGCCAGGTCGAGGTGGTCGCGCGGCTCGAAGTCGAACTCCGGCAGCTCGCCCTCCTCGCGCACGACCTCGGCGTCGTCCTCGGTCGTGCCGTCGGGCGTGTCGTCGGCCGGCGGGTTCGGGACGCGGTCGAGCAGGTCCTGCAGCCGCGCCTCGGCGTCCGCGAGCTCCCCTTCGAGCGGCTGCAGCTGCTCCTTGGCCGCCTGGAGCTGCTCGAGCTGCTCCGGCGTCGGCTTGCCCTTGAACTTCGTCTGGGCGCGCAGCTCCTCGACCTTCGTCTGCAGGCGGCGCTTGCCCTCGTCGACCTCGAGCAGCTCGTCGAAGATCTCCGCGGCGCCCTTGCGCACCAGCGCGGCGCGGTAGGAGTCGCGATCGTTCCGGGCTGCCTTGAGGTCGATCATGCCTTCAAGTCTAGGAGCGCCTCGAGCACCTGCGCCACACCTTGCTCCGCCGCGGCCGGGCAGACCCAGCGCGCGACGGCCTTGACGCGCTCGGTCGCGTTCTCCATCGCGATCCCGTAGGCCGGCCACTCGACGAGCTCGATGTCGTTCTCGCCGTCGCCGAAGGCGATCGCGTGCGCCTTGTCGAAGCCCATGTGCTCTGCGAGGAAGTCGAGGCCGGCGCCCTTCGTCACGCCCTTCTGCGCGAACTCGAGGAAGTGCGGCAGGGACTTCGAGATGTACTCGCGGTCGCCGAACCGCGCCTTCAGCCGCGGCTCGAGGTCGTCGAGCGCGGCGGGGTCGCCGACCGCGACGAGCTTCGTCGGCGGCTGCGCGAGCCAGTCGAGGAGCGGGCCGACGACGTGGAAGTCGATCCGGTTGAGGTCGGCGTATGCGCGCGCCTGCTCGGTGTCCTCGGCGACGTACAGCTCGTCGTCGACGTAGACGTTCGGCGAGTACCCCTCGTCGGCGAGCGCCGCGATCGTCTCGCGGGCGAGCTCGAGCGGCAGCGGCTCGTGGCGCAGCCAGGTGCCGTCCGCGTCGGCGACGACGGCGCCCTGGTAGCTGATCACCGGCGCCTCGATGCCGGCCGGCTCGAGGGCCTTCCGGATCGACTGCACCATCCGGCCCGTCACCACGATCACCGGCAGGCCCGCCTCGTGCGCGCGGCGCATCGCCGCGATCGTTCGCTCGTGCAGGACGGCGTCCGTCCAGACGAGGGTGCGGTCGAAGTCGGTCGCCACGACGGCGACGTCGCGCGGGAAGTCCTCGGGGAGCTCGAGCGCCAGTGTGCTCTTAGCCGTTCGCGTTCCCGCCCGTCGTCTTCACGACGTAGGCGGTGACGTCCGCGATCTGCTTCGTCGACAGCTGGCCCTTGAACGACGGCATCGCGCCGGCGCCCTTGGTGACGCGCGCCACGGCGAGCGACAGCGGCGGCTTGGCCTGGTCGAGGTTCGGGCCGACGGTGCCGTGGGCGTTCGCGTCGGCGAGCGTGTGGCAGCCGACGCACCCGGCGCTCAGGAAGACCTTCTTGCCGGCCGTCGGGTCGCCGCCCTTGTACTCGGCGGGCACCGTCGCAGCCTGCTCCTTCGGCACGGTGCCGACGATCTTCGTCGGGAGCGGCCGCACCGTCTTGTGATCGTACGGACGCGACGAGCTGCAGCCGGCCGCGATCGCGACGAAGGCGACGAGGAGGGCTGCGAGCAGTGGAGCCTGGCGACGCACGAGCGCGAGTCTATACACGCAGCCCGCTGTTCACGGCGGGTTAAGCGCAGCGCTGCACGTCTCGGCGCATCCCTACAATCCGAACCATGAAGCGCAGGTCCTACGGCCGCGACGCCGGCCTCACGTTCCGGATGCTGTTCACGACGGGGCTGCTCGGGCTGCTCTACGTCGTCTTCGCCGTCGTCCTCTTCCAGGTGCTGAACGTCGGCCTCGTGCCGATGCTCGTGATCGTCGTCGCGATCGCGTTCTTCCAGTACTACACCTCCGACAAGCTCGCCCTCGCCGCCGCCGGCGCGAAGGTCGTCTCTCGCGAGGAGGCGCCGCAGCTGCACGACATGGTCGAGCGCCTGTGCGCCATGGCCGACCTGCCGAAGCCGCGCGTCGCGATCATGGACACGCCGGTCCCGAACGCGTTCGCCACCGGCCGCTCGCCGAAGCACGCGGCCGTCTGCGTCACCAGCGGCCTCTGGGAGCGCCTCGAGCCGAAGGAGGTCGAGGGCGTCCTCGCCCACGAGCTGTCGCACATCGCGAACCGCGACGTACTGATCATGACCCTCGCGAGCTTCTTCGCGATGCTCGCCGCGATGCTCACCCGCTTCGGGCTGTATGCCGGCATGTGGGGCGGCGGCAACGACCGCCGCGACAACAACGGGCCGCCCGTCTGGCTGATCGTGATGCTCGTGTCGATGCTCGTGTACGTGATCAGCTACATCCTGATCCGCACGATCTCGCGGTACCGCGAGTACGCGGCCGACCGCGGCTCCGCGCTCATCACCGGCTCGCCGGAGTACCTGATGAGCGCCCTGCAGAAGATCTCGTCGCAGATGACGCTGATCCCGAACCGCGACCTGCGCCAGGTCGAGGGCATGAACGCGTTCTTCATCATCCCGGCGAAGGCGCGGAGCGCGGCCGCCGAGCTCTTCATGGATCACCCGCCCCTCGAGAAGCGGATCGCGGCGCTCGCCGAGATCGCGCGCGAGATGGGCCGCCCGGTCGCCTGAGCCGCCCGCTAGGGTGGGCGCGTGGGTTTGCGGGACATCCTCTCCGGGCGAAAGAAGCTCCCGGGGCCGAAGGACGATCGGCTGTTCGCGCTCACGACGGCGGCGGTGACGCTCCAGACGGAGCTCGGGCTCACGACCGCCGGGGCGGCAGCGATCTCGTTCAAGCCGCAGTCGTCCGGCGAGTTCCGCAGCGCCTTCGACGACGTCGACAAGCTCGTCGACGCGGTCGCGCAGCAGTGCGGGTCGCAGGTCGAGCGCGAGACGGACGAGTACGGCTACGACTGGATCGTCGTCCGCGACCCCGATCTCGAGGATCTCGTCGCCACCGCGCACACACTCGCGGCGGAGCTGACGGCGCAGGGATTCGGCGAGCAGCTGCTGGCGGCGGTCTTCAGGTTCCAGGGCGGAAGCAACCCGGTGTACTTCATCTACGGCTTCAAGCGAGGCGCGTTCTGGCCCTTCGTCCCGAGCGGCAAGGACACGAGGGACAACGCGACCGAGCTCGAGCTCAAGGCGAAGCTCGAGGGCGAGCTGCCGATCGAGCAGGACCTGACGCGATGGCTGGCGCTCTTCGACGCGCCGGTCTGATCCTCGCGCTCCCGGCCGTCGTCGGCGTCTCCACCCTCCTGCACTGGCTCGCCGGCCGCCGACTGACCGGGCTGTGGATCATGCCGGACGAGGCGATCTACGGGCAGCGCGCCATCGAGTTCTGGCACCACTTCTCGCTGCCGGTGCTGAACGGCGAGGGCGCGGGCTACAGCGTCCTCTACCCGATCGTCGCGGGCATCCCCCTCTCGGTCGGGAACATCCACACCGGCTACGCCTCGCTCAAGCTGCTGCAGGCGCTCGTCATGTCGCTCGCCGCCGTGCCCGTCTTCCACTACGGGCGCCGTGTGATGCCGAACCGGTACGCGCTCCTCGCGGCCGCGCTCACGGTCAGCTCGCCGCTGCTGCTCTACACGGGGCTCGTCATGACCGAGGTCCTCTACTACCCGCTCGCGACGCTCGCCCTGCTCGCCTCGGCCCGCGCCGTCGAGACCGCGACGCGGCGCGACCAGCTCGTCGCACTGGCGCTGATCGTCGCCGCGGTGCTGACGCGCGTGCAGGCGATCGTCTTCGTGGCCGTGCTCGCCGCGGCGATCGTGCTGGACGCCGCGTTCGACCGCGACTTCCGTCGGCTGCGCGCGTTCGTCCCGGTGTGGGCGGTGCTCGCCGTCGGGGCGATCGCCGCCGCCGTCCGTCCCGGCCTCTTCGGCGCCTACGCCGGCACCGTGAGCGGGAGGTACCCGGTCTTCGACTCGCTGAAGTTCGTCTACTACCACCTCGCGTACGCCGTGCTCAGCGTCGCCGTCGTGCCGGTCGCGGCACTCGCCGTGCTCGTCGGCAACGCCGTGCTCGGCCGCGAGCGCGACCGCGGCGCCCGGGCGATCGTGTCCGTCTCGCTGTGCGCGCTCGTGCTCGTCGTCGTGCAGGTGGGGATGTTCTCCGCGCGCTACGCGCCGCACCTCCTCGGACGCGACCTCTCGGCGCTCCCCCCGATCCTCTTCGTCGTGCTCTGCCTGTGGCTCGCGCGCGGCTGCCCGCGCCCGGGGCTCGTCACCTCGGTCTGCGTGCTCGCCGTGGCTGCGATCGTGATCGCGGCGCCGTGGGACGACCTGTTCGCGCGCGAGGCGCTGCCCGACACGATGGGGATCACGATGTTCATCGGCCACGGCGGCGTCCAGCCGGCGACGCTCGTCGCCGTCACCACCGTCGTGCTGCTCGTGCTGTTCCGCTTCCTGCCGCGCCAGGCCGCCCTGCTCCTGCCCGCGCTCGTCCTGGCCGGGCTCGTCGCAAGCTCTGTGTCCGCCTCCGACCGGGTCGCGGCCGACGTGCAGTTCGACCAGGCCGCGATGCTCGGCACTCCGCGCGACTGGATCCAGCAGACGGTGCACGAGCCCGTCACCTACGTCTACAACGGCGACGTCTCGAACTGGAACGTGGTGTGGCAGCAGCGCTTCTGGAACCCGCGCATCTCGAACGTGATCGGGCTCGCCCCCTGGTTCGTGCCCGGCCCGCTCCCGTCGAAGAAGATCAGCACGCCGGCGAGCGGCCTGCTGCCGATCCGGAACCGCTACGTCGTCGCGAACGACCGCGACGTCTTCATCGGCCAGGAGATCGCCCACCAGGACCGCGGGACCGAGCAGTACGGCCTCGACCTGTGGAAGGTGACGCCGCCCGCGCGCATCTCGACGATCACGAACGGCGTCAAGCCGAACGGCGACATCATCTCGAGTGCCGAGGTGACCGCCTTCGACTGCCGCGGCGGCCAGCTCCAGCTGACGCTCCTCCCGAAGGCGACCGACGACGTCAGCGTCATCCTCGACGGGAAGACGATCCTGCGGGCTCACATCGCCGGGCTCGACTACTGGAACGGGACGGCGTACGTGCCGGCGGCGCACCGCTCGGGCGTCTGCAGGTTCACGATCAAGGGCGGTCTCCTCCTCGGCTCCACGCAGATCGGCTTCGGGCGGCCCGCGAGCTAGTCCGCTCCGACCCGCACGAGCATCTTCCCGACGTTGGCGCCTCGGAAGAGCCCGGCGAACGCCTCGGGCGTCCGCTCGATCCCGTCGAGCACCGTCTCGCGATAGGCGAGCCGGCCGTCTGCCACCCACGGCCCGACCTCGGCGACGAAGTCCCCGTAACGCGCGAGGTGGTCGATCACGATGAAGCCCTGCACGCGCAGCCGCTTCGTGACGATGAACGAGAGGTTCCGCGGCCCCGGCTCGGGCCGCGTGTCGTTGTAGCGGGAGATGGAGCCGCACGCGATCACGCGGCCGAAGTCCCGCAGCGCGCCGAGCGCGCCCTCGAGCTGCTCGCCGCCGACGTTGTCGAAGAACACGTCGATGCCGTCCGAGAGCGCGTCCCTGAGCGGCGTCTCGCGGTAGTCGAACGCCTCGATCCCGAGCGAGCGCAGCCACTCGACCTTCTCCGGCGAGCCGGCGCTCCCGAGCACGCGCAGGCCCTTGAGCTTCGCGATCTGCGCCGCGGCGCTGCCGACGGCGCCGGCGGCGCCGGAGACGTACAGCGTCTCGCCCTCCCGCACCGCGCCGATGTCGAGGAGGCCGACCCAGGCGGTCAGCCCGGGCATGCCGAGCACGCCGAGGGCGGTCGACGGCGGCGCGAGCTCCGGGTCGAGCTTGCGCACCTGGTCGCCGCGCGCGATTCCCTCCTCGCGCCACCCGAGGCCCGACTGCACCCAGTCGCCCTCCGCGAGGCCGTCGTACCGCGACTCGAGCACGCGGCCGACCGCACCGCCTTCGATCACGTCGCCGACCTGGTACGGGTCGACGTACGTGCGCAGGCCGGTCATGCGGCCGCGCATGTACGGGTCGACCGAGACGAACACGTTGCGGATGCGGACCTCGCCGTCGCCCGGTGCGGCTTCCGCCGCCTCGCGAAGCTCGAAGTCGGACTCCTGCGGCGCGCCCTGCGGCCGGGCCGCGAGCACGACCTCGCGGCTCACGACGTCACGACGTCGGGGATGAACCCCTCGTCCGAGAGCAGGTCGCGCGCCTCGTCGAGCGACAGGTCCTCCGGCGGGATCACGGCGTCCGACGGGACGAGCTCCTCGTCGGAGAGGCGCGTCCCGTTCGATCGGACCGCCTCCGCGAGCGTCTGCAGCCCCTGCCAGAGCGCCTGCTCGTCGCCGGCGTCGATCGCCTTCATGACCACGTCGTCGAGGTCGTTGAGCTTCGCCGCGAGCGTGTCGTCGACCCGGAACTGCCCTTCCCCGAGGAGCCGGACGATCACGACGGGTTGTCCTGGCTCTCGAGCTGCTTCGGCGCGTCGCCGCCGCTGCCCAGCTCCGCCTTCATCTTCGCGAGCTCGTCGTCGACCTGACCGCCCTGCGAGATCTGGGCGAGCTGGCGGTCGATGTCGTCGCCGGAGCTCGTCAGGTCCTCGAGCGACCCGGACGTCGTCAGCTCGTCGATCGCGTTGGCGCGCGCCTGCATCTGCTCGGTCTTGTCCTTGGCGCGCTGCACGGCCAGCCCGACGTCGGCCATCGACTCGCCGATCCCGGTGGCCGCCTCGCCGATGCGCACCTGCGCCTCGGCCGCCGAGTACTGCGCCTTGATGACCTCCTTCTGCGTGCGGAAGGCCTCGACCTTCGCCTGCAGCGTGCGCTCGCCCTCGATCAGCTTCTGCTGCTGCGCCTCGAGCTGCTGCCCCTGGGTCATGATCCCCGTCAGCTGCGCCTGCACCGCCGCCTTGCGGGTGAGCGCCTCGCGGGCGAGATCCTCGCGGTTCGCCTTGAGCGCGTCGCGCGCCTGCCCGTCGAGCTTGTCGACCTGCTGCTGCATCGAGGTGTACTGCAGCTCGAGCCGCTTCTTGGCGGTCGTCACGTCGGCGATGCCGCGCTTCACGTTCTGGAGCTGCTGGAGCTGCTGCTCGTACGAGTAGTCGAGCGTCTCGTTCGGATTCTCTGCGCGGTCGAGCGCCTTCGAGGCCTTGGCCTTGAAGATGAGGCTGAGGCGGGACATCAGGCCGGGCATGGTGCAGTCATCTCCTCGCGTCGGGTTGGTATAAGCCTAACGCGGTGGATCCGATCGACCCACGCATCGAGGCGTACGCGGAGCGGGTGACCTCGCCCCACGACGCGCTGCTCGCCGAGCTCTCGGCGGAGACCGCGACGGCGCTCGGCCACACGGCGATGCTGACGGGGCCGGTCGCCGGGCGGTTCCTCGAGCTGCTCGTCTGGTTCGGGCGGCCGCAGCGGATCCTCGAGATCGGGACGTTCTCGGGCCATTCGGCGCTCGCGATGGCGGCCGGGCTGCCGGAGGGCGGCCGGCTGGACGCCTGCGAGCTCTCGCCCGAGCGGGCGGCGTTCGCGCAGCGCTGGTTCGACCGCTCGCCGCACGGCTCGAAGATCACGTTGCACGTCGGCCCCGCGATCGAGACGATCGGACGGCTCGAGGGCGACTTCGACCTCGTCTTCATCGACGCGGACAAGGAGGGCTACGTCGACTACTACGAAGCCGTGCTCCCCCGGCTCTCCGAGCGCGGCCTGATCGTCGCCGACAACACGCTCGCCGGCGGCGAGGTGGTCGACGGCAACCCGGCGGTCGCCCGGTTCAACGAGCACGTGGCCGCCGACCCGCGATCGGTGCAGACGCTCCTCACCGTCCGCGACGGCATGACGTTGATCCGGCGCGTATAGGTCGCCGTGGCAGGGCTGACCGACGAGCTGCGTTCGTTCCTCGCCGAGCTCCGCTACGCCGTGCTCGCGACCCGGGATCCCGACGGCGGCAGCCACCTGACGCCGATCTGGTTCCTGTTCCAGGACGACTGCTTCTACTTCGGCTCGTCGTCCGGAAGCCGCAAGGTGCAGAACGTGGAACGGCACCCCACGGCGTCGGTCGTCGTCGATGCGCGCGAGCCGGGCCGCGAGCGCTGGGTCTCGGCCTCGGGGCCGGTGGAGCTCCTGCGGGGCGCCGAGGCGCACGAGCTCAACAGGCGCATCCGGCGGCGGTACCTCGCGCCGGCCGCCCACGACGGGCCGATCGAGGCGGCGCTCGAGGCCTCCGACGACGTCACGCTCAGGCTCGCGCCGGCGACCTGGCGAGCGTGGGCCGCCCCACCGGGCGACGCGCCCGAGCGGTGGTTCCTCGCGACCGAGACCTGACGCGGTCGTTGCCCGGGCCTTAGCGGACACGTCCGTAACGGACGGTAGCCTCACGGGGTGCGCCTGATCGTCGCCCGCTGCGAGGTCACGTACTCCGGCCGTCTGAACGCGTTCCTGCCGGAGTCGACCCGGCTGCTGATGCTGAAGGAGGACGGCTCCGTCCTCGTGCACGCGGACGCCGGCGGGTACAAACCGCTGAACTGGATGACGCCGCCCACGGTGATCGAGACGGGCGACGACCTGGTCGTGGTGCGGAAGCGCGCCGGGCGCAGCGAGGACCGGCTCGAGATCAGGCTGCTCGAGGTGCTCTCCGACGTGACGCACGACATGGGCGAGGCGGCCGGCCTGGAGAAGGACGGCGTCGAGCGCGACCTGCAGCTGCTGCTCGCCGACGACCCGACGCACATCGACCCGGCGCTCCGGCTCGTGAAGCGCGAGTGGCCGACGGACGTCGGCCCCGTCGACCTGATGTGCCGCGACGAGGACGACGGCTGGGTCGCCGTCGAGATCAAGCGCGTCGGCACGATCGACGCCGTCGAGCAGCTCACGCGCTACCTCGACTGCATCCGCGTCGACCCCGCGCGCGCCGCCTGCCGCGGCATCCTCGTCGCGCAGCAGATCAAGCCGCAAGCGGTCGCGCTCGCCGACCAGCGCGGGATCGACACGGTCACCGTCGACCTGGCCGTCCTGCGCGGCGAGCGCCAACCCGAGCTGACGCTCTTCGCTCTCTAGGGCGTCACCGCCGCCTTCAGCAGGTCGCGCGGCGGAGCGGCGAAGAGCTCCGGCAGCTGCTCGAGCAGCACGCGGTGCGTGACGAGCCGCTCCCAGGGATAGGCGCCGCTCGCGAGGAACCCGAGCGCCGCCCGCACGGTGGCGGGCGTGTGGTGGAACGAGCCGCGGATCGTCAGCTCTTCGTAGTGGACGCGATAGGCGTCGAGGCCGGGCCGCGCGTCGCCCGGCAGCCCGCCGAAGAGGAGCACGGTGCCGCCGGGCCGCACGAGCTTCTGCGCGTCTCCCCACGCCTGCTCCGTGCCGGCCGCCTCGATGACGACGTCCGCCCCACGCCCGTCGCCGAGCTCGGCGCCGAACGCCTCCGCCAGCGCGCGACGCTCCTCGCGCCCGCCGACGATCACCGGCCAGCCGCCGGCGTCCGCGACGCAGGCGGAGAGCATCAACCCGATCGGCCCCGCGCCGAGGATCGCCACGGCGTCGCCCGCCTGCACGGCGGCCCGCTCGACGCCGCGCAGGCAGCACGCGAGCGGCTCCACCATCGCGGCCACCTCGGGTGCGACACCCGGCGGCACCTCGTGCAGGTTGACGGCGGCGATGCGCGCGGGCACGACGAGCCAGTCCGCGTACGCGCCCGAGAAGAAGACGAGCTGGCGGCACTGCTCGCCGCGCTCGCAGCCCGCGCAGGCGCCGCACGGCGCCGAGTTGGCGGCGACCACGCGGCGGCCGTCGACGAGCCCGCAGAACTCGTGCCCGAACGGGATCGGCGGATCCTCGAGGAGCAGCGGATGGCCGCGCCGGTACGTCTTCAGGTCGGTGCCGTCGGTGAGCGCCACCTCCACCTGGACGAGCACCTCGCCCGGCCCAGGCTCGGGCTTCGGCACGTCCTCGATTCGCAGGTCGCCCGGCGCGTACAGCCGCGCAGCCCTCACGTCGTGAACACGACCTTCAGCGCCTCGCCGCGCCGGTACAGCTCGACGCCTTCCAGGAACCGGTCGAGCGGCAGCGTGGTCACCTCGGGCAGGACGAGCGCCGGCAGCAGCTCGATCGCCGAACGGAAGAACGCCGGGCTCGCCGAGCGCGAGCCGACGACGCGCAGCTCCTTGCGGTAGATCGCGTCGAGAGACGTCGGGACGCTCTCCTCCGGCGCGGCGAACACGAGCAACGTGCTGCCCGGCTTCAGCCGGCGGAGCGCGTCGTCGATTCCGGCGTGCGCGGTCAGCACCGCCGCGTCGACGGGATCGTCCGACTCGAGCTCAGCCCCGAGCAGGTGCGCCTGTGCACGCCGCGCGTCGCGCAGGTCGGCCGCGACCACCTCGTCGCCGCGACGTCGCAGCACCTGGATCCACAGCTGGCCGATCGCTCCGCAGCCGACGACGAGCACCCGGCCGCGCGGCACGGACTCGGCGGCGCGCAGCACGCACGCGAGCGGCTCCACCCAGACGCCGTCGAGCTTCGCGAGCGTGTCGGGGAGCGGCACGCAGTGGGTGGCGAGGAGCTCCTCGGCGAAGCCGCCCGGCGCGATCCGCAGCTCGCGGAACTCGCCGCAAGTCGACTGGTGGCCGGCGCGGCAGCGCTCGCAGGTGCCGCAGGGTACGCGGTGCATCACGGTCACGCGGTCGCCGTTCTCGAGGACGCCGTCGACCTCGTGGCCGAGGACGGTCCCGGCGGCGGCGCGCCCGAGCTTCTCCACGTCGGAGCCGCAGAGGCCGCAGGCGAGGACGCGCACGCGCAGGCCCGGCCCCGACGGGGCGGGGAGCTCGACGAGCTCTGGCAGCCCGTCCGCGTCGAGGACGACCGCGCGCACCGCCCTATCGTAGGCGGCGCGCGCGGCGTCCTCGGATGCGGTTACAGGTGAACCGGGAAGGAGACCATCCGCCGCGCGGCGATGCCGGCGAGGAGGGGCTCACCCGTCTTCCGGGCCCGGACGAAGACCGCGAGCACCTGCTGCCGCGGCGACGCCGGGAAGAACCGTGCGCGGTGCAGCGTGATGGTCGCCCAGCCGCTCCCGTCGGTCGAGACCTCGGACGGCGTGGCGAACTGCTCGAACGGGATCGCCTGCGCGAGCACGAGCGCGTTCTGCACGGGCCGGCCGTTGCAGGCCGAGATGTGGAAGCGCAGCGTGAGGTCGCCGATCGAGCGCGTGATCGTCGACGGCGAAGCGGACTGGCCGTCGATCAGGAGGTGCGCCGGCGACGTGATCTGCGAGATGTCGAGCGTGCCGGTGCCGCTGGACGGGCAGCCGTTCACGGTCGTCGGCGGCGCTGCCGCCTTCGTGATCTTCGCCGTGTTGTCGGAGGTCGCGGTCGCGCTGCCCTCGCCGTTCTTCGCGGTCACGCGGACGCGGATCGTGTGGTTCACGTCGGCGGCCTTCAGCTCGTACGTCGAGCCGGTCGCGCCGTTGATGTTCCCGCACGAGCCGCCGTTCGAGTTGCAGCGGCGCCACTGGTAGCTGTAGGTGATGGGCGTGGTGCCCGCCCACGTGCCCGTGGTGGCCGTGAGCGTGCTGCCCTCCTGGGTGGTGCCGCTGATCGTCGGAACGGCCTGGTTCGTCGGGGCAGCCTTGCTCGCCCCGCTCGAGACGCCGGCGACGACGAGCACCGTCACCGCGCCTGCCGCGAGCAATGCGAGCAAATTGAGCTTTCTGGTCATCCGGAACACTCCTTGTCAGGGGCTTGGGGGAGCCTGTTCCCGGCTCCCTGGGGGAACGGATGAGGGCCGTGTGAGGTTCCGGTAAATCCGTGCCGGCGCTACACTGTCGACCGGCCCGGGGCTATAGCTCAGCTGGGAGAGCGCCTGGATCGCACCCAGGAGGTCGGCGGTTCGAGTCCGCCTAGCTCCA
>DASZWR010000038.1:0-35498 GCA_035546215.1 Gaiellaceae bacterium | reverse complement strand
CCGGCGGCGAGCGCGGCCGCGTGGAACGCGTCGACCGCCGCCCGGCCCGGGACGCCGAAGGCGAGATGGACGCTCTCGGTGGGCCGCTCACCCGGCACGAGCGTGAAGTTCTCGCGGGCGCTGCCGAACTGGACACGCTCGCCGAAGTCGTGCAGGAGGTCGAGGCCGACGACGGGAGCGATCGTCTCGTAGAACCGGCGTGCGGCGGCGAGATCGCGGGTCCGGAACCAGAGATGCTGCAGCTTCCCCGGGCGCGTTCGCTCGTGGTGCACCGCCTCGATCGAGTTGCCGTCCGGGTCGAGCACGAATGCGCCGTAGTAGCTCGGTGAGTACTGCGGCCGCGGCCCCGGCTCGCCGTCGCTGCGGTAGCCGGCCTCCGTCAGGCGGTTCCACCAGGCGTCGACCGCGTCGCGGTCCTCGACGCCGAACGCGACGTGCAGCCGCCGCGTCACGGGCACGCCGTCGGCGGCGATCGAGAAGTCGCCCCACTCGACGTACCCGCCGTCGTGCGTCGGGAGCCCCAGCGCCTCGTCGTAGAAGGCGCGGCTCGCGGCGAGATCCGAGACACGGATCGTCACGTGGTCGAACATGCGTAGATTCTCGCCTACAGGTGATCCTCGAGAACGGCCTCATCCGCACGCTCGATCCGCAGGTGCCGACGCAGCGGGCGCTCGCGATCGCCGGCGACAAGATCGCCGGCGGCGTCGGCGTCCACGAGACGGCGCTCGCCTCGCCGGAGATCGTCGACCTCGGCGGCCGGGTCGTCGTGCCGGGCTTCACCGACTCGCACACGCACTTCCCCACCTGGGCGCTCGCCCGCCACGACGTCGACCTCGACGGCTGCGCGTCGCTCGACGAGGCGGTCGACCGCATGCGGGGCGCCGGCCCGGGGCCGGGCGGCTGGATCCGCGGCTACGGCTGGCGGAGCGGCGACTGGAGCGAGCAGCGCGAGCCCACGCGGCAGGATCTCGACGCGATCACCGGCGACACGCCGGCCGGGCTGATCGCCAAGGACTACCACTCGCTCTGGGTCAACTCGGCCGCGCTCGCGCTCGCGAACGGCGACCTCGAGGTGCCGGGCGGCGTCGTCGAACGGGACGAGCGCGGCGAGCCGACGGGCGTCCTCCGCGAGGAGGCTGCGTGGAAGTTCAAGGAGCGCCACATGATCGTCTCCGACGACGCGTACCTCGAGGCGATGCGCGAGGGCGTCCGCATCGCGAATGCGCGCGGCGTCACCTCGGTGCACGACAAGGACGGCTGGCTCGGCGCGCTGCGCCTGTGGCGCAAGCTCGAGGAGCGCGGGCAGCTGTCGCTCCGCGTGTGGCAGTCGATCCCGTACGACCTGATCGACGAGGCGGGAGCCCTCGGGCTCCGGTCCGGGCTCGGGAGCCCGATGCTGCGGGTCGGCTACCTGAAGGTGTTCATGGACGGGACGCTCGGCTCGCAGACCGCGTGGATGCTCTCGGGCGGCGGCGTCCGCATCACGAGCGGCGCCGAGCTCACGGAGATCGTCCGGCGCGGCGCCGCGATCGGCTTCCCCGTCGCCGTGCACGCGATCGGCGACAGGGCCAACCGCGAGGCGCTCGACGCCTTCGAGCAGACCCGCGACGTGTGGCAGCCGCTCGGCCTGCGCCACCGCGTCGAGCACTGCCAGCTGCTCGCGCCCGACGACCTCGGCCGCTTCGCCGAGCTGGGCGTCGCGTGCTCGGTGCAGTTCACGCACGCGCCGTCCGACCGCGACCTCGCCGACCGCTTCTGGGCCGGCAAGACGGACGGCGCCTACGCCTTCCGCTCGCTGCTCGAGTCGGGCGCGGTCGTCGCGAACGGCTCCGACGCGCCGATCGAGGAGCTCGACCCGCTCGCCGGCATCCGCGCGGGCGTCCGCCGGTCGATCGACGAGCGCGACGCGTGGCATCCCGAGCAGTGCCTGACCGTCGACCAGGCGTTCCAGGCCACCTCCGTCGCGCCCGCCTGGCTCTGCGGCGACGAGCGCCGCCGTGGCCGCCTGATCCCCGGCTTCGACGCCGACCTCGTCGTCCTCGACCGCGACCCGTGGGACGACCTCGACGCGCAGGTCGTCGCGACGATGGTCGCCGGCCGCTGGGTGCACGATCCGCCGCCGTGGTGACCGCGACGCACCGCATCTCCCGCGACGAGGTGATCTGGGCCTTCGGGCCGGATCTCTCCCCCGTGCTCGAGATCGAGCCCGGCGAGGTGGTGACGCTCGAGACCAACGACTGCTTCACCGGGCAGATCCGGACCGAGGCCGATCTCGTCACGGCGATCGACCTCGACCGCGTGAACAGCGCCACCGGCCCGATCGCCGTCAGGGGCGCCGAGCCGGGCGACTCGCTCGTCGTCGAGCTGCTCGAAGTGCAGCCGGCCGAACGCGGCTTCGCGACGCTGATCCCCGGGATGGGGCAGCTGATCGAGCAGGTGCAGGCGCCGCTCACGCAGGTCTTCCGCGTCGAGGGCGACACCGTGCACATGAACGACCGCATCTCGTTCCCGATCCGGCCGATGGTCGGCGTGATCGGTTGCGCGACCGGCGGCGAAACGGTCTCGAACGGCTTCGCGGGCAAGCATGGCGGCAACCTCGACAACCACCTGAACGGCCCGGGCGCGACCGTCTACCTGCCGGTGCGGCAACCGGGCGGGCTGCTCGCAATCGGCGACATGCACGCGTCGATGGGCGACGGCGAGATCTGCTTCACCGGCGTCGAGATCGCCGGCGAGGTGACGATCCGCGTCGGCCTGCTGAAGGGCAAGCAGGGCACCTGGCCGGTGACGGAGCTCGCCGACCGGTGGGTCGTCCACGGCACCGCCGGCGCCGACTTCATGGAGGCGCTCGACCGCGCGTCCGAGGAGGCGGCCCGCTTCCTCGTCGACCAGTGGGGCTTCTCGATGGAGGAGGCGTTCGTCTTCCTCTCCGTCGCCTGCGACGCCAACATCTGCCAGGCCTGCCGGCCGCAGCCGTTCTCGACGATCGCGCGCGTCGCGATCCCGAAGATCGCCGCCGCGCCCGCCCCTTTCAACGTCCGCTGACGTTTTTCGTCCGCCTTACGCGGACGGAACGATGCGTTGCCGGTGGGTGGACAGATTCAGCTCGTCCACTTTCGTAGGAGGCACCGAACCGATGAAGCACCGTCTGCTCACCACGCTCGCGCTCGTCGTGCTCGCAGGAGCGGCGCTCGCGTCGACCGCGGCCGCGGCGCGCGGCGGCGCAGCCCGCCTGTACCAGTTCCGCGGCGAGGTCGTCTCGTCGGCGTCGACCGGCGTCCAGGTCACCGTCGAAGGCGGGAACCACGCCGCGCTCCGCGCGATGCTCGGCCAGAGCCAGAACGAGACGTTCACGCTCGGGCCGAAGAGCGAAGTCCTCGTCTGGTCGCACGGCGTGCCGCACGTCGGCACCTACGCCGACCTGCACACCGGCGACTGGGTGCAGGTGAACGTGCGGGCGCGCGACGCGAAGTCGCTCGCCGACGTTCTCGCGACCCCGGTCGGCACCGTCGGCGACAAGGGCACGAAGCCGAACCCGCCGTCGCTGCCGCTCTACCTCTACGTCGGCACGGTCGCCGGCCCCCAGGGCGGCGGACACGTCGCGCTGCACGTCACAGCCGGCAACGCACGCGCCCTGCGCTCGCTCGTCGGGCAGTCCGCCGACCAGTCCTTCTCGTACGGCGACTCGACGATCTTCCTGCTCTGGCAGGGGAAGGTGCCGACGGTGATCGACTCGTCGCAGCTGAAGGCCGGCGACCGGATCACGGTTCGCATCCGCGCCGCGAAGGACGCACCGCTCTCGACGATCGAGGGCACGGCGGCCGCGCACGTGGGCGACCACGAGCCCGCCGCGAAGGCGACCACGGTCGAGGACCGCATCCACCTCCTGAAGGCGAAGGTCGCGAAGCTTCGCCACCAGCTCAAGCACGCGCGGAAGCACGCGCACCGGCACTAGCACGAGCTAGCTCCTTCGCAGGAAGCCCAGGCGCCGCGGCCGGTCTCGTACCGGCCGCGGCGGCGTCTGGCCACCGTCGAGGATCGCGCGGGGCACGTCCTCCGTCAGCCAGCGTGCGAGCTCCGGGTCGCCGATCGCCTCGACCGCTCCGCTGAGCCCGACGGCGCGCAGCTCGGGCGCGTGCGCGTCGCTCGCGACGAGGTGCGCGAGCCCGCGCTCGAGGAGCCTGAACGAGCAGGCCTTCGCGCTGCGCCCGAAGCGCCCGTCGACCGACGCCGCCGTCAGCTGCACGAGCGTGCCGGCCGCGACGATCGGCGCGAGCAGCTCCGGCCGCTGCTGCACCTCGCGGTTCCGCTCCGGATGCGCGAGCACCGTCGAGAACCCGGCGACCCGGACGGCGAACAGCCGCTCGGCGAGATCGAGCGGCCAGCCGACGTACGGCGTCTCGACGAGCAGCGTCCGCGTGCCGCCGAGCCCGAATCGCGCCAGCTCCTCGACGGGCCGCCGCAGCTCGTCGAGGTCGAGCTCGCCGCCTGCGACCACGCGGATCCGGTCGCCCGCGCCGGCCCGCACCTCGGCGAGCGCCGCCTCCATCTGACCGGGCGTCGTCGGGTAGTCGTGCCGCACGTGCGGCGTCGCCGCGAGCACCTCGATCCCGTCGGCGGCCGCCGCGTCGCAGATCGCGAGCGCCTGCTCGAGGTCGGCGGCGCCGTCGTCGAGGCCCGGCAGGACGTGCGAGTGGAGATCGATCAAAGCGCGGCGAACGCGAGGTACAGCTCGCGTGCGGCGCTGATGCCCTGCTCGACGTACGCGGCGACGAGCCGCTCGTTCGGCGAGTGCACCTGGGAGTCCGGCAGGCCGAACCCGGTGATCACCGTGGGGATGCCGTTGTCGGCGAGCGCCGGCACGATCGGCAGCGTGCCGCCCGTGCGGATCAGCGCGGGCCGGCGGCCGAGCGCCTTCTCGAACGCGTCCAGGCCGAGCTGCACCGCCTTCGCGTCCGGCGCGACGAGCCCCGGCGGCGACGACGACCACATGTCGATCTCGAGGTCGGCCCCCTCGGGCGCCGAGGCGCGGAGGATGCGCTCGACCTCGGGCGCGATCTCCTCCACCTTCTGCCCCGGGGCCAGGCGGATCGAGACGTTCGCGACCGCCTCCACCGGGAGCACGGTCTTCTGGAGCACCGGCGAGCCGGTCTGGATGCCGTTCACGTCGACGGCCGGCTCGGCGAAGGTGCGCAGGTAGAAGTCGCGGGCGGCCGCGGCGTCCTTGGGGCGGGCGCCCTGGTCGCCGAGCTCGTCGTCGCCGCTCGGCAGCTGCGCCCAGCCGGCGAGCTCCTCCTCGGTCGGCGGCGCGAGCCCCTTGCGCAGCGCGTCGACGAGCGTGCCGTCGTGCGCGACCAGGCCGTCCAGCGTCTTGATCATGGCGTGCGCGGCGTTCAGCGCCGCGCCGCCGTACATCCCCGAGTGCAGGTCGCGCTCGCCGGTGCGGAGCGTGACGTGGAAGTACGCCATGCCGCGCGTCGCCAGGTTGAACGCCGGGACGTCGCGGCGGATCATGCCGCTGTCGAAGATGACCGCGGCGTCGGCGCCGCGCTCGTCGGCCTCGAGGAACTCGACGATCGAGTGGCCGCCGGTCTCCTCCTCGCCGTCGCAGCAGAAGCGGACGTTCACCGGCAGCTCGCCGGCGCGGGCGAGCTCGCGCGCCGCGGCGAGCAGCATGTACAGCTGGCCCTTGTCGTCGACCGTGCCGCGGCCGTAGAGGTACTCGCCGCGGACCTCCGGCTCGAAGGGCGGCGACTCCCAGAGCTCGAGCGGGTCGGGCGGCTGCACGTCGAAGTGGCCGTAACAGAGGACGGTCGGCGCGCCGTCCGCGTTCTGCGAGGCGCGGATCTCGCCGATCGCGAGCGGCTGCCCGTGCCAGTCGACGACCTCGCACTCCCCGCCCGCGCCGCGCACGAACGCGCACACCCACTGCGCGGCCCGCACGACGTCGTCCCTGTGCGCGTCGTCGGCGCTGATCGAGGGGATGCGCAGGAACTCCGCGAGCTCGTCGAACCACTCCATGCGCGGCAGAGGCTACCTCTCGCGGAGGTGGGCGACGTCGAGAAGCGCCCGCCCGGCGCCGCGCACACGAGCTTCGGTTTAGGCTCTCGTCATGCTCGGGAACCGCTCGGCCCCGCCTGCGACGATCACTCCGGTCCTCGTCTATCCCGACGTCCGCGCCGCCGTCGACTGGCTGCACGGGGCGTTCGGCTTCGAGGAGCGTGTGCGGATCGGCGACCATCACCGCGCGCAGCTGCGCGCCGGAGCCGACGGCTCGGTCGTCGTGGCGGACGTCGGCAACGAGCGCGTCGCGCCCTCGGGCGGCGGATCGACGCACCTCGTGAAGGTGCGGGTCGAGGACGTCGACGCGGCGTTCGCGCGGGCGCGCGACTTCGGCGCACGCGTGGTCGAGGAGCTGCGCACCTGGGAGTACGGCGAGCGCTCGGGCGTCGTCGAGGATCTCGCCGGACACCGCTGGGAGCTGACCCAGACGGTGCGCGACGTCGCCCCGGAGGAATGGGGCGGCGTGACCGTCGCGCCCTGGTGAGGCTCAGCCCGGCTCGACCGCGTCGCCGACGGAGATCGTCCCGTCGTCGAGGATGTCCGCCCGCAGGCCGGCCCGGTGCACGAGCGGCCGGAGGAGGCCCGCGCCGGACACGCGCTCGAGGTGCGCGCAGGGCTCGGCGAGCCGGCGGCCGACGCACGCGACCGCGCCGATCCGGAAGCGGCGGCCGACGAGCGCGTTCAGGTCGACGCCGCGCGTGACGACGTTGCGGCGTGCGCGCTCCCACTCGATGCCGAGGTCGTCGAGCTGCTCGGCCTGCACGAGCGTGAGCTGGTATCCCTCGCCGGGCCCGCTGAACGTGCCGCGGCGCTCGTGGTAGCGGTCGCCCTCGAGCCCGCGCCCGGCGTGCGCGACCACCGAGTCGCGGCGCACGAGCCCTGCCTCCGCCGCGGGCGCGACGAGGAGCGCCTCGACGGTGCCGGCGGCCGCCGCGTCGCCGTAGGGCGCATCGACCGGGAGCCGCAGGTCGAGCGGCGCGACGAGCCAGCCCTCGGCGATCGTCCCGCGCGCGAAGGCGCCGCCCGGGTCGTGGACGGGGCCGGACGGCGACCCGAACATGACGACGGCGTGGTCGCCGTCCCCGGCCTCGATCCGCGCGACCCAGTCGCCCGGCCACGAGAAGACGTCGGCGCCTGCGATCGGGACGAGGCCGAGGTTCCGCGCCGCGAGCCGCTGCCGGTAGAAGAGGAGCGCGTCGCCCTCGGGCGCGGGCAGCTCCGCGCCGAGGATCGTCTCGAGGCAGTCGCGGAGCTCGGCTGCGAAGGACGGCATCTCAGTCGTCGTAGACCGCGCGGCGCAGGACCCAGAGGATCGTCGTGACCGTGCCGGAGATCGGCGCGGCCTCCGACCCGCCCTCGAGCTTGTTCAGCTTCGACGCCGCGTCCTCGATGCGCCCGACGACGCCCGGCATCGGCAGCGACCGGCCCTTCTCCCGGGGCGGGGCGACCTCGTGGACGTCCGGGACCACGGTCTGCAGCTCCCAGCCGTCGCGCGCGTACTCGTTCAGCGCCTCCGTGTACCGGCCGTCCTGGAGCGAGATCACCTTGTACTCCCAGCGCTGCACGCCGGGAGCGTACCGCTACGCGACGTCGCGCAGCTTCTGCGAGTCGGCGAGCGCCCGCAGCTTCTTCAGGCCCTGGTTCTCGATCTGCCGGATCCGCTCGCGCGTCACCTGGAAGGCGCGCCCGACCTCGTCGAGCGTGCGCGGCTGCTCGCCGTTCAGGCCGTAGCGCAGCTCGAGCACGCGGCGCTCGCGGTACGAGAGCGAGCCGAGGCACTTGACGAGCGCCTCCGCGCGGAACGCGGTGTCGGCGGCCTCGTCGGGGAGCGGCGTGTGCTCGTCCTCGATGAACTGTCCGAACTCCGACTCCTCCTCGTCTCCGACCGGCTTCTCGAGCGAGACCGGCGTCTGCGCCATGCGGCGGATCGACTCGACCTCTTCCGTCGTCATGTCGAGGTCGACGGCGATCTCGTCGGCGGTCGGCTCGCGGCCCTTCTCGGCGCGGAGCTTCCGCTCGGTGCGGGTGATCTTGTTGAGCTTCTCGACGACGTGCACGGGCATGCGGATCGTGCGCGCCTTGTCGGCGAGCGCGCGCGCGACCGCCTGGCGGATCCACCACGTCGCGTAGGTCGAGAACTTGTACCCCTTGCGCCAGTCGAACTTCTCGGCGGCGCGGACGAGCCCGATCGTCCCCTCCTGGATCAGGTCGAGGAACGGGAGCCCCTGGTTGCGGTAGCGCTTCGCGATCGAGACCACGAGCCGCAGGTTCGCCTCGACCATCTCCTGCTTCGCGCGATGGTCGCCGCGCTCGATGCGCTTCGCGAGCTCGACCTCCTGGGCGGCGGTGAGCAGGTCGACCTTGCCGACGTCCTTCAGGAAGAGCTGCAGCGAGTCGGCCGAGAACTCCGAGTCGACCGGCTCCTCGATCTCGTCCGCGCGGGCGGCGAAGTAGTCCGCCTCGGCGTCGAGCGTGGCTTCGTCCTCCTCGCTCTCTGCGGCCGGCTCGGCGTCCTCTTCCTCGAACTCCTCACCCTCGAATTCTTCCGTGCTCATGGCCCCTCCCTCGGCGGATGCGGAACAATCGCACTAGCGCCGGACGGACGCATAGGCCGTTTGGCTCATTTCGACAATCCCTTAGTCCCACCGGTCACGAGCCCGTCCAGGAAGGCTTTCGACTCCTTTCCGAGCTCGGTTTTCGGTCCGAGGGCCAGCGCCTGACGGAACTCGGTCACCGCGCGGTCGCGCTGGCCGGTCCAGGCGAGCAGGAGCCCGAGGTGGAATCGCACGCTCTGGCTCCGCGGAAACCGCTTGACGAGGGGCCCGAGGTGGGAGAACGAGGCGCTCAGGTCGTCCATGTCGAACCGCCCGACGGCCGCGGCGACCTGGGCCACGTCGCTGCGCGGCTCCTGCTTCGCCGCCTTGGCCCACAGCCGTTCGGCGGTCACCTGGTGGAACTGCCGTTGCGCGAGCTGACCCGCCACGAGCAGCGGGTCATGGCCGGTGTAGGTCAGCGGCGGGTACCCCTGCTGGAAGAACTGCGGATGCAGGAGGCTGTCGGCCTGGATCCGGTACCAGGTGTTCGGGCCTGCCTTCTTCGTCTGCTCGAAGGCGGCCGTCGCCTCACCGACGTAGCCCCCGCAGTAGAGCGCCGCGCCGTAGTTGTACTGCACGACCGGATCGCGCGCATCGGCCTGGGCGAGCGGCTCGAGCGCCTTGGCAGCGGCCCGCGCCGGCTTCGCCATCGCCGCCCGTACTGCGGCAACGTACGGGGATCTCACCCCCGCGACGATCCGCGCAGGGGCGTGGCAGGCCACCTTCGGCTGGGCCGGGTCCTGCCTCGTGGCGTACACCACACCGGCCACGATTGCCGCGGCGACGATCGCGGAACAGAGGACCAGGAACTGGACCCGGCGGGTCGGCGTCACCCCTCGAAGGTAGCGGGAATGGAAACCCCACCCGCTACCGTTTGTAGTTCCGATGACTACGTATCGCGAGCTTCTTTCACAGACGAAGGCCGAGATCTCGGAGCTGGACGCACGCGGCGCGCAGGCGCTCGACGGCGCCGCCTGGATCGACGTCCGCGAGGCGGACGAATGGCAGGAGGGCCACCTGCCCGGCGCCGTCCACATCCCGCGCGGCTTCCTCGAGAGCCGCATCGAGACGGCGGTGCCCGACAAGACGCAGCCGGTCGTCCTCTACTGCGCCTCGGCCGCGCGCTCGGCGTTCGCCGCCAAGGCGCTGCAGGACCTCGGCTACGAGAGCGTCCACTCGCTGGCCGGCGGCTTCACGGACTGGAAGCGGAACGGCCTCGAGATCGTCATGCCGCGCTTCCTGTCGCCCGAGAAGCGCACCCGCTACTCGCGCCACCTCCTGATCCCCGAGATCGGCGAGGCGGGGCAGCTGAAGCTGCTCGAGTCGCGCGTGCTGCTGATCGGCGCCGGCGGTCTCGGCTCGCCCGCCTCCCTCTACCTCGCGGCTGCCGGCGTCGGCACGCTCGGGATCATCGACGCGGACATCGTCGACGAGACGAACCTGCAGCGGCAGATCGCGCACTCGCTCGACACGCTCGGCACGCCGAAGGTCGACAGCGCGAAGCGCACGATCAACGCGCTCAACCCGGACGTCGACGTGATCACGTATCGCGAGCGCCTCACCTCGGAGAACATCGACCGCATCCTCGACGACGGCTGGGACCTGATCGTCGACGGGGCCGACAACTTCCCCACGCGCTACCTCGTGAACGACGCGTCCGTGTGGCGGAACATCCCGGTCGTCCACGGCTCGATCTACCGGTTCGAGGGTCAGGTGACGGTGTTCAAGCCGCACGACGGCCCGTGCTACCGCTGCCTCTTCCCGCAGCCGCCGCCGCCCGAGCTGGCGCCGTCGTGCTCGGAGGGAGGCGTGCTCGGCGTCCTGCCGGGAATCGTCGGCTCGTTGCAGACGAACGAGGCGATCAAGCTGGCGGCCGAGATCGGCGACCCGCTCGTCGGGCGGCTGCTGCTGTTCGACGCGCTCTCGACGGAGTTCAACGAGGTGCGCATCGAGCGCAACCCCGACTGCCCGGTCTGCGGCGACCACCCGACGATCACCGAGTACATCGACTACGTCGAGTTCTGCGCACGATGAGCGTCGTACGTGTCCCTCCCGTCCTCCGCGCGGAAGCCGGGGGCGCTCGTGAGGTGGAAGCGAACGGCGCCACCGTCCGCGAGCTCCTCGAGGACCTGACCGGGCGCATGCCCGCGCTCGGCTCGCGCGTCTACGGCGAGGGCGAGATCCGCTCGTTCGTGAACGTCTACGTCGACGGCGAGGACGTCCGCACGCGCGACGGGCTCGACACGCCGGTGCGGGACTCCAGCACGATCATCCTGCTACCGGCGATGGCCGGTGGCGGTCGCTAGGTCACTGCTCGACCTGATCGGCGACACGCCGCTGGTCGAGCTGCAGAGGCTCTCGCCGGCGGGCCGCACGATCTACGCGAAGCTCGAGGGGCAGAACCCGACCGGCTCGATCAAGGACCGGGTCGCGCTGAGGATGGTGGAGGCGGCCGGCCTGCAGCCCGGCCAGGAGCAGCTCGAGCCGACGAGCGGCAACACGGGCATCTCGCTCGCGCTCGTCGCGAAGCTGAAGGGGCTGAAGCTGACGTGCGTGATGCCGTCGAACGCGACGCCCGAGCGCCGGCAGCTGCTGGAGCTCTATGGCGCCACGATCATCGACTCGCCCGGCGAGCTCGGCTCGAACGGCGCGGTGCGCAAGGCGCAGGAGATCGCAGCCGCCGACGACCGGTACGTGATGCTGTTCCAGTACGAGAACGAGGCGAACCCGGGCGCGCACTACGAGGGCACGGGCGCCGAGATCGCTCGTGACCTGGAGCGCGTCGACGCGCTCGTCGCCGGCCTCGGCACCGGCGGCACGCTGATGGGCACCGGCCGGCGGCTGCGCGAGGCGTTCCCCGGCGTGCAGGTCGTCGCCGCCGAGCCGCTTCCCGGCGACCCGGTGATGGGGCTCCGCTCGCTCGACGACGGCTACGTCCCGCCGGTCCTGCACGTCGACGAACTCGACCGCAAGCTGCTCGTCTCGAACGCCGAGGCGGCGGCCGCGGTGCGCGTGCTCCTCGAGCGCGAGGGCATCTTCGCCGGCGTCTCCTCCGGGGCGGCCGTGCATGTCGCCCGCCGCATCGCCGAGGAGCTGCCGGAGGGCGCGGTCGTCGTGTGCGTGCTCGCGGACGGCGGCTGGAAGTACCTCTCCGCCACCTTCTGGGAGGGCGAGGAGATCGACGAGGCGGTGCTCTGGTGGTAGTGCCGCAGCAGATCCGCGACGAGCTGCACGCGCACGCGAGCGACGAAGCGCCGAACGAGTGCTGCGGCGTCCTCGTCTTCAAGGACGGCGTCGCCGAGCGGTACGTCCGCGGGCGCAACACGCTCGCCTCCCCGTACCGGTACCAGCTCGAGGTCGATCCGGAGGTGTGGTTCCTCGAGGACGAGGGCTACGAGCTCGCCGTGTTCCACTCGCACCCCGAGACGGAGCCGCGCCCGTCGCGCACCGACCGCGAGCTCGCGGGCCTCTGGTCGGGGAAGCCGTTCCTGATCTACGGGCTCGCGCGCCGGGAGCTGCGCGCCTGGCGCGTCGCCCGCGACGAGGTCGAGGAGTTGCCTCTCTCGTAGACGGGTACGCGGCCTGCATGCCACGCCGCCGCACCCTCGACCTCCTGTTCGCCCTGTGGGCTGCGATCTGGGTCGCGCTCGGCATCTTCGTCTGGCACGAGGTGCGCGGCCTGCGGCCGCTCGCGGACACCGTCGCGGTCGCCGGGACCTCCCTCGGCGACACCGCGGCCGCGCTGCGCAGCTTCTCCGCGATCCCGCTCGTCGGCTCGAGCCTGCGCCGGGTCGCCGAGGACGCGGCGACCACCGCCGCGAGCGCGAAGGCAAGCGCGCGCGACGGCCGCCGCAGCGTCGACCGGCTGGCGATCATCCTCGGGATCGCCGTGCCGCTCGTCGCGATCGGCCCGCCCGGCGTCGCGTACGCCCTCGTCCGCCCCAGGCTCGCGTGACGCGCACCGCAGCCTGGCTCGTGGCGCGGCTCGGGGTCGTGCTCGTCCCCGCCTGGATCGCCGCAGCGCTTGCCGCGGCGCTCCTCCTGCCCGGGATCGAGCAGGGCTCCGGCTCGCCGCTCGGCGGCCTCGTCCCGACCGGCTCGCCGGCGGTGAAGGCGCAGCTGGCAGAGGTGCGCGCCTTCGGGAACACGCTGCTCACGCCGGTCGTGGTCGTGCAGCGCGCACCGGGCGGCCTGACGCGCGCGCAGCTGCGCCGGACGATCGCCAGGGCGCGCGCGGTCGACCGGCGCCGGCGCGGCGACCTCCGCGTGGTCGCACCGCTCCCCTCCCGCGACCGCACGACGGTCGTCAGCTACCTCTACTTCGCCCCCGGTGTCCCGGCCGGCGACCAGCTCGACCGCGCCGGTGTCTACGCGCGCAGCCTCGACCCGCCCGGACTGCGCACCGGCGCGCTGCTCGCACGGCAGACCGAGTTCGACCGCATCCAGCACGCGCTCCCCTGGGTGACGGCCGCGACGATCGGCCTGATCGTCGTCGTGCTGCTGCTCACGTTCCGGGCGATCCTGCCGCCGCTCGTCGTGCTCGCGAGCGCCGGCGTCGCCTACACGATCGCCGTCCACCTACTCGGATGGCTCGCGGAGCGGCGCAACGCCCACCTGCCGAAGGAGGTGCAGCCGGTCCTCGTCGCGCTCCTGCTCGGCCTCGTCACCGACTACGCGATCTTCTTCCTGGCCGGCATGCGACGCCGGCTCGCGGAGGGCGAGCGGCGCTTCGCGGCGGCCGACGCGACGGCGCGCGACAACCTGCCGATCATCCTCACGGCCGGCCTCGTCGTCGCGCTCGGCTCGCTGAGCCTCGTCGCCGGGCACCTGTCGGTGTTCCGCGCGTTCGGCCCCGGCATGGCGCTGAGCGTCGTCGTCGCGCTCGCGGTCGCGACCACGTTCATCCCGGGCGCCCTGGCCCTGCTCGGCCCGGCCGCGTTCTGGCCGAGCCTCGACCGCGGCGACCGCGAGCCGCGCGTCCGCTTCTGGCGCCTCCTCACGGCCCGGCCGGTGTCCTTCCTCGTCGCGGCGCTGCTCGCCGCCGCGCTGCTCCTTGCGTGCTCCGGGCTGCCGAAGCTGCGGCTCGGCTTCACGCTCGTGCGCGGCCAGCCGGCCGGCGCCGAGGTGAAGCGCGCGCAGGAGGACGCGCAGCGCGCCTTCCCCGCCGGCATCGTCGCGCCGACCGAGGTGCTCCTCCAGGGCGGGGCGCTGCGCGCCCGCACCGCCGCGCTGACGCGGCTCGAGCACGGCGTGCGGCAGGTGCCCGGCGTCGCGGCCGTCCTCGGGCCGGGGACGAGCCGGCAGCTCTTCGTCTCGCGGGACGGCCACTCGGCGCGGTTCCTCGCCGTGCTCGACGAGGAGGCGCTCGACGGCAAGGCGATCACCATCCTCCGGCGCGTGCAGAAGGCGATGCCGGAGCTTCTGCGACGCAACGGCCTCTCGGGCACGCGCGTGTCGTATGCCGGCGACACCGCGCTCGCCGCCGACACGGTGCGCGCGATCCGCAGCGACGGCGTCCGCGTCGGGCTCGTCGTGCTGCTCGTCAACCTGGTGCTGCTCGCCCTCTTCCTCCGCGCGCTCTGGGCGCCGCTCTACCTGCTCGCGGCGAGCCTGCTCGCAGTCGGCGCGGCGCTCGGCCTCACCACCTGGCTGATGCAGGGCGCGCTGCACCACGACGACGTCACGTACTACGTGCCGTTCGCGGCGGCGGTGCTGCTGCTCTCGCTCGGCTCCGACTACAACGTCTTCGTCGTCGGGCGCATCTGGCAGGTCGCGCGGACGAAGCCGTTGCGCGACGCCATCGCGGAGACGGCGCCGCGCACGTCGTCCGCGATCACGACCGCAGGACTGACGCTCGCCGGCAGCTTCGCCCTGCTCGCGATCGTCCCGCTGCGCCCGATGCGCGAGCTCGCGCTCACGATGGCGCTCGGGATCCTGCTCGACACGTTCGTCGTGCGGAGCCTCCTCGTGCCGTCCCTGCTCGCGCTCTTCCGTCGGCGCGAGCAGGAACGGCGGCAGGAGCCGTCAGGAGACCTTGAAGGAGCCGTGCATGAATGACGCGTGCGGGTCGCACACGAACCTGTAGGTGCCCTTCTTCAGGGCGACCGTCCAGGTCTGCGTGCCCATGAAGCCCACTCCGGTCTTCTTGTTCACGCCGGGCCCCGTCAGGTGGAAGTCGTGGATCGACGCCTTGTCGGCGATCACGAACGTGTAGGTGCCCGCCTTCAACGCGGTCACCTTCTTGCCGCCCTGGGTGAGCGAGATCGTGAAGCCGGGGCCGACCGTGCCCTTCAGCCTGGCGCCGCCTGCGAGCGCCGAGGGGGCGAGTAGCGCGACGGTGAGCACCGCCGCGGCGAGAGCGATCTTCATCGTGTCTCCGTTCGCTGGGGTTCGGCGTTTCAGTACGCCGAACCCCTTCGAGCGGATTCGCTCTTTACGAGACCTTGAAGGATCCCTTCATGAACGACTTGTGCGGATCGCACACGTACTTGTAGGTGCCCTTCTTCAGCTTCACCTTCCAGGTCTGCGAGCCCTTGAAGCCGACACCGGTCTTCTTGTTCAGACCAGGCCCCGTCAGATGGAAGTTGTGGATGTTCGACTTGTCGCTGACGGTGATCGTGTAGCTGCCGGGCTTCAGGTGGGTGACCTTCTTCCCGCCCTGCGTCAGCGTGATCGTGAAACCGGGGCCGTCCGTGGCCGAGAGCTTGGAGCCGGCAGCCTGCGCGGCCGGAACGGCCAGCGCGGCGGCGAGCACCGCGAGCAGAACGATCTTCATACCCCTCCTCGAGTCGCTGTGGAGCCTGCGCTTCCACAGGGTACGCTCGCGCAGATGGAACTCGCATCAGTCATCCCGCCTGAGGCGATCGTGGAGCCGCAGGGGCGCTACCTCGCCGACCTGATGGGCCGAGGCGTGCAGGGGACGGCCGACGCCGTCGTGCTGCCGTCGACGACCGAGGAGGTCGCGGCGGTGATGAGGTGGTGCTACGAGAACGACGTGCCGCTGACCGCGCGCGGCGGCGGCACCGGGCTCGCGGGCGGCGCGATCCCGGTGACCGGCGGCATCGTCATCGGCTTCGAGCGGCTGAACAAGGTCCGCCGGTTCGACCCGCTCCTCTGGCGCATGCACGTCGAGGCGGGCGTGACCACCGGCGACGTGCGGCGCCTCGCGCGCGAGAACGGCCTGCGCTTCCCGCCCGATCCCGGCGCCGCCGAGATCAGCCAGATCGGCGGCAACATCGCCTGCAACGCCGGCGGCCCCCACGCGTTCAAGTACGGCGTCACCGGCCACTGGGTGACCGGGATCGAGGCGGTGATCCCGCCCGGCGAGATCGTCACGCTCGGCGGGCCGCTGCGAAAGGACGTCGCCGCGTACGACCTCAAGAGCCTGCTCGTCGGCTCGGAGGGAACGCTGGGGCTCGTCACCGCCGCCTGGCTGCGGCTCGTGCCGGCCCCCGAGCTCGAGCTGCCGGTGATCGGCCTCTACCGCGACGCCGACGCCGGTGTCTCCGCGATCGAGAGCGTGCTCGCGTCGGGGGTCGTGCCGTCGGCGGTCGAGTACCTCGACGCGACGCTGCTCTCCTACGCGGGCGACGCGTATCCCTTCGGCCTCCCCGCGGAGGCGGCGTTCATGGTGATCACCGAGGCCGACGGGGACGCGGCCGAGGCGCGCCGCGTCGCCGCCGAGCTCGAGAGCGCGCTCACCGCCGACGCCGTCGCGGTGCACGCGCCGGTCGAGCCGAAGGACGTCGCCGAGCTGTGGCGCTGGCGCGCAGGCGCGGCGTTCGCGATCCTCGCGCAGCGCGGCGGCGCCTACAGCGAGGACATCGCGGTGCCGCTCGACCGCCTGCGCGACGTGGCGCGCGAGACGCTCGAGATCGGCGAGCGCCACGGCGTCCCCGCCCTCTCCTTCGGGCACGCCGGCGACGGGAACATCCACTCCACCTTCCTCTTCTCGCCCGATGACCTCGACGAGGAGCAGCGCGCCGACGACGCGTGCCAGGAGCTGTTCGACCTGGCGCTCCGGCTCGGCGGCACCGTCAGCGGCGAGCACGGCATCGGCTGGCTGAAGCGCGGCCAGCTCGAGCGGCAGCTCGGAGCGGTCGGCTACGACCTTCACCTGCGCCTGAAGCACGCGTTCGACCCGAAGAACCTGCTCAACCCCGGCAAGAAGCGCTAGCGGCGTGCGCGAGTCGCTCGGCGCGCTGCGCGAGCGCGAGTTCCGCCTGCTCTTCAGCGGGCAGCTCGTCTCGCTCCTCGGCGACTCCTTCACCTCGGTCGCGCTCGCGTTCGCCGTGCTCGCGATCGGCTCGCCGACCGCGCTCGGCGTCGTGTTCGCCGCCAAGTCCGTCCCGCTCGTCGGGTTCCTGCTCGTCGGCGGCGTGTTCGCCGACCGGCTGCCGCGCCGCACCGTGATGCTGACCGCCGACGCCGTCCGCATGGCCTGCCAGGCGGGAACCGCGACGCTCGTGCTCACGCACACGGCGCAGGTGTGGCAGATCGCCGCGATCCAGGCCGTCTCGGGCACGGCGACCGCGTTCTTCAACCCGGCCTCGACCGGCCTGACGCCGATGACCGTGAGCGAGGAACGGCTGCAGCAGGCGAACGCGCTCCGCGGCATCTCGATGTCGGCCGCCGGGCTGGTCGGGCTGACGGCCGGCGGGCTCGCGGTCGCCGCGGTGGGTCCCGGCTGGGCGCTCGTCGCCGACGCCGCGAGCTTCGGCGGGAGCGCGTTCTTCCTCTCACGGCTGCGGCTCCCCGCGCACGTGGGCCTCGAGCCGCGTTCGTTCCTCGCCGACCTGGCCGAGGGGTGGCGCGAGTTCACGCAGCGCAGCTGGGTCGTCGTCGTCGTGCTCTCCGCCTCGTTCGGGAACGCCGTCTGGTCGTTCTTCACGGTGCTCGGCGCCGTCGTCGCGAAGCAGTCGCTCGGCGGCCCGCTCGCGTGGGCGACGATCCTCGCCGGCTCGTCGGTCGGGGCGCTGGCCGGGGCTGCCGTCGCGTTGCGCCTGCGGCCGCGGCACCCGCTGCTCTTCGGCTCGTACTTCGTCGGGCTCCTCGCGGTGCCGCTCGCGCTGCTCGCGCTGCGGCTGCCGGCGCTCGTGATCGCCGCCGGCGCGGTCCTGGGCGGCGCGGGGAACCTCGTCTTCAACACCTTCTGGGAGACGTCGCTCCAGCGCCACGTCCCGCCGCACGCCCTCTCGCGCGTGAGCGCGTACGACTGGTTCGGGTCGCTGCTCTTCCAGCCGATCGGACTGGCCGTCGCCGGGCCGCTCGCCGCGGGCATCGGCATCTCGAACGCGCTGTGGCTCGCGGCGGCGACGATGGTCACGACGACGGCGATGTGCATCGCGACACCGAGCCTGCGGACGCTTACGCTCTAGCCCATGCACGAGGACCTGGTCTCCGGCGCCGCCCGCGCCGGCGCCCGCGCGCACTTCCGCGCGATGGGGATCGACCCGAGCCGGCTGGCAGGCCCGATCGTCGGCGTCGCCTCCACGTGGACCGGGACGATGCCGTGCAACCTCAACCAGCTCGAGCTCTCTCGGCAGGTCTGCGCCGCGGTCGACGAGGCCGGCGGCGTCGCGCTGCCCTTCAACACGATCGCCGTCTCCGACAACCAGTCGCAGGGCACGCCGGGGATGCGGGCGTCGCTGATCTCGCGCGAGGTGATCGCCGACTCGATCGAGCTGATGGCCGCCGCGCACGACTTCGACGCGCTCGTCTGCCTCGTCGGGTGCGACAAGACCGTGCCGGCGGCGCTGATGGCGCTCGCCCGGATCGACCGGCCGGCCGTCGTCCTCTACAGCGGCCCGATGCGCGCCGGACCCGGCGACACCACCCTCCAGGACGTCTGGGAGGCGGTCGGCGCCGAGGAGCGCGGCCTGATCCCGCGCGCGCGGCTCGACGAGCTCGAGCGCACGGCCTGCCCGGGGCCGGGCACGTGCGCCGGCCACTTCACCGCGAACACGATGGCGGTCGCCCTCGAGACGCTCGGCATCGCCGTGCTCGGCGACGGGCTCGCGCCGGCGGTCGACACCGAGGCGAAGGCGCGGGCCGCGCGGCGCGCCGGCACGCTCGCCTGCGGCGTGCTGCCGACCGCGCGCACGTTCCTCGACAGGCGCGCGCTGCTGAACGCCATGACCGCGATCGCGGCCACGGGCGGCTCGACGAACGCGATCCTCCACCTGCTCGCGATCGCGCACGAGGCAGAGGTGCCGCTGACCCTCGACGAGCTCGCGGCGATCGGCGAGCGCACGCCCGTCGTGGCGAGCCTCGCCCCGTCGGGACGGCACGTCGCCGAGACGCTCCACCGCGCGGGCGGCACCGCGGCGCTCCTCCGGGAGTTGATCGGCGCCGGCCTCGTCGACGGCGCGGCCCCGACCGTCACGGGCGAGACGCTCGCCGGCGCCTCCGCCGGCGCACCCGGCCCCGACGGCGACGTCCTCTTCCCCGCCGCCGCGCCGTACCGGGCAAACGGGTCGCTCTCCGTGCTGCGCGGGAACCTCGCGCCCGACGGGAGCCTCGTCAAGGTGTCCGGCGCGGGCCGCCGGTCGCAGCGCGGCCCCGCCCGCGTCTTCGAGAGCGAGGAGGCGTGCGCCACGGCGGTGCGCGCGGGGCTCGCGCAGCCCGGCGACGTGCTCGTCGTGCGCTACGAGGGCCCCGCCGGCGGCCCGGGCATGCGCGAGATGCTCAGCGTCACGTCGTCGGTCGTCGGCGCCGGGCTCGGCGACTCCGTCGCGCTCGTCACCGACGGGCGCTTCTCGGGCGCGACGCGGGGCCTGATGATCGGCCACGTCGCGCCGGAGGCGGCGCGCGGCGGCCCGATCGCCCTGGTCGAGGACGGCGACACGATCGCGATCGACGTCGACGCGAAGACGCTGACGCTCGAGGTGCCGGAGGAGGAGCTGGCCCGACGCCGCGCCGCCTGGCGGCTGCCCGAGCTCCCGTACGGGACAGGCGTCTTCGGCCGCTACCGCGCGCTCGTCGGCTCCGCCTCCGAGGGCGCCGTCCTGCGGAACGGCTGAGCCGGCGGCGCCGTGACGCCGGCGTCGACGCAGTAGACGCGGCCGTCGGGCGCCGCGGTCGTCACGTAGAGCGTCGTGCCGCCGATCGCGCAGCTCGTCGGGTTCCTCGCCGGCACGGCGACCACGCGGTCGAGCTCGCCGTCGGGCGTGTAGCGGCGCACGGCCGAGCCGCCCCAGAGCGCGACCCACACGCAGTCCTCGTCGTCGACGGCCAGGCCGTCCGGTGACCCGTCGGCCGCGTCGACCTCGGCGAACGTGCGCCGCGCGCCGAGCTCGCCGTCGTACGCGAGCTCGACGACCCGCTGCGTGGGCGTGTCGACGAACCACATGCGCGTCCGGTCGGCCGACCAGCCGAGCCCGTTCGAGATCGTGAGGCCGCCGAGCTTCTCGACGAGCCGGTCGCCGTCGAGCCGGTAGAGCGCGGCCGCGCCCGGGCGCTCGTCGAGCTGCATCGTCCCGATCCAGAGGCGCCCGTCGGGGTCGCAGGCGCCGTCGTTCGCGCGCACGTCCGGCCCGTGCGGGAACCGCGCCAGCGTCTCGCCGGTGGAGGCGAGCGCGACGCGCGAGGCGAGGCCGACGACCACGTCTCCGTCGACCGTCGGTGCAAGGCACCCGACGCGCTCGTCGAAGCGCTGGGTCTCGAGCGACGAGCCGTCCCACCGGAACATCGTGCGCCGCTCGATGTCGACGAACAGCAGCGTGCCGGTGGCCGCGTCCCACCTCGGTCCTTCGCCCAGCTCGCACCGTACGTCGATGCAGACCTCTACGCTCGTCACCGTGGGAGACTCTTCCAGATGAGGGCGTTGGTCACAGGCGCAGGCTCCGGGATCGGCGCGGCGACGGCGCGCACCCTGGCCGACCACGGCTTCGACGTGACGGTGGCCGACCTGCATCCCGACGGCATCGCCGAGGAGCTCGGCGCCACCGCGATCCGGCTCGACGTCCGCGACGAGGCGCAGGTCGCGCCCGCCATGCGCGGCGTCGACGTGCTCGTCAACGTCGCCGGCGTCGGCTCGACCACGAACGCACCGGATACGCCGCTCGAGGTCTGGGAGGACGTCTTCGCGGTCAACGCACGCGGCACGTTCCTCTGCTGCAAGCACGCCATCCCGGACATGCGGGCGCGCGGCGGCGGAGCGATCGTCAACGTCGCCTCGGTCGCCGGGCTCGTCGGCCTGCGGAACCGGGCCGCCTACAGCGCGTCGAAGGGCGCCGTGATCGCGCTCACGCGCGCGCTCGCGGTCGACCACGTCGGCGACAACATCCGCGTCAACGCGGTCTGCCCGGGCACCGTCGACTCGCCGTGGGTGCGCCGGCTCGTCGAGGAGCAGGGCGAGTCGATCGACGCGCTCCGCGCCCGGCAGCCGCTCGGGCGGCTCGGGACGCCCGAGGAGATCGCCGACGCGATCCTCTACCTCGTTACAGCCGAGTTCGCGACGGGCACGATCCTCACCGTGGACGGCGGACTGACGGCGGCCTGATGCAGGGACTGGTGGCCCAGCCCGGCAAGGCCCACACGACGCGGGTCGAGGACGTCGACGAGCCGGCCGGCGACGGCGTCGCGGTGCGCGTGCTCGAGATCGGCGTCTGCGGCACCGACCGCGAGATCTCCGAGGGCGTCTTCGGCGCCGCGCCCGAGGGCGAGACCGAGCTCGTGATGGGCCACGAGATGGTCGGCGTCGTCCATCGCGACGGCCACGGGTTCTCGAAGGGCGACCTCGTCGCCGCGACCGTTCGCCGCTCGTGCGGGCACTGCCTCGCGTGCTCGGAGGGTGCACCCGACTCGTGCCTCAGCGGCGACTACGTCGAGCGGGGCATCACGCGGCTCGACGGCTTCGCGCGCGAGCTCGTGATCGAGGACCCGGCGCAGCTGATCGCGATCCCCCGCCCCCTCGGCCGCCTCGGCGTGCTCGCCGAACCGACCTCGATCTGCGCGCGCGGCGTGCGCCACGCGCTCGCGATCGGGTCGCGCCAGCCGTGGCTCCTGCAGCGTGCGCTCGTCGTCGGCGGCGGCGCGATCGGGCTGCTGTCGACGATGCTCCTGCGGCTCGCCGGCGTCGAGGTGTGGACGGCGTCGCTCGAGGAGTCGAACGCGATCGCGGACGCCCTCGGCGCGCACTACGTCTCGACGAAGCACACCGAGCTCGCGGAGCTCGGCCGCTTCGACCTCGTCGTCGAGGCGGCGGGAGACGCGCAGCTGATGGCCGACTCGCTCGGCCTCCTGCGGCGCGGCGGCGTCGCCTGCCTGCTCGGGATCGACGGGCGCGAGGGGAAGGCGCAGATCGAGAATCGCGTGCTCGGCGTCGACACCGTGCTCGAGAACCGCGTGCTCTTCGGCAGCGTGAACGCGAACCGCCAGGACTGGCTGACGGGCGTCGAGGCGCTCGACCGCGCGAAGCGCGAGTTCGAGGGCGCGCTCGAGCAGCTCGTCGCGAAGCGCGTCCCGCTCGACCGCTTCGAGGAGGCCTTCGCCTTCCACGGCGGGAAGGCGACGCTCGTCCTGTCGGAGGAGCGCTAGGCCCCTTTCCGGAAGCGCAGGTCGAGGAAGCGGGGCACCGTCCCGGTGCGGCCCGGGATCTCGCACAGCCCGTCCAGGACGAAGCCGGCGCCGAGGAACGGGCGCACGTACTGCTCGATCGTGCGGTGCTGGTGGAAGACATGGCCGTGGCCGAGCGGGATCGCGTGCTCCTCGGCGGCGAAGTAGTCGTGCAGCCGGAGCTCGTTCGCCTCCTCGTCGAAGGTGCCCGCCTCCATGACCGGATGGGTCAGGCCGAGGACCGCGGCGCCGCCGCGCGCGAGCGCCCGCGCGAACTCCCGCACGACCGCATCGAGGTCGACGACGTGCATCAGCACGTTCACGCACAGGACGAGCTGCGCCCCTCCGGCCTCGACGGGCAGGGAGCCGGCCTCCGCGAGCTCGTAGCGGCCGTCCGGGTCGGCGGCGCGCGCCTCCTCGAGTAGCTTCTCCGAGCGGTCGAGGCCGACCGCCTCGTAGCCGCGCTCGCGAAGCTCGCGCGTCCAGCGGCCCTCGCCGCAGCCGACGTCGAGGGTCAGGCCTCTGGGCGGCGGCAGCAGCGAGCGGATCGACTCGTCGTGCGCGAGGCGCGGCCCGTCGGGGTTGTTCCGCGCGAGCTCGACCCAGTCGTGCGCACCTGCCTCCCAGGCGTGCCGCTCCTCGGTCACGAGCGGTAGGCGATCCGCTCGCGCGAGCCGGACCGCCCTGAGCGCACGATCGCGTCGCAGATCTCCGCGGCGCGATAGCCGTCCTCGAAGGTGGCGCCGTACGGCGCGACGTCGCCGTCGTTCGCGATCGCGTCGAGCAGGTGGTGCAGCTCGTGCACGAACGTGTCGCCCCAGCCGATGATGTGGCCCGGCGGCCACCAGTGCTGCCAGAAGGGGTGGTTCGTCTCGGAGACGAGCACCGTCGTCCACCCGCGCGTCCGCTCGGCCGGCTTGAACACCTGCAGCTCGTTCATCCGCTCCACGTCGAACGCCAGCGAGCCCTTCGTGCCGTTGATCTCCCACTGCAGGGCGTTGCGGCGGCCGTGCGCGAACCGGGTCGCCTCGAGCGTGCCGACCGAGCCGTTCTCGAAGGTGACCGCCGCCTCCACGGCATCGTCGACCTCGCGGCCCGGCAGGAACGTGTGCGTGAAGCCGTGCACCGTCTCCGGCTCGCCGTTCAGGAAGCGCGCGATGTCGACGACGTGCGCCATCAGGTCGCCGAGCGCGCCGGAGCCCGCGGCGCTCGCGTCGAACCGCCACGTGTCGAGCGACGGGTCGTCGCCCCAGTCCTGCAGGTAGCGGGCGCGGAAGTGCCGCACCTCCCCCACCTCGCCCGCCTCGATCAGCTCGCGCGCGAGGCGCACCGAAGGCACGAAGCGGTAGTTGAAGGCGCACATGTGCTTCACGCCGGTCGCGTCGACCGCCTTCCAGATGTCGAAGCTCTCGTCGGCGTCGCGGCCGAGCGGCTTCTCGCAGATCACGTGCTTGCCGGCGCGCGCGGCCGCGATCGACGGCTCGCCGTGCAGCGCGTTCGGGCCGCCGTTGTCGAACAGCCCGATGCGTTCGTCCTCGACCAGCCGGTGCCAGTCGTCGGTCGCGTATTCGTAGCCGTAGCGCCGCGCAGCCTCCTCGACCGCCTCGGTGTTGCGGCCCGCGATCCCCACGAGCCTCGGCTCGAGCGGCGGCGGCCACGTCATGTACGCGATCTTCTTGAGCGCGTTCGAGTGCGCCTTGCCCATGAAGGCGTACCCGAGCATGCCGATGCCGATCTCCGTCACTTTCGCGATAGTAGTGACATGAGCCAAGCACCTGTCAAATGGGGGATCGTCTCCACCGCGGACATCAACCGGAAGGTCATTCCCGGTGCGCAGGCGTCGCCGAAGGTCGACCTCGTCGGGGTCGCGAGCCGCACGCAGGAGCGCGCCGAGGAGTATGCGCGCGAGTGGGAGATCCCGCAGGCGTACGGCTCCTACGACGCCCTGCTGGAGGATCCGGAGATCGAGGCGGTGTACGTCTCGCTGCCGAACACGCTCCACTGCGAGTGGTCGGTCCGGGCGCTCGAGCACGGCAAGCACGTGCTCTGCGAGAAGCCGCTCTCGCGCCGCCCGAACGACGTCGAGGCCGCGTTCGCGGCGGCCGAGCGCGCCGACCGCTTCCTGATGGAGGCCTTCATGTACCGCCACAACCCCCAGACGGCGAAGCTCGTGGAGCTCGTCCGGGACGGCGCGATCGGCGAGCTGCGCCTCGTGCGCTCGACGTTCAGCTACTCGCTGTACGACATCGGCAACATCCGCCTGCAGACCGAGGTCGAGGGCGGCGCGCTGATGGACGTCGGCTGTTACAACGTCTCCGCCTCGCGCCTCCTCGGGGGCGAGCCGGGGCGCGTCTGGGGCGAGGCGTGGTACGGCCCGACCGGCACCGACTGGGTGTTCACGGCGACGATGCGGCTCCCGGGCGACGTGATCGCGATCTTCGACTGCGGCACCGCCCTGACGAGCCGCGACGAGCTGGAGGCGATCGGGAGCGAAGGCACCCTCTTCCTCGACGACCCGTGGCACTGCCTGAAGCCGGGCATCGAGCTGCGCCGCGGCGACGGCACCGTCGAGCGGATCGACATCGCGCAGCAGGACTCCTACCGGCTCGAGCTCGAGAACCTGAGCGACGCGATCCGCGGCGAGGGAACGCCGCTCCTCGGCCGCGACGACGCGCTCGGCCAGGCGCGCGTGCTGGAGGCGCTGCACGCGTCGGCCGAGACGAACGCGCCGGTGGCGCTGTGACCGCCGCCGAGGCGAGGCAGCGCGCGGCCGCGATGCTCGCCGAGGCGGGTCTCGTGCTCACGGCGCTGGAGCGCGACGAGATCGAGGTGACCGACTTCGCCCTCGGCGAGCTCGAGCGCACCGGACTGCAGGTCGTCGTCTACGTCAACACGGAGCGCGTCTGCGCGAAGGAGCTCGTGCTCTTCCCCGGGCAGGCCTGCCCGGAGCACCGTCACCCGCCGGTCGCGGACGACCCGGGCAAGGAGGAGACGTTCCGCTGCCGGACCGGCTCCGTCCTCCTCTGGGTCGACGGCCACGGCGAGATCGAGCTGCGGCCCGGCGACCAGTTCACGATCCCGCCGGACACGCTGCACTGGTTCCGTGCGGGCGACGAGGGAGCGATCGTGTCGGAGTTCTCGACGCGCAGCCGCGACGAGACGGACGTCTTCACCGACCCGCGGATCGTTCGATAGCCGCGAGCGCGAGCTGCTCGTCGACCTCGCCGGGCAGCCCGCTCACGCCGACCGCGCCCACCCGCTCCTCCCCGTCGAAGACGGCGACGCCGCCGAGGAAGAACGTGAAGAACGGGTCGAAGCTCGCCCGCTCGACCGGATCGTCGTTCACCTTCTCCGCCAGCTGCCGGGTCGACCGGGCGTCGCTGCGCGCGGCCGTGTAGGCCTTCCGCTGTGCGTTCAGGCGCGTGTCCGGCGCGGCGCCGTCCATCGTCGCCGCGCAGACGAGCTCACCGTGCGTGTCGGCGACGAACACCGACACCGGGCCGGGCGCGTTCGCGACGACGTGGTCGACGATCGCGCGCGCCTGGTCGAGCCGCACGTCGCTAGGGCTTCGGCCGGCGTCCGAGCAGCCGGGCCAGGTTGACGTCGTAGCCCCAGCCGAACGCGCGGGGCGTGAAGAGCCGCGGGTCGTCCGCGTTCCACCACCGGCTCTTGAACCGCTCGACCGTCGGCGCCCGCCAGTCGTACGGGATCCCGAGGAAGGTTCCTGTTCTGCTCATGGACGCAGCCTAGTCGGTGCAACGGATCTGCAACGCCCGTCGACGAGCCTGCGGGCGTCCGCAAGCGAGGAGGAGCCATGAGCACCTACGGGATCGTCCTGTTCATCCATCTCTCCGCCGCCGTCGGCGCGTTCGCCGCGAACGGCGTCCTGCTGCTCGTGCTGAGGCGGATCCGCGCGGCGCAGACCGGCGCCGAGGCACTGCCCTGGCTCGCGATCGGGAAGGCGACCGCCCGCGCGTTCCCGCCGGCCCTGCTCCTGCTCTTCGCGAGCGGCGCCTACCTGGTGCACGACGCGTGGACGTGGAGGACCGGCTGGATCGACGCCGGCATCGCCGGCGCGATCGTGCTGCCGCTGGTCGGCGACCGGCTCGAGGGTCGCGCGGCCGCGCGCCTCGCGCAGGCGCTGGCGGCGGCGCCGCAGGAGGCCCCGGGCGCGCTCGTCCGCGACCCGATGTTCTGGACGGCGAGCCTCGTGAACCCCGCCCTCGCGCTCGGCATCGTCTTCGTGATGGCGACGAAGCCGTCGCTCGCGGGCTCGATCGCCGCCCTGCTCGTGGCCGTCGCCCTGGGCGCCCTCGCGGCAGTCCCCCTCTGGCGCTCGCCGCAGGCCGCGCGCGCCCTGGCCGCCGGAGCAGAACCAAACTAGATTGCAGGGCGATGGCGGCCGTCGCGATCCGCGGGAGGACGTACCCGGTCGTCTTCCCGAAGCTCAGGGATCCACGGCTGCACCTGGCCGCGACGATCACGTCGCTGCAGGTGCTCGGACAGGTCGCGTTCAGCTTCCGTCTCTCGATCGCGCAGATCCTCGTGTGCCTCGGCACGTGCGCGGCGATCGAGCTCGCGATCACGTTCCGCAACCAGCAGGCGTTCGTGTGGCCGGCGAGCGCCCTCCTCACGGGCAACGGCGTCGCGTTCGTCCTGCGCGTGCCCGGCACGGAGCACGGGGACTGGTGGACGCTGCACGGCTGGTGGATCTTCATGGCGACGGCCGGCGGGTCGCTGCTCTCGAAGCACGTCATCCAGTGGCGCGGGAGCCACCCGTTCAACCCGTCGAACATCGGGCTCGTCGTCTGCTTCCTCGTGCTCGGGCGGGCCCGTGTGGAGCCGCTCGACTTCTGGTGGGGGCCGATGTCGTGGTGGATGGTGCTCGCCCTCGCGATCATCGTCACGGGCGGCTTCGCGATCCTCAGGCGGCTCAAGCTGCTCCGCGTCGCGCTCAGCTTCTGGGCGGCGTTCGCCGTCTCGATCGGGATCGTCGCCCTGGCGGGCCACACGATGACCGCGCGCTGGCACCTCGGCCCGATCACCGGCTTCCACTTCTGGTGGGTGCTGGTCACCTCGCCCGAGGTGCTCGTCTTCCTCTTCTTCATGATCACCGACCCGAAGACGGCGCCGGCCGGACTCCGGGAGCGGGTGATCTACGGCGTCGCGCTCGGCGTCCTCGCGGGCGCCCTGATCGCGCCGACGACGAGTGAGTTCGCAGCGAAGGTCGCCCTCCTCTCGTCCCTCGCGATCGTCTGCGCCGTCCAGCCCTTCCTGCGGTTCGTTCCGCGGCGCGTCGCCGTGATCGCCGCCGCTCCGGCGCTCGCGCTCGCCGGCGGCGTCATGCTGGCCGGGAACAGCTCGGGTGCGTCGCTCGAGGCGCGCACGCTGCCGCCGGGGCGCGTGCCCGCGGTCGCGATCGACCCCTCGCCCGGCGTCCAGTCGCGGCTCGACGAGCACACCGCCGAGCTGATCGCACACGACCTCGTCGCCGGCGTGCCGGGCGCGCCCGACGGCGTCGTCCACGTCCACCTCGTTCCCGGCAACGACCAGGGTCCCCCGAGCGCCGTCGCGGAGCTCGCCGGGCGCACGTACCGGCTGCACCTCGGCCCGGACGGCCGCTGGACGGCCGGCGCCGTGCCGCGGGCGAAGACCGTGCTCGCCTCGCGCACGTCCTCCACCCTCGACGGCACGCACCTCACCGACGTCGCGGCGAGCGTCGGCCTCGACTTCCGCCAGGGCTCGTTCCGCTACGGCGTCTCGAACGACTACGAGTCGATGATGGGCGGCGGCGTTTGCTGGCTCGACTACAACGGCGACGGCTGGCAGGACCTGTTCGCCGTCAACTCCTACTCGAGCGCCGACACGGCGCAGTGGGAGGCGAACGGCGGGCTGCCGAAGACGGCGCTCTACGAGAACGACCACGGCACGTTCCGCGACGTCAGCGGCACGACCCACGCGGGCATCGCCGTGCAGGGCGACGGCTGCGCCGCCGGCGACCTGAACGGCGACGGGGACACCGACCTCGTCGTCACCACCACGACCGGCGTGGACGTCCTCTGGAACCACGACGGCCGGTTCTCGGAGACGGCGCTCGGCGCGCACGGCTGGTACACCGGCGCCGCGATCGCGGACGTGAACGGCGACGGCCGCTCCGACCTCTTCGTCGCCGGCTACTCCGACCCGAACCAGCCGGTGCCCGGCTCGCTCGCCGGCTTCCCGACCAACCTGCTCGGCGTCCGCGACCTCCTCTACCTGAACGAGGGCGGCGGGCGCTTCCGCGAGGTGGGCGTGCAGGCGGGCCTCGAGTCGTCGCGCTTCAGCCACGGCCTCGGCGCCACGTTCGTCGACGTGAACGGCGACGGCCGCCCCGATCTCTACGTGGCGAACGACGAGGACCCGAACGAGCTGTACGTGAACGTCCCCTGGCCCGGCGGCGCCGCCGCCGACCCGGCCCACCTCGGCTTCCGGTTCGAGGAGCGGGCGGCGCCGGAGCACGTCGACGACCCGTACGCCGGCATGGGCGTCGCGCCGCGGATCACCGCGTCGGGCGCCCTCGAGCTCTTCGTCTCCAACTCGCGGAACGAGCAGTCGGCGGCGTTCACGCGCACGCCCGGCGCCGCCGCGTTCGCAAACGCGCGCTCGCAGGTCGACCCGGCGCTCGGCACCGCCTTCGCAGGCTGGGGCGCGTCGTGGGTCGACCTCCGGAACTCGGGCTCTCCGGCTCTCGTCCTCACCACCGGCGCGATCCCGGTGAAGAGCCTCGGCCGTGACGCCGAGGCGCTGCGTGTGCTCGCGCCCGTGGCTGCGACCGGCCGCGAGGCGCTCGGCGCCGACCAGGCGGTCGTCGCGAAGGGGCTCCGGCTGAACGGCCGCGGCCTCGCGGCGGCGGACGTCGACAACGACGGCCGTGTCGAGATCGCCGTCAACACGATCGGCGGCAAGCTCGCGCTGCTCCGCTCCACCGGCCCGTCCGGGCACTGGCTCGACGTCGGGCTCGGCTCGTTCGCGCCCGGCGCCGTCGTCACGGTGACGCTCCCGGACGGCAGGCGCCTCTCGCAGATCGTCTCGGCCGGCAGCAGCTACCTCTCGTCGGAGGACCAGCGGGCGCACTTCGGGCTCGGCGCGTCCACGTCGGTGAGGTCGGTCGTCGTGCGCTACCCGTTCGGCGGCGTGCGGCGGCTCGGCGCGGTTCGCGCCGACCGGATCGTGCACGTCCCGGCGGCTCCCGCGACCCGCGTGGCGCCCCCGGCGCCCGCTGCCGCCTCGTGCACGCCGCAGCTGCACGGACGCTCGGTCGCAGCCGTCTGGGACGCGGCGGCCGTGCAGGCGCTCCGCACCTCCGGGCTGCCCGATCCGGTGGTCGCACGCGACCTCTTCGACCTCGCCCGGGCGATGCGCGAGGCGTACGCCTCCGGGCACACGCAGGCGGCGGTCACGAACGCCGCGTACGAGCTCCTCGTCTGGCGGGTGTCGTTCGGCGCGAACCTCGCCGAGACGTTCGCGGGGCTGACCCGGCAGCTGCGGGCGCTCTGCGGGTCGCCGGCGACGGCGCGCAGCCCGGTTGCGGCCGCGGCGATCGCGGCGGGCGCACGCGACGGCTCGAACGAGCAGCTTCGCTACGTCGACCCCGCGTACACGGCGCCGAACGACCCGCTGGTGCTCCGGTCGTCGGGCTCGACGGTGCACGACGCGACGTTCTGGCAGCCGCTCGCGCCCGCGGTGAAGTCCCCGCAGGGCGTCGGCTTGGTTCCCGCCGACGTCCAGGCGTTCACCGCTGCCGCCTGGGGCCGGGTGCGCGGCTTCGGCCGCGTGCCGCAGGCGCACCCTGCGCCCGTCGGGCTCCCGGCGAGCGCGGCGTACCGGGACGCGGCGCTCGGCGTGATCGCGGCGACGGCGGCGGCAGGGGCTGCGCCGGAGTCCTCCCCGCTCTCGTGGAACGAGGCGGCGCTGGCGCTGACGTCGCAGGGGCTCGCACACGACCTTCGTCTGCTCGTGACGCTGAACGGGGCGCTGGACGACGCGGCGATCGCGACCTGGCGCGCGAAGCGCGCGACGCAGGCGCCGCGGCCGATCTCGATGATCCGCTACCTCGCGTTCGAGAACCTCCTGCCCCTCTCCCCGGGTCTCGTCGAGCGGCGAGGCGGGCAGGAGCTCGTGCGCGAGCACGGCCGCTGGGTGGCGGGCGCGGCGTGGACGCCGCCGCTCGCGACGCCCGCGTCGCCCGGCGCGGTCTCGGAGCGCGCGGCGTTCGCGTACGCCGCGGCGACGGTGCTCGGGCACCGCGTCGACGCGCGTGCACAGCGGGCGGCGCAGAGCGGCCTGCGCGGCGGCATCGACCTGCCCGCCGCCGTCGCCGCCGGCCGCGAGGTGGGCATCGCGGCCGCCCGCGCCGCTCTACGCGGCTAGCGAGGGGATGCCGCGGCTGCGGCGCACGAGGAAGACGGCGACCGCGAGGGCCGGCACGAGCAGCCCGAGCAGGCCGAACTCGAGCAGCGTGTTCGTGAGCGCGCGGCCGGTCTGCGGGTTGCGCTCGAACTGCGCGGTCACGATCAGGATCCGCCGCACGACGGCGATGATCCCGATGTAGAGGAACGGCTCCACGGCGATCTCGTGCGTGCGCACGACGAAGCGGAGCGTGTAGAGGAGCTCGCCGACGATCAGCGCGAGCAGGACGCGGTCGAGGACGAAGATCGCGAGGTCGATCGAACCGTGGCCGCGGCTGACGCCGCGCACGAGCCCGCTGACCGTGCCGCCGAGGATGAGGATGCCCGCGACGCCGAGCAGCAGGCCGACCGACGCGTAGAGCACGAGCTCGAACGAGACCAGGCCCTCGCCGATCGTGTTCGTGCTGCGCGAGACGATGCGTCCGCCGACGTTCCGTGCGTCCATCGCAGCACGCTACCGGCGCGCACGCGCCCGTGCCGGGCCGTTGCACCACAACAGGTCTCGAGGGTTGACGGCTAGCGGCCGGAGCGGGCCTGCAGGCGGCGCGCGAACGTGTCGAGCGTCACGGCGCCGAGGAGCACGAGGCCGGTGACGATGTAGATCCAGCCGTTCGACACGCTCAGCGTGTTCAGGCCGTTCTGCAGCGTGCCGATCAGCAGCGCGCCGAGCAGCGCGCCCCGCACCTCGCCGCGGCCGCCGAACAGCGAGACGCCGCCGATCACCGCCGACGCGATCGCGTTCAGCAGCAGGTTGCCCGGCGGGAACGTCAGCGCGACCGAGTTCACCTGCGCCGCGAAGATGATCCCGCCCATGCCGGCCGTGGCGCCCGAGATGACGAACACGAGCACCCGGATGCGCGGCACGCTGATGCCGGCGCGGCGCGCGGCCTCGGCGTTGCCGCCGACGGCGTAGACGTGCCGGCCGAAGGTCGTCCACTTGGCGAGGAACGTCAGGAGGACGAAGAAGAGGATGATGATCACGCCGGCGAGCGGCAGGCCGAGCGGCGAGAGGATCACCTTGCCGTGGTTCGCGATCGCGACCGTGCCGAACGAGGCGATCGCGATGCCGATGCCCTTCGCGGCGAAGCCGTACCAGTTCAGCCTCGCGATCGTGGTCCCGCGCGCGACGATCCGCTTGTACAGCACGCTGAGCGGATACAGCGCCGTGAAGACCGCGGCGATGATCCAGCCGAGCCAGTGCGAGAAGATGTAGGCGTCGGTGTAGTTGATCCAGCGGTCCTGGATGATGATCGTGCCGCGCTGCTCGAGCTTGTTCAGGATCACGCCCTGCCAGATCAGGAAGCCGCCGAGCGTGACGACGAACGACGGCACCCCGACGAACGCGACGATCGATCCCTGCACGCCGCCGATCAGCCCGCAGGCGATGACGGCGAGGATCATCGCGAGGATGCCGTTCATGTGCACGCTCGAGCCCGGCAGCTGCAGCTCCGCCACGATCAGGGCGCCGATCCCGGCGAGGTAGCCGATCGAGAGGTCGATCTCGCCGAGCAGCAGCACGAACACGACGCCGAACGCGAGCATCGCGGTGCCCGCGGTCTCCGTGATCAGGTTCACGAAGTTGACGGCGGTGAAGAAGTTCGTCGCCGTGAACGCGAAGAGGATGACGACGATGATCTCGCCGACGATGATCGGGACCGGGCCGAGGTTGCCCGTGCGCAGGTTCAGCCAGGCGCGGTCCCAGAGACCGGCGAGGCCGGCGCGGAGCTCTTCCTCCTCGGGCGGCGCGGCGCGATCGGGCCCGACGACGTCGGCGGTGGTCATGCCTCGGCTCCTTGCGTCGACGGGATGCCGGCGACCTTCGTCGGCTTGCCGGCGGTGATCGCCTCGACGACCGCCTGCTGTGTCGTCTGGCGGCGCTCGAACACGCCCACGTTCTGGCCGAGCCGCAGCACCGTGATGCGGTCTGCGGTCTCGAAGACGTCGTGGAGGTTGTGGGAGATCAGGATCACGCCGAGACCCTGCTCGCCGAGGCGGCGCACGAGCGCGAGCACCTGCTCGGTCTGCGCCACACCGAGGGCGGCGGTCGGCTCGTCGAGGATGACGAGCTTCGAGTTCCACATCACCGCGCGGGCGACCGCGACCGACTGGCGCTGCCCGCCGGAGAGCGTGGCGACGGTCTGGCGCACCGACTTGATGGTCGTCACGGCGAGGGAGCTCAGCGTCGTCGACGTGTGCTCCTCCATCGTCGCCTCGTTCAGGATCTGGAACCGGTGGGCCTCGCGGCCGAGGTACATGTTCTGGACGACGTCGAGGTTGTCGCAGAGCGCGAGGTCCTGGTAGACGACCTCGATCCCCAGCCGGGCCGCGTCCTTCGGCCCGTGGATCGTCACCGGCTTCCCCTCGAAGAGGATCTCGCCGCGATCGGCCGAGTGGGTGCCCGCGATGCACTTGACGAGCGTGGACTTGCCGGCGCCGTTGTCGCCGACGAGCGCCATCACCTCGCCGGCGTTCACCTCGAAGTCGACGCCGCGAAGCGCCTCCACCGAGCCGAACGTCTTCGTGATGTCGCGAAGCTGGAGAAGGGGGGTTTCGCTCATCGTGGCGTAAGGCGTGAGGGAGGCGCCCCGTAGGGCGCCTCCCTCACGGTAGTGCGAGATCCTACTTGCAGTACTGCTTGTACTGGCCGACGCAGACCTGGCTCTTCTTCAGGAACTTGTCCGTAAAGAGACGGGTGTAGTTGGCCTTGGTGATCCAGACGACCGGCAGCGCAAGGGTCGGCTCGTTCTTCGCGCCGTTCTTGCGGACGGTGTTCGTCTTCGGCTTCTGGCCCTTGAGGAGCGCGACCGCGGCCGCTGCGGCGGCGTTCGCCTCGTCCGGGACGTACTTGTAGACCGTGCCGGTCTGCCAGCCGGAGATGATGTTCTGGACACCCTGGGTCGTCGCATCCTGACCAGAGAGGGGAAGCGGCTTCAGGTGCTTCGCCTTCAGGTCGGCGATCACGGCACCCGCGATGTTGTCGTTCGCCGCGAGCACGCCCTGGATGTTGTTGTTCGTCTTGACGAGCATCTGGTTGAAGATGGTCGCCGCGTTGTTCGCATCCCAGTCGGGGACGAACTGCTGCGGGCCCTTCTTGATCGCGCCGCTCTTGAAGAGCGGGTTGAACACGGCGTCGTTGCCGCTCTTGAACCAGAAGGCGTTCTGGTCGGTCTGGCCGCCCCACAGCTCGGCGACGGTGCCGCCCTTGTAGGTGCCGTTGGCCTTCATCGCAGCCAGGACGCCCCTGGCCTGCGCCTCACCGACCTTCTTGCCGTCGAACGTGACGTAGACCGACGCCGAGCCGCCGCTGACCTGGCGGTCGTAGTCGATCGCCTTGCCGCCCTTCGAGGTGAAGAGCTTCTCGATCGAAGCGGCGGAGCCGTTGTCGAGGGCCGTCTCGATGACGACCTTCGCGCCGGCGGCGATGCACGCCTGCGCCTGGGCCTTCTGCTTGAGCGGGTCGTTCAGCGCGTTGTTGATCGACGCCGAGACGCCTGCCTTCTTGAAGGCGGCCTTCATGGCCGGCGCGTCGAACTGCACCCAGCGGACGGACGACTTCGTGTCCGGCAGCAGGACGCAGACGTCCACGTTGGCCTTGTGGGCCTTCGTGCTCGCCGTGGCGCCGGCAGCGACGATCGCCGTGGTCACGGCGGCGACGGCTGCGAACACTCCGACGAGCGCGATGGTCTTGCGGGAAACCTTCCTCACCTCGGTAGTCCTCCTTCGGTGCCTCGTGCACTGAAGGCGCGCAAACACGCGCCTGCTGGGGGGATCAAGCCGGCCAATCCTACTCCCCTATGGGAATAGTTCAAGTCTGGCCGCGTCATTTCGTCGAGACCGGGAACACGTCCCGGCTCGAGCTGCCTTCGTAGCGCGACCGCGTCGTCAGGTAGCGGCCCACGTTCTGGCGGGTGACGAAGTTCAGGCCCGTGTTCGTGTCGGCGGGCGCGACGAGGCCGGAGCTGTAGCGGTACTGGAAGAGCTGCAGCACCGGCAGGAACCCCTGCAGGTACGGCTGCTGGTCGATCGTGAAGTCGACGTCGCGGTCGTGGATCGCCTGCAGCGTGTCGGGCAGGAGGTCGTACCCGCCCGCGCGCACCCCGCGCGCGTGCAGCTTGTACTTGCGCATCACCTTCGCGACGCCGGCGGTCGAGCCGGCGTCGACCGCGAACAGGCCGCGGAGGTCCTTGTGCGCGAGGTAGGTCGCCTCGATGCGCTTCAGCTCGTCGCCCACCTCGACCCCGCTCGCGACCACGTGCGCCCGGATCGGCTTGCCGGAGTCCCGGATCGCGTCGAGCGCGCCGTCGACGCGCGGCTGGATGTTCTGCTGGTTCGGCGTCGCGATGAACACGTAGACGTCGCCCGACGACACGTGGCTGACGAGCCGCGCACCGAGCTCGAGGCCCGACTGGTAGTTGTCCTGGCCGATGTAGGCGAGGCGCGCGTTCGCCTTCCCGCCGTCGGCGTTGTAGGCGACAACGGGGATGCCGTGCTTCAGCGCCAGCGCCGTGGGCCCGTCGAACGCGGTCGGGTCGATGATCGACACCGCGATGCCGTCGACGCCGGCGTCGACGGCGCGCTTCATCGCCTTGACCATCTGCCCGACGTCGCTCGAACTCGACCCGGTCCACTCCACGCGGACGCCGAACGCCCGCGCGGCGTCGGCGCTGCCGTACCTGGCAGGCACGAAGAACGGGTTCGTGAGGGCGTGGTTGACGAACACGAAGCGCCACCGCGGATGCGGCTGCGGGAAGCCCGCCGCCGCCGCGTGGGCGGACGACGGGACCGCGGCGGCGGCCGCCGCGGCCGCGGCGAGGCGCAGGGCCGCGGCGCGGTCGAG
>DASZWR010000037.1:0-49806 GCA_035546215.1 Gaiellaceae bacterium | reverse complement strand
CCGGCATCGACCCGCTGCGCGAGAGGATCCTCACCTACCCGGTCCTGCACTACCAGAACGGCGGGCTCGTGATCGACACGAACGCCGAGACGACGCTCGAGGGCGTCTATGCGTGCGGCGAGATCGCCGGCGGCACGCACGGGCGCAATCGCATGATGGGCAACTCGCTGCTCGAGTGCGTCGTCTTCGGTCGCCGCGCGGGCCGCGCCGCCAAGGAGAAGGCAACAGCATGAGCACGATCGAGACCGACCTGCAGGGCGCGGTCGAGGATGCCGCCGCGCATCTCTACGTCTGGGCGCTGAAGGACATCCCGCAGGACCTGCGCGACGCGCTCGCCGCCGCCCGCGAGCAAGAGACGTCGGTGCCGGGCAAGCGCGTCCTCGAGACGATCCACCGGAACGTCAACGTCGCCGACAGCGAGCGCAACCTCGTCTGCCAGGACACCGGCATCGCCGTCTACCACGCGAAGGTCGGCGAGCACTTCCCGCTGCACCCGGCGCGCATCTACGACGCGCTGCGCGCGGGCACCGCGCGCGCGACGGTCGAGCATCCGCTGCGCTCGAACGCGGTGCACACGATCACCCGCGAGAACACCGGCCCGAACATCGGCTACCGCCTGCCGATCGTGCACTGGGAGTTCGTCGAGGACTGGGACGGGCTCGACGTCAAGTGCGTGCCCAAGGGCTCCGGCTCGGAGAACATGAGCTTCCTGAAGCTGTGCGTCCCCGCCGACGGCGTGAAGGGGAGCAAGCAGTTCGTGCTCGAGTCGATCGTCGGGGCAGGCGGCAAGCCGTGCCCGCCGGGGATCGTCGGCGTCGGCATCGGCGGCTCGGCCGACTACGCGATGCATCTCGCCAAGGAGGCGATCATGCGCCCGATCGGGACGCGCAACCCCGACCCGGTCGTCGCGCAACTCGAGGACGAGCTCTTCGGCCTGCTCAACGAGACCGGCATCGGCCCGATGGGGCTCGGCGGCGACGTCACCGTCCTGCAGTGCCACATCGAGCACGCCGACACGCACATGACCCTCAACCCGGTCGCCGTCAACTACCAGTGCTGGGCCGCGCGACGCGCGTCCGCGCACATCTCGGCGACCGGCGACATCGACTACGACCGCGAGGCCTGAGAGATGGCTCGTCACGAGGTCACGTTCCCGATCACCGACCCGCAGGAGATCCTGAAGCTGCGCGCGGGCGACGAGGTGACGGTCCAGGGTCACATCATCGGCATCCGCGACCGCACGCAGATCCGCATCTTCGACCAGGGCGTCGAGCCGCCGATGGACCTCGGCGGCGCGTTCCTGCTCCACACCGCACCGAACGTGCGGAAGGTCGACGAGGGCAAGTACGAGAAGATCTGCATCGGCACCACGACGAGCGCGCGGATGGTGCGCTTCACCGAGCCGCTCGGACGGCAGTACGGCGTCAGGGCGATCTGCGGCAAGGGCGGCTTCCCCGACGAGGCGATCGAGCCGATGCACGAGCTCGGGATGGTCTACTTCGCGATCGTCGGCGGCGCCGCCGCGCTCGAGACGACGCAGATCGAGGAGATCGAGGAGGTCGCCTGGGAGGAGCTGATGCCCGAGTGCCTCTGGAAGTTCCGCGTCAGGGACTTCGGCCCGCTGACCGTCGGCATCGACGCGCACGGCAACTCCCTCTACCGCGACGTGCAGGCGCGCGCCCGGCAGAAGCTGGAGGAGCTCTTTGCGCGGCTTTGACGGGCGCGTCGCCGTCGTCACCGGCGGCGCCGCCGGGGTCGGGCGCGGCATCGCGAACGTGCTCGCCGGGGAGGGTGCGCGGGTCGTGGTCGCCGACGTCGACGGCGCGGCCGCCGAGGTTGCTGCGGCGGCGCTGCCGACGGAGTCGCTCGCCGTGCAGGTCGACGTGGTCGACCGCGCCGCGGTCGACGCGATGGCTGCGGCGACGCTCGACCGGTTCGGCCGCATCGACATCCTCGCCGCGAACGCCGGCGTCTACCAGTGGGACGACCTCGACTCGCTGACCGACGAGACCTGGGACCGGATCATGGACATCAACGTGAAGGGCGCGCTGCACTCGCTGCAGGCGTGCCTGCCGGCGATGCGTCGCGACGGGTACGGCCGGATCGTGTTCACGTCGTCGATCACCGGGCCGGTCGTGGCCAACCCGAGGCAGTCGCACTACGCGGCGTCGAAGTCGGCGCTGCTCGGCCTGATGCGGAGCGCCGCGCTCGAGCTCGTCGGCGACGGGATCACCGTGAACGCCGTCCAGCCGGGGAACGTCGCGACGCCCGGGCTCGAGGCCGCCGACCCCGAGATCCGCGCGCGCCTGATCGCGGCGATCCCGTTCGGCCGCATGGCGACGCCGGAGGAGGTCGGCTGGGCGGTGCGCTTCTTTGCTTCCGAGGAGGCGGGCTACGTGACCGGCCAGACGCTCGTCGTCGACGGCGGCCAGGTGCTGCCGGAAATGGCCTAGACGGTCGCCTTGGCGGGGTCGTCGAGCCGCGCACGGGCGAAGTCGACGAAGAGCTGGGCCGCGCGCGTCGTCGAGCGGCCGACCGCGCGGGCGAGCGAGACCTCGCGTGCGGGCTCGAGGCCCTCGACGCGGGCCGACGCGAGCGTGCCCGCCTCGAGCTCCGCCTCGACCGAGGTCCGCGAGATGAAGGTGACGCCGTAGCCGCGCTGCACGGCCGTCTTGACGGACTCCTGCAGGCCGAGCTCGAGCCGCACGTCGAGGTCGCGCAGGCGGACGCCGCGCGCGCGCAGCTCGTCCTCGATCACCTGGCGGACGCCGGCGCCGTCCTGCATCACGATCAGCGACGCGGAGCGCAGCTCGTCGAGGGTGACGGTGCGGCCGGCGAACTCGTGGCCGGGCGGGACGACGAGGATCACCTCGTCGCGGAAGAACGGCTCGAACTGGACGCCGCGGTGCCGCGGCGCGGCGCCGACGACGCCGAGCTCGATCTGCCGGGCGGCGACGCGCTCGACCACGCGCTGCGTGTCGAACACCGAGAGCGCGATCTGCACGCCCGGGTGCTCGCGCTGGAACTCGCACATGAGCAGCGCGAGCATGATGCTCGGGCCCGTCGAGGAGCCGATCTCGAGCACGCCCTGCAGCTCGCCCTCCACTCCGCCGGTCAGCTCGTCGACGAGCTGCTCCTCGAGTGCGAGCAGCCGCTGCGCGCCGCGGTAGAGGCGCAGACCAGCCTCCGTGGGCGCGACCCGGCGGCCGGAGCGGTCGAGCAGCTTCGTGCCGAGCCGCTTCTCGAGCGCGCGCACCTGCAGGCTGACGGCGGGCTGCGTCACGCCCAGACGCTCTGCCGCGAGCGAGAAGCTCGCCCGCTCGACCACCTCGCAAAACGCCGCCAGCTGCCGCGTGTCCATAAACAGAGCTTATCGCGGTGCAGCCGTGACTGCCAACCGTTGTATACGTCGTGCTGATCGCATGGGTCAGCGACGAGCGGTTCCTGGCCGTTCCGGACGCGCTCGTCACGGTCGACGGCACCGGCGTCACGCTGCGCTCGGGCGCCGACGGCTCGGTGCACGGGGAGCTGCCGCCGGGACGCCACCGGGTCACGGTCGCGCGGGACGGCTTCGGCTCGAAGCGCACGACGATCGAGGTCGGCGACGGCCCGCCCGCCCAGCTGCGGCTGCTCTCGGAGACGCTCTACGGCTTCGCCTGGCCGAAGTGGGTGCGAGCGGGCGACCGGGCGTCGCTGCACGTGCACAGCCCGCGCCCGTACCGGCTCGCGCTCGCCCGGCTCGGGGCCGAGGCCGGGGACGAGCGCGTGCTCGGCTGGTTCGACGAGCACGGCCCGCGCACCACGGTGCAGCCGACGCCCGACGGCGACTACACGCAGGCGGGCGTCGACTGGCACGCGGCGCTCGAGCTGAGGGCGCCGGCCGAGCAGGGCCTCTACGTCTTCCGGGCAGAGGACGAGTCGGGAGCGCGCACGACGTTTCCGTGGATCGTGGCTCCGGCCGAGCCCTCCGCCCCCGTCGCCGTGCTCGTCTCGACGAACACCTGGAACGCGTACGACTCCTTCGGCGGACGGAGCAACTACATCAACGCGGCGCGCCTCCCCGACGCGCCGACGGTGGTGGCCCGCGAGGATCTGTCGCGCTACCGCGGCGTGCGCGAGCACCGCCATCCCGACGACGCGTACACGCCGCTCTCGTTCCGCCGCCCCGACCCCGCGAACCAGGTAACCGAACGGAGCCCCGACGAGCCGTTGCGCGGACGTCAGCCGTGCCACCTGGCGGCGGCGGTGTGGCGCCTGCTCGCGTGGCTCGAGCGCGAGGGCTTCGCCTACGACCTGTACGCGGACGCGCAGCTCCACGACGGCACGCTCGACCTCGAGCGCTACGGCGTGCTCGTCCTCGACGCGCATCCCGAGTACTGGACGCGCACGATGGTCGACCGCGTCGACGCCTTCGTCCACGAGCGCGGCGGGAAGCTCCTCTACCTCGGCGGCAACGGCCTCGACTGCGAGGTCGAGCTGCTCGACGGGCCGGCGCTGCGGTTCCGCACCGAGCGCGTCGAGCCGGGCGGCCCGTACGAGAGCCGGCTGCACCGCACGCACCGTGCGACCGCCCGCCTGCTCGGCGTGTGCTTCGACGAGCGCGGGATCATGACCGCCGCGCCCTACGAGGTGGTCGACGCGGGCCACTGGGCGTTCGCCGGCACCGGTCTCGCCGCGGGCGACGCGTTCGGCACCGAGAGCCAGCACGAACGGTGCCCCGGCGGCGCCTCCGGGCACGAGACCGACAAGCGCACCGCCGCCACGCCGCCCGGAGCGGTGCTGCTCGCCCGCGGCCTGAACGCGGACGGCGGCGGCGCCGAGCTCGTCTGGTACGCCGCCGAGCGCGGCGGCGAGGTCTTCGCAGCCGGCTCGATCGCGTGGATCGCGTCGCTCCTCGTCGACGAGCACGTGTCGCGCATCACGCGCAACGCGCTCGAGCGGTTCCTCGCTTAGGGTCGCGCAGCCTCGGTCTTGACGTGCGTGAGCTCCTGTTCTCGATTTGAGTTCCGCTCTCGCGCGAGCAATGACAGGCGGCCGGAGCTACGACCGGTCACCGTTCGAGTCTGCTGCGTAGGAGCGCCACAGCACGCTCGATCTGACGACGTTCGGACACCGTCGGACGGGCGACGAGAGTCACGACTACGTTCGCCACTCGCGCGAACGGAGGATACGTGTGGCCCTTGCCGTCCTGCATGTTGCCGCCGGTTCGGACGATGTACTGAGCGAGCTTGGCGTCCGGAAGGACCTGCACGTCCACCAGCTTGGCGTCTGGGGCCATGTGCATGAGGGCAGAATCGGCGCACTCGATGTCCTTCGTGTGGAACAACGGCTGGCAGATCGGTAAACGGATGCCCGCCGACGCGAAGTCATGGACAACATCGCGCTGCTCAAGCGTTGGTGCTCCCGCAGCGCCGCACCCGCCGAGAACCAGCGCCGCGACCGCCGCCAACGTCGCTCCGCTCGCCCTCACCGCTCCATTATCTGACACGGATGAGCGGCGTGCCGCTGTTCGCAGCGGAACTCGAACCGCCGAGGTCGCTTCTCGATGTGCGTACCGCCGTTTCAGGCGTGCCCGACCTTGCAACGCAGGGGTGCCCGAACCTGTGACGTAGGATGTCCCGTTCCTGTAACGTTGGGCTGCCCGAATCTGTAACTGAGAATAGCCCGAAGTTGTATACTACGGACGTGCCCGACGACTATCTGAGACGGATCGTGGACGACGAGCTGGACGAGCTTCTCCCGGCCCTTCCCGCGCTCGCGATCGAAGGAGCGAAGGCGGTCGGCAAGACGCGAACCGCGCTGGAGCGGGCACGGACGACGTACCGCTTCACCGAACCGCAAACCGTCGAGCTGATTCGCGCCAACCGGGCCAGGCTCGTCGCCGGCGACCAGGAGCCGCCGGTGCTGATCGACGAGTGGCAGCGGCTCCCCGAGTCCTGGGATCTCGTCCGCGATGCCGTCGATGCCGGAGCCCCGCCCGGCTACTTCCTGCTCACCGGCTCCGCGGCCGAACCTGCACCCGCAGACAGCGCCGCCGCCGTCCACTCCGGCGCAGGCAGGATTGACCGCATTCGGATGCGGCCGATGACGCTCGCCGAGCGCGGGGTCGGCAACCCCACCGTCAGCCTCGCCGCCCTGCTCACCGGGAGCCGACCCGCGATCGCAGGGGAAACCGATGTGAGGCTGGAGAACTACGCCGAGGAGATCCTCGCCTCCGGCTTCCCGGCGATCCGAGAGCTCGAAGGCCGCGCACGACGTACCCGACTCGACGGCTACATCGAACGGGTAATCGACCGTGACTTCCCCGACGAGCTCGGCATCGCCGTACGCAACCCGGCGGCGCTTCGCCGCTGGATGACCGCCTACGCCGCCGCCTCCTCCCAGACCGTGACGTTCGAGACGATCCGCGACGCCGCGAGTGGCCGCCGCAACGGCGACACCCCGGCCCGCAAGACTGCCCAGTCGTACCGTGACGCTTTGGAGCGGCTCTGGCTGGTCGACCCTGTCCCCGCGTGGCTGCCGACTCGCAACCGCCTCTCCGAGCTCGGCCAGGCGCCCAAGCACCAGCTCGCCGACCCGGCGCTCGCCGCCCGCCTGCTCGGAGTCGACGCGGGTGCGCTCCTGGGGGGCGCCGAGGTAGCGCCCGTGATCCCGCGCGACGGCACCCTGCTCGGCGCCCTCTTCGAGTCGCTCGTGACCCTGAACGTTCGCGTCTACGCGGAGCAGGCCGAAGCGAGGGTCGAGCACCTGCGTACCCACCGCGGCGACCACGAAGTCGACCTGATCGTCCGGCTCGCGACCGACCGGGTCGTCGCGATCGAGGTCAAGCTCGCAGAGACGATCGACGGTTCCGACGTGCGGCATCTCAACTGGCTCGCCGACGAGATCGGCGCCGACTTGCTCGACCGGGTCGTCATCACCACCGGCCGAAACGCGTACCGGCGCGACGACGGCGTCGCGGTCGTTCCCGCCGCACTGCTCGGCCCCTAGCGCGTCGCCGCCGAGCGCCGCGGAGACTCTCGCTGCCGAAGCGGCGCGACGACTATCCGGTCGGCGGCGGCGGCGGGAGGTTCGCGACACGCACCCGCGATGAAGTCGTCTCACTACGCGCCGCGCCGCCGGACCGGCGACCCGGACGTCAGGAGCGGAACGGCCGGGAGCACCGAGCGCCTGACCCTGCTCTAGTCTGGCTGGCGCGATGGGCGACGATCTGCCGGAGGTGATCGTGGAGGACGCGGCGGCCTGGGCGGCGTGGCTCGGAGGTCGCGATGCGACGTCGGCAGGCGTCTGGCTCGTGCTCGCGAAGCGAGGCGGAAGCTCGCCGACTCGATTGACGTACCAGGAGGCGCTGGAGGAGGCACTCTGCCACGGCTGGATCGACGGTCAGGTGCGGCGCCGCGACGAGGGGAGCTACAAGCAGCGCTTCACCCCTCGGCGGCAGCGAAGCGCCTGGTCGAAACGGAACGTCGACCTGGCGGAGCGGTTGATCGCGGAGGGGCGCATGCAGCCCGCCGGGCAAGCCGCTGTCGAGCAGGCTCGCTCGGACGGACGCTGGCAGTCCGCGTATGCGGGTCCGGCGACGATCGAGGTGCCGGACGACTTCGCCGAGGCTCTCGCCGCAGAGCCGGAGGCCGCGGCGATGTTCGCGCGCCTGACGAGCCAGAACCGCTACGCGATCCTCTACCGCCTGGCGACTGCGAAGCAGCCGAAGACTCGTTCGCGGCGCCTGACCGAGTTCGTCGCGATGCTGGCACGCGGCGAGACGATCCACCCGCAGCGCAGCCGGCCCTCCTAGAACGCCTCCACGCCCGCCGAGCGGTCGGCGATCGGCAGGTCGACGCGCACGCCCGTCTCGGCCGACCGGTTCAGCGCGACGGCGATCTCGAGCGCCGTCCGCGCGTGCTCGAGCGTCGAGGCGGGCTCCGGGCCGCCGTCGAGCGCCGCCGCGAGCTCGGTCACCGCCTGCTCGAGCCCCGACACGGGCTCCATCCGCCCGAAGAACGGCCACTCCGCCGGCACCGGATAGCCGAGACGGGAGTCGTTGACGAAGAGCTGCGCGCGATGCGTGCCGATGCGCAGCCGGCCGCTCGTCCCGACGACGTCCACCTCGAGCGGGGCAACGCCGCCGGCCGGCGCCTCGACGTGCACGCGCACGCCGTTCCGGTAGTGGAGGTACGCGGAGCCGCCGGCGTCCGGCTCGCCCGAGCCGTCGCCGTGGCAGAACACCCACTCCGGCTCGCTGCCCGTGAAGAAGCGCAGCAGGTCGAAGAGATGGCTGCCGCCGCCCGACCAACCCTCGGCCCAGAGCGCGAAGATCGTCCGCACCTCGCCGATCAGCCCGTCGTCGAGGATGCCCTTGGCCTGCCGGTACCAGGAGTCGTACGTCCGCGTGTGGTCGACGGCGACGTGCAGGCCCGCCTCGCGGGCGCGCTCGATCATGCGGTCGGCCTCGGCCAGCGTGATGCTGACCGGCTTCTCGAGGAGGACGCCGCGCACGCGGCCGGCGACGAGCTCGAAGATCCGCTCGTGCTCGCGGGTCGGAGCGCAGATGCTCACCAGGTCGATGCGCTCGTGCGCGAGGAGCTCCTCGACGCTCCCGTGGAGCGCGTCGACGCCCCACCGCTCGCCGAACGCCTGCCGCCGCTCGGGCGACGGGTCGACGGCGGCCACGAGCTCCGTCCGCGCGCAGGCCCGGTAGGCGCCCGCATGGCTGTACGGGAAGAGCTGCAGGCCGGGGCGTCCCTCGAACTCGTCCTGGATCGTGCTCGCGATGCGGCCGCAGCCGACAACTGCCGCGCGGTAGGTCATGCGCGCGCCACCCCGGAGTCGAAGCGCGGATCCGGGCCGGGCTGCCACCCGTCCAGCGAGCCGCCGATGCCGGAGGTCGGCCCGAACTCGATCCCGGTGCGGATCGGCAGCGCCCCCTCGCCGACGTCGAGCTGCTCGATCAGCTCCGGCTCCGCCTCGAGCGCGCCGTCCGCCGGGCGCACCGACAGGTGCGGCGCGGCGATCGCGTCGGCCATCGGCAGCCCGTAGTGCGCGACGTCGACGACCGCCGAGAGCACGATCCCCGGGATGCGCGGGCCGCCGACGCTGCCGACCGCGTGACGGAGGCCGCCCTCCGTCTCGATCACGATCGGCGCCATGTTCGTCACGGCCTTCGGGCCGCCGCTCGCGGGCGAGAAGAGGTTCAGGCCGGAGTTGAGGACGAGGCCCGTCCCCTCCGCGACGAGCCCCGACCCGAAACGGCGCGGCCCGTGCGTGAACGTGAGCGCCACGAGCCCGCCCTCGGCGTCGGCGGCGCAGAAGTGCGTGGTGTGGCCCGACAGCAGCGCGGCCTGCGCCTCCTCGGCCCGCTCGCGCCACGCGCGCGCGAGCGCGCTGCGGAGCTCCTCGACGTAGAGGCGGCTGCGGTTCGCGGCGAGCCGCTCGGGGTCGACGTAGCCGCAGGCCGGGAAGAGGACGCCGGTGCCGCTGAGCTCGCGCGACGGGCCGTAGAGCGTCGCCGAGCCGAAGACGCCCACCTCGGCGGCGTCGATCGCGATGCGGTCCTCGGCGAAGTCGCCAGGCTCCAGGAAGCCGCCGTCGGCGGCGACGGTCGCGCAGATCGCGTCGACGAGCTCGCCGGAACGGAACGCGGCCTCGCCCTCCGCCGCGATCCGCTCGATCGTGCGGGCGAGCTCCGGCTGGACGAGCGTCTCGCCGAGCGTGAGCGGCCGCCCGCCGGCGTAGAAGAGCGAGGCGAACCCCGGAGTGCCGCCGCCGGTGCGGTTCCAGTGGTCGGTGAACGCGCGCGCGAGCTCGCGGCCGATCGGGAAGCCGTCGCGCGCGAGCGCGACGGCGGGCGCGAGCAGCTCGTCGAGCGCCAGGACGCCGAAGCGCGCGTGGGCCGTGAGCAGGCCCGCGACGACCGCCGGCGGGGCGACCGCGCCGCCGCCGTCGCGCAGCTCGCTGCCGTCGCCGGGGATGCGCAGGTCGGCCGGGTCGACGCGGGCGGGCACCCACGTGTTGAAGTCGACGCGCACGGGGTCGCGGCCCGGCTGCGCGTACACGAGGAAGCCGCCGTAGCCGGCGAGGCCGCAGCCGGCGGGGTCGACGGTCGCGAGCGCGAACGACGTCGCCACCGCCGCGTCGATCGCGGTGCCGCCGGCGGCCAGGGCGCGCGCGCCGGCGTCCGCGGCGGCCGGGTGCGGCGCGACGACGAGCCCCCCGGATCTACTGCTGTCCGAGCTGGACATGACTCTCCTTCCTGGTCGGGTCCGGGACGCCGGCGCGGGCGCGCGCACAGCGGTGCTCCGGGGACGGGTCGGTGCAGAGGAGCGCGTGCTCGTCCCGGCGCAGGAGGGCGATCGTCTCCTCGACCACCGCCGCGGCAGGCACGAGCTGCGCCTGGGCGTCGCCGACGCGGCCGTCGCGGATCAGCGAACGCTCGCGGAGGCCGCGCTCGACGACGCCGAACGCGCGGCTGCAGCCCGCGAACCGCCCGTACTCGAACGAGCGCGCCCGCCCGTCGACCGTCACCTCGTGCACGCGCGGCCAGGCGAGCGACGGCTGCAGCTCGACGTACCGCACACCTGCGCGGAACTCACCGAGGTGGACGGTGGTGTTCGCGACATGGCCGACGCCGAGCAGGAGCACCTTCCCGCCCCGCTCGACCAGGCGGTCGAAGGGCGAGCCGGGGTCGGCTGCGGCCAGCTCCTCGTGCCCGGCGCAGAGCTCGTGCGCGCCGGCGCCGATCGCCGCCACCGAGTGCGTCGGGTGCGCAGACCGGACGGCGTCCGGCCGCCGGCGGACGACCTCCCCGAGCACACCGGCCTGCCCCGGCTCGGTGAGCGGGTCGAACCGTGCGGTGTTGTAGGTGAACGTCGGCACGATCAGCAGCCCGTCGGGGCCGAGCACGGCGAGCAGCGAGTCGACGACGGCCTCCGCCCCGCCCTCGACCGGCCCGACCGCGCGGAGCGACGAGTGCACGAGCACCGCGTCGCCGTGCGCGAGCCCGAGCGCGCGCAAGCGGTCGGAGAGCGGTGGCGGCACCCGTTCCCGGGTGCCGCCACCGCCTACACGCGTGTTCACCTTCCCCCGTTCGTGTTCCCTGCTAGCGAACGATCCGCGTGTTCTCGAGATGCAGGTTCCCGCTCGCGTCCTCCCACGCGCCGACGACGTACTTCTGCGCCGCCGACAGGTTGGTCTGGTGCGCGATCACGAGGTACGGCTCCTGCTGGTTGAACATCACCTGGAGCTGGTTGAGGATCGCCTGCCGCTTCGCCGGGTCCGACGTGGCGTTGGCCTTCGTCGCGAGCGCGTAGTACTGGTCGTACTTCGTGCCCGGGATCCCGCCCCAGTTGCAGTCGCAGCCCTGCAGCGCCGAGCTGAGGCCGAGGATCGGGTTCGGCTGCAGCGACAGGTAGCTCGCGACGATCAGGCCCGGGAACTTCTTCCCGAACGGATTGAAGCGCGCGAGCCAGGTCGCCGGGTCGGCCTGGACGATGTTCAGCTTGTAGCCGATCTTCTCCAGGTCCTGCTGGAGGATCTCGGCGTCGGTGATCCACTCGGGGCGCTTACCCGACTGCGCCCAGTACGTGAACGTCGTTCCGGGCTTGACGCCCGCCTGCTGGAAGAGCGCCTTCGCCTTCGTCAGGTTGAACGCCTGCGACGGCAGCTTCTTGTCGTAGAAGGGGCTCGTGGCGCTGAGCGGGTCGTTCGCGTTCGACGCCTGTGCGTGCCCGAGGAACGCCGCCTTCACCATCGCGTCGCGGTCGGTCGCGAACGACAGAGCCTCGCGGGCGAGGATGTTGTCGAACGGCGGCGACGTCGTGTCGAGCAGGAAGACATGCGGCGTGGCCACCGTCTTCGGCGTGATGATCACGGCGTTCTTGTCGGCCGCGATCGTCGACGTCGCCGAGACCGGGAACTGCCACACCATGTCGAGCTTGCCGCTCGTGAACGCGGTCACCATCGACGTCGTGTCCGGCTCCGCCTGGAAGACGATCTTCGCGAGGCAGGCCTTGGCCCCGTAGTAGTTCGGGTTCGGGACGATCGTCAGCGTCGAGTTCGGCGTGTACGAGGCCACCTTGTACGGGCCGGTCCCGTTGCCGGAGTTCATCGCGGCGGGGGACGACATGTCGGCCATCTTCGCCAGGTAGAGCGCGTCCGGGAGCGTCGCGCGCGGCGACCCCGTCTTGAACCGGACCTCGTACTTGTTGATCGCGCGGACCGAGCGGACGTCGTTGATGTACTGCCGCACGAGCGCGCCGGTCTTCGGATCGAGGTCGTGGAGGATGTTCTTGACCACGTCCGCCGACGTGAACGGGCGCCCGTCCGCGTACTTCACGTCGTGGCGGAGGAAGAACCACCAGGTCTTGCCGTCGCTCGAGACCTTCCACTTCGACGCGAGGTCCGGCCCGACGGTGCCGTCCGGCTTCATCGCGGTGAGCGCCGGGAAGAGGAGCGGCATGATCACGGTGCGAGCCGCGAGGTCGCTCACGGCCGGGTCGAGGGACTGGATGCCGCCGCCGGCCAGCCCGTAGGTCAGGGTGCCGCTCGTCTTGCAGGCGGCCGACGCGGCCCTCGCGCCCTGGGTCGCCCCGAAGGCGACGGCCGCAAGCACGCTGAGGCAGAGCGCGCAGGCTGCCGCGAGGACTCGTCTGTTGATTCGCTGCATGTGGTCTCCTCGTCTCGTCGGACGGACGTCGTGAGAGGTCTCCAGAGCCAAGTGGTCAGATGACTCACGGCCCTGCTTATTGATGCCTAGCATCTGAGTTGGGGATTCTTTATTACTGGTGCGCCAATTGCAACTGCGAAAGCGCGGCGGCGACGATCTCAGCCTCCGAGAGCAGCACGAGGTTGGCCGCGCCGCCGAGCGGGATGAACGAGTCCTTGCTCGCAACCCGGCTCACCGAGCCGTCGAAGCGCGCGTCCACGAGCGCGGCGACGACCCCCTCGGAGACGCCGCCCGTCCGGCGGGTCTCGTCGACGACGAGCACCTGCCCGGTCGCGACGGCCTCCCGCAGGAGGTCGTCGACCGGCAGCGGCGCGAGCCAGCGGAGGTCGACGACGCGGGCGTCGACGCCGCGCTCGCGCAGGGTGCGCGCAGCGCGCAGCGAGAGCCACAGCCCGTTACCCCACGTGAGGATCGTCAGGTCGCCGCCGTCGCCGTAGGTGCGCGCAGCGCCGATCGGCGCGTCGCCCGCCGGCGGCGCGAGCCACAAGTCGTCGCCGTCCTCGTAGAGGTCGCGCGTGTGGTAGAGCGCGATCGGCTCGAGGTAGGCGCAGACGGCGCCGTCGACGCGCGCAGCCTCGAGGCACGCGCGCAGCGTCGCGGCCGCGTCGTCGGGACGCGCCGGCGACGCGATCACGACCCCCGGCAGGTCGCGCAGCACGGCGACCGAGTTGTCGTTGTGGAAGTGGCCGCCGAACCCCTTCTGGTAGCCGTAGCCCGCGACCCGCACGACGAGCCCGTTCCGGTACTGGCCCTGCGAAAAGAACTGCAGCGTCGCCGCCTCGCCGCGCAGCTGATCCTCGGCGTTGTGCAGGTAGGCGAGGTACTGGATCTCCGGCACCGGCAGCAGCCCCGAGAGGCCCGCGCCGAGCGCGATCCCGAGGATGGACGTCTCGTCGAGCAGCGTGTCGAAGACCCGCGTCGCGCCGAAGCGGCGCTGGAGGCCGCGCGTCACGCCGTAGACGCCGCCCTTCACCGCCACGTCCTCCCCGAAGACGAGCAGCGCGGGGTCGCCCTCGAGCTCCGCGGCGAGCGTCGCGTTGATCGCCTGCGCGAGCGTGACCGGCTCGCCCTCGGTCGCCGCGGCGCGGCCCACCCGCACCGTGCCGGGCGCGAGCGGCCTCATCACCTCTTCCGCCGTCGCGAGCTCCGGGCGGCCCGCGGCCGCCTCCGCCGCCGCCACGACCCGCTCGCGCTCGGCCAGGTAGTCGTCGGCGAGCTCCTCCCCGCTCCGGGCGCCGAGCCCGGCGAGCCACCGGCCGGTCGCGAGGATCGGGTCGGCGTCCCAGTCGGCGCGGATCTCGACCGGCGTCCGGTAGGCGGACTCGACGTCGGCCCCCGCGTGGCTCAGGTAGCGCACCGTGCGCAGGTGGAGGACGGCCGGCCGGCGTTCGGCCCGCACCCAGTCGACGAGGTCCTCGGCGATCTCCAGGAGGATCTCCGGGTCGTCGCCGGCCGCCGCTTCGTAGCGCAGCGCCGGACGGGCGCGCAGCGCCGACTCGACCCAGCCCTGCGGCGAGCGCACGCTGATGCCGATCCCGTTGTCCTCGCACACGAAGAGCAGCGGCAGCGGCAGCTGCTGGTGCGCCATGTGCGCGGCGCTGTTCAGGCCGGCCTGCGCCGTCGCGTGGTTCACGGAGGCGTCGCCGAAGCTGCACACGACGACCGCGTCCTCCGGCCAGACGGCCTCGAGTCCCAGCCGCCGCGCACGCTCGAGCGAGAACGCGACGCCGACGGCGCGCGGCAGGTGCGACGCGATCGTCGAGGTCTGCGGGATCACCGCGAGGTCGCGGTTGCCGAAGACCTTGTGGCGCCCGCCGGCGATCGGCTCGACGGTAGCGGCGGTGACGCCGTTCAGGATGTCGTCGACGCCGTCGCGGCCGGCCTGCAGCGCGCGGGCGAGGTAGAAGCCGCCCGACCGGTAGTGGAGGAGAGCCGGGTCGGTCGGGCGCAGTGCGAGCGCGACGGCGGCGTTGCTCTCGTGGCCGGCGGAGGCGATCGAGTAGAAGCTGCGGCCGGTGTGCTTCAGGTGCCGCGCGGCGAAGTCGCAGAGCCGGCTGCGCACCTGCGCCGTCCAGATGCGCTCGGCGTCCGACGCGTCGCCGCCGCTCCCGCGCCGCAGCTTGCGCAGACGCTCGAGGAGGTGCAGCTCCAGCGGGTCGAACTCCACGTGCGCACGCTAGCGCGAGCGCAGAGGTCATTCCGGGTCAGGAGCCCGGCAAGACCGGCGCGAGCGTCGGCAGCAGCAAGGAGAGGGCCGGTCCGGGGTCGGGGTCGATCCCCGTGGTACCGACCGCGAAGGGGCTCGAGAACCGCGTCTCGGCGGTTCCCGGCTTCCCGCACTTGAAGACGCGCAGCGCGTACTCGTACGTGCCCGGGTCGAGCTCGGCGGCGGGGAGCGTCGCCGACGCGTCGCCGACCGCCTTCCCCTCGGCGTGCGCCACCGGCTTGCCCGTGTCGGCGTCGAGCACGCGCAGCTCGTAGCTGCACGGGAGCGCGCACGAGAACTCGGCGCCGAGCATGCTGGGATCGGCGGTCGAGGGCGCGTGGAAGGCGATACCGCTCACGTTCGCGGTCGTCTTCGCCTTCGCGCAGCTTGCGAGCGTCCCCTCCTGCGCGGCGAGCGCCGCCGCCCGGACCGGCTTCAGGCTCGTCTTCGCCGTCCCGTTCGCGTAGTAGACGCCGGACTGCCAGGCGCGCGCGTCGCGCTCGTCGACCACGTGGAAGATCAGCATCCCCGCGACCGTCGGCTGGCACGCGGCGAGCGCGAACGCCCGCTCGTAGTAGAGCGCCTGCGTCTTCTCGGGGATCGCGTCCTTCGCCGCGGGCGCGGCGAGGTGCGTGTACAGCCGCCGCTTCGCGGCCGGGATCTGCGACTGGTAGCCGAACTCGTCGTAGACGATCGGGAGCGTCTCACCGTGCTGCGCGGTGCCGCGGAACGCGTTCGTCAGGAGCCGGACGAGCTTGGGATAGTCGGCGATCCCGATCGTCGTCGTCTTCGGGTGCGCGAAGGTCGGCGGGAGCCGGGACGGGATCAGGTAGGGGTGGATGGCGAACATGTCCATGATCGGCAGCTTCCGGTGCGTCGCCCGGTACGCCGCGCCGAGGTCGCGGATGAACGTCGTCGGCGAGTGCGTCGGCCGCGCGGCGCCCGGCTTGTCCTGGCCGTGCGAGGCGAGCGCGCCGCCGATCACGTTGATGTCGGGCGAGACCGACTTGAGCGCGTCGTAGGTGTGCGCGAGCAGGAGCTCGTACGAGCGGGCCGCGAGGTCGACGCCGCCGAGCCCGTACTGCGGCATCCAGAACAGGTTGAGGTTCGGCTCGTTGCCGATCACGAAGTCCCGGATCGACGGGAACGTGCGCGCGATCGACGCCGCGTACGAGGCGAACTGGCCGCGCTGGCGCGCCGTCAGCGGCGCCGACCGCCAGGTGCGCGGGTAGATCGAGACGATCAGGCGCACGCCGTCGAGCTGCGCCGCCGCCGTCTCGTTCCGCAGCACGATCGCGTCGTCGCCCGCAGCGGTCGTCTCGCCTGGCGTCCACATCACGGTGGAGCGCACGACGCCGAAGCCCGCCAGTGCTGCGAGGTCCATCTTCGCCTTCGTCACGGCCGGGTCCAGGCTGCGGACGTCGTCCTCCGCCGCTCCCGCGAACATCCCCGTGCCGGCGTGCGCCGAGCCGGCTCCAGCGAGTGCGAGCGCGACCAGCGCGAGTGCGATCCAGCCGCCTCGCATCGGCACAGGCTAACCCGGCGGTCCGGACGGCTGACTTGCACTGGCCGAACGGCGAGGTCCCGCGCCCGCGGCGGCTCTAGGCTCGCCGCATGCCTCCGCCCGTCTCCCTCCTCAAGCGGGTCCAGCTCTTCGAGAACCTCTCCGACAAGCAGCTGCGGGCGCTGTCGGCGGAGTTCAAGGAGCGGCCGTTCACCGAGGGCGAGGAGCTGGTCGCCGAGGGAGCCCACGGGATCGGGCTCTTCGTGGTCTCGCTGGGCGAGCTCAGGGTCTCGATCCAGGGCAAGGAACGCCGTTCCCTCGGGCCGGGGGACTACTTCGGCGAGATCGCCCTGATCGACGACGGCATGCGCACGGCGACGGTCACCGCGGCGACCGACGGGCTCGCGTACGGGCTGACCAAGTGGCAGTTCAAGCCGCTCATCGAGTCGAGCACCGAGATCGCGTGGCCGCTCCTCGAGGCGATGGCCCGCCGCACGCGCGAGCTCGAGGCGCGCGAGGACGGCTGACGGTGCCGCACAACTTCATCCGCATCTCGGTCGAGACGCCCAACCCGGGCCGCCGCCGCAGGCGGGACGTGGAGGCGGTCTGCGCGAAGCACCGCGGCACCCTCGAGTACCTCTGGTTCGACCACGACGCCTCGCCCAGGTACGCCTACGTGCTCGTGGAGGACGGAGACGTCGACGGCATCGCGCGCGACCTGCACGGGCAGCAGGTGATCACGCTCTTCAAGGCGCAGGACTGAGCCGGGCCCGGGCGATCGCCGCGGCGACCGCCTCGTCGAGATCGAGCTCGTCGCCGTCGCGGTCCGCCGCGCCCGTGCGGGCGAACGCCTCGACGCGGTCGGCGGCGACGAGCGAGTCGTCGGGGTCGTGCTCGATGCCGAGCGACCGGCGCACGCCCGCAGCGGCCAGGAAGAGCTCGGCCGCCCGCACGTCGTCGCCGGCGCGGAGCTCCACCGTCGCGAGCCCGTTCAGGCCGAACAGCAGCCCGTGCCGGTAGCCGAGGTCGCGCGCGATCTCGATGCTCTCGCCGAGCGCGGCGCGGGCGGCGTCGAACCGGCCGGCGCCGATCTCCGCGTAGCCGAGCGTGGCGAGCGCGAGCGACTCGCCCTGCGCGTTCCCGACGCCGCGCTGCAGCTCGATGCTCTCGGCGGCGAGCGGCCTCGCCTCCTCCGGGGCGCCCGCGCGCAGGTGCACGGTCGCGAGGTCGCCGAGGACGCCGCCGAGCCCGTACAGGTCGTCGACGGCGCGGAACATCGCGGCCGCCGCCTCGTAGAAGCCGATCGCCGCCTCCCAGTCGCCGGCGTCGGCCGCCGAGTGCCCGAGCGCGCTCAGGCTGCGCGCCTCGCCGCGTTCGTCGCCGCCCGCCCGGAACGCCTCGAGCGCCTGCTCGAAGAGCTCCCTGCCGCGCTCCGTCTCGCCGCGCGAGATGACGAGCGCGCCGCGGCGGTAGAGCAGCTCGGCCCGATCCGGCGGTGACGGCCGGAGGGCGAGCGCCCGGCCGATCGCCACGTCGCCTTCCTCGTAGCGCCCGCGGGTGAGCCAGAAGCGCCACAGCGCGAGCGCGAGCCGGGTGACGAGCTCCGGCGACTCGAGCGCGACCCAGTCGAGCGCGGCGCGGAGGTTCCCCGAGTCGGCGTCGATCCGGGCGAGCAGCGACGCGGCCTCGGGGCCGGTCAGCTGCGGCTCGAGCTGCTCGGCCACCGCGATGAAATGACGGGCGTGCGCGTCGTGGAGCGCACGCGCCGCGTCGGCGGACAGGCGGTTCCGCGCGTACTCGCGCACCGTCTCGAGCATCAGGAACCGCCCTTCCGAGCGCGACTTGAGCAGGCTCGCGTCGACGAGGGTCGCGAGGACGTCGAGGTCCGCGCCTGCGACCGCCTCGGCGGCCTCCACGTCGAACGACCCCGAGAGCGCCGACAGCCGTGCGAAGGCCGAACGGGCCTCCGGGTCGAGCAGGTCGTAGCTCCAGGCGATCGTCGCCTCGAGCGTCCGCTGGCGCTCCGGCAGGTCGCGCGGGCCGCCCGTGAGCACGGCGAGCGACGAGTCGAGCCGCCGGAGGAGCGCCGGCGGGTCGAGCAGCTTCAGCCGCGCCGCCGCGAGCTCGAGGGCGAGCGGCAGCCCGTCGAGCCGGCGGCAGATCTCGACGACCTCCGCCGTCGCCGTCAGGCCGCGCCGCACCGACCTGGCGCGGTCGAGGAACAGCTCGACCGCGGGCGCCGGTGGCAACGGCTCGAGGGGATAGTCCCGCTCCATCGTCAGGTGCAGCGGGATCCGGCTCGTGACGAGCACCGTCGGCCCGGGCGCGGTGAGGAACGCCGCGAGGGCGTCGGCGGCGGCGAGGACGTGCTCGAAGTTGTCGAGCACGATCAGCGCGTCGACCCCTTCGGCGCTGTCGGCCTCGGAGAGGCCGAGCGACCGCAGGGCGACCGGCAGCACGAGGTCCGGGTCGGAGACGCTCGCCAGCGAGACGAAGCGGGCACCGTCGGCGAACTCCTCGAGCAGCTCGGCCGCCACCTGGAGCGCGAGCCTCGTCTTGCCGGTGCCTCCCGGCCCGGTGATCGTGACGAGGCGCGACTCGCGTAAGAGCGCTCCCAGCTCGCGCTGCTCGGCCGCGCGGCCGACGAGCGGATGCGCCGCCTCCGGGAGGGTCGACGCATTGAGGCTCCGGAGGGGCGGGAACGACCCCGAGCCCACCTGGTAGATCCGCTCCGGCCGCGTCAGGTCCTTGAGCCGGTGAGCGCCGAGGTCGACGAGCTCGACGCCGGCGAGCAGGTCGCGCGTCGCCTGCGAGAGCAGGATCTGCCCGCCGTACCCGGCCGAGGCGATCCGCGACGCGCGGTGGACGTCCATGCCGACGTAGCCCTCCCGGGTGCGGAGGGGCTCGCCGGTGTGGAGGCCGATGCGGACCCGGAGGGCCGTCCCCGCGAGCGCCTCCTGCACGGCCTGCGCCGCCGCGACGGCCGCCCCTGCGGTCGCGAAGGCGACGAAGAACGCGTCGCCCTGGGCGTCGACCTCGACGCCGCCGTGGTCGACGAACGCGGTGCGCAGCAGCTCGCGGTGGCGTTCGAGCTCGCCGGCGTAGACGGCCGCGCCGAGACGATCGAGCAGCGACGTCGATCGCTCGACGTCCGAGAAGAGGAACGTCACGGTCCCGGTGGGCGGCACCGGCATGCACCAAGCATCCCGCAGGAATCCACGGTCCGGAAGCGGACCTCGACCTTCGTCTAGGTCCGCTTCCGGCGCCGCGTCAGGAGCTGCAGCCGGCGGGGCGGGCGACGGCGACGTTCGCCTGCTGCGCCTTCGGCAGCCCGAGGTACATGGCGTAGAGCGTCACGGGCGTCGAGCCGTCGTTGCGGGCCAGGTGCACGTGGTTCGCCGGCTCGACGAACGACTGCCCCTGCGACGCGTGGAAGGGCTTGCAGCCGTCGACGGCCGGGTCGAACACGGTGACGGTGCCGCGCGTCACCACGACCGCGACCGGCGCCGGATGGGTGTGCCAGCCGAAGTTCCCGCCCGGCTGGATCGTGATCCGGTCGAGGACGACCGAGCCGGTCTGGGCGTGGATCTGGGTCGCCTGCATCTTCCCCAGCGCGAGAGCCTGGGCGGTGATCGGGACGCCGCCTCCGAACGACGACGCCGCAGCGGCGAGGCCGGCAACGAGCACGAGTGCGACAAGCGCGAGCTTCATGGTTCCCCCTTGGTGAGCGGTGGTGTCGAGGCCGGGACGCTAGGAGGCGGGGATTTGCACCGTCTTTGCAGGCGCTTAGCACCCCAATAGGCTCTGTCGATGGGCCGCGTGAGCGTGACCTTGCTCGGCGGATTCGCGGCCTCCGTCGACGGCCGGCCGGTGCCGGAGAGCGCCTGGCGGCTGAAGAAGGCCCGCGAGCTCGTGAAGCTGCTCGCGCTTGCGCCGCACCACCGCCTGCACCGGGAGCAGGCGATGGACGTGCTCTGGCGCGACCGCGAGCCGGCGGCGGCCGCGAACAACCTCCATCAGGCCGTGTTCGTCGCCCGGCGCGCACTCGGCGGCGCGGTGATCGAGGTGCGCGACGAGGTGCTCAGCCTGACCGCCGACGTCGACGTCGACCGCTTCGAGACGGCCGCCGCCGCCGCGCGACACGCGAACACCGGCGCCGCCTACCGCGCAGCGCTCGCGCTGTACCGCGGCGAGCTCCTGCCCGAGAACCGCTACGACGACTGGGCGGACGGGCGCCGCGAGGAAGCGGCGCGGCTCGCGGCGGAGCTGGCGGAGGCGCTGACGGCCGTCGGGGCCGGCAGGGCGTTCGGCCTGCCGGCCGAGGCGAGCTCGTTCGTGGGCCGCCGGCGCGAGCTCGCCCAGCTCGGGTCGCTCCTCTCGCGCACCCGCCTGCTGACGCTGGCCGGCACCGGCGGCGCGGGCAAGACCCGCCTGGCGCTCGAGCTCGGCCGCACCGTCGAGAGCGGCTTCGCGGACGGCGCGGCCCTCGTCGAGCTCGCGCCGCTCGCCGACGGGCAGCTGGTGGCCGACGCCGTCGCCGGCACGCTCGACGTACGCCCGCTCGACCACCAGGAGGTGCTCGACGCCGCGGCGGACTTCCTCGCCGGCCGCACGCTTCTCCTCGTCGTCGACAACTGCGAGCACGTCCTCTCGGAGGCGGCCGCCGTCGTCGACCGCCTGCTCCGAGCCGCGCCCGGGCTGACCGTCCTCGCGACGAGCCGCGAGCCCTTGCGCGTCGCGGGAGAGGTCGTCTTCCGCGTCCCGTCGCTCGACCTCCCCGATCCCGAGCAGGCGCTCGCGCCCGACGAGCTGCTCGAGTACGAGGCCGTCTCGCTCTTCGTCGACCGGGGCGCCGCCGCCGCCCCGGGCTTCGAGCTCGACGGCGACAACGCCGTCCACGTCGCCCGGATCTGCCACCGGCTCGACGGGCTGCCGCTCGCGCTCGAGCTCGCCGCGGGGCGCCTGGGAGCGCTCACGCCGGAGGCGATCGCCGAGCGCCTCGACGACCGCTTCCGCCTGCTGCGCACCGGCAGCCTGGCCGCGCCGACCCGCCAGCAGACGCTCGCGGCGACGCTCCAGTGGAGCCACGACCTGCTCGAGCCCCACGAGCTCGTCCTGTTCCGCCGGCTCGGCGTGTTCGCCGGCGGCTTCGACCTCGACGCGGTCGAGGCGGTCTGCGCCGGCGACGCCGACACGCTCGCCCGGCTCACCGAGAAGTCGCTCGTCACGGTCGACGACTCGCGCGGCAGGCGCCGCTACCGCCTGCTCGAGACGGTTCGCCTCTACGCGCGCGAGCGCCTCCACGAGGCGGGCGAACGGGAGGCTGTCGAGGAGCGGCACGCCCGCTGGGCGCTCGACCTGGCCGAGGCGCGCCGAGGCTCGGCGGCGCTCGACGCGGAGATCCCGAACCTCCGCGTCGCGTACGGGACGCTGCTCTCGCTCGCGCCGGCGGACGCGCTGCGGCTGTGCGTCGCGCTGCTCCCCCTGTGGCTGCGGCGCATCGAGCTCGACGAGGCGCGGCGGCGGTTCGCCCGCGCGCTCGAGGCGGCCGACGACCGCACGTCGCTCGGCGTCGAGGCGCTGCTGGCGGCGGCCGCGATCGAGTTCCGGAGCGGCGCCCTGGCCGACGGCGCGGTGCTCGCCGAGCGGAGCCGGAGCCTCGCCGCGGAGATCGGCGACACCGCGCGCGAGTGGCGCGCGCTCGAGTTCCTCGGCGAGTTCGGCGTCGCCGGGGACGCCATGACGCTGGCCGTCGACTGGCTCGAGCAGGCGCTCGAGCTCGCCCGCCGCGAGCGCTTCGCGGCGGCCGAGGCGCTGACGATCCACTCGCTCGGCGTCTCCGCCTGGATCAGCGGCGACTTCGAGTACGCAGCCGTGCTGATCGAGCGCGCAGTCGCCGCGCTGCTCGAGCTCGCGGACACGGACGAGACCGTGCCGTCGCCGCTCAACATCGCCGAGATCCGCCGCGAGGACGCCGACGGGCGCCCCGGCGTGCGCCACCTGTTCGAGGACACGCTGCAGCCGTTCGTGGACGTCTCGTGTGCAGCGGCCGCGAGCTACGCGCTCGCGAACCTGGCCGCGATCGCCCGCATGCGCGGCGACCTCGCGCGCGCCTGGGCGCTGCTCGACGAGAGCGAGGCCCGCTTCGCCGCCGCGGGCGACGACGTCGGCCGCGCGGCCGTCCTCGTCCGGCGGGCGTACACGGCGCTCGCGGCCGGCGACACCGACGCGGCGCGCAGCCACCTCGAGCAGGCGCTCGAGCTCCGCGGCCGGCTCGCCGACCGGCGCGGGCACGGGCTCGTGCTCTCCGGGCTCGGGCTCGTCGACACCACGGCGGGCGAGCTCGACGCGGCCGAGCGGCACCTCGGGGAGGCGCGCGAGCTGTTCCGGCGCGCGGGCGACCGGTGGGGGCTCGCCTCGAGCCTCTGGCGCACCGCCGACGTCGCCTTCGCCCGCGGCGACGTCGACGCGGCGGAGACGGCGCTGATCGAGGCGCGCGCCATCCTCGAGGAGACGCAACGCGGCCGCTGGATCGCCAGCACGATCGTCGCGCTCGCCGACGTCGCGCGCCTCCGCGGCGACGAAGACCAGGCCCGCGAGCTCCTCCTCGAGGCGCGCGGGCACTACGCGGCGCACGACGACCCGGACGGCGTCGAGGCCGTCGACCGGATCCTCGCTAAGCAGCCGCTAAGGCCGCCCAAAGAGGCTGGGCGTACCACTAGGCGAAACGTCGAGTCGAAAGGAAGCAGGAGATGAGCAAGACGATCTCCCCGGTGCTCGGGGAAGCGACGGTGCAGGAGCTGCGCGAGGCGGTCCGCGGCGCGGTCCTGACCCCTGCGGACGAGGGCTACGCCGACGCGAGCAAGGTCTGGAACGGCGCCCACGACGGCCGGCGCCCCGCGCTCGTCGTGCGCTGCCTGGGCGCAGCCGACGTGATCGCGGCGGTCGGCTTCGCGCTCGCCAACAGCCTCCCGGTCGCGGTGCGCGGCGGCGGCCACAGCATCGCCGGGTTCTCCACGTGCGACGACGGGATCGTGATCGACCTGTCGCTGATGAACGGCGTGCGTGTCGACCCGTCCGCGCGCGTCGCAAGCGTCGGCGGCGGCGCCGTGTGGGCCGATGTCGACCACGAGACGCAGGCGCACGGGCTCGCCACCACCGGCGGGCTCATCTCGACCACCGGCGTCGGCGGGTTCACGCTCGGCGGCGGGATCGGCTGGATCATGCGCAGGGCCGGGCTCGCGTGCGACAACCTCGTCGGCGCCGACGTCGTCACGGCCGACGGCCGGCTCGTCCGCGCCACCGAGACCGAGAACGCCGACCTCCTCTGGGGGCTTCGCGGAGGCGGTGGCAACTTCGGCATCGTCACGCAGCTCGACCTCCGGCTGCACCCGGTCGGGCCGATGGTCTACGCAGGCCCGATCGTCTACCCGGCCGACGCGTCGCGCGACCTGATGCGGGCGTTCCGCGAGTGGGCGCCCGGCGCGCCGGACACGATCACGGGCGTCATCAACCTCACGACGGCGCCGCCGCTGCCGGTGATCCCGGCCGACTGGCACGGCAAGAAGGTGGCGATGTTCATCGGCATGTCGACCGGGCCGGTCGACGCGGGCGAGTCGCTCGTCGCGCCGTTCCGGTCGGTGGCCGAGCCGATCGCCGACCTGCTCGGCCCGATGCCGTACCGGGTGATGCAGACGCTGATCGACCCGCTGTGGGCGAAGGGGCTCAACGCCTACTTCAAGGCGACGAACCTGCGCGAGCTCGACGACGACCTGATCGAGCGGCTCGCGGCGCTGCACCTCGAGACGCCGGGGCCGCAGTGCGAGGTCCACGTGCACCAGATGGGCGGCGCCGTCGGACGTGTCGCCGAGGACGCGACGGCGTTCTCCGAGCGGTCGATGCCGTACGTGCTGAACTCCGTCACCGGCTGGCACGGAGGCGATGCCGGGCCGGCGCACATCCAGTGGGCGCGCGACGTGATCGCGGCCGCCTCCGACGCGTCCACCGGACGGTCGTACGTGAACTTCCTCGGCGACTCGGACGCGGCGCGCGAGTCCTACAGCGCGTCGACGTACGAGCGGCTCGTCGACCTGAAGCGCCGCTACGACCCGAGCAACGTGTTCGCGCTCAACCAGAACATCGTGCCCTAGGACACGGTCAGCGTGCGGGTGCGGCCGGCAGCGTCCCGCACCCGCACGCGCAGCGTCAGCAGGCCCGAGCGCTCGATCGCGCCGGAGATCCGCCCGTGCTCGTCGGCGTGCAGGCCGTGCGGCAGCGACAGCACCTTGAACCGGTACGGCGGCTTCCCGCCCGTCGCGACGAGCCGGGCCCGGAAGCCGGGAACGATGCCGGGCATGACGGCGAGCTCCACCTCGAGCGGCGCCACCTGCGGCACGGCGTCGAGCACGCGGCGCACACCGTCGTGCAGGCAGCGGGCGAGGCCTTCGGCGCCGGCGGCGGTCAGGTGGATTCCGTCCGGCCCGAACCAGTCGCCGTGGCCGACGGCGCACGCGTCGAAGTCGATCACCGAGACCTGACGGTGCCGTCGCGCGGCAGTGCGGATCAGCTCGTTCGTCTCGGCATAGACGCCGTTCGAGGCGTGGAGGGTCACCCAGAAGACGTGCTCGACGTGCGCCGCCGCGAGCGCGTGCAGCACCTCGCCGACGCCTGCGGCGTACGCGTGCGGGTCGTCGTTGTAGCCGACGTCGATCACCACGTTGGGGCCGAGGCTGCGGCCGAGCTTCCGGATCAGGTCGAGCGCGCTCGGCGGCACGCCCTCCTCGGCGGGGCAGCCGGTCGAGGCGAGCCGGCGGCAGGGGCCGAGCTCGAGGCGGGCGTCGAAGCCCTGCCGGAACGCACGGGCCGCAGTCGAGTCCCAGCCGAGCGACGCGCCGACCGAGTCGGTGATCAGGGTCACGCGCGGAGCAGGCCGGACGGCGGCGGTCGCCGCCGCGGCGAGCACCACCGCGACCACGGCGACGAACCCCCCACGCACCTCCCTGAGGGTAGCTTCGGGTCGTGGACGAGCTCGACCTGCTCGACTGGAAGCGCCGCGTCTTCGCGCTGTACGCCGAGATCCGCGCGAGCGACGACCCGGAGGCAGCCTGGCGGCGCTGGCGCGAGGTGCGCGACGAGCTGTTCGCGACGCATCCGCAGACGCCGCTCCCGCCCGAGGCCCGCGCGCGCTTCACGGGGCTCCCCTACTTCGACTACGACCCGGCGCTGCGAGTCGTCGCCGAGGTCGAGGCCGCACCGCGCGAGCGGCGCGAGATCGCGACGTCGGGGGAGGAGCCGTACGCGTTCACCCGCTTCGCCCGCGCGCGGCTCTGGGAGACCTCCCTCGACCTGTACTGGCTCGACGGCTACGGCGGCGGGGTCTACCTCTGCTTCGCCGACGGGACGAGCGGCCGCGAGACCTACGGCGCGGGGCGCTACCTGCTCGACACGGTGAAGGGCTCCGACCTCGGCGCCGAGGACGGGCGGCTCGTCCTGGACTTCAACTTCGCCTACAACCCGTCCTGCGCGTACGACCCGCGCTGGGTCTGCCCGCTCGCTCCGCCCGGGAACAGGCTCGCCGCCGCGGTCCGCGGCGGCGAGCGTCATCCGCTGTAGTCGATCTCAGTGGTTCATCGTGCCGGGGACGTTCCCGACGTCGAGCACCCCGACCTGCCCGAGCTGCACGCTCGCGAAGCTGTGCGAGACGAACGGGTACAGGCCGCGCTGGTCGATCTTCACGTCGAACACCCCGCCGCCGCCCGCAGGCACGACAGCCGTCTGAATATCGTGCTGCGGGGGGTCGACGAGGTCGGCGTTCACCCATGCCCGGCTGAGCACGGTGCCGACGACGTGGAAGTCGGTGTTCAGGCTCGGGCCGGCGTCGACGACCCAGAACCGGACGGTCTGGCCGGGCTCCGCGGTGAGCGGGTGCGTCTTGTACTGGCCGGCGTAGCCGTTCCAGGTCACCCAGTCGGGCGTCATCTGCTCGGCCTTCGTCACGTCGAGCGAGGCCGCGCCGCCGAGCCCCGACTTGTCCAGGTACCACTCGCTGCCGACGAGCACGTACTGCTTGTCGGCCGGCGGCATGTTGCTCGGCTCGACGACGATCGCGCCGTACATGCCGTTCGCGATGTGCATGAACGCCGGGGCGGTGCCGCAGTGGTACATGAAGACGCCGGGGACGTCGGCGACGAACGAGAAGGTCTTCGTCTGGCCGGGGAGGACGTCCGAGAAGGCCACGTTCGGGGCGACCTGCGCCGCGTGGAAGTCGACCGAGTGCGGCATCGGCGAGTCGTTCTTCATCGTCACGACCACCTTCTGCCCGACGCGGACGTGGATCGCCGGGCCGGGAGCGGTGCCGCCGAACGTCCAGGCGTCGTACCTGACGCCGGGCGCGATCGACACGGTCGAGTGGCTGATGTCGAGGCGCACGTGCGCGATCGCGCCGACGGGAGCCGGAGCGAGCGTCGCCGGGACGGCGGCATGGCGCATCGCGATCGCGTCCGCGTCGGCCGGCGCCGCGCCGGCGAAGCTGCCGGTCGCCACCGCACCCGCAGCGGACGAGGTGGCGGCAGGCATCGCCATCCCCGGCATCGAGCTCATCGTCGTCGCCTCCCGCGCGGCCTGGCGGGCGTCGTGCCGCGCCTTGTCGGCGGAGATCGCGAGCCAGAGCCCGACCAACATGACGACCGGGATCGTGATGCCGGCGAAGAGCGCGAACAGCTTGAGCCCGAGGCTCCTGTCCGTGTCGTTCTGGCCGACGCTGTACGTGCTCATCTCGAGTTTCCTCCTGGAATCGACTTTTCACGAGCACCGTAGGAAGAAGGGGGACGGCGAACCTCGGGCGGCCCACGGATCCGGATTGCGGCTTTTCACGGACGCCGTTGGAGAAAGTCGGGCGGACGATTCCTGCCGTGAACGGCGAGCTGCAGCGGGAGGCGATCCTCGAAGCGCTGCGCGCCGAGCCGGCCGGCCTCGACACGAAGGAGCTCGCGGGCCGGCTCGAGGTGCACCCGAACACGGTCCGCTGGCACGTCGGCGTGCTCGAGCGCGACGGGCTCCTGCACCCCGCGCCCGAGCTGCGGCACGGGCGCGGCCGCCCCAGCGTGGTCTACCGCCTGACGAGCGAAGGCGCTGCGCGCCGCCGCGACGAGTACCGCTTCCTCGCGACGATGCTGACCGACCTGGTCGCGGACGACCCGCAGGGCGAGGCCTACGCGTACCAGACCGGCCGCCGCTGGGGCGCCGACCTGGGGGCGGCCGAGCCGGGCTCGGCGGTCGACGAGCTGCTCGACCACGAGGGATTCGCCGCGACGGAGGAGGACGGCCGCATCGAGATGCGGCGCTGCCCCTTCGCCGCGCTCGCCGAGGGCGCGCCGCAGGTCATCTGCACGCTCCACCGCGGCCTCATCGACGGCGCGCTCGCAGCCGCCGGCTCCTCGGCGACCGTGGAGCGCCTGGAGCCGTTCGTGGAGCCGGGGCTCTGCGTCGCGCGCCTCGGGCGGTAGCGCGCAGGCGTCTGCTTTACTCGCCCTGTGGCCGCGCTCTACCGGAAATACCGCCCGCAGACCTTCGAGGAGGTGGTCGGGCAGGAGGCGGTCGTGCGGACGCTGACGAACGCGATCGAGCAGGGGAAGGTGCGTCAGGCCTACCTGTTCGCGGGCCCGCGCGGCACCGGCAAGACGTCGATGGCGCGGATCCTCGCGAAGTCGGTGAACTGCGCGCACGGCCCGACCGCCCACCCCGACGGGACCTGCCACTCGTGCGTCGCGATCCAGAACGGCACGTCGCTCGACGTGATCGAGATGGACGCCGCCTCCCAGCGCGGCATCGACGACATCCGCGACATCCGCGAGCGCGTCGTGCTGCAGCCGGTCGAGGGGCAGTACAAGGTGTACATCCTCGACGAGGCGCACCAGCTCACGGACGCCGCGTGGAACGCGCTCCTGAAGCTGATCGAGGAGCCGCCGCCGCACCTGATGTTCGTGTTCTGCACCACCGAGCTCCAGAAGGTGCTGCCGACGGTGCGTTCCCGCTGCCAGACGTTCGTCTTCCAGCGGCCGCGGCTGCCGGACCTCGTGCGGAAGCTGCGGCGCATCGCGGACGGTGAGACGATCGACGTACCCGACGCGGCGCTCGCCCTGATCGCGCGCGGCGGCCGCGGCGCCTACCGCGACGCGGAGTCGACGCTCGACCAGCTCGCCGCCGCCACCGGCGGAGCGATCACCGTGCAGGACGTGCTGCAGCTCCTCGGCGCGGTCGAGGACGAGGTGCTGTTCCGGCTCTGCGACATGGTCGCGGCCGGGGAGACGGCCGACGCGCTCATCTTCCTGGAGGAGCTCTCGTCGCAGGGGCAGGATCTCGGACGCCTCGTCACCGACCTGCTCGAGCACCTGCGCCACCTGCTCCTCGTGCAGCACATGAACGAGGTGCCGGACTCGCTGCCCGTCACCGACGAGGCGCGCGAGCGGCTGCGCGAGCAGGCGAACCAGCTGCCGGCCTCGACGGTCATCCGGCTCATCGACCTGCTCGCGGTGGCGGTCGACGACATGCGCCAGGGCGGCGACCCGCGCCTGCCGCTCGAGCTCGCGCTCGTCAAGGTGACGCGGCCGTCCGCGGATCTCTCCCGGGAGGCTCTCGCACACCGGATCGAGCTGCTGGAGCGCGGGACGCCCGTCGCGGCGCCCGCCCCCGAGGCGCCGTCAGCGACCGTGGCAGCGGCCGTCGAGGAGCCCGTCGCGCACGAGCCTCCTCCGGACGTCCCGGTCGAGCTCGAGCAGCTCCAGGAGGCGTGGCGGCGGACGATCCTGCCTGCGGTCGAGCAGCGCTCGATCCCGATCGGCAAGACGCTCGGCGAGGCGCACCCGGCGGCGCTCGACGGCGACACGCTGACGCTCGAGTTTCCGCAGACCGCCGCGTTCCACCTGAAGCTGGCGGAGGACCCGAAGAACGCGGCGCTGCTCCGCGAGGCGCTCTTCGAGGTGACCGGCCGCAAGCTCGCGGTCGCGTTCGCGCTCGGCGAGAGCGGGCAGACGCACGACGAGGACGCCGGCCCGGCGAGCGAGGACGACGTCCTCGAGCTGATGAAGAGCACCTTCGACGCGAGGGAGCTGGACGAATGACCTTTGACATGAACGCATTGCTGAAGCAGGCGCAGGAGATGCAGGAGCAGATGCAGCAGCTGCAGGAGGAGGCCGCGCAGGAGACGGCCGAGGCGTCGGCGGGGGGCGGGATGGTCACCGTCGTCGCGGCCGCGAGCGGCGAGCTGAAGGAGCTCCGCATCGACCCGAAGGCGATCGACCCGGACGACCCGGAGATGCTCGCCGACCTGATCGTGGCCGCGGCCAACGAGGCGCTGCGGGCAGCGCACGCGAAGGTGGAGGCGAAGATGAAGGGCATGCTCCCGCCCGACCTCGGCGGCCTCCTCCCCGGGCTCTGAGATCGACGAGAACTTCGTCGCGAAGCTCCTCGACGTCGGCACCGAGCTGCGGCTCCCGGCGGGCACGGTCGTGGCGTCGCCGGACGAGCCGCGGAGCGGGCTGCTGCTGGTGCTCCAGGGCGACCTGTCGGTCGACGGCGACCTGCGCGGCCCCGGCCATGTGCTCGGCCGCTGGGAGCGTCTCGACGAGGTCACGGTGAAGGCCGAGACGGACGTCCGCCTGGTCGCCGTCGACCGCGCCGACTACGAGGCTGCGGCGACCGGCTGACGAATCGACACGGTGCCTGGCACGGGACGTGTCCGGTGCGAAATCGCCGCGGTGCAGCGAGTTCGCCCGCCTGTGGATCGTTCGGCGCACTTTCGTGACGGTGCCTGGCACCGGACGCGCCCGCGCAAACCCTGTCCGGGACAGCCGACGGCGGACGGCACAATGGCGCGATGTTCAGCCCCTCCGTCGAGAACCTCGTCGCGCAGCTGACCCGCCTCCCGGGCGTCGGGTCGCGCACCGCGCAGCGGCTCGCGTTCCACATCCTCCAGCGCCCCAAGGAAGAGGCGCTCGCGCTCGCCTCCGCGCTCGCCGAGGTGAAGGAGCGCGTCCGCTTCTGCCGCGAGTGCGGGAACCTGACCGAGGACGACGTCTGCGCGATCTGCACCGACGCGCGCCGCGACCACACCGTGATCTGCGTCGTCGAGCAGCCCGTCGACGTCGTGTCGCTCGAGCGGACACACGAGTTCCGCGGCCTCTACCACGTGCTCGGCGGAGCGCTGTCGCCGCTCGACGGCGTCGACCCGAGCGACCTCCGCATCGACGAGCTTTTGCGCCGCGTCGACGCGAACGGCGTGCAGGAGGTCGTCCTCGCCACGAACCCGAACATGACCGGCGAGGCGACGGCGGCGTTCCTCGCCGACCGGCTACGCGGCCGCGTCCGGGTCACCCGGCTCGCGAGCGGGCTCCCCGTGGGGGGCGACCTCGAGTACGCCGACGAGGTCACCCTCGGTCGCGCCCTCGCCGGCCGGCGCGAGATGTAGCGCCCGGCCGACGACGAGCGACAGGAACCGCTCCGTCCGGTAGGCGATCCAGAAGCAGAACGCCGCCGCCGGCAGCTCGGCGAACGCGGCGAGGAGGATCGCCTGCAGCTCCTCCTCGTGACTCTCGAGCACCACGTCGAACCAGGCGTCGACCACCAGCATCGTCCCGGTGGCCGCGGCGAGCGCCCCGACCCACGGCGACCGCTTGTGCGCGGCGAGCGCCGTCGACAGGAACAGCAGCGCGAGCCCGGTGTCGAACCCCGACCAGGCGATGTCCCACCGGTGGGTGACGTGGTGCGGCTTGAGCGAGGCGGAGAGCCAGATCGTCCAGGGCAGCAGGCCGATCCCGATCGCGCCGAACACGATCACCACCCAGCCGCGGAGCGAAGAGGGCGCCTTCGGCATCCTGCCTACACTGTTCCACAGTGACCACTATCGAATTCGAAGCAATACCGAGCGTCGCCTCGCACGGCCGGACTCCGGGGCTCGTCGTGATGAAGTTCGGCGGCACCTCGGTGGGCGACACGGACAAGCTGAAGCGGGTTGCCGAGCGCCTCGTCGCCGCGCACGAGGAGGGCGCGAAGGTGGTCGCCGTGCTCTCCGCGATGGGCCACACGACGGACGAGCTGATCCGGCTGGCGCACGAGGTGTCGGACAACCCGCACCCGCGCGAGTACGACATGCTCGTCTCGACCGGCGAGCGCATCTCGAACGCGCTCTGCGCGATGGCGATCCACGACCTCGGCCACGAGGCGGTGTCGTTCACCGGGTCGCAGGCCGGGATCGTCACCGACGGGAGCCACACCAAGGCGAAGATCGTCGAGGTCCGCGCGCAGCGGATCCACGACGCGCTGCAGCAGGACAAGATCGTGCTCGTCGCCGGTTTCCAGGGCGTCTCCACGTCGACCCAGGACGTGACGACACTCGGCCGCGGCGGCTCCGACACGACCGCCGTCGCGCTGGCGGCCGCGCTCGGCGCCGAGGCGTGCGAGATCTTCACCGACGTCCGCGGCGTCTTCACCGCCGACCCGCGGATCGTCCCGGGCGCGCTGAAGCTCGACACGATCAGCTACGAGGAGATGCTCGAGATGGCGGCGTCGGGCGCGGGCGTGATGATGGCGCGGTCGATCGAGATCGCCCGCAGCTACGGTGTCCGCCTGCGTGTCCGGTCGACGTTCGACCCGACGGACAGCGGAACATGGATCGGCGAGGAGGGCGACCTGGTGCTCGAGAAGGCAATCGTTTCGGGAGTCACGCACGACACCTCGGAGGCGAAGGTGTCGATCATCGGCGTACCCGACCGCCCCGGCATCGCCGCGCAGGTCTTCCGCGAGCTCGCGCGCGCCGGCGTGAACATCGACATGATCGTCCAGAACGTCTCGCAGAACGGCGAGGCGACGATCTCGTTCACGCTGCCGAAGACGGACGTGCCGACCGCCGACCCGATCCTCTCGCGCCTGCAGGAGGAGCTCGGCGCGCATTCCGTCGAGCAGGATCCCGAGATCGCGAAGATCTCGCTGATCGGCGCCGGGATGAAGAGCCACCCGGGCGTCGCGGCCGAGATGTTCGACGCGCTCGCCGAGGCCGGCATCAACATCGAGATCATCTCCACGTCGTCGATCCGCGTCTCGTGCGTCGTGCGCGCCGCCGAGGTGCAGCGCGCCGTGCAGGCGGTGCACGCACGGTTCGAGCAGTACGCCCAGGAGCGGATCGATGCCTAGCCCGGCAATCGGCGTCGTCGGCGGCACCGGCGCCGTCGGCACCGTCACGCTCGAGCTGCTCGAGCGCCGCGGCTGGGACAACGTCCGCGTGTTCGCCTCCGCCCGCTCCGCCGGGAAGCAGCTCGGCCGGTTCACCGTCGAGGAGGCGACCCCGGAGGCGCTCTCGGCGGGCGACGTCGACCTCTTCCTCTTCTCCGTCGGCACGAGCGCCTCGCGCGAGCTCGTCCCGCACGCGGTCTCCGGCGGGTCGGTGGCGATCGACAAGTCGTCCGCCTACCGGCTCGACCCGAACTATCCGCTTGTCGTGCCCGAGGTGAACGGCCACCGGGCGACCGGCAGCATCATCGCGAACCCGAACTGCTGCACGATCCCGCTGACCTGCGTCCTCAAGCCGCTGCACGAGGCGGTCGGCCTGACGCGCGTCCACGTCTCGACCTATCAGTCGGTCTCGGGCGCCGGAGCGCAGGCGATGGAGCGGCTTCGCAACGAGCCGCAGGGCGAACACGACCTGCGGATGGACTGGGACTTCGACGGCGTCGAGTTCGACGAGGAGTCGAAGCTCCGCGACGAGGCCCGCAAGATCATGGAGCTGCCCGAGCTGCCGATCCACGCGACGTGCGTGCGCGTGCCGGTGATGGTCGGCCACGCCGAGTCGGTGTGGATCGAGACCGAGGACGCGCTCACCGCGGAGCAGGCGACGGCGATCCTCGGCGACGCGCCGTCGGTGCGGCTCGAGGAGTTCCCGTCCCCCGGCAAGGCGGCCGGCGGCGACGAGGTGCTCGTCGGGCGGATCCGCCGGGACCCGACGACGGCGAACGGCCTCGCGCTCTTTCTCGCGTGCGACAACCTGCGCAAGGGCGCTGCCCTGAACGCGATCCAGATCGCCGAGCTCGTGCTCGACCGCGTCGCCGCGTAGCGCCGTGGACGTCGGGATGCTGGGGCGGTTCTTCAACCGTCACACCGGCGGGAACTGGCGCCCGGCCGCGCAGGAGATCGCCTTCGCGTCCTCGGCCGGCTTCGACACGCTGCAGATCCAGGGCCGCCGGCCGGGCGAGCTCGAGGACGAGCTGGGGATCGACGCCGCCGAGCTCGGAGCGCTCTTCGACGACGCGGGCGTGGAGCCGGCGCTCGAGATGCTCGTGCGCCACGAGGGCGAGCCGGGCACGTTCGCGCGGGCGCTGCGCGCGAACCTCGCCGCGATCGACGCGATCGGGTTCCTGCGCGTCCACATCCACCCGGTCGGCGGCCCGGAGGGGCTGCCGCACCTCGTCGACGACTACCGCGAGGCGCTCGCGGTCGCGGAGGACGCCGGGCTCGTGTTCGGAGCCGAGCACAACGCGCCCGGTCACACGCTGCTCGTCGAGCTCGACGACGTCGAGCGGCTGCTCGAGGCGGTGCCGGGGCTCGGCCTGATCTGGGACATCAACCACACGCGGCCGGAGGACGTCGAGCGCTTCCTCGGCTGGCGCGAGCGGATCACGCTCGTGCACGTCTCGGACACGCCGCTCCCCGAGACGAACCACCACCTGCCGCTCGGCCGCGGCAGCGTCGACCTGTCGGCGCTCCGCGGCTTCGACGACGTGCCGCTGGTCCTCGAGATCGGCGGCCTGCCGCACTCCGGCGGGCCCGGCCTCGACACCGACGAGGCGCTGCTCGACTCGCTCGCGGTCCTCAGGGCCGCGGAATAGGCGCCGGCAGCGGCTCGGGGACGCCGAACGCGCTCCGCACCGCCGAGAGCACCTTCTCGCGCCGCCCCTCCTCGACCGCCTGCAGCCCGCCGAGCTCGAGCCGCGACAGCCCGACGCGCCCGGCGGAGCGCACCACCTGGAACCCGAAGTCGGCGAGGAAGTCCTGCGGGAAGACCGTCTTGTGCACACGGAACCGCTCGTAGCTCGACTCGCCCTCGGGGTACCGGTACGAGAACGCCTCCAGGCAGGTCGCGCCGCGGTCGCGCGCCTCGCCGATCGCCGCCAGGAAGAGCGACTGCATCACCCACGGGCTCGACCGGTCGACGAGGTACGCGCAGGTGACGAGCATCGAGCCGTCCGACGGCGGCCCGCCGGGCAGCTCGGCGGCGCGCGGGAACGCCTGCGCGGGCCCGTACTGCATCGAGCCGAGCACGCGCCCGTCTGAGTCGTAGTAGACGGTGCCCCACGAGCCGAAGTCGAGCTCGATCTTCTCCATCCAGCGGTCCTTGTCGGTCGTGCGGCGCCCGCGCGTCTGCCACCAGATGCAGTCGTGGCAGACCGACGGCGCGGTCTCGAGCGTCAGCTTCGTGAGCCCTGCGAGGTGAGGCGGCACGGCTACCTCGCGACGTCGTCGACGACGACGTTGACGGCCGCGGGCGCGACGCCGGCCATCCGTTGGAGGTACTCCGTCACCCGCCGCTGCACCTCGGCGGCGACGGCCGGGATCTCGGCGCCGTAGTCGACGACGACGTGCACCTCGACCTCGTCGCCGACCACGCGGGCGCCGCGGCGCGGCTTCGGCTGCACGCCCGGCACCTCCGCGGCGGCGTCGGCCGCGTACCGGGCGAGCACCTCCGGGGAGATGACGCTGTGGCCTTCCATCGCTACGTAGATCGTAGAGTCAGCTCCGTCGCCTCGGGTCGGGCGAAGAAGCGGAACGGCACGAACGTGGTGCCGAGCCCCGGCGAGACGTGCATCGTCGTGCCGCCCCGCCGGTAGACGCCGTTCGGGTAGCGCGCGCTCGGGTGCGCCAGCAGGAGCCGCCCGAACCCGTACGGCAGCACGATCTGCCCGGCGTGCAGGTGCCCCGCGAGGATCAGGTGCCAGCGTCCGTCCGGCACGGTGTCGAGCGCCTTCGGGAAGTGGCAGAGGAGGATGCGGAGCGGCGCGTCCGACTCCGGGAAGCCGCTGCGCCGCCGCGAGAGCCAGGTGCGCGGGTCGACGCCGGCGATCTCGACCTCCCCCACCCGCACCGACTCGTCGAAGAGCAGCCGTCCGCGCTCGAGCTCGCCGAGCCGCACCGGCTCCGAGAACGGGTCGCGCGAGATGGCGAAGTCGTGGTTCCCGAGCACGACGTAGGGGTCGGACGGGAGACGCGAGAGCAGCTCGTTGAGGCCCGACTCGCCGCGCCCGCGCGAGACGAGGTCACCGGTGATGCAGATCAGATCGGGGTCGCGCTCGGCGGTCCAGTCGATCGCACGCTCGACGGCGCGCCGGCCGCGCGACGGCACGCCGAGGTGGAAGTCGGACAGGTGGACGATCCGCAGGCCGTCGAGCTCCGGCGGCAGCCCGGGCAGCGCGAGCTCGCGGCGCCGGAGCCGCACCCACCCCGCTTCGAACCAGCCGTACGCGAGCGCGAGCAGCGCGATCGCGACCGGGACGGCGACGTAGATCAGATCTGGAGCTTCTCGACGACCGGCTTGACCGAGACGACGTGCCGCTTGAACTTGAGCTCCGACTCCTCGAGCCCGGCGGCGACACCGACGAGCTGCGAGAGGTGGAGGATCGGCATCTTGAAGTCGCGGCCGGTCGCCTTCTTCAGCTTCGACTGCCACGCGTCGAGCGACAGGTGGCACAGCGGGCACGGCGTCACGATCGCGTCGGCTCCCGCCTCGTACGCCTGCTCGATCGGCTGGATCAGCTCGCCGAGCGCGGTCTCCTCGCGGGCCTGGATGATCGGGAACCCGCAGCACTTGATCTTCGCCGGGTAGTCGACGGCCTCGCCGCCGCACGCCTCGATGATCCGCTCGAGCGACCACGGGCGGTCGGGATCCTCGAAGCCCTGGATCTTCGACGGGCGCAGGATCTGGCAGCCGTAGAACGGCGCGATCTTCAGGCCCTTGAGGCCCCGGTGGGCTGCGCCCTTCAGCAGCTCGTAGCCGTCGCCCTCGGCGATCTCCCAGAGGAGGTGCCGGACGTCGACGTCGTTCTCGTAGGCGGGGACGCCGACCGAGACGAGGTTCTCGTTCACCCGCGCGCGCAGGTCGCTGTCGCCGAGCAGCATGAAGTTCGCCTGCCGCAGGTTGAGCGTGCAGACGTTGCAGACGGTGAGCAGCGTGTCGACGCCCTCCGCGGCCGCGTAGGCGAGGATGCGCGCGTTCAGGTGGAGGTAGTAGTCCGGCTCCGCCTCGTGGATGTCGCCGGCGCCGCAGCAGGTGACCGACTCCAGCTCGATCAGCTCGAGGCCGACCTTCGGCGCGAGCGCCTGCGTCGCCGAGTCGAGCTCCTTCGCGGAGAGGGATGCGAGGCAGCCCTTGTAGTACGCGACCTTCTTCATTCGGCGGACTCCTCCTCACCGGCGATGTACGGCCGGTGGAACGCACCGGGCCTGTCGTAGATCTCCTCGAGCGTCTCCGAGCCGACGCCGTGGCCGTGCGCGAGCATCCCGAGGGCGTGCTCGCCCTGGACGATGCCGGCGAAGCCGTCGCGGCCCTGGTCGCGCACGAGGTCGTGCAGGCGGCGGGCCTCCTTGACGTCCTTGGCGACGTGCGGCGGGAACGGCGGCGGCACCTTGCCCTTGCGGGCGAGGTCGAGCGCGAACCGCGTCTGCTTGATCGCCGAGACGATCCCCTGCGTCTTCGGCACGAGCTCCGTCTCGCGCAGCCAGCCGGTGGTCTTCGCCGAGGTGACGAACCACTTCGCGTGCTTCGCGCCCATGTCGCGGTCGATGCCTTCCTTCATCGACTCGGCGCCGAGCTTCGCGATCGCGTCGCGCGGGTCGACGCCCTTCGGGCAGCGCTCGTTGCAGAAGTAGCAGCGCGTGCACTCCCAGATGCCGTGCTCGTCGTTCAGCTTCTCGAGGCGCGCGATCTTGTGGCCGTCGCGCGGGTCGCCGACGAACCGGAACGCCTTGGCGAGCGCCTGCGGGCCGGTGAAGAGCGGGTCGGACTCCATCGCGTTGCACTCCGAGACGCAGCAGCCGCAGTTGATGCAGAGCGCCTCCTTGTGCACCACGTTCATCCGGTCCTGGCGGATCAGGTGCTCCTTGCCGTCCGGCGGCTCCTCGTAGCCGGGCCGCAGGAACGGGTCGACCGAGCGGAACTTCTCCCAGAACGGATCCATGTCGACGACGAGGTCCTTGACGATGGGCAGGTTCCCCATCGCGGAGATCACGGGCACGTGGCCGGCCTGCGCGATGTCGTACATGCGCGTCTTGCAGGCGAGCACCGCCGCGCCGTCCATGCGCATGCCGCACGAGCCGCAGATCATCATGCGGCAGCTCTTGCGGTAGGCGAGCGTGCCGTCGTGCTGGTCCTTGACGATGTCGAGGCAGTCGAGGAGCGTCGCCTCCTCGGGCGCGCTGATCTCGAACTCCTGCAGCTCGCGCTCGCCCGTCCTCGAGTTGAAGCGCCACACCTTCAGGCCTACCTGCATCGCCACGCCTAGTACTTCCTTTCCATCGGGTCGTACTTCGTGTACCGCACCTCGCTGTACGAGAGCTCCGGCCCGTCGGGGGTGTAGCGCGAGATGGAGTGCTTCATGAAGTTCTCGTCGTCGCGCGTCGGATAGTCGTGCGGCCGCGCATGCGCCCCGCGGCTCTCCTTCCGCGCGATGCCCGCCTGGAGCATGCAGCGGGCGAGGTCGATCATGCTGCCGAGCTCGATCGCCTGCGTCAGGTCGCTGTTGAAGACCTCGCCCTTGTCCTCGATCACGACGCCGCGGTCGTAGCGCTCCTTCAGCTGCTCGAGGATCTCGATCTGCGCCGCCATCTGCTCCTCGCGGCGGAAGACGCCGAAGTTCTCGAGCATCGAGGTGCCGAGGTCCTGGCGGATCTGCCACGGGCGCTCGCCCTCGGTGACGCCGAGCATCGACTTCAGCTCGCGCTCGGCGTCGGCCTCGACGCTCGCGGGGACGTCGATCGTCGTGTGCGAGAGCGCCCACTCGGCGGCGGCGCGCCCGGCGCGGCGGCCGAAGGTGATCGTCTCCATCAGCGAGTTGCCGCCGAGGCGGTTCGCGCCGTGCACCGACACGCACGCCACCTCGCCGGCGGCGTACAGGCCCGTCAGCTCGGTCGCGCCCTCGTTGTCGGTCTCGACGCCGCCCATGTGGTAGTGGGCGCCCGGCCGGACCGGCACGGGGTCGTAGATCGGGTCGACGCCCGCGAACGTCATCGCGAGCTCGCGCGAGCCGGGCAGGCGCTCGATGATGCGCTCGGCGCCGAGGTGGCGCATGTCGAGGTAGATCGAGCCGTTGATGCCCTTGCCGTTGTCGATCTCGGTCTGCTCGGAGCGCGAGACGACGTCGCGCGACGCGAGCTCCATCGCGTTCGGCGCGTACTTCTTCATGAAGCGCTCGCCGTCCGAGTTGATCAGGTAGGCGCCTTCGCCGCGGCAGCCCTCCGTGAGCAGGATCCCCGACGGGTAGAGCGTCGTCGGGTGGAACTGCATGAACTCCATGTCCTTCAGCGCGACGCCGAGACGGTACGCCATCGCGGCGCCGTCGCCCGTGCACGCATACGCGTTCGTCGTCGTGCGGTAGATGCGGCCCTGGCCGCCCGTCGCGAGCACGACCGTCTTGCCGCCGACGGTGTGGAGCCCGCCGTTCAGGAGGTCCCAGCAGATGACGCCCTGGCAGCGCCCGTCGTTCTCGACGAGCTTCCACGCGAAGTACTCCTCGTAGACCTTGATGCCGCGCTTGACGAGCTGCTCGTAGAGCACCTGGATGAGCACGTGGCCGGTGATGTCGGCCGCGTAGACCGTGCGCGGCGAGCCGGCTGCGCCGAACGGGCGCTGCGCGAGCTTGCCGTCGTCGCGGCGCGAGAAGAACGCGCCCCAGTGCTCGAGCTGGTAGATGTCGCCGGGCGCCTCGCGCGTGAAGACCTCGATCGCGTCCTGGTCGCCGAGGTAGTCGGAGCCCTTGACCGTGTCGAACGCGTGCGTCTCGGGCGAGTCCTCGGCGGCGTTGCCGAGCGCGGCGTTGATGCCGCCCTCCGCCGCGCCCGAGTGGCTGCGGGTCGGATGGAGCTTCGAGATGACGCCGACGTCGGCGCCCGCGTCGTGCGCCTCGATGGCGGCGCGCATGCCCGCGCAGCCGGCGCCGACAACCAGGACGTCGTGGGTTGCTTCCACGTGAGGGGACGCTAGCGGAACCGGCGGCGGAGCCGCGCCGGTTACGCAGCCTCCGTCTCGAGGATCCACAGCGGCGCGTCCGCGCAGTCGAGCCGCTCCGCGCCTTCGACCTCCGTGAGGCTCGTGCGCAGGAGCTTCCGGCCCTCGTGCACCGGCCCGCGGCGCGCGTGGGGCGGCACGAAGCCCCACGCCCGCACCTGGCGGTGCACGGCCGCCGCGCCTGCCGCCGGGTCGACGAGGACATAGTCGTCCTCGAAGTGGCCGAAGTAGTCGCCGCCCTGCTGCTCCTCGCCGCGGTCGCCGCCCGCGAGGCGCTCGAGGGCGGCGGGCAGCAGCTCGGCCGCCACCTCGGACACCTTCCCCATCAGCGAGTCCCACGTGTCGTCGTCGGCCAGCGGGACGGCGCGCTGCGCGAGCAGGTTCCCGGTGTCGAACCTCGCGTCCATCAGGTGGTAGCTCATCCCGATCTCGGCCTCGCCGTTCCGCACCGCCCAGGCGATCGGAAAGGGCCCGCGGTAGCGCGGCAGGAGCGACGGGTGCCCGTTGACGACGCCGAGCCGCGAGGCGGAGAGCGCCGCCTCCGGCACGAGCCACGGGAAGCCGGTGCACACGACCAGGTCGAGCTCGTAGCCGGCGAAGAGCCGTGCGAGCGACCGCTTCGACGAGGCGAAGACGAGATCGACGTCGTCGGGATCGAGCTCGAGGTGCAGAGCGCCGCCGCCGCCGCGCGGCACGATCACCGCGGCCACCTCGTGCCCGAGGCCGCGCAGGATCGCCGTGTAGCCGAGCGCAACCGGCGGGACAGCGGTCAGGACTGCGACCCGCCACCGCTCCACGGCGGCTAGACGTTCGGGCCGGCGGCGCGGACCTGCGCGTCGACGTCGGCGAAGCGCCCGGCGAAGTTGTCGGCGAACAGCTCCGCGAGCTCCCTGGCCTTGACGTCGTACTGCCCTGGGTCGCGCCAGGTGGAGCGCGGGTCGAGCAGCGCGCCGTCGACGCCGGGCACGTGCGTGGGCACCGCGAGGCCGAACAGCGGGTCGGTGCGGAAGGCCGCCTTCTCGAGACCGCCGGTGAGCGCGGCGTGGAGCATGGTGCGGGTGGCCTGGATCGGCATCCGCTGCCCCTCGCCGAACGGCCCGCCCGTCCAGCCCGTGTTGACGAGCCAGACCGTCGAGCCGTGACGGTCGAGCTTCTCGCCGAGCATCCGCGCGTAGACGGCGGGCGGCTGCGGCAGGAACGGCTGCGCGAAGCAGGTGGAGAACGTCGGCTGCGGCTCCGTGACGCCGATCTCGGTGCCGGCGAGCTTGGCGGTGAAGCCCGAGAGGAAGTAGTAGAGCGCCTGCTCGCGGGAGAGCCTCGCGATCGGCGGCAGGATCCCGAACGCGTCCGCGGTCAGGAAGATCACGGCCTTCGGATGCCCCGCCATCTTCGCCGGCAGCGCGTTCCCGATGCGCTCGAGCTTGTAGGCGGCGCGGGTGTTCTCGGTCTTCGAGGCGTCGTCGAGGTCGAGGTGGCCCTGCTCGTCGACCGTCACGTTCTCGAGCACCGTCCCGAAGCTGTGCACCGCGCCGTAGATCTCCGGCTCCGCGACCGGCGAGAGCTTGATCGTCTTCGCGTAGCAGCCGCCCTCGATGTTGAACACGCCCTGGTCGCCCCAGCCGTGCTCGTCGTCGCCGATCAGGCTGCGCTCCGGGTCGGCCGACAGGGTCGTCTTCCCCGTGCCGGAGAGGCCGAAGAAGATCGCGACGTCGCCGTGGTCGCCCACGTTCGCCGAGCAGTGCATCGGGAAGACGCCCTCGAGGGGCAGCCGGTCGTTCATCACCGTGAAGATCGACTTCTTGATCTCGCCCGCGTAGAAGGTGCCGAGCACCAGGAGCTCCGTGCGGCCCGGGTGCAGCACGATCGCCGTCGACGACCGCGTGCCGTCGGTGGCCGGGTCGGCCTCGAGGTCGGGCGTGTGCAGCACCAGCGCGTCGGGCTCGAAGCCGTCGAGCTCGTCGTCGGCGAGGTCGATGAACATCGTCTTCGAGAAGAGCGCGTGGTACGGGTGCGCGGTCACGACGCGCACGCCGATGCGGTGGCTCGGATCCGCTCCGGCCCACGCGTCGACCACGTAGAGGACGTCCGCGTCGGCGAGCCGGCCGGTCACCTTGCCGCGCAGCCCGTCGAACGACTCCTCGGGCAGGCGCTGGTTGACGTCGCCCCACCAGATGCGCCCGGTCGACCCCGGCTCGTCCACCAGGAACTTGTCCTTGGGCGAGCGACCGGTGAACTTCCCTGTATCCACGGCCAAAGCCCCGCCCTCGGCGAGGCGCCCGTCGCCACGCGCGAGCGCGTGCGTGTAGAGCAGCGACGCGGTCGGGTTGCGGTAGACCCGTCCGCGCGGCTCGACGCCGTGCACCGTGAGATCGACCTGGCCCGGAAGCTCGATCATCGTCATGCGAGGGTGCATGGTACGCATTCAGCCGGGCGTCTGGGATCCGAACCGGCGGAGCGGCTCAGACTTGCCAGTCGCCGCCGCGCAGCACCGGCACGCGCTCGCCGTCCGCGGTGACGCCGTCGACCTCGAGCTCGGACGAGCCGATCATGAAGTCGATGTGCTGGCCGCTCTCGTTCACGCGCGGCTTCACGTCCTCGTCGACGAGGAACGGGAAGCCCGCGCCGAGCGCGATGTGGCTCGCCGCGTTCTCGTCGAGCAGCGTGTTGTAGAAGACCGTCCCGAGCGCGCCGATGCGGCCGCCGCGGTCGACGAGCGCGAGCTCCCCGAGGCGGTGGGCGCCCTCGTCGATGGAGAGGAGCGACTCGAGCGCCTGCCCGTTCTCGTCGGCGGCGATCTCGACCGCGACCCCGTCCTCGAAGCGCACGCGGAGGCCGCGGACGATGGTGCCGTCGCGCAGCGCGAGCGGCTTCGTGGCGGAGACGACGCCGTTCGTGCGCAGCGGGTCGGGGGTCGTGAAGACCTCCTCGGTCGGCAGGTTGGGCAGGTGGCGGAGGCCGTCCGCCCGCACGAAGTCGGCCGACCAGAACCGGTGCGTCGGCAGCATCCCGATGGAGAGCTCGGTGCCGGGTCCGCGCAGCTCGTAGGCGTCGAACGAGCGCGTCGTGAGTCGCTCCGCCGCGTCCTTCAGCTGCGCCATGCGCTCGTCCCAGGCCGCCTGCGGGTCGGGCTCGTCGAGCCGGAGCACGTGCTCGAGCTCGCGCCAGAGCCGCTCGTAGGCCTCGTCGTCGGACAGGTCCGGGAACACGAGCTTCGCCCAGGCGCGATGCGGCGCCGGGACGATGCACCAGTTCGTCGAGCGGTCGCCGACGACCTTCGTCAGCTCCTTGACGCGCGGAAGCATGTCGCGGCCGACGAGGTTCGGGTCGAGGCCCTCGAACGGGTTCGGCGCCGTCAGGCCGACGAGGGTGACGCGCGCCCCCTTCTCCGCGGCGTGGGCGAGCACGCGCTCCCCGAGCCAGGGTGGGACGAACGTGAGCGTGTCCGGGTCGCCGTGCTCGATCCGGGCTCGTTTCACGAACGGGTCGAAGTAGTCGGCGTCGACGAACTTCGCGCCGCGGGCGTACGCCGCCGCGGCAGTCGCGCGCACCTGCTCCTCCTGGCCGATCTCGGCGGTGATCATCACGATCTGGCCCGGCTGCACGTTGGCGCCGTGGACGGAGAGCTCGGCGAGGCGGCGGAGGCGATCGTCCATCGGCAGGCGATCCTAGTGGCGGCGGCGAACTCGGTGCCGTGACAACCGACGCGGCGATCGAGCGGTTCCTGGCGGCGGCCGGCATCTCCGACGGCACACGCCGCGTCTACGCGACCGACCTCGCCGAGTTCGCGCGCTGGTACGGCGCGTCGAGCCCGCTCGAGGAGGTCGACGTGCGCGTGCTCGCCGACTGGGTGGCCGAGCTCGGCCGCGCCCGGCCGGCCGGCAAGCTGGCGCCGGCGACGATCGGGCGGAAGCTCGTCGCGGTCCGGTCGCTCCTCCGCTACTCGCTCGGCGCCGACCACGTGCCGGACGCGCCGCTCGCGCCGAAGCGGGTGCGGCGGCTCCCGGACGCGCCGAAGCAGGAGGAGGTCGAGTCGATCGTCGACGGGCTCGCCGGCGAGGGGCCGCTCGCGCTCCGGAACCGGGCGATGGTCGAGCTCGTCTACTCGTGCGGCCTGCGCGCGGCGGAGGCGGTGGGGCTCGACCTCGGCGACGTCGACTTCGAGCAGGAGACGGTGCACGTCCGCCTCGGCAAGGGCGGCAAGGACCGTGTCGTCCCGCTCGGCGAGGAGGCCGCGGCGCTCGTCGCGCGGTACCTCCGCGAGGCGCGGCCGGAGCTCGCGCGCGGCGCGGAGAACGCCCTCTTCCTGTCGGCGCGCGGCCGCCGGCTCGACACCTCGACGCTGCGGCGCCTCGTCCCCCACCCGCACCGGCTGCGCCACGCGTTCGCCACGCACCTGCTCGAGGGCGGCGCCGACCTGCGCACGATCCAGGAGCTCCTCGGCCACAGCTCCCTCTCGACGACGCAGATGTACAGCCACGTCGACGCGAAGCGGCTGCGGCGGGTGTACGACCACGCGCACCCGCGGTCGTAGATCGGGTCAGAGCCCGGTCAGACCCACTCGGTCAGCTCGACGCGGTTCCCGAACGGGTCGCGGCACATGAAGCGCGGGCGGCCGACGATCTCCGTCGTGTCCTCGACCGGGACGCCCGCCTCCTCGAGCCGCGCCCGCAGCTCGCCGAGGCCCTCGTCGAGCCGGAGGCAGAGGTGCTGCCCGCGCGGCGCGTGCTCGTCCGACTCGAAGACGTGCAGCTCCAGGTCGCCGCCGGCGCGGAACCACACGAGCTCGGAGGCGTCGAGCTTCGGCGGGACGTCCCGCTCCTCGAGCCCGAGGAGGCCGCCGTAGAAGGCCCGGGCGCGGTCGTGGCCGCCCGCCGGCATCGGCACGGAGACGTGCTGCAGCTCGAGACGCATGAACGCGAGTCTAGGCGTCGAACGACCCCGCATGGATCCCGACCTCGAGGGCTTCCTCGCGCTGCTCGCGGCCCGGCGCTCGCCGCGCACGGTCGACGCCTACCGGCGCGACCTCTCGGCGCTCTCCGGCTACCTCGGCAAGCCGCTCGCCGAGGCGAGCGTCGAGGACCTCGAGCGCTACGCCGCGCAGCTCCGCGCCGACGGCCTGTCGCCCGCCACGGTGGCGCGCCGGAACGCCGCTGCCCGCAGCTTCTTCCGGCATCTGCAGCTCCTCGGCGCGCGGGGCGACAACCCGGCCGCCGCGGTGCCCCTCCCGCGCCGCCCGAAGCCCCTCCCGAAGACGCTGTCGCCCGGCGAGGCGGAGCGCCTGATCGACGCGGCCAGGGGCACCCAGCCGCGCGACCTGCGCGACCAGGCGCTCGTCGAGCTCCTCTACGGCGCGGGCCTGCGCGTGTCGGAGGCGGTCGGCCTCGACCGCTCGGGCGTCGACCTCGACGACCGCCTCGTGCGCGTGATCGGCAAGGGCGGCAAGGAGCGGGTCGTCCCGATCGGCCGCCACGCCGCCGAGGCGCTCCGCCGCTACCTGAGCCGCGGCCGCCCCTACCTCGACCGCCGCCACCGCGCCGAGCTGTTCCTGAATGCGCGCGGAGGCCCGCTCACGCGCGCCGGCGCGTTCCTGATCCTCCGCAAGCTGGCCGAGAAAGCCGGTCTCGACCCTGGCCGCGTCCACCCGCACCTGCTCCGCCACTCGTTCGCCACCCACCTCCTGGAAGGCGGCGCCGACCTCCGCTCGGTTCAAGAGATGCTCGGACATGCCGATCTCTCCACCACCGAGCTGTACACCCACGTAACCGATCGTCGGCGTAGGGAGTTGTATTTCCGGGCACACCCACACGCCCGGAGAAGAACGAGAGAAGAAGGTACCGATGGAACTGCACGTCGAAGTACTGATGGCGCTCGTGATGGTCGCGGCGTGGCTGATGACGAAGGCGGGGCTCGCGAAGAACATGCTCGAGCCTAAGCGCCGCCGCGTCGTGTGCCCGTCCTGCGGCCGGCACGACGGCTGCAGCTGCGGCGTCTGAGCCGAAGCGCTACCTGGTCGCCTTGCGGCGCAGCAGCTGCGCCACCTTGGCGGCCGCCTCGCGGAGCTCGCGCGGCTGCTCGTCGTCGGTCCCGATCGACGCGAGGATCTGGATCGTGTCCGGCCTGCTGGAGCCGTTCTTCAGCGCGACGACCGCGAGCCGACGCACCGCCTCGTTCGGGTCGTGGGCCACGAGCTCGTGCAGGAGCGGCCGCACGTCGTTCACGTCTCCGGGGTGGTCGCGCGAGAGGCGCTCCAGCGAGAGGAGGGCCGAGCCGCGAACCGCCGGGCTCTCGTCCTCGAGCCCGCGGCGCAGGAGCTCCTTCTTCGAGCGGAACCGGAACTGGCCGACCGCGCGATAGGCGGCGGCGCGCTCGCGGAAGTCGGCGTGGCGCGCGGACGCCTCGAGCTCGTCGTCCCACTGCGAGCGCAGCTTCGACAGCTCGCGCTCGTCGTCCAGGCCGTCGGCCTGTGCCGCCGCCTCGGACAGGGTCACGGCGCGGAGCGTACAAGAAGGTACGCCCCGCGCCGCCGTTCGCGACTAGCCGCCGCTGAAGAACCCGTGGAGGTGCGGGCCGCCGTGCGCCGCAGCGAGGAACGCCGCGAACGCCACGAGCACCAGCACGACCGCCAGGCTGGCGTGCTTCTTCACGTGGTACCCCCCTTTTGCTTGCTGGTCGAACATCGTCAGAAGTTGAAGTCCTGGAGCGCCTCGGCCGCGCGCCGGAAGAGCGTCGAGGAGGCCTCCAGGTCGCCGAGGCTCTCGTAGAGGTCGCCCTGCGCCATCCAGGCGGCGGCGACGTGGCTCTCGGAGCCGAGCCGTTCGAACAGCCACTCGGCGGTCGCGAACTCCGTCATCGCCTCGTCGGTCCGGCCCTGCGCGTGCAGCGCCCGGCCGAGCACGAGGTGCGCGTTGCCGCGCTCGTCGACGAAGTCCTCGCGGTCGCCGAGGATCGACAGCGCGTGCCGCGCCTGCTCCTCGGCGAGCAGCGGCGCGCCGCAGCGCAGGTGCACCTGGGCGAGCGAGGAGACGGCCTGGGCGGCGTCGGTGTCGGCGCCGAGGTCGAGGAAGACCGCAAACGCCTCCTTGATCAGCGCGACGGCGTTCTCGGGCTCCCCGAGCAGCAGCGCGAGGCCGCCGAGGTTGTTCAGCAGCCGGCCCTCGGTCTGCCGGTCGCCCGAGGCGACGGCGAGCGAGCGCGCGGCCTCGGCGTAGTAGCGCGCCATCCGTGGGTCGCCCCGGCGCTCGGCGATCACCGAGCACTGCATGTTGGCGAGGCCCGCGAGCCGTGCGTCGCCGAGCGCGTCGGCGAGCTCGACGGCGCTCTCCGCGTCCGCCTGCGCCGCCTCCCAGTCGCGCTGGATCACATAGCAGCGCGCGCGCCACTCGAACGCGCGGGCGCGGACCCGGTCGCCGGCGAGGCTGCCCCCGTCGCTCAGCCGGAGCGCCTCGCCGAGCAGCGAGACGGCGTTCCCGACCTTGTTCATCTTCAGCCGCACCGCGGCGAGGCGGAAGAGCGCCTCCGCGCGGTCGACGCTCGTGAAGCACTCGCCCTCGGCGAGGTCGCGGGCCCGCTCGCACAGCGCCACGGCCGTGTCGAGGTCGCCGAGGTACATCCGCGCCCAGGCCTCGCAGTGCAGGACGCGCATCGCGACGTCGGGCGCCGAGAGGGCCGGCACCTGCACGTCGCCGAGCGTCTGCACTGCCTCCTCGTACCGGCTCGCCGCGACGAGCCGGTCGGCGCGCGCGAGCGCAGCCACCGTCTCGGCGACGGCGGCGCCGCCGTGCACGAAGCCGGGGGACAACCGTGGCAGGTCGAGGAAGGCCGCAGACCGCTGCATCTCCTCTCATAGAACGGCTGTTGCGCCCGCCGGGCCATCCCCGTAAAGGGGGAGCTGCTCTGGTCGGCGCAGGTACGCTCACACGCGGCTATGACACATCGTGTGACTCTCATCCCCGGCGACGGCACCGGACCGGAGCTCACCGAGGCGACCAGGCGGGTGCTCGAGGCGACGGGCGTCGAGTTCGACTGGGACGTCCGGGAAGCCGGTGTCGACGTGATGGAGACGGCAGGCACGCCGCTCCCCGAAGAGACCCTGGCCTCCGTGAAGGAGAACAAGGTCGCCTTGAAGGGCCCGATCACCACCCCGATCGGGACCGGCTTCCGCTCCGTGAACGTGGCGCTCCGCCACGAGCTCGGCCTGTACGCGTGCCTGCGTCCCTGCAAGACCTACGCGGGTGTGCGCTCGCGCTACGAGCACGTGGACGTCGTGATCGTCCGCGAGAACACCGAGGACCTCTACGCCGGCATCGAGTACGAGGCCGGGACGCCGGAGGCCGAGAAGGTGATCGCCGACCTGAACGGCTTGCAGAAGAAGCAGATCGCGCCCGGCTCGGGCATCAGCGTGAAGCCGATCAGCCGCGAGGGCTCGGAGCGGATCATCCGCTACGCGTTCGACTACGCGCGCGCCCACGGGCGCAAGCGCGTCTCGTGCATCACGAAGGCGAACATCATGAAGTTCACCGACGGGCTCTTCCTCGACGTGTTCCGGGGGGTCGCGAAGGACTACCCGGAGATCGAGCCGTGGGAGAACCTCGTCGACGCGCTCTGCATGGGGCTCGTGCAGCGGCCCGAGGAGTTCGACGTGCTCGTGCTGCCGAACCTCTACGGCGACATCATCAGCGACCTCACCGCCGGCCTCGTCGGCGGGCTCGGGGTGGCGCCCGGCGCGAACATCGGCCCCGACACGGCGGTGTTCGAGGCCACGCACGGCTCGGCCCCGAAGTACAAGGGCCAGAACAAGGTCAACCCGACGGCGATGATCCTCTCCGGGAAGCTCATGCTCGAGCACCTCGGCGAGGACGACGCCGCGCGCCGGCTGGAAGACGCCGTGGCCGCGGTGATCGCCGAGGGCGACAAGGTCACCTATGACATGAAGCCGCACCGCGACGACCCGACGGCTGTCGGCACGGCGGAATACGCGGACGCGATCATCGAAAGGCTGGAGGGATAACGGATGTCCGAGAGGTCGAAGGTCACCATCGTCGGGGCGGGCGCGACGGGCGCGACGTGCGCAGAGGTGCTCGCGCAGCGCGACTACGCGGACATCGTCCTCGTCGACATCAAGGAGGGCCTGCCGCAGGGCAAGGCGCTCGACATCAACCAGATGGGCCCGGTGCTCGGCTTCGAGCCGACGCTCACCGGCACGAACGACTACGCCGACACGAAGGGCTCGGACGTCGTCGTGATCACCGCCGGCCTCCCGCGCCAGCCGGGCATGAGCCGCGACGACCTCGTGCAGACGAACGAGAAGATCGTCAAGTCGGTGACCGAGCAGGTCGTCGCCGCGTCCCCGGACGCGATCATCATCGTGCTCTCGAACCCGCTCGACGCGATGTGCCACGTCGCCCTCAAGGCGTCCGGGCTCCCGAAGGAGCGCGTGATCGGCCAGGCGGGGATCCTCGACACCGCCCGCTTCCGCACCTTCATCGCGCTCGAGACCGGCGCCTCGGTCAAGGACGTGCAGGCGCTCGTCCTCGGCGGCCACGGCGACCAGATGGTTCCCGTCGCCTCGGCGACCACCGTCGGCGGCGTGCCGCTCCGCAAGCTCGTCTCGGCGGAGCGGATCCAGGCGATGGTCGAGCGCACCGCGGTCGGCGGCGGCGAGCTCGTCAAGCTGATCGGCACCTCCGCCTGGTACGCGCCCGGCGCGGCGTGCGCCCAGATGGTCGACTCGATCCTCCTCGACGAGAAGCGCGTGCTCCCCTGCACCGTCTACCTCGAGGGCGAGTACGGCATCGACAGCCTCTACATGGGCGTGCCGGTGAAGCTCGGCCGCTCCGGCCTCGAAGAGATCTACGTCGTCGACCTCGACGACGACGAGCAGGCGGCCCTCGCGAAGTCCGCGGACGCGGTGCGCGAGGTCGTCTCGGTCCTCACCGCCTAGGCGCACTCCTTCACGCCGTAGCCGAGGTCCTCGGGCGTCTTGCACGGGTAGATCCCGCGCTGGTCGACCGGCCTCGGCACGCGGCCGTGGGCGATCACGCGGCCGGCTGCGTCGTAGCCGACGAGCGCGACGAGCCGGTGCCCGAGCGCATAGTGGTCGGCCGGGATCGGCCAGA
>DASZWR010000036.1:0-115782 GCA_035546215.1 Gaiellaceae bacterium | reverse complement strand
CTCGGCGCTGCGCTCTCCGTCCCGGACGTAGCCCCCCTCGAACGTGTCGAAGCCGGCCCTCAGCCGACGCCCGGGCCGGTCACCTCCTGGCCGAGGAAGCCGGCGCTGACGATCTGCTGGTCGACGGCGGCCTGGCCGAGGTAGCACTCCCACTCGCGGCCGTCGCTGGCGAGCGAGCGGCAGCCGCCGTTGACGTGCTTCGTCGCGTCGACCGTCGGCTCGACCGTGCCCTTCCAGTCGCTGATCGCATTCGCCGGCGCCTTGCCGAGGACGCAGTGGTACTCGACGTCCTGCGTGACCGTTGTGCAGGACGGCTCGGTGCCGGCGAGCCACAGCGAGCCGGCGGGCAGGCTCGCGGCGACCTCCTCGTTGCTCGTCAGCTCGACCGCGGCGAAACTGGCGCCGCTCACGACCGCGGCCGCCGCGACGGCGACGAGCGCCACCAGCCGGCGCGAGCGGCGGCGCGGGAGCCGCGCGCGCGACGAGGCCAGGTCGGCGGCCGCCGACGCCTCGAGCGCGTCGCCGAGCGCGGCCAGAAGGGGAGTGGACTCGGTCATCTCGTTGCCTCCAATGGGTTCGTGATCCGTTCGCGGAGCGCCGCCAGGCCGCGGGAGACGCGGACCCGGGCGGCGCGGGGCGTGGTGCCGAGGCGCTCGGCGACGTCGTCGTAGGCAAGGTCGGCGACGACGCGCAGCTCGATCGCCTTGCGCTGGCCGTCCGGCAGGTCGCCGAGGGCCTCGTCGAGGCCGTCGAGCCAGCTCTCGTCGGGCTGCGCCTCGCTCGGCTCGCGGTCGAGCCGGTCGAACACGCCGAGCCGCTCGGTCGCCGACCGCTCGAGGGCCTGCTTCCGCACCGACGCGAGCAGGACGTGGCGGGCGATCCCGTACAGCCACGGCCCCGCCGAGCCGCCCGCCTCGTCGCGGAAGCGCGTGCGGGCGAGCCAGGCCTGCGCGAACGTCTCCGCGGTCAGGTCGTGCGCGGCGTCCGGGTCGCGTGTCCGGCGCAGGTGGAACCCGTGCACGCGGCGGGCGTAGCGCTCGTAGAGCTCGCGGAACGCCCCGGGATCGGTGCGCGCCTCCCGTAGCAGTCTCGCATCGCTTCTCACCGGCAGCTCATGACCGTCATCCGTCACCTCCCGTCGTTGTCCTCAGGGAGATGCGAGGAAGGGCGGGAATTGTTACGGCCGCCGGCGGGTACTCGGTGCCACACGTGACGAACGACGAGGCCAAGCCGAAGTCGCTGATCCAGGTCTGGCTCGACGAGTCGGCGCATCCGATCCTCGCACTGGCGGTGTCGCTCGTCCTCGAGGTCGGCGCGGCCGCCGGGCTCGTGTACTGGGTCGGGTGGCCGCGCATCTGGCACGCCCTCGCCGTCGAGAACGCCGAGTGGTTCGCACTCTGCGCCTGCGGCCAGCTCGTCGCGTACGTCGGCTACACGCTCGCGCTGAAGGCGGTCGCCCGCGTCGACCGCGGCGTCTCGCTGGATTTGCCGCTGTCGTTCATGATCGTCAGCATCGGCTTCGCGCCGATCTTCACCGCGAACGCGGGCGGCGGCTTCTCGATCGACCGGGTGACGCTGCGCGAGGCGGGGATGACCCCACGCGGGGCGCTCTGCCGCGTGCTCGCCCTGAGCGCGCTCGAGTACGCGGTGCTGGCACCGGCGGTCGCCGTGGTCGGCGTGCTCCTCGTCCTCGGGATCGGCGGCAAGGTCGAGCCGGACATCGCGCTGCCGTGGCTCGCAGTCGTCCCCGGCGTGCTCGCCGCCGCCTGGATCACCTCGCCGCGGAACCAGGACTGGGCGGACGTGTCGGCGGGCGACGGGCGGATCCGCCGCGGCTTCGGCCACGCGGTGGCCTCGCTGACGATCCTGCGGGAGCTCCTGCTCGACCCGTTCCGCTACGGCTACGCCTTCGTCGGCGCGGCGCTCTACTGGACGGGCGACCTGCTCACGCTCTGGGCCGCGCTGCGGGTGTTCGACGTCCGCCTCTCGGTGCCGGTCCTCGTGCTCGCCTACGGCACCGGCTGGGCGCTCACGCGGCGGTCGCTGCCGCTCGGCGGCCCGGGCGTCGTGGAGATCCTGCTCGCGTGGGTGCTCACGTGGTTCCACGTCCCGTTCGCGGCCGCGGCGTCGGGCGTGATCGCGTACCGGCTGTTCAACCTCTGGCTCGCGCTCCTGCCGGCGGCCGCGGTCCTGCCGTTCGCCCGCCGGTTCCAGCGGCGGCTCGCGCAGGCGGCGACCACTCCTGGCTGAGCGCTCGCTTCGCGACGAGGTAAGGAACCGTCCGCCGAAGCCGGTAGGAAGAAGGCAACTGCGGCGGAGGTGGACGAGATTGGCCCTGGGCTCGAAGGTGCGGGCGGTGCGGCGCAGGCTGCGCTGCTCCCGGCGCGGTCACTACTGGATCCGGCGCCTGGACGACGACATGCGGGTGAGGATCTTCTGCGGCCGCTGCGGGCGGTCCGAGTCGGCGCTCGAGCGCCTGGCGCGGGTCACCGCCTCGCACCGGACCCCCTGACGGCCGTCGCGGCCCGGTAGGCACCATGGGCGTCGATGGCGACGCCGATCACGGACCGCAAGCCGCCCGCCGACCGAGCCGTCAGCCGCTTCCCGGACGATCGGGTCGACGCCGTCGTCGTCGTCTCCTTCGGCGGCCCGGAGGGGCCGGCCGACGTGATGCCGTTCCTCGAGAACGTGACGCGCGGCCGCGGAGTCCCGCCCGAGCGGCTGCTCGAGGTGGCCGAGCACTACCAGCGGTTCGGCGGGGTGAGCCCGATCAACGAGCAGAACCGCGAGCTGATCGCCGCGCTCGAGGCCGAGTTGCGCGCGCACGGCATCGACCTGCCGGTGTACTTCGGCAACCGCAACTGGCGCCCGTTCCTCGTCGACACGCTGCGCGAGATGCGCGACGACGGCGTCCGCCGCGCGCTCGCCTTCTTCACGTCGGCGTTCAGCTCGTACTCCGGCTGCCGCCAGTACCGCGAGAACCTCTTCGAGGCGCAGCAGGCGGTCGGCCCGGACGCGCCCGAGGCGCCGCGCCTGCGGATGGTCTACAACCACCCGGGCTTCGTCGAGGCGAACGTCGATCGCGTGCGCGACGCACTCGCCGAGCTGGAGGTGGACCCGGACGAGGTGCACGTGGCGTTCACCGCCCACTCGATCCCCGCGGCGATGGCCCGCAACTGCGCGTACGAGGCGCAGCTGCGCGAGACCGCGCGGCTCGTGGCAGACGCGACGGGCATCGCCGACTTCGCCGTCGCGTACCAGAGCCGCAGCGGCCCGCCGCAGGTGCCCTGGCTCGAGCCGGACGTGAACGACCACCTCGAGGAGGTCGCCGCGCGCGGCGTGCGCGCCGTCGTCGTGTCGCCGATCGGCTTCGTCTCGGACCACCTCGAGGTGCTGTACGACCTCGACGTCGAGGCGCGCGCGACGGCCGAGCGGCTCGGCCTGCGCCTGGCGCGCGCCGGGACGGCCGGAACGCACCCGGCGTTCGTCGCCGCGATCCGCGAGCTCGTCCAGGAACGCCTGTCGAGCGACGTGCCGCGGCGAGCGCTCGGTCGCTTCGGTCCGAGCCACGACACGTGCGCGCCCGACTGCTGCCTGCCCGGCAGCGGCCGGCCCAGCCCATGGGACGCCTAGGGGCGGTCAGCCTGCCGGGGTGGCGATGCCGAGCGTCGCGATCCCGCGGCCGTAGGCGGCCCAGTCGTCGGCCGTCGTGTTGACCTCGGCCGGGAAGATCGAAAACCCCTTCGTGCCGGCGGCGTGCAGGTCGGCGATCGACGTCGACGGCGGCACCGCGCCGAGCGAGCCGAAGTAGCTCCCGATCGTCGGGTGCACGTCGGCGCGGGGGAAGAACCCGGCGGCGCCGTCGACGCACGAGGTCGGGGTCGCGGCGCCCCCGAAGTCGTTCGTGTAGGCCTGGGGCAGGAAGACGAACCCCGCCTTCGCCCACGTCGCCCAGTCCAGGTCGTGCTGGTCGGGGCGGCAGTACGAGGACAGGCCGGCGGGCAGGGTCGGCTCGAGCGCGCGGAACGTCGAGACGAAGGCCTGCGACCGCTCGTACTGCACACTGTCGCCGCTCTGGCCGTTCACGTCGGTGTACGCGTACTCCGCCTCGGCATCTGCGATGTAGAAGGACAGGCCGCTCGCGGAGACGAGGCTCGCCGCGGCCGTCGCCTCGCCCGCGGGGTCGTCGCGCAGCACGCTCCAGCCGCCGACGGGGAGCCCGCTCGCGAGCTGGAAGCGGTAGATCCAGCCCGCATCGGGCGCGGCGAGCGACGGCCCGTCGCCGAGGAAGACCGCCACCCAGCCGAACCCGGCCGCGCGCATCTGCCGACCGAGCCACTGCGGGTCGATCTCCGACGGGTGGTAGACCAGCCCGCCGGCGTCGTCCCAGGAGAACGCGACCGGGGTCGGCGCCGCCGGAGCCGTCGTCGTCGGGGGCGGCGCCGTGGTCGTGGGCGGTGTGGTCGTCGGCGCCGGTGGGGTCGTCGTCGCAGGCGCGGTCGTCGTGGCGGGAGGTGGGGAGGTCGTCGCCGGCGGAGGTGGTGGCGCGGCGTGGCGCGGCGAGTCGTGGTGGAACAGGAGCCACCAGAGCAGGACGCCGAAGACGACTGCGCTTCCGGCGAGGAGCGCGATCAGGGGCCACTGGCCCGGGCGCGGGAGCCGCATCACGCGCCAGTGTGGCGGGCGTTTGTAAAGCGGGCTTCAGCCCTGCTCGGGATCGGGCACCGCGGCCCGGTAGTTCGTATGCAGCACGTGCAGCGCGTCGCCGAGATCGGGCGAGGTCAGCGCGTCCTTGTGCAGGAAGCCGGCGGCGCCGGCCTCGAGGGCGCGCGCGACGTTGGAGTACTCGTCCGAGCCGGTGTAGATGACGACGTGCTGGCCGGCGTCGCGGGCGCGGATCGAGCGGGTCGCGGCGATCCCGTCGCGCCCGGGCAGGCCGATGTCCATCAGGACGATGTCGGGCGCCTCGCGCTCCACGACGTGCACGACCTCGTCGCCGTCCGCGGCGCGTCCGACGACCACGAACCGCCCGTCCTCGTCGAGGACCCGGTCGATGAGCTCGGCCAAGCCGGGATCGTCCTCGCAGATGACGACGCGAAGCGGGATTTCGGTCACGGGACGAAAAGCCTGACATACGCGGTCCGTACGATGCGCCGGTGATCATCGACGGCCACAACGACCTCGTGCTGCGCCGCTGGCGCGGGGAGGAGCCGACGCACGTGCTCCTCGAGCGGGCGGACGAGGCGGATTTCGCAGGCGGCTTCTTCGCGCTCTACGTCCCGTCCGAGCACATCCTCGAGCCGGGAGCGGTGCCGTACTCGTTGCCGCTGCCCGATCCGATTCCCTACGAGGAGGCGGCCCGGATCGCAGACGAGCTCTACGAGACGTTGCTCGGGCTGCCGGTCGAGCTCGCGCAGAGCGCGGCCGACTTCCAGCCGGGCCGTGTCGGCGCGATCGTCCACCTCGAGGGCGCCGAGCCGATCGCGCCCGACCTGTCGAACCTCGACCTATGGGTCGAGCGCGGGCTCCGCTCGATCGGGCTCGTCTGGTCGCGTCCGAACGCGTTCGCCGAGGGCGTCCCGTTCCGGTTCCCGTCGTCGCCCGACACCGGCCCGGGCCTGACCGCCGCCGGGCGGGAGCTCGTGCGGGCCTGCAACCGGCTCGGGCTGCTCGTCGATCTCTCGCACCTGAACGAAGCCGCGTTCTGGGACGTCGCCCGGCTCAGCGACGCGCCGCTCGTCGCCACCCACTCGAACGCACACGCCCTGTGCGCGTCGTCGCGCAACCTCACCGACGAGCAGCTCGACGCGATCCGCGACTCGGGCGGGGTCGTCGGCGTGAACTTCGCGGTCAACTTCCTCCGCGCCGACGGCGAGAAGGTGCTGGACACCTCGATCGACGAGATCGTCCGGCACGCCGCCTACCTGGCCGAGCGCATGGGCATCGACCACGTCGCGCTCGGGTCGGACTTCGACGGCGCGAGCGTCCCGGACGAGATCGACGGGATCGCCGGCTTCCCGAAGGTGGCCGCGGCGCTGCGGGCGGGGGGCTTCGACGACGCGGACGTCGCCAAGATCACGCACGGCAACTGGCTGCGCGTGCTCGAGCAGACCTGGCGCTAGACGAGCAGCGCCTCGAGGCGGCTCTCGTCTCCGCGCGGCGGCCGTCGTTCAGGCGGCCGGCTCCCTGCGGCCGAACAGGCCGCGGGCGGTCAGCGTCATCACCACCTCGCCTCGCTGGTTGAGCACCTCGCACTCCGAGACGATCGTGCCGCGGCGCGGGTTCTTCGACGAGGGGCGCGAGTCGACGACGCGGACGCGCGCGCTCAGCTCGTCTCCCGGCCGCACCGGCACGAGCCAGCGCAGCTGCTCGACGCCGGGCGAGCCCATCGAGACCGTGTCGTGCAGCAGGCCGCGCACGTACATGCCCATGAAGAGGCTCGCGGTGTGCCAGCCGCTCGCGATCAGCCCGCCGAACGGCCCCGCGGCGGCCGCCTCCACGTCGACGTGGAAGGGCTGCGGGTCGTACGCCGACGCGAAGGCGATCACCTCGTCCTCGCGCACCTCGACCGGGCCGAACTCGAAGACGTCGCCGACACGGATGTCCTCCCAGTAGCGCATGAGCCGCCCGGTAGTGTCCTGGAATGGACACGCGCGCGCTCGGGCAGCTCGAGGTCTCGGTCGTCGGGCTCGGGTGCAACAACTTCGGCGGGCGGATCGACGAGGCCGCGACCCGAGCCGTGGTCGACGCGGCGCTCGAGGCGGGCGTCACCTTCTTCGACACCGCCGACATCTACGGCAACCAGGGCGGCAGCGAGCTGCTGCTCGGCCGCGCGCTCGGCGGCCGGCGGGACGGCATCGTGCTCGCGACGAAGTTCGGCAAGCCGATGGGGGACGGCGAGGAGCGCCGCGGCTCGCCCGCCTACGTGGTGACCGCCGTCGAGGCGTCGCTGCGGCGGCTCCAGACGGATCGCATCGACCTGCTCCAGCACCACGAGATGGACCCGGGCACGCCGGTCGAGGAGACCGTGGGCGCGGTCGCCGCCCTCGTCCAGGCGGGCAAGGTGCGCGCGTACGGCACCTCGAACTACTCGCCGGAGCAGATGCGCGAGACGGCGCGCGTCGCGGAGGCGCTCGGCGTCCCGTACGTCTCCGAGCAGGGCCACTACTCGTGGCTCGCGCGCGACGCCGAGCGGGAGCTGCTGCCGGCGTGCGCGGAGCTCGGGCTTGGGTTCATCCCGTACTTCCCGCTCGCCAACGGGCTCCTCACCGGGAAGGTGCGGCGCGGCCGCCCGCCCGCCGAGGGGACACGGTTGCACGGCCGCGAGATCTCCGACGCACAGCTCGACGAGGTCGAGCGGCTGGCCGCCTGGGGCGACGCGCACGGCGTCTCGCTCCTCGAGATCGCCATCGGCGGCCTGCTCGCGGAGGCCACGATCCCGTCGGTGATCGCGGGGGCGACGAAGCCGGAGCAGGTGCGCGCCAACGTCGCCGCAAGCGCGTGGCGCCCGTCGCGGGCGGACCTCGCCGAGCTCCGCGGCGGCTGAGCGCCCGACGGACCAGGGGCGACCCCTCTCGAAACGGACTCCCGTCCGTCCGGCCGGCCGAGCACCCGAACCGCCGCACCTGCCGCGGCATCCCACCACGGCCCGACGAGGATGAGCGATCCGGCCGCCCGCGTCGAGCCCTGTGGACGAATCGTCACACTCCTGTAACCCGTGCCTGGCACCGCTCCTGGCCGGAAGGGACCATGCCCGCCGGGGCTTGCCCGAGCCGTTTTCCCACTTCCGTGACGGTTCCGTGCGCGTCCCGTAACCGGTGCCTGGCACCGCACGTGTCGCCCCGAGCCATGGCCTGTGACGTCGATGTCCGTCACCCGTTGGAGCGAGGGGCGATCTACCCGAACAGGTGAAGGACAACGCCCGGCCGATCGGATTAGCTGCGAACGACGGTCGACCGGGCGATTGCGGCATCACCGGGCGCACCGCGTACTGCGAGCCAACCTGACACCGATGCCCACGTTCGAACGCCCCTCGCTCGTCGTCGACGGCGCGAACCTCGTCGCCGACGTCACCGACGCGTGGAACTCGCTCGTCGGGAGCCACCGCCTCGCCGCGCTGGCGCCGGCGGCGGTCGGCGAGCCGCTCCACCGCGCGGTCGAGAACGGCGACGCGTACGCCCTGTACGAGGCGATGCTGCAGCGCGCCCGGGCGCGGTTCCGCGTCGCGGTCGACGTCCGCGCCGTCACCGCGACGCACGCGACGCGCTACGAGCTCACCGCCGTCCCGCGCGGCTTCGCGGGCGACGTCGAGGTCGCCCTGCGGCCGCTGCACGACCGGCGACGCTGGACGATGCCGCTCTTCGACCCCGAGGCGCCCCGCCGCCACGAGTCCGTGCGCGTGTGCGACTTCTGCCAGCGCGTGCTCGGCTTCAGCTGGGTCGAGCCGGACATCGCCCTGCGGCATCTCGAGCTCGACGGGACGAGCCGCCAGCCGCGCATGCGCTCCGACGTCTGCGACGACTGCGAGCGCATCGTCTATCACGCCGCCGGCGCGTCCAGGCTCGGACTCGCGTCCTAGTCCAGCTTCGCCACCACGTGCTTGATCTGCGTGTACTCCTCCATGGAGTACGCGGACATGTCCTTGCCGTAGCCCGAGCTCTTGAAGCCGCCGTGGGGCATCTCCGACGCGATCGGGACGAGGTGGTCGTTGATCCACACCGCGCCGAACTGGAGCTTCCGCGCCGCGTTCAGCGCCCGGCCGATGTCGCGCGTCCACACCGACGCGGCGAGGCCGTAGCGGACGCCGTTCGCCCACGCGATCGCCTCGGCGTCGTCGGCGAAGCGCTGCACCGTCACCACGGGGCCGAACACCTCGTCCTGCACGATCTCGTCGTCCTGGCTGACGTCCGTGACGACGGTCGGGGAGACGAAGTACCCTCGGTCGCCGCTCGCCGTGCCGCCCGTGAGCACCGTCGCGCCCTTCGCGCGGTCGAGGAACCCGAGCACGCGCTCCTGCTGGTCGCGTGAGATCACCGGCCCCATCTCGACGTCGTCGCCGTCGGCCGGGTCGCCGACCTTCATCGACTCGACGACCGGGACGACCGTCTCGAGCAGCCGGTCGTAGATCTTCGGCCCGGCGAGGATTCGGGAGCCGGCGGTGCAGTCCTGGCCGGAGTTCCAGAAGCCCGCGATCTTGATCCCCTCGGCGACGGCCTCGACGTCGGCGTCGTCGAAGACGACCATCGGCGCCTTGCCGCCGAGCTCGAGGTGGACGCGCTTGAGCGTGTCCGCCGCCGTGCGGGCGATGATCTTGCCGGTCGCGACGTCGCCGGTCAGCGACACGAGCCCGACGTCCGGGTGCGTGACGAGCCGCTCGCCCGTCGGCACGCCCTCGCCGGTGACGACCTGCAGCACGCCGGCCGGGATGACGTCCTTCGCCAGCTCGACGAAGCGGAGCAGCGACAGGGGCGTCTGCTCGGCCGGCTTGAGGATCTGGACGTTGCCGGCCGCCAGCGCAGGCCCGAGCTTCCAGATCGCCATCATCAGCGGGTAGTTCCACGGGCAGATGCCGGCGACGATCCCGATCGGCTCGCGGCGGATCATGGACGTGTAGCCCTTGATGTACTCGCCGGCCGACTTGCCCTCGAGGTTGCGCGCCGCGCCGGCGAAGAAGCGGAGGTTGTCGGCGGCGAACGGCACCTCGTCGCGCGCGACCATCGCCGGCTTGCCGACGTTGCGCGACTCGATCGCCGACAGCTCCGCCGCGTTCTCCTCGAGCACGTCGGCCAGCTTCAGCAGCAGCTCCGCCCGCTCGCCCGGCGTGGCGTCGAGCCACTCGGGCAGCGCCTGCCTGGCGCGCTCGACGGCGGCGTCGACCTCGTCGACGCCCATGTTCGGGACCTGGGCGATCGACTCGCCGGTCGCGGGGTTGACGACGTCCAGGGTGTCCGTTGCGGTTGCGGCCATGCCGAGCCTCCTATTCGGTGCGGAGAATCCCGCTCTCGCGCGTCAGCCTCTGCGCGAGCACGACGGGGACGATGGTGACGGCGAGGACGAGGAACACGACGACGTTCACCTGCGGCAGCTGCTGCCCGAGCCGGATCTGGCCGAAGATCCAGATCGGCAGGGTGTTCTGCGCGCCGGCGGTGAACGTCGTCACGATCACCTCGTCGAACGACAGCGCGAACGCGAGCAGCCCGCCCGAGACGAGCGCCGTCGAGATCGCGGGGAAGAGGACGTAGCGGAACGTGGTCAGGCCGTCGGCGCCGAGGTCCATCGACGCCTCGGTGAGCGAGCCGGGCAGGCGCCGCAGCCGGGCGATCACGTTGTTGTAGACGACGACCACGCAGAAGGTCGCGTGCCCGATCACGATCGTCCAGAGGCCGAAGTTCAGCTTCCAGAACGTGAAGTAGGAGTTCAGGGCCATGCCGGTGATGATCCCCGGCAGCGCGATCGGCAGCACGAGCAGGAACGAGACCGCCTCGCGGCCGAAGAAGCGGAACCGGTGCACGCCGAACGACGCGGCGGTCCCGAGCACGATCGCGAGCAGCGTCGCGAGCGCGGCCGCCTTCAGCGACAGCCACAGCGCCTCCTGCATGTCGCCGTTGTGAATCGCCGGGCCGAACCACCTCGTCGTCAGGCCGGCGATCGGCCAGCTCTGCACGTTCGACGAGTTGAACGCGTAGACGCAGATGATCGCGATCGGGACGTAGAGGAAGGCCAGCACGAGCGCGGCCCAGACCCACAGCGCGACCTTCGTGCCTGCCCGCTCCATCAGAGCGCCTCGAACGCGCCGAGCCGCCGCGCGACCGCGAGGTAGATCCCCATGACGACGACGGGGACGGCTGCGAACGCCGCCGCGAAGGGCAGGTTGCTCGACTGGTTGACCGAGTCGTAGACGACGTTGCCGATGAACTGGCTCGACGCGCCGCCGATCAGCACCGGCGTGATGTAGTCGCCGAGCGTCAGCGAGAAGGTGAAGATCGAGCCGGCGACGATCCCCGGCAGCGCGAGCGGCAGGATCACCGTCCGCAGCGTGCGGAACCCTCGCGCGCCGAGGTCGCGGGAGGCCTCGAGGTAGGAGTGGGGGATCCGCTCGAGCGCCGCGTAGACCGGGAGGATCATGAACGGCAGCCAGATGTACGAGAAGACGACCCACATCGCCGTGTTCGAGTACGCGATGTTCGCCGGCGGCAGGCCGAGCTTCCGCAGCGACCAGTTGAGCAGCCCATCGTTGTTCAGGATCAGCCGCCACGCGTAGACGCGGGCGAGGTAGCTCGCCCAGAGCGGCAGCAGCGTCAGCACGAAGAGCACCGCGCGCATGCGCGGACCGCAGACGCGGGCCATCAGGTACGCGAAGGGGAACGCGACGATCGCGTCGGTGATCGTCACGCCCGCGGCGATGCCGATGGTGCGCAGCGCGACGGTGCGGTACGCCGACTCGTGCCACAGCGTCGAGAAGTTGCTCGTCGTCCAGACGTGCTCGAGCTCGCCGGTGAACGCGTTCACCGACCAGAACGCCGACACGAACAGCGCCGCGAGCGCCGCGACGTAGACAACGAGGAACGCGCCGACCGGTGGGATCAGGAGCCCCAGCCCCTTCACCCACCGGCGCCGCCACAGCAGGGCGCCCGCCGACCGGCGGGCGCCCCCTAGCGCTTCGCGCAGCGAAGCGCCTAGCCCTTGAGCTGCGTCCAGGCCTGCTGCCACTTCGTGTAGTCCATGCAGTCGTTCTTGCCGTTGCCGCACGCGGCGATCGGCGTCTTCCAGAAGTAGATCTGCTTGAAGTACTTGAGCGGCGCGTTCGCGTGGTACTGCTCGCACGAGCCCTTCGAGAGCTTGTCCATCCACGCGCACGCCTTCGAGTTGACGGGCGTCTCACCGAAGTAGATCGCCTGCTCGGCCTGCACCTTCGGCGTCGAGATCCACGCGAGCCACTTGTAGGCGCAGTCGAGGTTCTTCGTGTGGCTCGAGACCATCCAGGTGTCGAGCCAGCCGGTCGCGCCCTCCTTCGGGATCGTGTCCTTCACCGGCGCCTTCGCCGCGATCAGCGTGTTCGTCTGGTACGGCCACGAGGCGCCGATCACGGCGTCGCCGTTCTTGAACAGGTCGATCTCGTCCGAGGCGAGCGCCCAGTACTTCTTGATCAGCGGCTTCTGCTTGCGCAGCAGCGCGATCGTCGCGTCGAACTGGGTCGAGTTCAGCTCGTACGGATCCTTGATCCCGAGGCTCGGCTGCGTCTTCATCAGGTACAGCGCGGCGTCGGCGATCTGGATCGGGTTGTCCGGGACGGTGACCTTGCCCTTGTACTTCGGGCTGTAGATCGCCCCCCACGACGTGGGCGCCGGCTTCACCTGCTTCGTGTTGTAGAGCAGCGTGTTCGGGCCCCACTGGAGCGAGATGCCGTAGTGCTTGCCGCCGACCGTGTTGTTGGGCGGCGACTGGAAGGCCTTCCCGAAGTTCTTGAAGTCGGGGATCCTCGACGGGTCGACGGGCTGGACGTCGTGGCCGTAGATGAGCCGCAGGCTGGCGTCGCCCGACGCGGAGACCATGTCGTACTGGCTGCCGCCACCCGAGCGCATCAGCGTCACCATCTCGTCCGACGAGCCGGCGTACTTCGCGTGCACCTGGCAGCCGGTCTGCTTCTCGAACGGCTTCACCCACTGCGCCTGGGTGTAGCCCTCCCAGGCGATCATGTTCAGCGTCCCGCCGTGCTCGGCGGAGATGCCGGACGCCGGGAACGCGAGAACGGCCGCGAGTGCTGCGAGCGCGGCCCACAAGGCCTTGTTCATGTGCTCTCCTCCTGCTCTGCCGGTCCTGGGTTTGGGGGTGGTGCGATCTCGTACGCGTCCTCGTCCCGCCACGAGACGTGGATGCGGGCGCCCGGAGCGAGCCGGGTGCCGTCCGACTGGCGGACGACGGTGAGCCGGTCGCCGCCGTCGGTGTCGACGAGGTAGCGGACGAACGAGCCGACGAACACGGCGTCGGCGACCGTCGCGGGCTCTCCCGCGCCGTCGAGGGCGATGCGCTCGGGCCGGACGCCGATGCGCCTGCCGCCGCGCTCGAGGATGTTCGAGGTGCCGACGAACCCCGCCACGAACTCCGTCGCCGGCCGCTCGTACACCTCGTCCGGCGTGCCGACCTGCTCGATCCGGCCCTCGTTGAAGACGGCGACGTGGTCGCTCATCGCCAGCGCCTCCTCCTGGTCGTGCGTGACGTAGAGGAAGGTCATGCGCAGCTCCCGCTGGAGTGTCTTGAGGAAGAGCTGCATCTCCTGACGCAGCTTCAGGTCGAGCGCCCCGAGCGGCTCGTCGAGCAGCAGCACCTGCGGGCGGTTGACGATCGACCGTGCGAGCGCGACCCGCTGCCGCTGCCCGCCGGAGAGCTGGATCGGCTTCCGCTTGCCGTAGCCGGCGAGCCGGACGCGCTCGAGCACCTCGTCGACTCGCCTCGTCCGCTCGCCACGCGGCACGCCCTTCACGCGCAGGCCGTAGGCGACGTTCTCGGCCACGGTCATGTGCGGGAAGAGCGCGTAGTCCTGGAAGACGGTGTTGACGTCCCGGGCGTACGGCGGCTGCCGGGTGATGTCGACGCCGCCGAGGCGCACCGAGCCCGCGTCCGGCTGCTCGAACCCGGCGATGATCCGCAGCGTCGTCGTCTTGCCCGAGCCCGACGGCCCGAGAAGGGTGAAGAACTCGCCGCCGGCGACGTCGAGGTCGACGCCGTCGACCGCCGCGACGTCCCCGTAGGCCTTGCGGACGCCGTCGAGCCGTACGCCGGCCCGGTTCTCGTCAGCCTCCGGCATGCATCCGCTCCCGCATTCGCCCGATAACATCGGACTTTAGATGTTTCTGTCAAGCGGGAGCCCGCCGTGGTGACGACGGTGCGGGCGCGGACGCTCTTCGCTCCGCTCGAGGCCGGCGGGCGGGCCGAGACGGTGGCGCGGCAGCTCGAGCGCGCGATCACGCTCGGCCTCCTGCTCGACGGCGAGCGGCTGCCGCCCGAGAGCGACCTCGCGGCGCAGCTCGGCGTCTCGATCGTGACGCTGCGCGACGCGCTCTCGAGCCTGCGCGAGCGCGGGCTGGTCGAGACGCGCCGCGGGCGCGCCGGCGGCTCGTTCGTCCGCGCGCCGCTCGACGGTCCGGCAGGGCTCGAGCATCGGCTGCGGGCCCTGTCGCTGCACGAGCTGCGCGACCTCGGCGACCACCGCGCGGCCGTGGCCGGCGCGGCTGCGCGCCTCGCCGCCGAGCGTGCGGTCGACTCGGACGTCGCCGCGCTGCGCGAGCACGCCGCCCGGCTCGTCCCGGCGACGACGCTCACCGAGCGCCGCCGGGCGGACGCGCGCCTGCACGTGGAGATCGCCGCCGCCGCGCAGTCGCCGCGCCTGACGCGCGAGGAGATGGACCTGTGGGCGCAGGTCGGCGACCTCGTGTGGCTGCCCGTCGGGCCCGAGGGCCTCGCCGCGGTCGCCGCCGAGCACGACGCGCTCGTCGACGCGATCGAGCGGCACGATCCGGAAGCGGCGCGCCTCCTGGCCGAGGGTCACGTCGCAGCCGAGACCCAGCGGCTGCTCGACCTGCGCGTCCGGCTCGGTGACGCGTGACGGCGAGCGCGGTCTCGCGGGACCCGCTCGCGGGCGTCGGCGCCGAGATCGAAGGCGTGCTCGCCTCGATCGGCGCCCTGCGCGACGCCGCCCTCGAGGTCGTCGACCAGGCGGGCGGCCGCGACCTCTGCCGTGCCGACCTCGCCGCGCTGCGGGCGCCGATCGAGGCCCTGCTGCGCCGCCACGAGGGCTTCGCCGCCGGGGCGGGCATCGTCGCCGCCCCCGGCGTGCTGGCCGACGCCGAGCGGTGGATCGAATGGTGGTGGGCCGACCGCGGCAGCGGCTTCGAGCGCCTCGAGGTCGACCTCGACGCCGACTCGGCCGAGTTCTACGACTACACGACGACCGAGTGGTATCGCGAGCCCGAGCGGACGCGGCGGTCGGCGGTCGCAGGCCCGTACGTCGACTACATCTGCACGCACGAGTACACGTTCACGCTGTCGGTGCCGCTCGTGCATCGCGGCCGCTTCCTCGGGGTCGCCGGGGCGGACGTGCTCGCCCAGGAGGTCGAGCGCGCGGTGCTGCCGGAGCTCGCCCGGCGCGACCGCGTGACGGTGCTCGTCAGCGGGAACGGCCGCGTCATCGCCTCGAACGACGCCGCCTTCGCGCCCGGGGTCGTCCTCGCCCGCCAGGACGCCGCGCGCATGCTCGCCCCGGCCGGCACGGCCCCCGGGCTCCCGTGGGCGCTGCTCGAACGTAGAGTCTGACGCCATGCCAGCCGTGGAGCGGCGCACCGGTCCGGTCGAGCTGCTCTGGGACCTCGTCTTCGTCTTCGCGGTCACCCGCGTGACGACGCTGCTCGCCGCCGACCTCTCGTGGGCCGGCTTCGGGCGGTCGCTGCTCGTGCTCGCGCTCGTGTGGTGGGCCTGGTCGGCCTTCGTCTGGGCGACCAACGCCGAGGATCCGGACGCGCTTCGCCTGCGGGCGCTCCTGTTCGTCGGGATGGTGCTGATCTTCGTCGCCGGGCTCGCGCTGCCACAGGCATTCGGGGCCGACGCGACGCTCTTCACCGTGTCGTACGCGCTCGTGCGGCTGCTGCATCTCGCGCTCTACGCGGACGTGTCGCGGCGCGGGAACGCGTCGTTGCCGGCGATCGCCGGCTTCGCCCTGACGACGGTCGGCGGGATGGCGCTGCTCGTGGCCGGGTCGTTCCTCGACGAGCCGTGGCGCGTCGTGCTCTGGCTCGCCGCCGCGGCGCTCGACTACGCCGGCCCGGCCTGGCTGACGCGCGAGCGGCTGCGCGGCCTGCAGGAGGTGGTCGTCTCGCACTTCGCCGAGCGCTACGGGCTCTTCGTGATCATCTGCCTCGGCGAATCGGTGATCTCGATCGGCGCCGGTGCGTCCGGGCGTCCGCTCGACGCCGCGCTGATCGCCGCCGCGTGCCTGTCGCTGCTGCTGACGATCGGCCTGTGGTGGATCTACTTCGACCGCACGGCCGGGCGGGCGGAGGAGCGGCTGCGCCGCCATCACGATCCCGTGCTCGCGGCGGCCGACGCGTACAGCTACCTCCACCTGCTGATCGTGGGCGGCATCATCGTCTTCGCGGTCGGCGCGCGCGAGACGGTCGCGCACACGACCGAGCCGCTCGCCTCGGGGGAGCGCCTCGCGCTCTGCGGCGGCGTCGCGCTGTACCTGGTGGGTCACGCCGCCTTCCGGCTCCGCATGGTCGGAGCGTTCCGCTGGGGGCGGCCCGCGGCTGCGGCCCTCGCGCTCGTGCTCTTCGCCGTCTCCGGCTCGCTCGACGCCTGGCTGGTCGCGCTCGTCCTGACCGCGCTCGTCGGGACGCTCGCGGTCGCCGAGTGGGTCGCCGAGCGCGAGCCGGGCGGCGGCCCGCGCTGAGCGCCGCCGCCGCCCGTCGGGGCTCAGCGCCGGAAGCTGCGGTGCAGGCTCCGGACCGCGGCGCGGGCCGAGTGGATCGCGCTCACGATCTCGCGGTGCTGCTGGCGAAGCTGCGTCCGCATGGGGCGGAGCAGGTCCCTGAGGACACCGTTCCCGCCGGCCTTGGCGGCGTGGACCGCCGCGAGGTCGGTCCGCAGCTGCGCGCGGTCGGCGCGGACCGTCGCGGTCGCCTGCCGGCGATCCGAGCGGAGCTTCTGCCGGTCGGCCTGGAGGGTCGCCTTCGCGGCGTCCTTCGTGCCGCCGACGGCGGCCTGAGCGTCGGCCTGGAGCTTCTGCGCGTCGGCGATCACGAGGTCGTGCCGGGCGGTCGCGTCGGCCTCGACCTTGGCGACGTCGGCGCGCACGGCCGCGAGCGGGTCGGTGTCGGCGAGCGCGGCCGGAGCTGCGATCCCGACGCAGCCGGCGACGACGGCGAGCAGGGCGATGGTCTTCTTCACTGGGCGTCCTTTCGTTGTCGACCACTGGGTCGAGCCCATCGTCGTCCCGCCGGGCGAGGCGGGCGTCAACGGTGGGTACGAAGGACGTAAAACGCGGCTAGGCCGCGAGGCACGACTCGAGGATGTCGAGTCCGCGCTCCAGCTCCTCGTCGCCGATCGCGAACGGGACGAGGATGCGGATGACGTTCCCGTAGATCCCGCAGGACAGGAGCAGGAGGCCCTTGTCGCGCGCCTCGGCGGTGATGCGGGCGGTCTCCTCGCCGGTCTGCGCGGGCAGCTCGAGCGCGACCATCGGGCCGAGGCCGCGCACCTCGCTCCCGGCGGGCGCCATCGCGCGGAGCCGCTCCCAGAGACGGGCGCCGATCGCCTCGGCGCGCGGGCGCGCGTCGGCGAGCGAGTCGAGGATCGCGATCGCGGCGGCGCAGGCGATCGGGTTGCCGCCGCACGTCCCGCCGAGGCCGCCCGGCCCGGGCGCGTCCATCAGCTCGGCGCGGCCGGTGACCGCCGCGAGCGGGAGGCCGCCGCCGAGGGTCTTCCCGCTGACGAGCAGGTCGGGCTCGACGCCGTAGTGCTCGATCGCCCAGGCGGGCCCGGTGCGGCCGCAGCCGGACTGGATCTCGTCGTTCACGTAGAGGATCCCGTGCGCGTCGAGGACCTCCTGGAGCCGCTTCGGGAAGTCGGGCGTCATCGGGATGAAGCCGCCCTCGCCCTGCACCGGCTCGAGCACGGCGCACGCGACCGTGTCGGGGTCGACGTCGCCCTTGAAGAGGCGCTTCAAGGCGTCGACCGCGTCGTCCTCGCTGACGCCGCGGAACGGGTACGGCGCGGGCGTGCGGTAGACCTCGGGCGCGAACGGCCCGAAGCCGCGCTTGTACGGCACGACCTTCGAGGTCATGGTCATCGTCAGCAGCGTCCGGCCGTGGAAGGCGTTGTCGAAGACGACCACCGCCGGGCGGCCGGTGGCGGCACGCGCGATCTTGACCGCGTTCTCGACCGCCTCGGCGCCGGAGTTGAGGAGGATCGACTTCTGGCTGTCGCCGCGGCAGGGCGAGAACTCGGCGAGCCGGCGGCAGACCTCCACGTACGGCTCGTACATGCCGACCATGAAGCACTGGTGCAGGAAGCGGTCGGCCTGCTCGTGGACCGCCTGGACGACGGCGGCGGGGGAGTGGCCGAGGTTCGCGCAGCCGAGCCCGCCTGCGAAGTCGATGTACTCCCGGCCCTCGGCGTCCCAGACGCGCGCGCCCTCGGCGCGGTCGACCACGAGCGGCGGCGTCGAGATGCCGCGCGGGACGTAGCGCTCGCGCTCCTCCTGCACCCGCTGCGTCGTCGTGCGCTCCTGGAGCGACATGGCGGTGACTCTACTCTCAGAGCGCGTCCGCGACGACCCGCAGATCGTCGACGAGCCCGGCGAAGAGCGCCTCGCGGTCGTCGCCCCGGAGGACGGCCGACGGATGGATCGTCGCGACGACGAGCTCCGCCAGCTCGGAGTCGAGCGGCACGCCGCGGCTCTTCGTGACGCGGAAGTCCTTGCCGAGCAGGCTCTGGGCGGCGGTCGCGCCGAGCAGCACGAGCGCGCGCGGCCGCACGAGGCGCAGCTCGAGCTCGACCCACGGCCGGCACGCGACCTGCTCCGTCCAGCTCGGCTTGTCGTGGATGCGCCGCGTGCCGCGGGCGCGCCACTTGAAGTGCTTGACGGCGTTCGTCACGTAGGCGTTACGCCGGTCGATGCCGGCGGCGTCGAGCGCCCGGTCGAGCACCCCGCCGGCGGGCCCGACGAACGGCGCGCCCTGCTTGTCCTCCTGGTCGCCCGGCTGCTCGCCGACGAGCATCACGTCGCTCGAGACGAGTCCTTCGCCGAAGACGGCCTGCGTCGCGTTCGCGTAGAGCGGGCAGCCCTCGCAGTGCTGCACCGCCTCGCGCGCGGCCGTCAGCGTCGGCTTCGCGGGCAGGAACGGGACGGCCGTGGGGTAGGGCGCGCGGGCGGGCACGTCTTGGGCCTACCCGCAGCGGCCGATACGATGCCGCCTCGCGGCGCCTTGGCCGAGTGGTTAGGCAGCGGCCTGCAAAGCCGTTTACAGCAGTTCGAATCTGCTAGGCGCCTCTACAGCTGGCCGCCGGAGGCGGCCGAGTGGGTTCGCCGGGTAGCCCGCGCGTTTCGGACGTACGAGGCGTCAACGGCCGAGGCGTGCTGATGGGGGCGGCGCTTCTTCGTGCTCGGCGCACGTCGCACGCGCCGATTGCCCCACGCGCGGATCTCGCACCGCGTCAAGCGCTCGTCTATGCGAGCCGCCCGCCGCTCGAGGCCCGGACGACGAGACTGACGGGCAGGCTCACCTGCGGACCGTCCTCGCCGGGCGTCTCGAGCAGCTCGAACAGGGTTGTCACGGCGAAGGAGCCGAGGCGCTCGCGGTCCTGGCGGATCGTCGTCAGCGCGGGGTGGGCGAGCGAGGCGGCCGGGAGGTCGTCGAAGCCCGTGACGGCGACGTCGCGGCCGGGCTCGAGGCCGTAGTCGCGGATCGCCTGCATGGCGCCGATGGCGGCGACGTCGGCCGCCGCGACGATCGCGGTCGGCCGCTCCGCGCCGGCGAGCACTGCGCACGTCTCGCGGTAGCCGGACTCGGCCGACCAGTCGCTCTCGCGGACGTGGTCGGCGAGCGGCGGGATCCCGAGCCGGCCCGTCTCCGCCCGGAACGCCTCCAGGCGGTCGCTTGCCGGCCGGATGCTGGTCGGCCCGCCGAGGTACGCGATCCGCCGGTGGCCGAGCGCGTACAGGTGGCCGACGACCAGCCGGATCCCGTCGGCGTTGTCGAAGACGACCGCCCCGCGGTTCGGGCCGGCGCAGTGCGCGTCGACGGCGACGCACGGCAGCGTCGCGGGCAGCCCGGGCGTCTCCCGGAACGCGCCGAGGAAGAGCAGCCCGTCGACGCGGTGCCGGGCCGCGCGCTCGGCGGACGTGTGGCCGTGCAGCGGCGCGTTGTGCAGCAGGACGGCGTCGTAGCCGTGCTCGTCGAGGTGGCGGGCGATCGAGTCGATCACCTCGCCGAAGAAGGTGAGCATGATCTCGGGCCGGCCCACGCCGACGGGGAGCACGACGCCGACGAGCTGGGACTGGCTTGTCGCGAGCGCGCGGGCCGGACCGTGCGCGACGTAGCCGAGCGTGTCGGCGGCGTCGAGGACGCGGCGCCGCGTGTCGAGGCCGACGTCGGGGTGGTCGTTCATGACGCGCGAGACCGTGGCGATGGACACGCCGGCGCGCTGCGCCACGTCGCGGATCGTTGCGGTCACGGCTCCATCTTCGCGCGCCGCTCGCGGCGCCGGGAGCTCAGGCGCTCTCGCCGACGATCCAGTACGCGGGCGCCGCGTGGAGCGGCAACCTCGCGTGGACCGCGTGGCCCGGGAAGACCAGATACCGCCCGACCTCGCGAGCGGCGACGAACTCGCCGCGCGGCATCCGGATGAGCTCGCCGCACGCCTCGCTGGAGCACTCGCAGACGAACGGGACGGCCGTGCTCTCGCCGAAGCGGTGCGAGCGGGCCGACGCGGCGATCCGCTGGTTGCTCGCCCAGCGCCGCGCATGTGCGCTCTCGCCGGGCGAGGGGGCCGCAGCACCTCCCTCCATCGGCCGCGAAGCTTCGCACAGAACGACCGGTCAGGCGGGGAGGGCCCGCGTCAGGGACGAGCTGCGGAGACGCCGCCCGGCCCACAACGAGGCGCTCTTCCGGACGGTCAACGTGGAGATCGACGAGCGGCGGACCTCCGGCGGGAGCGGCCGTACGCCTGCGGTGCCGCCGATCCCGACTGCGCGCAGACGGTCGGGCTGTCGGCCTCCGAGTACCGGCGGCGTCCGGGGGAGCCCCGAGGGCTTCGTCGTCGAGAAGGACGTTCCCGTCTACGGCGATCCGCGCCCACCGAGCAGCGAGCTCTCGACGAGGTAGAAGAGCGCGAGGGCGCCGAAGAGCGACACGGCGAGCCACGAGGAGACGAACGCGCTCGCCGTCGCCAGCGCGTAGAGGGGGATCCCGGGGCGGAACGAGCGCGAGATGCCGGACACGGCGCGCGGGTCGGCGGACGCCGCGATGAGACGCCCGCCGCGGGCCGCGTAGAACCAGACGGCCGAGTAGGTGATCGCCATCGCGGTGTTCGTCAGGCCGTAGAAGACGGCCGCGCTCCTGGCGTCGTGGTGGAGATGGGCGGCCAGCACCCGCGTCGGGAACGGGATGAACGCGATGACCATCAGCGCGAGCACGTTCAGCGCCAGGAACGTCCGGTCGACGCGATCGATCTGCCGGAACACGGAACGGTGGTTCACCCACATGATCCCGATTGTCAGGAACGAGGTGACGTAGCCGACGTAGGTCGGCCAGGCGTGCAGGAGCTGCGTCGTCAGAGAGCCGTCGCCCTCGACCCTGACGTCGAGGATCAGCAGCGTGGCGGCGATCGCGAAGATCCCGTCGCTGAACGTCTCCAGCCTGGCCGTCTCCATGCACCGAACCGTAGACAGGTCGTAGGATCGCGCCCGTGAGCTTCTCGGGCGCGTTGATCCAGAACGCGATCTACATCGCACGGCAGCCGCCCGAGTGGCCCGTCGACGCCGACGACTGGGAGCGCGCCGCCGAGGAGAAGCTCGACCCGGGCGCGTTCGGCTACATCGCCGGCGGCGCGGGCGGCGAGTCGACGATGGACGCAAACCTCGAGGCGTTCGACGGCTGGCGCATCCGCCCGCGGATGCTCACGGGCAACGTGCAGCGCGACCAGTCGGTCGAGGTGCTGGGCATGCGCTCGGCCGCGCCGTTCTTCCTCGCCCCGGTGGGCGTGCTCTCGATCGCGCACGAGGAGGCGGAGCTCGGCGCCGCGCGCGCCGCGGCGGCGGCCGGCGTGCCGTTCACGCTGTCGAGCGCCGCCACGCACTCGATCGAGCAAATCGCCGAGGCCGGCGGGCCGCGCTGGTTCCAGCTCTACTGGGTGAACGACCGCGACATCTGCGCCAGCTTCGTCAGCCGAGCCGAGGCGGCCGGGTACGGGGCGATCGTCGTCACGCTCGACACCCTGACGCTCGGCTGGCGGCCGCGCGACCTGCGCCGGTCGTACCTGCCGTTCCTCGACGGCGAGGGCTGCGGACAGTTCTTCACCGACCCGGTCTTCCTCGCGAAGCTCGACAAGGCGCCCGAGGACGACCTGTTGACCGCCGCGGCGACGATGCTCGCGACGTTCCCGAACATCGGCCTCACCTGGGACGACCTCGACTGGCTGCGTGGGCAGACGTCGCTGCCGCTGCTCGTCAAGGGCGTGCTCACCGCCGACGACGCGCGCCAGGCGCTCGCGCACGGCATCGACGGCGTCATCGTCTCGAATCACGGCGGGCGGCAGGTCGACGGCGCGGTCGCGGCCCTGGACGCGTTCGTCGAGGTTCGCGACGCGCACCCGGACGCGGTCGTGCTGATGGACGGCGGCATCCGCCGTGCCGCGGACGTCGTCAAGGCGATGGCGCTCGGCGCCGATGCCGTGCTGCTGGGACGACCCTACGCGTACGCGCTCGCGGTCGGCGGCTCGAAGGGCGTCGCGGCGCTGATCGAGAACCTGATGGCGGAGATCGACCTGACGCTCGCCCTCGCCGGGGCGACGTCGATCCGCGACCTCGACCGGACGTGGCTGCAGAAGACCTCGGCGTCGTCCTGAGCGAGCCCGGCCGGGTCCTGCTCGAGCCACTACGGGTCGATCCGCCCGCCGCCGGCGAGGTGTGCGTGCGCATCGAGGCGACCGGGGTCTGTCACAGCGACCTGCACGCGATCGAGGAGGACGGCTGGGGGTACCCGCTGCCGCTCCTGCTCGGCCACGAAGGCGCCGGCACGGTCGAGGCGCTGGGCGCGGGTGTCTCCGGTGTCGCGGTGGGCGACCGTGTCGTGATCGGCTGGAAGACCGCCTGCGGGTCGTGCGCGGCATGCGAGCGCGGCGCGCCGCGCCAGTGCCGCCGGCCGCCCGTAGCGGTCGAGCGGCTGCACCGCGCGGACGGGACGCCGCTGACGGCGTTCCTGCGGACGGGGACATTCGCCACCCGCACGGTCGTCCCGGCCGTCGGCGTGGTGCGGATCCCGCGCGAGCTGCCGGTCGAACAGGCGTGCCTGATCGGCTGCGGCGTCGCCACCGGCGTCATGTCGGCCATCGAGACGGCCGGCGTCTGGGAGGGCGCTCGGGTGGCCGTGATCGGCTGCGGCGCCGTCGGCCTCTCGGTCATCCAGGGCGCGCGGATCGCGGGCGCGACGACGATCCGCGCGATCGACCTCGACGAGCGGAAGCTCGAGCAGGCGCGTCGCTTCGGCGCCACGGACGTCGGGGAAGGCCCGGTCGACTTCGCCTTCGACGTCGTGGGCCTCGGCTCGACGTTCGAGCTGGCCCGGTCGCTGCTCGTGAACGGCGGCACCCTCACGCTCGTCGGCATCCCGAACGCCGGCGAGCGCGCGGAGCTCGACCTGCCCCGCCTGTTCGACAAACGGGCGCGGATCCTCGTCTCCCACGGCGGCGACCATCTCCCCGAGGAGGACTTCCCGCGGCTCGCGCAGTGGGCCCTCGACGGCCGGCTCGACCTGGCGGGGATGGTGTCGCGGACGGCGCCGCTCGAGGCGTGGTCGGAGGCCATCGACGCGATGCGCGCCGGCGACGTCGTGCGGACCGTGCTGACGCCGTGAGCGTGCGGACGCTGTGAGGCCGCTCGACCTGTTCCACCAGATGATGGCCGGCGAGATCGCGGGCCCGCCGGTCGCCGACCTGGTCGGGATCCGCATGGTCGCCGCGGAGGAGGGTCGCGTGACCTTCGAGCTCGACGCGGGGCCGCAGCACACGAGCCCGCTCGGGACCGTGCACGGCGGGATCCTCTGCGACCTGGCCGACGCGGCCATGGGCTGCGCGCACGGATCCCTGCTCGAGGACGGCGAGACGTACACGACGCTCGAGCTCAAGATCAACTTCCTCAAGCCTGTCTGGGAGGGCCGTCTCACCGCGGTGGGGACGGTCATCAAGGCGGGGAGGACGGTCGGCCTGACCGCCTGCGACGTGACCGACGCGGACGGATCCCTCGTCGCGCACGCCACCTCGACGTGCCTCACGTTGCGCGGCGAGATGGCGCGCGGCCGCTGACGCCAGAGGGCGCAATTCGCCCGATCGGCGTATTGACGGCCGGTGAGGTAGAGGTAATTGGAGGTCATGGAGACATACGGCGACCTCGCCTGACTGGCGGTTCAATTTCGCGTCGCGGTGTGAGAGACTCCGCCGCGATGGATCTGCGCGACACGCCCGAGGAGGCCGCATTCCGGCAGGAGGTGCGCGACTTCATCGCGCAGAACCTTCCCGACGAGGCGCGCGTCCGCGGGGCGCGGCGGTTCGAGGACGCCGACCGCGAGTGGAGCCGGAAGCTCGGCGAGGCGGGCTATGCGGGCCTGACCTGGCCGAAGGAGTACGGCGGCGCCGGCGCGCCCTACAGCCACCAGGCGATCTACCTCGAGGAGCTCGCGCGGGCCGAGGCGCCGTCCCATCTGGGCGTGATCGGGCTCGGCATGGCCGGGCCGACGATCATCGCCTGGGGCACCGACGAGCAGAAGGCCCGCTACCTGCCGCGCATCCTGGACGCGAGCGAGATCTGGTGCCAGGGATTCTCCGAGCCGGGCGCCGGGAGCGACCTGGCCGCGGCGCGGACGCGCATCGAGGACAAGGGCGACCACTTCCTCGTCAACGGGCAGAAGGTCTGGTCGTCGTTCGCGCACATCGCCGACTTCTGCATCCTCGTCGGCCTCGGGCTCCCCGACGAGCCGCGCTACCGGAACCTCACGTACGTGATCGTCGACATGCACGCGCCGGGTGTCGAGGTCCGGCCGCTCGTCCAGATCACCGGCCACCCCGAGTTCAACGAGATCTTCTTCACCGACGTGCGCGTCCCGAAGGAGAACCTCCTCGGCGAGATCGGCGGCGGCTGGCAGGTCGCGATGACGACGCTGCTGCACGAGCGCGGCACGCTCGGTTTTGCGCTCTCGGCGACGCTCGACGTGGCGGTGCGCAAGCTGCTCGCGCTCGCCAAGGACCAGGGCGTCGACGACCCGGTGCTCCTCGACCGCATCGCGTGCGAGTGGATCGGGCTGCAGGCGCTCAAGTACACGAACTACCGCGCGCTGACGACGCTCGAGAAGACCGGCATCCCGGGGCCGGAGGGGTCCGCGTCGAAGCTCGTGTGGTCGGAGGCGAACCAGCGCCTGACGAAGCTCGCCCTCGAGATCGTCGGCGGCCCGGGCGTCGACGAGTACTGGACGTACCAGCAGCTTCGCTCGCGCGGCAACACGATCGAGGCCGGCACGAGCGAGATCCTGCGCAACATCATCGCCGAGCGGGTGCTCGGCCTCCCACGCAGTCGATGACAGGGGAACGCCGCTGATGGACTTCAGCTTCACGTCCGAGCAGGAGGACCTCCGCCGCGAGGCGCGCGCGTTCCTCGAGGCGAACCCCGAGCCGACCGACGCGCAGCTCGAGGAGCTCGGCTGGAAGGGGATCCTGCAGTCGGACGACTTCACGTTCCTCGACGCCGCGGTGCTCTTCGAGGAGCTCGGCCGCGTGCTCTACGACGGCACGTTCGTCGAAGACGAGGTCGGCGGCGACCCGCTGCGCCTGCGCGCTGCCCACGCGCTCGTCTCGGTCGGGATCGGCTCGAAGGCGACCGAGCTCGCGATCGAGTACGTCTCGGAGCGCGAGCAGTTCGGCAAGAAGATCGGCACCTACCAGGCCGTCTCGCACGCCGTGGTCGACGCGTACGTGCAGGTGGAGCTCGGGCGCTCGCTCGCCTACTGGGCGGCGTGGTCGGTGGCAGAAGGCGATGCGCAGGCCCAGCTCGCCGTCGCGGCCGCGAAGGCCCAGGCCGGCGACGCCGCGGTGCTCGCGTGCGAGACGTCGATCCAGGTGCACGGCGGCATCGGCTTCACCTGGGAGCACCCGCTGCACCGCTACTACAAGCGCGCGCTGCGGCTGCAGAGCGCGAACGGGTACGGCCGCGAGCTGCGCGCGGAGATCGCCGCATCCCTGCTGTCCTCGTAACCGGCGCCTCGACCGGGATCGGCGAGGCGACGGCCCGCCATCTCGCGGCGCGCGGCTGGGACGTCCACGCCTCGGTGCGCCGGCCGGGCGACGCGCCGGAAGGGACGCACGAGCTCGTCTTCGACGTCACCGACGCGGGCGCGGTCGCGCAGGCGGCGGACGGCGTCGAGTCGCTCGACGGCCTCGTCGCGAACGCCGGCATCGCGATCGCAGCGCCGCTCGAGTACCTCCCGACCGAGGAGCTCGCGCGCCAGCTCGACGTCAACGTCGTCGGGCAGCTGCGCGTGGTGCAGGCATTTCTGCCCGCGCTCCGGCAGGCGCAGGGACGCGTCGTGCTGATGGGCTCGGTCGGGGGCCGTTCGGCGCTCCCGTTCCTCGGCGCGTACGCGATGTCGAAGTTCGCGCTCGAGGCGATGGCAGACTCGCTGCGGCTCGAGTTGCAGCCGTGGGGGATGCACGTGGCGATCGTCGAGCCCGGCACGATCGCGACGCCGATGTGGACGAAGCCGCAGCGCTCCTTCGACGACTTCCCGCCGGAGGCCGCCGAGCGCTACGGCGCCCGCATCGAGAAGTTCCGCCGGCTCGCGGCGTCGAGGTCGTCGGCGAACGGCGTCCCGCCGGTCGAGGTCGCGAAGGCGGTCGAGCATGCGCTCACGGCTCCGACGCCACATTCGCGGTACCTCGTCGGGCGCGATGCGAAGCTCCGCGCGCGCGTGCAGAAGCTGCCGGACCGCACGCGCGACCGTGTCCTGCGGCGCTTCCTCTTCGGCGAATGAGCCCGATCAACCTCACCCTCCGGTTCGCCTGCGAGATCGCCGCCATCGTCGCGGTCGTCTGGTGGGCCTGGCCGTGGCTCGGGATCGTGCTCGGAGTCGTGGTCATCGCCGTCTGGGGGGCGTTCGTGGCGCCGAAGGCGAGCCGGCGGCTGCGCGACCCCTGGCGTCTCGGCGTCGAGCTTGCGATCTTCGCCGGCGCGGCGGCGGCCTTCGCGGCCGTCGGGCAGCCGGTGCTCGCGGTCGTCTTCGCGGTCCTCGCCGTCGCCACCGCGCTCCTCACGCGCCGCTGGTCGGAGCCCGTTTAGCCGCCGGCCGGGCGGACAACCGAACGGTATCCCCGACGAACGGAGGTCCCCGGTGTTCGAACGGCTCAACACGCCGGAAGAGGCGTACAACTTCAAGCTCGGCGCCGCGCTCAGCATGGAGAGCACGGTGTGCGAGATCCTGGACGACGCGATCGAGAACGCGCATGACGAGCGGGTCAAGGAGCTCCTGCGTGAGCACCGCTCGGAGACGACGGGGCACGTCGACATGCTCGAGCAGGTCTTCACCGCGCTCGAGTGGGGCATCGACGACTCGCCGTGCCCGGCGATCGACGGGCTCAAGGCGGAGGCCAAGGCGATGGTCAAGAAGACCGACGACTCGATCGTCGACTCGGTGATCTTGCAGGGCGCCGCCGAGATCGAGCACCACGAGATCGGCGTGTACGAGAACCTGATCCTGAACGCGCGGGCGATGGGGCGCGACGACGTCGCCGACCTGCTCTCGCGGAACCTCGGCAGCGAGCAGGAGGCGCTCCGCAAGGTGATGAGCCTGCAGCGTCAGGTCGCAGCGGTCACGCCGAAAGTGGCGTGATCAGCCGAAGAGGCGCCGGAGCCGGCCGCGCGGCGGCTCGGGCTCCGGCGCCGGTTCCGGCGCTGCGGCCGGTTCCGGCGCAGGCTCGGCGGCTGCCGAAGCTCGACGCTCCTCGGCACGCTCGCGATCCGCGCGGAGCAGCTGGCTCATCTCGTCCTTCAGGCTCTCGCCCTCGGCCGACATGTGACCGTGGTTCGCGGAGGCTGCCTCGAATCCTGCGACGTCATAGGATCCGAGCCATGGGCTACCAGGTGAGTTCTCTCGACGCGCTCGGGGACGGGCCCGGCTTCCGCAAGGTGCGCGGCGCGCTCGGCGTCAGCGCCTTCGGCGTCAACGGCATCGTCTTCCCGCCGCACTACGAAGGGCCGAATCACTACCACGACACGCAGGACGAGCTGTACTTCGTCCACCGCGGCACCGCCACGTTCCGCTTCGACGGCGACGAGCAGGAGGTGCCCGAGGGCGGGCTCGTCCACGTCGAGTCGACGACGCATCGCGCGATCTCGAACCGCACCGACAACGACCTCGTGCTGCTCGTCGTCGGCGGCAAGGACGGGTACATCGAGCGCGACGGTCACCTCGTCGACCCCGAGGTCGACCTGCCGAGAAGGCAGGGCCTCGGATGAACGGCCTGATGATGGACTACCAGCTGACGCTGCCGACGATCCTGCGCCGGACCGAGGCGTACTACGGGTCGAAGGAGATCGTCACGCGGCTCCCCGACAAGTCGTTCCACCGCTACACGCACGGCGACGCCTGCCGGCGTGCGCGCGCGCTCGCGGTCGGGCTGCAGGGCCTCGGCCTCGAGCGCGGCGACCGCGTGGCGACGCTCTGCTGGAACCACCACGTCCACCACGAGGCGTACCTCGGCATCCCGTGCGGCGGGTTCGTGCTGCACACGCTGAACCTTCGCCTCCACCCGAACGACCTGGCGTACATCGCGACGCACGCGAACGACCGGGCGGTGATCGTCGACGCGAGCCTGAAGCCGCTGCTCGACCTGTTCCTCGACCGCACGAGCATCGAGCACGTGATCGTGGTCGAGGACGGCTACGAGGAGCTGATCGCCGGCGCCGATCCCGACGCCTGGCGCGACCCCGAGCTCGACGAGAACGAGGCCGCGGCCATGTGCTACACGAGCGGCACGACGGGGCTGCCGAAGGGCGTCCTCTACTCGCACCGCTCGACGATGCTGCACACGCTCGGCGTCGCCGCCGGCAACCCGATGGGGCTCGGCGTCTCCGAGTCCGACACGATCCTGCCGGTCGTCCCGATGTTCCACGCGAACGCGTGGGGCTACCCCTACGTCGCGGCGGCGCTCGGCTCGAAGCTCGTCTATCCCGGGCCGCACCTCGACCCCGAGAGCCTCCTCGAGGACTTCGAGCAGGAGGGCGTGACGTGGACGGCGGGCGTGCCGACGATCTGGCTCGGCATCCTGACGATGCTCGACGCGCAGCCCGGCCGCTGGGACCTCTCGAGGCTCAAGGGCATGCTCGTCGGCGGCTCCGCGGCGCCGCGCTCGCTGATCGCGGGCTTCAAGCGGCGCCACGGCCTCAACGTCGTGCACGGCTGGGGGATGACCGAGACGTCGCCGGTCGCCTCCACCGCGCAGCTCGTCGGCGACCTGGCCGACGCGCCGGAGGAGGAGCAGTTCGACTACATCGCGATGCAGGGGCTGCCGCTGCCGCTCGTCGAGCTGCGCAACCGCGACGACGACGGCAACGTGCTCCCCTGGGACGGCGAGTCGATGGGCGAGCTCGAGGTGCGCGGGCCGTGGGTCGCGTCGGCGTACTACGAGACGCCCGACGCGTCGAGTCGCTGGACCGAGGACGGCTGGTTCAGGACGGGCGATGTCGTCTCGATCCATCCGAAGGGCTACATCCAGATCAAGGACCGCTCGAAGGACGTGATCAAGTCGGGCGGCGAATGGATCTCGTCGGTCGAGCTCGAGAACGCGCTGATGGCGCACCCGGCGGTCGCCGAGGCGGCCGTGATCGCCGTGCCCGACCCGAAGTGGGACGAGCGTCCACTCGCAGCCGTGGTGCTGCGCGAGGGGCACGCGGCGACCGGCGACGAGCTGCGCGAGTTCCTCGCCCCGAACTTCGCCAAGTGGTGGCTGCCCGACCGCTTCGAGTTCGTCGCGGAGATCCCGAAGACGAGCGTCGGCAAGTTCAAGAAGACCGAGCTGCGCGAGATGTTCGCCGGGGTGACCGCATGATCCGCACCGTCTGGCTCGACAACCCGCCGGTGAACGCCGTCAACGGCGCGATCATCGGCACGCTCTGGGACGCGTTCGAGAGCCTCGGCGACGACGTCCGCGCCGTCGTGCTGCGCGGAAAGGGCGACCGCGCCTTCTCGGCGGGCGCCGACATCAGCGGCTTTGTCGGCGGCCTGGGGGAGGGCGACCGGCCCGGCGGCATCCAGCCGGTCGCCGACCTGATCGAGGCCGCGCCGGTGCCCGTGGTGGCGGCGATCCACGGCTACTGCCTCGGCGGCGGCCTCGAGATCGCGCTCGCGTGCGACTTCCGGATCGCGACCCGCGACGCCCAGCTCGGCTTCCCCGAGGTGAACCTCGGGCTGCTGCCGGGCGGCGGCGGCACACAGCGCGCGCCGCGCCTGATCTCGCCGGGCCGCGCCCGCTGGCTGACGATGTCGGGCGAGCGCATCCCTGCCGAGACGGCCGAGGCGTGGGGGCTCGTCGAGTTCCTCGTCGACGACCTCGAGGAGGGGATCGCCCGCTACGTCGAGCCGCTCGACCGGCAGAGCCCGCACGCGCTGCGGCAGATCAAGCAGCTGATGCACGCCACGCGCGACGAGCGCAGCGACGAGCGCGAGGTGCAGGCGTTCGCCGCCTGCCTCGGCTCGGAGGACGGTCAGGAAGGGGTCGCCGCGTTCCTCGAGAAGCGCGAGCCCACCTGGACCGGTCGGTGAACGCGGTCGTCCTGCGCGAGGTCGGCGGCGACCTCGCGCTCGAGGAATGGCCGGAGCCGGAGGGCGAGGCGGTCGTCGACGTCCGTGCGTCGGGCGTGAACTTCGCCGACGTGCTGATCCGCCGCGGGCTGTACCCGCAGATGCCCGAGCTGCCCTACGTGCTCGGCAACGAGGTCGCGGGCGACCTCGGCGGCCGGCGGGTCTGCGCGTTCATCCACGGCAGTGGGTACGCAGAGCGCGCCGCCGTCGATCCGGACTGGGTCTTCGAGCTGCCGCCGAACGCCTCGTACGCGGAGGGCGCGGCGTTCCTCACCACCTACCTGACCGCGTGGGTGCCGCTGTCCGAGCGGGATCACGGGGAGACGGTGCTCGTCCACGCCGGCTCCGGCGGGGTCGGCACCGCCGCGATCCAGCTCGCCAAGGAGCTCGGCAAGACGGTGGTCGCGACCGCGAGCACGCCGGAGAAGCGGGCGTTCGCCGAGCGCGCCGGTGCCGACGAGGTGCGCGGCTACGACGAGCTCGACGATCTGCGCGTCGACCTGATCCTCGATCCGGTCGGAGGCGAGGTCTTCACCCGTTCGCTGCCGCTGCTGAAGCCGCTCGGCAAGATCGTCGCGATCGGCTTCGCCGGTGGGCTCTGGCACGACCCGAGCGTGCAGTGGCTCGTCGGCCGCAACGTCTCGGTCGGCGGCGTCTACCTCGGGCGGCTGATGCAGCTCGAGCCAGACCTCGTCCGCAGGCTCGCGGCCGAGCTGCTCGCCTGGTGGGCGGAGGGCCGCATCGCGCCGCTCGTGGGCTCCACGTTCCCGCTTGCGGACGCGCGCGACGCCCACGCGCTGATCGAGTCGCGCCGGCACATGGGCAAGCTCGTGCTCGAGCCGTGAAGGCGATCGTCACCGGCGGCGAGGGAGGGCTCGGGCGGGCCTTCCGTGCGCGCCTCGAGCGCGAGGGATATCAGGTCGAGTCGCTTGATATATCAACCGGCTTCGACGTGACCTCGCCCGCCGCGTGGGAGCGCGTCGGCCCGGTCGACCTCGCGTGCCTGAACGCCGGCGTGCTCACCGGCGACCTGACGTACGAGCACTACCGCCGTGCGGTCTCGGTGAACGTCGACGGCGTCGTGCTCGGCGTCCTGCGGCTCAGGGAGGTGATGGAGCGGGGCGCGATCGTCGCGACGGCCTCCCTCGCCGGCCTGACGGCGATGCCGAGCGACGCGGTGTACTCGCTGACCAAGCATGCCGTCGTCGGCTTCGTCCGCAGCATGGCGCCGCACCTGGCGCCGCTTCGGCTGAACGCGGTGTGCCCCGGGATCGCAGACACGCCGATGATCGACCATCAGCGGGAGGCGTTCGCGGCGGCAGGCTTCCCGCTGCTCGCGCCCGACGACGTGGCGGAGGCGATGTGGCGCGCGGCGACGAGCGAGGCGACCGGCGAGTGCTGGTTCGTGCAGCCCGGTCGCGAACCCGCGCCGTTCAGGTTCCCGAACCTGCCCGGCCCGCGGGTCGAAGGCGCGCGCGTCGGCGCGCCGCCGCTCTAACGCCGCTCAGTTGAGCCCCGGGTCGTACGGCATGTTCTCCATCAGCTCGAAGCCGCCCTTGCGGTGGAGCACGGCACGCCAGAGCTCGTCGGGGTCGTCGGCGAACGCGTCCTCCGCCTGCGCGTCGACGACGATCCAGGACTCCTCGTCGAGCTCCGCCTCGAGCTGGCCGCTGCCCCAGCCGGAGTAGCCCGCGAACAGGCGGAGCCGGCGGATCGTCAGGTCTTCCGGCTCGGCGTCGGCGGGCATGAAGCCGAGGCTGTCCATGATCGGCGCCGCGGCCTCGGCGACGTCGGCGAAGTCCGCGAGCACCATCAGCGCCTCCGGCTGCACCGGCCCGCCCACGAAGATCGGGTCGGTCGAGCCCGGGATGCCCTCGAGGACCGGCACCGCCTCGGCGGCCGCGACCTCCGAGGGGCGGCTCAGGACCAGGCCCATCGCGCCGTCCTCGTCGTGGTGCGCGATCAACACGACCGTTTTCCGGAAGTTCGGGTCGATCAGCGCCGGCGACGAGACGAGCAGCTTGCCCTGCAGGGAGTCCACGTCAGGAGAAGTGCCACCCGTCGCCCGCCGCAAACGCCTTCAGGATGCGTTTTGCGACGACCTGACGGTGGACCTCGTCCGGGCCGTCGTAGATCCGGCCGCCTCGGGCGAGCATCGCCATGTGCGCGAGCGGCGTCTCGTCGGTGAGGCCGCGGGCGCCGTGCACCTGGATCGCGCGGTCGATCACGTCCTGGAGGACCCGCGCGGCGAAGAACTTGATGGCCGACACCTCGACGCGGGCCTCGTCGCCGGCGTCGATCTTGTGCGCTGCGTCGAGGGTCATCAGCCGGCAGGCCTGGATCTCGGCATAGCTGTCGGCGATCCAGTTCTGCACCGTCTGCTTCCGCGACAGCGTCTCGCCGAAGCTCTCCCGCTGCAGCGAGTAGTCGCACATCAGCTCGAACGCGCGCTGCATCTGGCCGAGCCACCGCATGACGTGGTGGATGCGGCCGGGGCCGAGGCGTTTCTGCGCGATCAGGAACCCTGCGCCCGCCTCGCCGAGCGTGTTGGAGACGGGCACGCGCACGTTCGTGTACCGCACCTCGCAGTGCGTCGACCAGCCGCGGCCGGCGTGGCCCATGACGACGATGGGGCGCACGATCTCGACCCCGGGCGTGTCGACCGGGACGACGATCTGCGTCGCGCGTCGGTGCGGCTCGGCGTCGGGGTCGGTGACCGCCATGACGATCCCGAACGCGGCGCCGTCCGCGCCCGACGAGAACCACTTGTGCCCGTCGATCACCCAGTCGTCGCCGTCGCGCACCGCTCGCGTCCGCAGCGTCGTCGGGTCGGAGCCGGGCACCTCCGGCTCGGTCATCGAGAAGAAGGAGCGGATGTCGCCGGCGACGAGCGGGTAGAGCCACCGCTCCTTCTGCTCGTCGGTGCCGAACATGTGCAGGATCTCCGCGTTGCCCGCGTCGGGCGCCTGGCAGCCGAAGACGAGCTGGCCCCAGAGGGTGCGGCCGATCTGCTCGTTGAGATACGCGTAGTCGAGGAAGCCGGTGCCGGTGCCGCCCGCCCCGGGTGGGACGTGCGGCGCCCACAGGCCGGCGTCCTTGACCTCGGCGCGAAGCTCGGCGACGACCGCGTCGGCCGCCTCGTCCTCGCGGTCGAGCAGAGGCTCGTTCGGCAGCACGCGCTCGTTCATGAACGCGCGGACCTGCTCGAGCCTCTCGGTCGGCGGCGCCCATGCGGTGGAAGCCATTGCCGTAGCATCGCACGCCATGGAGCTCGGCTTCTACATGGGCTATGCGCAGCCGGGCACGAATCCCCTCGAGCTCGTCGAGCTCGCGCGGGAGGCGGAGCGGCTCGGCTATTCGTCGGCCTGGGCGGCGGAGGCGTGGGGTGTCGACGCGATCACGCCGCTCGCGTGGCTCGGCGCGCTGACGACGTCGATCCACCTCGGCACGGCGATCATGCAGATCCCCGGGCGCTCCCCCGCGAACGCTGCGATGACGGCGGCGACGATGGATCTCCTCTCCGGCGGGCGCTTCCGGATGGGGCTCGGCACGTCAGGCCCGCAGGTCGTCGAGGGCTGGCACGGGCAGGCGTGGGGGAAGCCGCTCGGGAAGACGCGCGAGTACGTCGAGATCGTCCGCGCGATCCTGCACCGCCAGCGGCTCGAGCACCACGGCGAGCACTACGACATCCCGGTCGCGGGCGGCACCGGCCTCGGGAAGCCGCTGAAGCTGATGGCCCGCCCGTTGCGCGCGGACGTCCCGATCTACCTCGCCGCGATCGCGCCGAAGGCGGTCGAGCAGGCGTTCGAAATCGCCGACGGATGGCTCCCCATCTTCTGGTCGCCGGAGAAGGCGCGCGGTGTGTTCCCGCTCGACCGTGCCCGAGACGGCTTCGACATCGCGCCGTCCGTGCCGGCGATCGTCACCGACGACGTCCAGAGCGGCCGCGACGCGCTCAAGGCGTACTACTCGTTCTACGTCGGCGGCATGGGCGCCCGGTCGAAGAACTTCTACAACGACCTGTTCACGCGGTACGGCTACGAGGCCGAGGCGCGTGAGATCCAGGAGCTGTTCCTCGGCGGCCGGCAGGCCGAAGCGGCCACGAAGGTGCCGGACGCGTTCGTCGACGAGGTGGCCCTCGTAGGGCCGGTGGAGCGGATCCGCGATCGACTCGCCGCCTGGCGCGAGAGCGGGGCAACCACGCTCCTGATCTCGACGCGCGACGAGCAGACGCTGCGCGGCGTGGCCGAGGCCGCAAGCTAGTAACAGACTGTTACAAGCCCCTCACGTCGCAGCGCTGCTCAGGCCGAAGCTTGTAACAGTCTGTTACTTGCCCGTGCCTCGGCGCGGCCGGGCCGCGTCGAGCGTGGTCAGGTAGCTCTTGCGCACACGGCCGCGCGCTTCGATGCGGCGGCGGATGCGCTCGAACAGGTTTGCGCGCTGCTCGTCGGGCAGCGCGATGTGGCCCGAGTAGGTCGCGAGCACCGCGAGGTACTCGTCGGCGGTGTACTCGATGTCCCGGAGGTAGCGCCGGTGGGCGACGCGCTCGAAGAGGCTGTCGTCGAGCTCGAGAGGCTCGACCCGGTCGGGAAGCGGCGGGCCGCCCTCGTGCGAGGCCGGGTCCTCCGGCACGGCCGCCCGATAGTCCTCCTGCACGTCGACGAAGAAGTCGTCCCCGTCCTCGGGCAGCACGTGGTGCGTGCCGACGACCGCGAGCAGGCCGCCGGTGCGCAGCAGCGCCGCGATGCGGGGGAACCGCGTCGCGGGATCGAGCCAGTGGAACGAGGTGAAGGCGAGGACGCCGTCGAACGATCCCGGCTTGGCCGCCCACGTGTCGAAGTCGGCGACGACGATCTCGACGGAGGGGAACGACGCGAGCCGCCGGCGCGCGAGCTCGGCCATGCTCGCGCCGAGCTCGACGCACGTCACCGTGTAGCCCCGCCCGGCGAGTACGCGTGTCGCCTGCCCCGTGCCGCAGCCGATCTCCAGCAGCCGCTCGCCCGGAAGCAGGGTCTCGAGGTCGTCGAAGAGCGCACCCGGGTAGCCCGGGCGGGCGCGGTCGTAGAGCTCGGGATCGCGGTCGAACGTCGAGCGGAGGCTCACCGTTCCACAGCCTCGAGCGCCGTCTGCGCGAGCAGCGGCACGGCGTCCTCGAAGATCGCGGCGCGCGTGTCCTCCGCGCCGAGCTCGCCCCTGATATATCGCCCGTAGATCGCCTCGCAGAAGACCGCCGCCTTCCAGAGCGCGAGCGCTTCGAACCAGCCGAGCGGCTCCACGTCGCGGCCGCTGCGCTCGCGATACCGGTCGACCAGCTGGGCGCGCGTGGGGAACCCCGGCTCGGCGGTCACCGGGGACGACCCGAGCGCACTCTGTCTACCTCCCGGCTCGGAGTACATCGCGAGCAGGTAGCCGACGTCGGCGCGCGGGTCGCCGATCGCGCCCATCTCCCAGTCGAGCACCGCGACGATGCGCGCAGGGTCCGCAACGGAGACCATCACGTTCCCGAGGCGGTAGTCCCCGTGGACGACCGTCTCCGGAAGCGGCTCGGGCAGGCGCTCCGCGAGCAGCCGCGCCACCTCGTCCACCTCATATATCTCTCGCGTCCGGTTGATATCCCAGAGCTGCGTGAACCGCCGCACCTGCCGCTCGGCGTAGGAGCCCGAGCGGCGAAACGGGTCGAGCGACGCGCCCTGGGCCGCGTGGATCTCCACGAGCGTGTCGACGAGGTCGAGCCCGAGCGCACGTCGCGCCCCGGCGGTCTCGAGGCCCGCCGGCAGGTCCTGCGTGATCACGTGGCCGTCGAGGAACCGCATCACGTAGAACGGGACGCCGAGCACGCTCTTGTCCTCGCAGACGGCGACGATCTCCGGGAGCCGGTCGAAGCCGGCGGTGCGCACGGCGTTCTGTAGGGCCGCCTCGCGCACCATGTCGTGCGCCGACGGCGGCAGCGGCGGCCGCGGCGGCCGCCGCAGGACGTAGCGCTCGCCGCCGCGCTCGAGCAGGAAGGTGAAGTTCGAACCGCCGCCGTCGCCGATCCGCGTCGCGGTCACCGCGCCCGTGCCGAGATCGTTCGCGTCGAGGAACGCCGCGACCCTCTCCTCGTCCACGAGCGGCGATAGCACGATGCGATGCTACGTCCCGTGCGGAGACGGCTCTACCTGATGCGGCACGCCGAGGTCTCGTATGCCGGCGAGCACGACCCCGAGGTCGTGCGGCTGACCGAACGCGGGCTCGAGCAGGCTGCGGCCGCGCACCGTGCGCTCGGCGAGGTCGACTTCGACCTCGTCGTCACGAGCAGCCTGCCGCGCACGCGCGAGACCGCCGAAGTCGTCGTGCCGGACGTCGAGCCCGAGCCGTGGCTCGAGTTCGACGAGTGGCGCGGCGGGCGGCTCGACGACGTGCCCGTCGAGGAGTGGGAAGCGCTGTTCGTCGGCTCCCTCGACGTGAACGACGAGAGCGAGCGGTTCCTGCGCGGCGAGTCGCTCGGCGAGGCGCTCGACCGCGTGCTGCCCGCGTTCGGACGGCTCTCGGAGCGCGAGTGGGACACGGCGCTCGCCGTTCTCCACGGCGGCGTGAACCGGATCCTGCTCTCGCACGCACTGGCCGGCGGCCGCGCGTACTTCGGCCGGTTCGAGCAGGCGCCCGCGTGCATCAACGTGCTCGACCTGGGCGCGGACGGCGCCTGGATCGTGCGCACGGTCAACTACATCCCGTACGACCCGCTGCACCCCGCGCGCACGACCACCATGGAGCACATCTGGTCGGAGCTCCGCGCCTGGCTCGACGAACGCGGCCCCTAGCGCGCGAGGATCGCGAGGTAGCCGTTCGCGAGCATGCGCTCGGCCATCTGCTCGTACACCGCGGGATCCGTCGGCGTCCAGGCGGCGAGTCCGTCGACGTACCGGTTGTACATGCAGAACGCGGCGGCGATCAGGACCGTGTCGTGGATCTCGACGTCGGTTGCGCCCTCGGCGCGCGCGGCCTCGACGTCCGCGTCGGTGACGCTCCGGCCGCCGGTCTGCACCTTGCCCGCGATGCGTAGGAGCGCACGGAGCTTCGCGGGGACCGGCGCCGAGTCGAGGTCGCGCTTCACGTGCTCGACGAGCTCGGCGCCGCCTTCGAGCTGCGCGGCGGCGTACGACCCGTGCGAGGTGTGGCAGTAGCGGCATTCGTTGAGGCTCGACACGTAGGACGCGATCAGCTCGCGCTCGCCCCGGCTCAGGCTGTTCTCGGCTCGGAGCAGCACCTCGGCCAGCTCGCAGAGCGGCCGTGCGGTCTCGGGGCGGAACGCGAACAGGCTGCGGATGCCGGGGACGCCCTCGGGCACGTCGATGTGCGGCATACGGCGAGCTTAGCCCGCGGCGATCGTGCACACGCCCGCGAGCGCCACAGCGACACCCGCCTGCTGCGCGCGCGTCAGCCGCTCGCCGAGCAGGACGTGCGCGAGCAGCACCGTGACGATCGGGTACAGCGACCCGAGCACCGAGACGAGCGAGAGCAGCCCGTGGCCGCTCGCGAGCGCGAAGAGCGCGTTCGCGGTGACGTCCGCGAGCCCGACCAGCGCCACCGGCACGATCGACCCGCGCGCGACGCCGAGCGGCGCCCGCAACGCGAGCGCCAGGGCGACGAGGAGCGCGAGCGAGCCGACGCGCGCCCCGAAGAGCGTCGAGAGCGCGTCGCCCTCCCGGCTGCCGAGCCCGAGGAAGTAGACGAAGCCGCCGAGGAAGAGCGCGGCGGCGACGGCGAGGAGCACGGCCCGCGCCCGCTCGGGCGACTCGGCCCGCCGTTCTTCGACCGACGCGAGCACCGCGCCGGCGAGCGCGAGCACCGCGCCCGCCACGGCCACGGCCGCCGGCCGCTCCCCGGTCGCGATCGACACGCCGAACGGCACCACGGCGCCGCACGCGACGAGCGGGGAGACGACGCTCATCGTCCCGAGCGACAGAGCCCGGTAGAACGCCGCGAGGCCCGCGCCGCCGCCGACGCCCGCCAGCAGGCCGAGCAGGAACGACCGGCCGCCCAGGTCGCCGCGCACCGAGACGGCGACGCACAGCGCGAGGAAGCCGGCGCCCTGCGAGAGCACGGTGACTGCGAACGCCGGCAGGCGCTTCGTCAGCGAGCCGCCGGCGAAGTCGGCCGAGCCCCAGACGAGCGACGAGCCGAGCGCCAGGACGAGCGCGAGCGCGCCTATAGGCGCTCGACCAGCATCGCCATGCCCTGCCCGCCGCCGACGCACATCGTCTCGAGCCCGATCGTGCGATCCATCGTCTCGAGGTCGTTGAGCAGCGTGTTCATGATGCGCGCGCCGGTCATCCCGTACGGGTGCCCGAGCGCGATCGCGCCTCCGTGCGGGTTCAGCTTGTCGGAGAACGGGTCGACGCCGACCTCGCGGCACACGGGCAGCACCTGCGCCGCGAACGCCTCGTTCAGCTCCATCACGTCGACGTCGTCGATCGTCATCCCGGCGGCCGCGAGCACCTTGCGCACGGCCTCGATCGGGCCGACGCCCATGATCTCCGGCTCGACGCCCGACACCGACGAGGCGAGGATCCGCGCCCGCGGCGCGATCCCGAGCTCGTCCGCCCGCCTCTCCGACATGACGACCACCGCGGCCGCCCCGTCGTTCAGCGGGCACGAGTTGCCGGCCGTCACCTTGCCGCCGGGCTTGAACACCGGCTCGAGGCTCGCGAGCTTCTCGAGCGTCGACGACGCCCGCGGGCCGTCGTCGACCTCGACGCCCTGGTACGGCGTGATCTCACGCGCGAAGAAGCCCGACTGCTGCGCCGCGACGGCGCGCTCCTGCGACTGCTGCGCGAAGCGGTCCATGTCCTCGCGCGAGACGTCCCAGCGCTCGGCGACGTTCTCGGCGGTGAGGCCCATCGGGATGTACGCGTTCGCGATCGGCGCGTCGTCGCCGAAGAGCGCGGGGTGAAGCTCCTCCTCCGACTTCGGGTAGCCGCTCACCTGGCTCGTCGACTCGACGCCGGCGGCGACGAAGGCCTCGCCCTCGCCGGCCCGGATCGCGTGGAAGGCCATGCGGATGGTCTGGAGCGACGAGGCGCAGAAGCGGTTGACGGTCGTGCCCGGCACCGTGTGCGGGAGCCCGGCGAGGAGCGCGGCGCGGCGGCCGAGGTTCATCCCCTGGCGCTCCTGCGGGAAGCCGCAGCCGACCATCACGTCGACGATCTCCTCCGGCGGCAGGTCGGGCACCTTGTCGAGGGCGGCCTGGATCGCGAACGCGACCAGGTCGTCGGGACGGGCGTCGACGAGCGAGCCCTTGGCGGCACGGCCGATCGGCGTGCGGGCGGTGGAGACGATCACGGCTTCTGGCATGCCTCCATATTGACTGACGCGTCAATCCGCGCTTGACTGACGCGACTTGGGGGCGCTGCTCGAACTCGCGGACGTCGATGCGCGCTATGGACCGGTCCAGGCGCTCCGGGGCGTCTCGCTGACCGTCGGGGACGGCGAGATCGTCGCGCTGCTCGGCGCGAACGGCGCCGGCAAGACGACGACGCTGCGCGCGATCTCGGGCACCGTCCGCCGGAGCGGGGCGATCCGCCTCGCCGGCAGGCCGCTGGGGCGGCGCGGCCCCGAGAGCACCGCGCGGCTCGGCGTCGCCCACGTGCCGGAGGGCCGCGGCACGTTCTCCGAGCTGACCGTCTGGGAGAACCTCCGCCTCGGCGCGCACGTGCGGCACGGGTCGCTCAAGGCCGACTTCGACCGCGTGCTCGAGTACTTCCCGTGGCTCGAGACGCGCCGTTCGCAGCAGGCCGGGACGCTCTCCGGCGGGGAGCAGCAGATGCTCGCCCTTGCGCGCGCCGTGATGCAGCGCCCGCGGCTCCTGCTGCTGGACGAGCCGTCGCTCGGCCTGGCGCCGCTCGTGGCCGCCGAGATCTTCCGCATCATCCGCGAGCTGAACGAGCGCGAGGGCTCGGCGGTGCTGCTCGTGGAGCAGAACGCGCGCACCTCGCTCGCCGTCGCGGCCCGCGCGTACGTGCTCGAGGTCGGCGAGATCGCCTACTCGGGAAGAAGCGACGAGCTCGCGCAGAACGACTCGATCCGCAGGAGCTACCTGGGCTACTGATGCTCGTCCGGCCCGCCACCTCCTGGATCGTCCCCGCGGCGCTCGTCGGCGTCGTCGTCTTCCTCGTCGTCGGGTCGCTCGACAGCGCGGTGTTCGCGCAGCAGACGGTGTCGGGGCTCGCGAACGGCGGCATCTACGCGAGCCTCGCCGTCGCGCTCGTCCTGATCTACCGCGCCACCGAGGTGATCAACTTCGCGCAGGGAGCGCTCGCCACGTTCACGACCTACGTGGCGTGGCAGCTGATCTCCTGGGGCCTCTCCTACTGGGAGGCGTTCGTCGCGACGCTCCTGATCGCCTTCGTCGGCGGCTTCGTCGTCGAGCTGATCGCGATCCGCCCGGTCGAGCGGCGCGGCAACCAGCTCACGGTGGTGATCGCGGCGATCGGCCTGCTGATCCTCGTGGAGGGCGCGACCGGCTGGATCTGGGGCAACGGCATCAAGTTCGTGCCGTCCGCGTTCCCGGCGCGCTTCTACCACCTGGGCGGCGCCACGATCTCGCTGCAGGACCTCGGCACGATCGGTGTCTCGCTCGCGTCGGTCGTCGCGCTGTGGGCGTTCTTCCAGTTCACCAAGGTCGGCCTCGCGATGCGCGCCGCCGCGGTGCGGCCGGAGGCGGCGCGGCTCGTCGGCGTCCGCGTCAGCTGGATGCTCTCGCTCGGCTGGGGGCTCGCCGCCGTCCTCGGCGCCGTGGCGGGCCTGATGGCTGCGCCGAACCCGAGCTACCTGCTGCAGCCGACGATGATGGACGGTGTCCTCATCTACGCGTTCGCCGCGGCGGTGCTCGGCGGGCTCGAGAGCGCCTTCGGCGCGGTGGTGGGGGCCCTGCTGATCGGCGCGCTGCTCAACCTCCTCCAGAGCTACGTGCACTGGGTGACGCCGCAGCTGCTGCTGCCCGTCGCCTTCGTGATCATGCTGGTCGTCCTGCTCGTGAAACCGTCCGGCCTGTTCGGGCGTACGCGGGTGCGAAAGGTATGAGGCCGAGCCGCGGAACGGTTGTCGGCATCGCCGTCACGGCGCTCGTCGCCGTGGCGGTCGCGCTGCTCCCGTTCGGGCTCTCGAACTACCACCGCTCGACGGGTGCGACGGTCGCCGTGTACTTCGTCGCGATCCTCGCCCTGAACATCGTCACCGGCTACACGGGCCAGATCTCGATCGGGCACGGCGCGTTCATGGCGATCGGCGGTTACGCCACCGCGATCCTCACCCACGACCACGGCTGGAACGACATCGCGACGCTCCCGATCGCCGCGATCGCGGGCTTCGTCGCCGGGGTGATCGTCGGCCTGCCGGCGCTCCGCTTCCACGGCGTGTACCTCGCGCTCACCACCTTCGCGGTCGCGCTCGCGGTGCCGCAGCTCGCGAAGAACTACTCCGACTTCACCGGCGGCACGGAGGGGCTCGCGCTGCCGGTGCACAGCGGCCTGTGGCTGTACGAGGTCGGCTGGGCGGTCGCGGGCGTGATGCTCGTGCTCGCCTGGCTCCTCCTGCGCGGCCGCACCGGCCGTGCGTTCCGGGCCGTCCGCGACAGCGAGGTCGCGGCGGCGTCGTCCGGCGTCACGCTCGCGGTCTACAAGACGGTCGCCTTCGGGATCTCCGCAGCGATGGCGGCCGTGGCTGGATCCATATACGTCCTCGTCAACAACTTCGTGAACCCGGACGTCTTCGGGCTCACGTTGTCGCTGTACATCCTGATCGGCGCGGTCGTCGGCGGCCTCGGCTCACTCTGGGGGATCCTGGTCGGAGCCGCTTTCGTCCAGTTGTTGCCGAATGCACTAACCACCGGGCACGTCGTCTCGTCGCAAGCAGTACCGGTGGTCTTCGGAGCGGTCGTCATCGGGGTCATGGCGCTGCTTCCTCGTGGGGCGGCCAACCTGCTCGGGCTGGCCTTGCATTTCGGATCCCAGGACGGTCAACATTCCGACACACCCCTAGGCACGGAGGGCAGATGACCAAGAGGATGAAGGCAGCGCTGGCGCTGGCCGCGCTCGCCGTGATGGCGGCTCTCGTCTCGACGGCGGTCGCCGCATCGACCGCGACGCCGGGTGTCACGGCCAAGACGATCACGATCGGCGGCACGTTCCCGCTCACGGGCCCCGCGGCCCTGTACGGGGTGATCCCGAAGGCCGAGAACGCGTACTTCCAGTACGTGAACGCGCACGGCGGCGTCAACGGCCGCAAGATCGTCTTCAAGTACTACGACGACGGGTACAACCCCGCGAACACCGTCCCGCTGACGAAGAAGCTGGTCGAGCAGGATCACGTCTTCGCCGTCTACGGCAGCCTCGGCACCGCGCCGATCCTGGCGAGCCGCGACTACCTGAACAAGGCGAAGGTGCCGCAGGTGCTCGTGGCGACGGGCGACTCGTACTGGGCGACGCAGTACAAGAAGTACCCGTGGACGATGGGCTTCCAGCCGGACTACCCGGGTGAGTCGCGGGTCTACGGGCAGTTCATCCAGTCCAAGGTGCCGCAGGCCAAGATCGGCGTCCTCATGCAGGACGACGCCTACGGCGAGAACTACTACAACGGCCTCGTCGCCGGGCTCGGCGACGCGAAGTCGAAGATCGTCGACGTCGAGAAGTACGACGCCACGCAGACCGACGTCAGCTCGCAGATCGTGAAGCTGAAGGCGGCCGGCGCGAACGTCGTCGCGCTGTTCTCGCTGCCGACGCAGACGATCACGGCGCTGGCCGTGATCACGAAGATCGGCTGGCACCCGACGGTGTTCATCAACAACGTCTCCGGTTCGCCGCTCTTCATGAGCCTCGCCCAGAAGGCGGGCGCGAACGTCGACGGCGACATCACCGCGACCTACGTGGCCGACACGATCAACAACCCGTCGAGCTCGACCGCGAAGCTCTACAAGTCGATCCTGTCGAAGTACGACGCCGGGGCCGACCCGAACGACTCGAACAACCTCTACGGCGTCGCGAGCGCCTGGACGATGGTGAAGGCGCTCACGCAGGCGGGGAAGAACCTCACCCGCCAGGGGCTCATGGACGCGCTCACGCACATGGACTATGTGAACCCGTTCCTGTACCCGGGCCTCAAGATGAAGACGACGCCCACGGAGCGGTTCCCGATCGACCAGCAGATCCTCGAGCAGTACAAGAACGGGGCGTGGCACCCGTTCGGTCACGTCTTCGGCAACGCACGCTGAGCCGAACCCGCCGGCGGCGGCGCCTCTCGGGGCGCCGCCGCTAGCGTCCTCCGGATGGAAGAGCTCGAGCCCGGCATCCTGCGTCACACCTTCGCGCTGCCGCTCGGGATCGACCACGTCCACGTCTACTTTCTGCGCTCGTCGAACGGCGGCTTCATCCTCGTCGACACCGCGCTCGGGAGCCGGGACCCGGCCGCGCGCTGGCAGCCGGTGCTCGACGAGCTCGACGCGCCGGTCGAGGCGATCGTCGTCTCGCACATGCATCCCGACCACGTCGGCGGCGCCCGCGACGTCGCGGAGCTGACGGGAGCGCCCGTCTTCCAGGGCCGCGACGACCATGCGCAGTGCGCCGCCGCGTGGGGGAGGCGGGACCCGCAGCGGTTCGCGGCGTACTGGACGAAGCACGGGATGCCGGCCGAGACGGTTCGGGGGCTCGCGGCCGAGTCCGGGCGCCTCGTCTCGGCGGTTCACTGGGTCGAGCGGCCCGACCGGCTCCTCGACCCGGGGGACGAGGTCGACGGCTGGCGCGTCGAGCTGCTGCGCGGGCACGCGGACGGCCACATCGTGCTCCTGCGCGGCGACGTCATGATCGCCGGCGACACGATCCTCGCGGGCATCACCCCCGCGGTCGGGCTCTATCCGGACTCGCGGCCCGATCCGCTCGGCGACTACCTCCAGTCGCTGCGGCGGATCGAGGAGCTCGGGCTGCGCGTCGCCTACACCGGGCATCGGCGGGCCGTGACCGACCCGGCCGAGCGGGCCCGCACGATTGCGGGCCACCACGCCCATCGCCTCGACGCCGCCCGGGCGGCCCTGGACGGCGAGCCGCGGACCGCCTACGACGTCTCCCTGGCGCTCTTCGACAGCGACCTCTCGACGACGCTCCGCCGCTTCGCGACGGCCGAGTCGCTCGCCCACCTCGAGCGGCTCGTCGTCGAGGGACGCGCGCGACGGGAGGACGGCGGATACGTCGAAGCGGGGATCTGACCCTGCGGTGACCGGGGAGAGACTCCGGCGGCCGCCGGACGAGGATGAGGGGATGCTCAAGTGGTAGAGATCGCGGCGACGGCCGACGTGGCGCAGCCTCCGGAGCGCCTCTGGCCGTTCCTCTCGGACCTGCGAAACCACTGGCGGCTGACGCCGAGCTTCGCCGAGGTCGAGTCGGTCGACGGCGACCGGTCCGGCGCCCGCGTCCGGATCAGCGGCCGGTTCGGCGTGTCGCGCACCGCCCGGACGCGGATCCTGGAGGCGAACGAGCCGCGCGAGCTGCTCGGGCGGGCCGACGTGGGGCGGGGCACGGTCGGCTCGGTCCGGTGGCTGATCGAGCCGAGCGGCGACGGCTCGCGCGTCACCCTGTCGGCAGAGGTCGTCCGCGCCTCGCTGCACGACCGGCTGCTGCTCGTCCTCGGCGGCCGGCGGCTCCTCCGGCGCGGCTTCGAGGACGCGCTGGAACAGCTCGGGCGAATGCGGTGACCCGGTTACCATTCCGTCCATGAAGCCGCTCCGGATCGGCGTTCTCGCCGTGCAAGGGAACTTTCGCGAGCACGCGCAGATGCTCCGCCGCCTCGGCGCGGAGACGGTCGAGGTGCGCAAGCCGGAGCAGCTCGCAGGGCTCGACGGCCTGGTCATCCCCGGCGGCGAGTCGACGACGTTCATGCGCTTGATGGGGCTCTACGGCCTCGACGAGGCGATCCGGAGCTTCGACCGGCCGGTCTTCGGCACGTGCGCCGGGATGATCGTCCTCGACCGCGACCACCTCGGTCTCGTCGACGTGGCGGTTCGCCGCAACGCCTTCGGCCGCCAGGTGGCATCGTTCGAGGCCGACCTGCCGGTCGCCGGCCACGACGACCCGGTGCGCGCGGTGTTCATCCGGGCGCCGTGGGTCGAGGAGGTGGGTCCGGCGGTCGAGGTGCTCGCGGAGGTGGACGGCCGGCCGGTGCTCGCGCGCGAGGGCCGCTTCCTCGTCGCGGCGTTCCACCCCGAGCTGACCGACGACACGCGGCTGCACGAGACGTTTCTGGAAATGGTGAAGGAGGAGCAGGTTGTCCGGGCATAGCAAGTGGTCTTCGATCAAGCACAAGAAGGGCGCGGCGGACGCCAAGCGCGGCCAGCTCTTCTCGAAGCTGTCCAAGGCGATCATCGTCGCCGCGAAGAACGGCGGCGGCGATCCGACGAACAACCTCGCCCTCCAGAACGCGATCGAGAAGGCGAAGTCGTACTCGATGCCGAAGGACAACATCGACCGTGCGATCGCGAAGGGCTCCGGCGCCGACGCGGACGCCGACGCGTTCGAGTCGATCATGTACGAGGGCTACGGCCCCGAGGGCGTCGCGGTGATCGTCGAGGCGCTCACCGACAACCGGAACCGCACCGCCGCCGACGTCCGGCACCTCTTCTCGAAGAACGGCGGCAACCTCGGCACCGACGGCTCGGTGTCGTGGCAGTTCGACCGCCGCGGCGTCGTGGTCGTCTCGGCCGAGGGCGTCGACGAGGACGAGCTGTTCATGGCGGCCGCCGACGGCGGCGCCGACGACATCGAGCTCGACGGCGACGTCTTCCAGATCACGTCGGCGCCCGAGCAGCTCGCGGCCGTCCGCACCGCCGTCGAGGAGGCGGGCTTCACCGTCGACTCGGCCGAGCTGAGCCTGCTGCCGAAGACGACGGTCTCCGTCGAGGACGAGGCGAAGGCGCGCCAGATCATGCGCCTCGTCGACGCGCTCGAGGAGAACGACGACGTCCAGGACGTCTATGCGAACTTCGACATCCCCGAGCACGTGCTCGAGGCCGTTGCCGGCTGATCGGCCAGTCGATCCGGCGCCGTCCGAAGGGCCGCCGAGAGTGCTCGAGGTGGACGAGGCGCACTTTGCGGAGGTCGAGAGGACCCTCCTGTGTGTCTCCGAGGCGCGGCAGCGCTCGGAGCGCGCTGCGAGGGCACTGGCGAAGGACGGGGCGGACGAGCATCTCGTCGAGGCGCCGGAGGAGGCTGAGCGGGAGCTTGTCGCTGTCGGGCGAGGAGATCCGCGCGCGGATCTCCGCCTCCGCTGCCCGGTGGAGCGTCTACGACGGCAGCGAGCGCGGTGAAGCACAGACGTTCCTGAACAAGCTGTTCGAGTACTACGGCACCGAGCGCAATGGGCATCGCGCGAAAGCTCGACGATCCGCACCGACATTCGGTATACGCCGACCACGGCATTCGAGACGTTTCCCTGGCCGCAGCTTACGGAGCAAATAGCTTCAAGCGCGCGGAAGCTCGTCGAGCGGCGAAGCGAGATATGCATCCGAGAAGGATTCGGCCTCACCCGGCTCTACAACCAGGTCGGCGAAGGCGCCTGGAAGGACCTCCGCGACCTCCACGTCGAGCTCGACGAAGCCGTCGCCGAAGCGTACGGCTGGCCGAAAGCATGTAGCTCACGATGCGGATGAGTCGAATCGCCGGCTGCTCGAGCTGAATCGCGCGATCGCAGCCGGCGAGGTCGACTACCGTCCATTCGAGGACGGGCTATTTAACCGTCACTGAGGCGGTCGCCCGGACGGTCGAGCCGCCGGCGGTCGCGACGACCTTCGCCACGTAACGGCCCGCCTTCGGCGCCTTCAGCTTGAAGGTGGCGGTCGTGCCCTTCGCGGTGCGCCGCGCGACCGTGGTCTTCCCGCGCACGAGCGAGACGGTGAACGTGGCGGCGCGGCTCGCGGTCACGCGCAGCGAGACGAGCCGGCCGGTCGCCCTGGCCGTGGCGTGCGCGGTCAGCGGCGCCGGCTTGGGCGTGGCGGGTGTCGTCGTCGGCACGTCGCCGACCGTGAACGAGCCGTGCATGGTCGTGGCGTGCGCGTCGCACTGGTAGGTGTAGGTGCCGTTCTGGAAGGTCACGGTCCAGGTGGTCGTGCCGGTGTCCTCGACGGCGGTCGCCTGGTCGACGCCGGGCCCGCTCAGGTGGAAGTTGTGCTCGGCGGACTGGTCGTCGACGTCGATCGTGTACTCGCCCGGGTCGAGGTGCGTGACCCGTGTGCCGTTCTGGGTCAGCGCGATCGTGAAGCCCGGTCCGACCGTCGCGTCGAGCGTGCCGGCCGTGGACGCAGGGCGGGCGGCGGAGACCGCCGCGACGAGCCCGGCGCAGAGGAGCATGAGGGTGACCCCGATTGTCTTCTTCATGGCCTGCCCTACGGCGGCCGGGCGGCAGCGGTTTTCCGCGCAGGAACGTCCGGGGACGCGCTTAACGTGTCGTCGTGAAGGTTCTCGGTATCGACCCAGGGACGGCAGCGTGCGGGTACGGAATCGTCCACGAAAGCGGCGGGCGCCTCAGGGCCACGTGCCACGGGTGGTGGCAGACGCCCGCGCGAGAGCGGCTGGAGGCTCGGCTGCTCACGATCTTCACCGGCGTCCAGGAGCTGATCACGGAGCACGCGCCGGATGCCGTCGCCCTGGAGGAGTCGTTCGTCGGCGCAGACGCCCGCATCGCGCTCTCCGTCGGGCAGGCGCGGGGAGCCGTCCTCGTCGCCGCCTCGTCCGCCGGCGTCGCGTGCGCCGAATACGCGCCCGCGTCGGTCAAGCAGGCCGTCTGCGGCTACGGGCGGGCCGACAAGGAGCAGGTGGGGAAGATGGTGAAGGCGATCCTCGGGCTCCACGAGGTGCCCGCGCCGAACCACGCAGCCGACGCGCTGGCCGTCGCGATCTGCCATGCGCTCGCGCCGCCCCTCATGCGGCTCGCCGGCTGACCCCGCCGGGAACGTCCGTTCGGAGCCGTACCCTGAGCGCGTGATCGCGAGGCTCAGAGGCCGGGTGGCCGGGCGCCACGGCGGCGCCCTGGTCGTCGACGTCAACGGCGTCGGCTACCTGGTGCACGCGACGCCGTCCGTCCACGGGCTCGGCGACGGGGAGATCGTCGTCGAGATCCACACGGTCGTCCGCGAGGACGCGCTCCAGCTCTACGGCTTCGCGTCCACCGACGAGCGCGAGCTCTTCGAGCTGCTGCTCGGCGTGAACGGGGTCGGCCCGAAGGTGGCGCTCGCGATCGTCTCGGGCTCGACGCCGGCCGAGCTGCGCCGCGCGATCGCCCGCGACGACGTGAAGCGCTTCCAGGCGATCCCCGGGATCGGCCTGAAGACCGCGCAGCGCGTCGTCCTCGAGCTGAAGGAGAAGCTGCCGCTCGTGGCCGCCGAGACGGACGAGCAAACCGGCGACCTGACCGCGCGCGACGCGCTCGTCGAGCTCGGCTGGTCGCTCGTCGACGCCGAGCGCGCCCTCGCCGGGGTGGACGGCTCGTTGCCGATCGAGGAGCAGGTGCGCCACGCCCTCAGGCAGGCGGCATGAGCAGCCAGTTCCTCGCGCCCGTGCTCGCCGACGCGGAGGAGGAGCTCGAGCGGTCGCTGCGCCCGCGCACGCTCGCCGACTTCGTCGCGCAGGACCGCGTCAAGGAGCAGCTCTCGATCGCGCTCGAGGCGGCAAAGGCTCGCGGCGAGGCGCTCGACCACGTGCTGCTCGCCGGCCCGCCGGGCCTCGGCAAGACCTCGCTCGCGCAGATCATCCGCAACGAGCTCGGCGTCGGCATCCGCCAGGTCGCCGGGCCGGGCCTCGAGCGGAAGGACATCGCCGCGATCCTCACCTCGCTCGAGCCGCACGACGTGCTCTTCGTCGACGAGATCCACCGCATGAGCCGGGCCGCGGAGGAGATCCTCTACCCGGCGCTCGAGGACTTCCGGCTCGACATCGTCGTCGGGCAGGGGCCGGCCGCACGCACGCTCACGCTCGACCTGCCGCCGTTCACGCTCGTCGGGGCGACCACGCGCACCGGGCTCCTGACGACGCCGCTGCGCGACCGCTTCGGGCTCACCTTCCGGCTCGAGCTCTACGACGCCGTGGCGCTCGCCGCGATCGTCCGCCGCTCCGCCCGCATCCTCGGAGTGACGATCGACGAGGACGCGGCCGAGCTCGTCGCGCAGCGCTCGCGCGGCACGCCGCGCATCGCGAACCGCATCCTGCGGCGCGTGCGCGACGTCGCCGAGGTGCGCCACGAGGGCTCGGTCACGACGGAGGTCGCCGAGGAGGCGCTCGCGCTGCTCGAGGTGGACGGCGCCGGGCTCGAGCGGTTCGACCGCGGGCTCCTCCGCTGCGTCGTCGAGAAGTTCGCCGGCGGGCCCGTCGGTCTCTCGACGCTCGCCGTGGCGCTGGGCGAGGAGCCCGAGACGATCGAGGACGTCTACGAGCCGTATCTGCTGCAGCTGGGGTTCCTGCAGCGGACCCCGCGCGGCCGTATCGTCACCGACCTCGGGCGCGCCCACCTCGGGGCGCTCCCGGACGAGGGAACACTGTTTTAGAATCGGAAACCGACATGAGCACCACCGCACCTCGTGCCGACGCCGCGGCCGCGTCGGTCGGCGCGAGCGACCTGTTCGTCCTGCGCCGCGTCAATGACGATCGCTTCGTCCACTTCGGCGGCGCCGGGCGAGGATCCGGCTGGGCCGGCCTGATCGAGGTGACGAGCAGCGAGTCCGACGCGCTCGCCCGCAGCCTCGAGACGCGCACGCCCGTGCGGCTCCCCGCCGGCGAGAAGGCGCTCGTCTTCGGGCCGTACTACGCACGCTCCGCGGTGTTCGTGCCCGTGACGAACGACGTCGTCGTCGTGTTCGGCGCCGAGCAGGACGAGCTCGACGGCGCGGCCGAGGAGGCGCTGCGGAACGCAGCCGCGTCGGCGGCCGACGCGGTCGGCCAGGTGACGCCGGCCAAGCTGCTCGCCGACGAGCTCGAGGAGCTGGAGGCGGTGCGCGCCGCCGTCGCCGCGGAGACCGGCGACGTCGTCGAGGCGATGCGCACGCTCGCGCTCCTCTCCGCGGAGGCGCTCTCGTGCGAGGTGGCCGCGCTCTACCTGGCGGACGGCGAGCGGCTCGAGGTCGTCGACCGCGGCTGGCAGCTCTCCTCCGAGCACGCGCGCGTCGCAGCGGCGCTCCGCGGCGTCCTCGAGGAGAACAGGTTCCCGTACTGCGTGCAGGACGCCACCGTCGTCCCGCTTCCGTCGCCGCTCGACGAGGAGTCGGGCGTCCGCTCGTACTACCTGCTCGAGCTGCGCGGGCTCGCGCGCGGCGTGCTCTTCCTCGCCCACACGGACGCCGACCCCCGCGGCTTCACGCTCCTCTGCCGCAAGCTCGGGCTGCGGCTCGCCGACGTCGTCTCGGCCAAGCTCGGCGTCGCGCTGACGCAGGAGTGGTGCCGCGGCGAGGCGACCCGCCTGCACGCCGCGTTCGGGAAGCTCGACGCCGGCTAGCCCGGCGACGCGACGAGGGCCGCGAAGAGCTCGTCGAGCTCGGCCGCCGGGTCGTCGGTCATCCCGGTGTGCACCTGCGACGGCTGGACGATCGTGCTCGACGCCGCGGTCAGCCAGTGGAACCGCGCGGTCGTGTCGAGCCGTGCGATCGGCCCGCCCTCCGGCGCGCCGGCGGCGACCAGCTCGATCGCCGCGAGCTGCGGGCGCACGGGTGCGGGGTCGCACCCCGGGTTGAGCGCCGCGAGCCGCGCCTCGTCGAGGTGCGTCCGCACGCCGAGGAAGTCGCGCGGCCGGCAGAAGACGATCACGCCGACGTTCAGGGACTCGCCCCGCTGCAGGTCGGGGATCAGCCGGTAGATCGCGTACGAGAAGGGGCTACGCGGCACGCGCTCGCTCCGCCTCCTGCGCGAACGCGCGTGGCCCGCCGATCCGCGCGCAGAGGTAGTCGCGGTAGACGCCGCGGTCGTCGCCGTCGAGGAACGCGTCGGGGACGAGCGCGACGACCTCGCCGACAAGCTGCTCGTCGACCCGGCCCGCGAGCCGCGCGTCCGCTTCGAGGATCGAGGACGCGTAGGGCAGGAGCACATGCTGCGCGATCGGCGCGAACGGCGTCTGCTCGAACCCGGCCGGCCGGCGGTCGTCGTGCTGGAAGTAGAGGCAGGCGCCGTGGTCGATCAGGTGCAGCCGGCCGTGCCACCAGAGCATGTTCGTGTTGCGCGCGGTGCGGTCGATGTTGGTGACGTACGCGTCGAACCAGACGACGTCGGCCGCGAGCTCGGCGTCGACCGGCTCGCGCGCGGCGGGGGCGAAGGGGAGCGCCGCGGAGAGGTAGTCGAGGCCGACGTTGCAGCCGACGGACGCGCGCAGCAGGTCCTGGATCTCCGGATCCGGCTCGCCGATCCCGAACTGGTCGTCGAGCTCGACGAGCACGAGCTCGGGCACGGCGAGACCGAGCGCGCGGGCGAGCTCCCCGGCGACGACCTCCGCGATCAGCGCCTTGCGGCCCTGCCCGGCGCCGCGGAACTTGACGACGTAGAGGCCGTCGTCGTCGCCCTCGCAGAGCGCGGGCAGCGAGCCGCCCTCGCGAAACGGCTCGACGTAGCGCGTCGCGGTGACCGTGCGGAGCGCCATCAGGCCGAGAGCAGCTTCCAGCGTCCCTCGGAGACGACCTCGACGGTCCCGTCGACCACCTTGAACGCGGTCTCGTCGTCGACCGCGTAGGCGGGGTTGCCGAGCCCGGCCGCCCACCGCTCGGCGGCGGCCATCGTGTTGGTCGGGAAGACGTCGAGGTGGGGGAAGATCGAGAAGTCGACGACGCCGAGCATCGCGTCTCCGGCCTCCGAGTGCCAATTGACGAAGTCCATCCCGGTTCGCGGGGTCAGCACCATGCTCCCGGCGCTCACGCTCAGCCAGACGGTATCGTCGAGCGACGGGAAGAGATCGGTGAGCCCCGACGCGCGCAGCCAGTGGCAGAGGTAGGCGGCGTCGCCGCCGTCGACGAGCAGCGCGTCGGCTCCCTGGACGACTGGGACCCATTGCTCCCGGTCGAGGCTGGGGAGCGCCGTCAGCTCGAGCACTCCCACGGAGTTCCAGCCGAGGCCGACCATCGGCGAGCCGCCGTCCTGCCCGCTGATCGTCCGCCACGCCTGGCGCGGTCCCGCGAGCGGATGCGCGTACAGCGCGGTCGGGACGAGGAGGGCGTCGCACTCGTCGATCGGCTTGCCGAGGAGCTCGAGCAGCGCGTCGTGGATGCTCCCGTTCGTGACGCCGCCGGAGGTGAGGAGGAGCCTCATGCGAAGTGCCTCCAGTGCCCCTCGGTGACGAGCTCGACCGCACCGTCGACGACCTTGATTGCAGTGTCGTCGTCGATCGCGTAAGCCGGGTTCCCGAGCCCCGCGGCCCAGCGCTCCGCCTCGGCCATCGTGTTCTCCGGCAGGTCGGGATGGTCGACGTGGGGGAAGATCGAGAAGTCGACGACGCCGAGCGTGCGGTCGCCTCCGGACGGCGGCTTCCAGGTCATGAAGTCCTCGCCGATCCGGGGCGTCAGCGCCATGCTGCCCGCGCTCAGGCCGACCCAGACGGTGTCGGTCAGCGACGGGAGGAGGCCCGCGAGGCCCGACTCCCGCAGCCAGTGGGCCAGGTACGTGCCGTCGCCGCCGCCCGCGAGCAGGACGTCGGCCTCCCGCACCGCCGGCACCCAGAGCTCCTCGTCGAGGCTCGGCAGCGCGGTCAGCTCGAGCACGCCGAGGGATCCCCAGCCGAGCTGGGTCATCCGGAGCGGCGAGTTGCCGGAGACGAACCGCCACGCGCCTGTGAAGTTGTGGTGGCCGTACGACCCGGTGGGGATGCAGAGCGCGCTCGACTCGGAGATCGGCTTGCCGAGGAGCTCGACGAGGGCGTCCTCGATCGCGCGGTTCTTGACGCCGGCGGAGGTGAGTAGGAGTTTCACGGTGTTCCTTCGCTCGTGGAGTACGGGGCGTGGTTCCTCCGGGAGAGACTCCGGATCGCCCCGTAGATCATCGGTGCCACGAGCAGCGCCATCACGTCGAACCACACGTAGCCGCTCGCCACGCCGGACGGCGGGTTGCCGTCCGAGATGCCGGTGCCGGGCAGGTGCCGGGCCCAGTGCCACGTCCCGATCGACGTGCCGTACAGCTCCAGCGCCGCGACGACGAGGAACACGCCGGCGTAGACCGCGCGGTTCCGGCCGCGCCAGAGGAAGACGAGGAGGAGCGGCACGCCGAAGGCGCCGGCGACGTCGCGGCGCGGCAGCACCGTCAGCCCGAGCAGCCCCCAGCCGGCCGCGATCGCGGCCGCGGCGGCGACGAGCGCCCGCACGTGCGCACGGAGCGCAGTCGCGAGCGAGAGGCCGGTCAGGTACACGAGCCCGTGCGCGGGCGGCACGAAGAGCGGCAGGTTGTGGAGCCGGTAGCGGTAGACGCCCCAGATCAGCGAGCCGGTCACCTCGCCGAGGGTCGCGAACGCGACGACGCCGAGCGCCTGGGCGCGGCGCTCCCAGCTCGCGTTCCGGAGCGCGGCCAGCAGCACGAGCCAGGTGAGGACGCCGAGCGCGAGCTGCTCCGGGTAGCTCGCGAAGTGGTCCGCCGCCAACAGCGCCGCGAGGTACGCGGCCCCGGCTACTGCCTGTACTGCAGCTCGTGCCACGACGGCACCGGGGCGAGCTCGAGCAGCGGCCGGCCGCCGCCGCCCGGGTGCTGGTAGGCGAACTCGGCGTCCTCGTCGTCCCAGACCACCTCGAGCGCACCGCGCTTCACCTGGTGGTCGAGCCACGCGCCGCGGAAGATCAGCTTCCGCAGCCAGTAGACGAGCGATTCCCCGTCGACGAGCGACACGCGCTCCCAGTTGCGCACGAGGTAGCGCCCGAGCCGCGAGGCGGGCTCGTCGATCAGCCCCTGCGCGGCCAGCGTCACGAGGTCGGCGGTCTCCTCGTCGTCGAGCTCCGGCGACTCGACGACCCCGAGCTTGACCGCCGCGGCGACGACGCGCCCCTCGAAGTCGGTGGAGCCGAATGCGAACCGGTAGCCGAGGAACTCGACGATGTAGTCGTCCCCCGAGGTGTAGTTGGCGTCGGGCGATGGCAGCGCTTCAGGCACGATCCCATGGTAGTGACTGTGCTCGCCGCCTCATCCGTCGAGAGGACGATCGTGTGGCTCCCGGCGATCGTCGTGGCCGTCGGCCTCCTCGGCGCCGTCTCGATCCTCCTCGGCCGCGCGTTCGTCGTCACGGTCCGCGAGTCGGGGCATCCGCGCTGGGTGCTCGGCGGCCTCGTCGCCCTGGTGGGCGCGATCGTCGTGCTCACCTGGCTCGGCGTCGAGCTGCCTAGAGAATGACCACGGGCGTCCCGACCGTGACGCGGTCGAAGAGCCACTCGGCATCCGGCACCTGCATGCGGATGCATCCGTGCGACGCGCTGTAGCCGATCGAGGTCGGCTCGTCGGTGCCGTGGATGCCGACGCCGGGCGCGTTCAGCCCCATCCAGCGCGTGCCGAGCGGGTTGCCCGGCCCGGGCGGCACCGGTGAGAGGCCCTTGGCCCACGCGTCGTAGGTGGGCGGGTACCACCAGGGATCGCGCTGCTTGTCCATGATCCTCCAGATCCCGGCCGGGGTCGGGTAGATCACCTGGCCGGTCGCGACGGGGAACGTGCGGACGAGGCGCTTCCCGTCGTAGAGGCGCAGGCTGTTCTCGCCGCGGGTGACCACGATCGCGAGGCCGGGCTTCGGCGGTGCGACCGGCCGCGTGACGAGCCGGACGGGGGCGCGGGTGCCGTCGCCGAGGGCACGCGCGATCGCGGCGGCGGTCGCCGCCCGGTCGAGCCGCACGCCGGCCCGCGCCGGCGAGTAGGTGGGGCGGTCGTCGATCGCCCCGATCACGGTGGCCCGGACCGGCGCGCGGTCGATCCGCTTCGCCAGCGCCGCGACGGTGCGGTCGAGCCGGGCCTTCGACCAGCGCACGGGCACCGCGATCCGGCTGCCCGCCGTCGCGCCGAGCGCGGCGCTCACGGCCGACTGCGCGTCGACGCGGAGACCGAGGCGGGCAGGGTCGAGGGTGCCGCCGCCGCCCACGCGGAGCGGGCGGGCGAAGGCCGCCTCGAGGGCCGCACGCGCCGGCTCGGCCGAGAGCCCGCCGACCGCGACGCCGGCCGCGGTGACCCCGTGCGGGACTGCCGGCGTCGGGGTCGACGCCGGAGCGGCCGCGCAGGCGAGCCCTGCGGCGGCGAGCAGGGCGGCGAGCGTCTTCACCACGGGTGCGTTAGTACACCACTTCCAGGGGTTTTATGCGAGACGCCGTCCGACGCCGTGCGTACCGTCGTCTGTCCATGGCTTTCGGTTCCTGGCAGCTCGACACGTGCGATTTCGCGACCGTCCGCGCACTCGCGGCCGACCTCGGCGTCTCGGACACGACCGCTTCGGTCCTCGTCCGGAGGGGGTACGACGACCCGGCCGAGGCCCGGCGCTTCCTCGAGGGCGCGCTGCCCGGCCACGACCCGCTGGCGCTCGGGGACATGCGCGAGGGGGTCGAGACGATCGTCGCGGCGGTGGAGGCCGGCGCGCGCATCTGCGTCCACGGCGACTACGACGCCGACGGCATCTGCGCGACCGCGCTCGCCGTGCTGCTCCTCCGGGAGCTGGGGGCTGACGTCGCGTGGCACCTGCCGTCGCGGTTCGAGGAGGGCTACGGGCTGAACGCCGGCACGCTGACGCGGCTCGCCGAGGAGGGCTTCGACCTCGTGCTCACGGTCGACTGCGGCATCACCGCCGTCGCCGAGGTCGAGCACGCGCGCGCCCTCGGGCTCGAGGTGGTCGTCACCGACCACCACCGCCCGGCCGACGGCTTCCCCGCGTGCGCGGTGATCGCGCCGCTCAAGGGCGACTACCCGTTCACCGGCCTGTGCGGCACCGGCGTCGTCTGGAAGCTCGCCCAGGCGCTGCTCGGCCCCGATCACCCGTTCCTCGACCGTCACCTCGACGTCGTCGCGCTCGCCACCGTCGCCGACGTCGTCCCGCTCGTCGACGAGAACCGCGCCCTCGCGCTGCTCGGCCTGCGCCGGATCGCGCAGACGCAGAAGCCCGGCCTGCGCGCGCTGATGCGCGTCGCCGGCGTCGACCCGGCCGCGGTCGACGAGTCGTCGATCGGCTTCCGGCTCGCGCCGCGCATCAACGCGTCGGGACGGTTGTGCCGGCCCGAGGCGGCGCTCGCGCTGCTGCTCACCGAGGACGACGCCGAGGCGCGCCGGCTCGCCGAGGAGCTCGAGGGGCTGAACCGCGAGCGGCAGGCGATCGAGGAGCGCATCCTGCGCGAGGCGATCGACCAGGTCGAGTCGTGGCCCGAGTCGCGCCGCCGCCGCCGCGGCTACGTCGTGGCCGGCGAGGGCTGGCACGAGGGCGTGATCGGCATCGTCGCCTCACGGCTCGTCGAGCGCTACAACCGACCGGTCGTCCTCATCGCCGGCACCGACGACGCCTGGAAGGGCTCCGGCCGCTCGGTCGGCGCCTTCGACCTGCACGGCGGCCTCGCCGCGTGCTCCGCGCACCTCGAGCGCTTCGGCGGCCACCGCGCGGCGGCGGGCCTCACGATCCAGGCCGAGCAGGTGGAGGTCTTCGCGGCCGCGTTCGGCGCGCACGCCGACAGCGTGCTCTCCGACGACGACCTCGTCCCGAGCACGAAGGTCGACGCGGTGGTCGAGGGCTCCAAGCTCACGCTCGGCCTGTGCGCCGAGCTGGGGCGGCTCGCACCCTTCGGGATCGGCAACCCCGGCGTGACGCTCCTCGTCGACGGCTGCGAGGTGGTCGACGCCTCGACGGTCGGTGACGGCAAGCACCTGCGCTTCCGCGTCCGGCACCGCGGCCGCGACGCCGGCTCGGCGATCGCCTTCGGGCTCGGCGCCCAGCTCGACCGCTTCCGGCGCGAGCAGCGCTACGACGTCGCGTTCCGGCTGCAGGAGAACCGCTGGAACGGCACCGTCTCGCCGCAGCTCGTCGTCCGGCGCGTGTTCGACGCCGCCGACGGGTTCGAGGAGCTGCGCGACTGGCTGGCGGCCCAGTGGAAGGCCGGGGAGGCCGCCTGGACGGACGACGCCCGGGCGATCTTCGCGGAGCTCGAGCTGGCCGACGGCGCCCGCCGCAGCCTGCTCGAGTCCGAGACGTTCAGGATGCTGCTCGCAGGACGGCCCGCCCTCGCCGCTGCGGCGTAGGCCGGCCCGCGGCGTCGACCGCCTGCAGCATGCGGGCGATCTTGACGAGCTTCCTGGCTTCTCTGCGACGCGTGAACATGGGCCTCTGAGGTTCAGCGGGGAAACGCGGAATCCTCCGAGAGGGGTACGGGCGCCGGAAACGGGCAGGAGTACCATGGGTTCATGACAGTCCTGGAGCGGCATCAAGATCTCGTCGACGAGCTTCTCGCCGATGTCGAGGCGTACAAGCCGGATGCCGACCGCGACCTGCTGACGCGGGCGTTCGACTACGCCGCCCAGGCGCACGCCGGCCAGGTGCGCCGCTCCGGCCAGGAGTTCATCTACCACCCGTGGGGGGTCGCGAAGATCCTGGCGGGGCTGCTGCTCGACGAGCCGACCCTTGCGGCGGCGCTGCTGCACGACGTCGTCGAGGACACGGGCGTCGAGATCGAGGAGATCCGCACCGAGTTCGGCGACGAGATCGCCCAGCTCGTCGAGGGCGTCACGAAGCTGACGCGGGTCCAGTTCCAGAGCCGCGAGCACGCGGAGGCCGAGAACTACCGCAAGCTGATCGTGGCGATGGCGGAGGACCTGCGGGTCATCCTGATCAAGCTCGCCGACCGGCTGCACAACCTGCGCACGATCGAGTACCTCGGCAAGCAGAAGCAGCTGCAGAAGGCCCGGGAGACGCTCGAGGTCTACGCGCCGCTCGCCCACCGCCTCGGCATCCACGCCCTGAAGTGGGAGCTCGAGGACCTCGCCTTCCAGGTGCTGCACCCGCGCAAGTACGAGGAGATCAAGCAGATGGTCGCCGAGCGCCGCGCCGACCGAGAGGAGCACGTGCGCGAGGCCGCGATGGTGCTGCAGAAGGAGCTCGACAAGGTCGACATCCCCGCCGAGATCTCGGGGCGCGCGAAGCACTTCTACTCGATCTACGACAAGATGGTGAAGAAGGGCCGCGAGTTCAACGAGATCTACGACCTCACGGCGATGCGCGTGATCGTGGAGCGCGGCGCCGACGAGGGGACGCGCGACTGCTACGGCGGGCTCGGCCTCATCCACTCGCTCTGGAAGCCGATGCCCGGGCGGTTCAAGGACTACATCGCGATGCCGAAGTTCAACGGCTACCGCGCGCTGCACACGACGGTGATCGGACCGCAGGGCAGGCCGCTCGAGATCCAGGTGCGGACGCGCGAGATGCACGAGACCGCCGAGTTCGGCGTCGCCGCGCACTGGCTGTACAAGCGCGGCAAGAACCAGAAGGACGCCGAGTGGGTCGCGTGGGTCAAGCAGCTGATGGACGAAGGGACGACCGACGAGGCGGATCCGCGCGAGTTCATGAAGACGTTCCGCACCGACCTCTTCGACGAGGAGGTGCACGTGTTCACGCCGAAGGGCCAGGTGAAGACGCTGCCCGCGGGCGCGACCCCGATCGACTTCGCGTACGCGGTCCACACCGACGTCGGTCACCGCACGGTCGGCGCCAAGGTGAACGGTCGCATCGTGCCGCTGCACTACTCGCTGCGAAACGGCGACTTCGTCGAGATCCTGACGGCGAAGCAGGGGCGCGGCCCGTCGCGCGACTGGCTCTCGCTCGCGAAGAGCTCGCGGGCGCGCAACAAGATTCGCCAGTGGTTCTCGGCGCAGACGCGCGAGGACGCCGAGCACAAGGGCCGCGAGGCGCTCGAGCACGCGCTGAAGCAGCAGAACCTGCCGTACGCGAAGCTGCGCGGCTCCGCGACGCTCGCGCAGGTGATCCGCGAGAGCGGCTTCAAGAAGGCGGAGGACTTCTACCTGGCGCTCGGCTCCGGGAAGCTGCAGCCCGGCGCGATCGTGAACAAGGTCGTCCAGCGGCTGAAGGTGGAGGAGGTCGCCGAGGCCCCGGTCGTCACCAAGGCGCCGAAGGCGCAGCCGGTCCAGGGCTCCGACATGGGCATCGTCGTGCAGGGCGTCAGCGACGTCCTCGTGCGGCTCGCGAAGTGCTGCACGCCGGTCCCGGGCGACCCGATCGTCGGCTACATCTCGCTGGGCCGCGGCATCACGATCCACCGCGAGGACTGCCCGAACGTGAAGGCGCTGCGCCGCTCGCCGGAGCGGTTCACGCCGGTCGAGTGGGACGGCGCGACGACGACGAAGAGCTTCCGGGTGCAGATCGCCGTCGACTCGTGGGACCGCCCGCGTCTCCTCGAGGACGTCGCCCGCACGTTCGCGGAGCACGGCGCGAACATCGTCAGCTACGGCGGCATGGTCGAGGATCAGCTGGCGAAGAACTGGTACACGGCGGAGGTCGGCGACATCAAGAGCCTGCGCTCGCTGCTGACCGCGCTGCGCAACGTGGACGCGGTGTTCGACGCGTACCGCGTCACTCCGTCGTAATGGGGATCGACCCGGTGGCCGCCGCCGGCTTCGCGAGCGCGGCGGACGTGTACGAGCGCGCGCGGCCGTCGTATCCCGCGGGGGCGGTGGCGTGGCTCGTCGAGCGGACGGGGCTGGGTCCGGGCCGGACGGTGCTGGACGTCGGCGCAGGCACGGGGAAGCTGACGCGGCTGCTCGTCCCGTCGGGCGCCCGGGTGGTGGCGGTCGAGCCGGTCGCCGAGATGCGCGCGCTGATCCAGGGCGCCGAGGCGGTCGAGGGCACGGCCGAGGAGCTGCCGTTCGCGGACGGCTCGGCGGACGTCGTCACCGTCGCGCAGGCGTTCCACTGGTTCGACCTCGACCGGGCGCTGCCGGAGCTCCACCGCGTGCTCCGTCCCGGCGGGCGGCTCGGGCTCGTCTGGAACATGCGCGACCTCGCCGACCCGGTGCAGCGCGGGGTGGAGGACCTGCTCGCGCCGCTGCGGGCGTTCACGCCGCAGCAGCAGCTCGGCGCCTGGCGGGAGCCGCTACGCCGCTCGCCGCTCTTCGGGGACGGCGAGGTGCGCCGCTTCCGCTACGAGCAGCGGTTCACGGCGGACGACCTGTGCGCCCGGGTGGCGTCGACGTCGTTCGTGGCGGCCATGCCGGCGGTCGACCGGGACGCGCTGCTCGCGCGCGTGCGGGCGCTCGTGCACGGCCTGGAGGAGCCGTTTTCGTTCCCCTACGAGACCGAGGTGGAGCTGATCCCTCGTTCGAGGGATCGAGGCTGATTCGAGGGGGGTACCTCGAACGAGGGATGGCAATTCGGCGCAGCTCCTTCTACAACGTGAGCGGGGGAGCGGTCGTTGGCTGCACCGCCCGTTCGGCCGGGAGAGGGCTCGAGCGGGCGGGGCGCCGCGTTACTCGCCGCGCTCGAAGGCGGCGACGCGCTCGCGGAGCTCCTCCGGCACGGCGACGGCGCGCCGCTCGTCGAGCGCGATGCAGACGAGCGTCGCCTTCGCGGTCGCCATCAGGGTCTCGTCGCCGTCCCCGTCGATGCGGTAGGCGGCATGGTCGTAGGTGACGCTGGTGGTGCCGATGCGCTCGACGCGGACGAAGATCTCGAGCAGGTCGTCGAACCGCGCGCCGGCGACGTACTCGACGCTGACGGCGCGCATCGCGAAGTCGACGTCGCCGAGGTGCACGCGCCCGAGGTGCCGGTGGAACTCGGTCCGCGCCAGGTCGAAGTAGGGCATGTAGCGGCCGTAGTAGACGACCCCCTGCGCGTCGGTGTCGGAGAACTGCACGCGCGCGAGCGCCGAGTAGCGAAACGGCGGCTTCCGTTCGGTGACGCGCCCGAGCTCGATCACGCCGGCGATCCTACGGCACGCTCACGACACGTCGTTTGGCGTCCAGGCCTGTCCCCTCGGCGAGGGGCGAAACGTGTGTCGAAAACAAGCCCGCCGACCCTGTGGAAAGAATGTTTCACTTCCGTCACGTCGTTTGGCGAAGGGACCTGCCCCGGCGGGCCGTGTCCGCGATCAGCTGCGGATGACGGCGAGGATCTCGTCGCGCTTGCGCTCCATCAGCTCCTCCGAGCGCGCTTCCAGGTTCAGGCGCAGGAGCGGTTCCGTGTTCGATGGGCGCACGTTGAAGTGCCAGTCGTCCGCCTCCACCGAGAGGCCGTCGAGGTGCGACACCTTGCCTTCGGAGGAGTAGCGCTCCTCGAGCTCGGCCAGCTTCGCCGGGACGTCCGCGACCGGCGTGTTCAGCTCGCCGGTGATGAAGTACCGCTCCCGGAACGGCGCGAGGATCTCGCTCAGCTTGCCGCGCCGCGAGACGAGGTCGCACATGAGCAGGAACGGCACCGTGCCCGTGTCCGCCTGCGAGAAGTCGCGGAAGTAGTAGTGCGCCGACACCTCGCCGCCGAACACCGCGCCCTCCTCGCGCATGCGCTGCTTGATGAAGGCGTGCCCGACGCGGTTCACGAGCGGCTCGCCGCCCGCCTTCCGGATCGCCTCCGGCACGGCCCACGACGCCCGCACGTCGTAGATCACCTTGCCGCCCGGTTCCCGCTCGAGGATCGACTCGGCGAACAGCGCGGTCGTGAAGTCGCCCGGCACGAACTCGCCCGTGTCGTCGACGAAGAAGCAGCGGTCGGCGTCGCCGTCGAACGCGACACCGAAGTCGGCGCCCTCCTCGCGTGTCTTCCGGATGATGAACTCGCGGTTCTCCGGCAGCAGCGGGTTGGGCTCGTGGTTCGGGAACGTCCCGTCCGGCTCGAAGTAGCAGCGGACGACGTCGAGCACCGGCAGCCGCTCGAGCACCGGCGGGAGCATCGCGCCGGCCATGCCGTTCGCCGCGTCGATCACCACCCGCAGCGGCTTCAGCGAGGACACGTCGACGAACGAGAGTACGCGGTCTACGAACCCGGCCCAGATGTCCTTTTCGCGGATCGAGCCGCGCTCCGCCTCGCGCCACTCGCCGCGCAGCGCCAGGTCGCGCACGTCGAGGAGCCCCGACTCGCCGCCGACCGGCAGCGCGCCGGCGCGGACGATCTTCATCCCGATGTACTCCTTCGGGTTGTGCGAGGCGGTGACGGCGATGCCGCCGTCGAGCCCGAGCTCGCCGACGGCGAAATAGAGCATCTCGGTGCCGACCAGCCCGAGGTCGAGCACGTCGGCTCCCGCGTCGGCCGCGCCCTCGCGCACCGCCGCTGCCATCGACGGCGCCGACACGCGCATGTCGTGGCCGACGGCGATCGTCCCGGTCGAGAACTGCTCGACGTACGCCCGCCCGATCGCGTACGCGCCCTCCTCGTCCAGGTCGGACGGGTAGATGCCGCGCACGTCGTACGCCTTGAACGCGTTCGGGTCGAGCACCTCCGCAGCCTAACTACGACGTGAGGACGAGCCCGATCGCATCGGTCGACGCCGCGTCCGGCGACTCCGAGATGACGGTCGCGGGCCGCTCGAACCGCCGCAGCGCGTCGCGGAGCGGCTCGGCGCGCAGCGTCCCTTCGCCGTACGGGAGGTGCTTCGTCTCGTTGCGGTTCGCGTACTGGATGTCCGAGAAGTGGATGTGGAACGGCTGCCCCGGCTCCATCACGGAGTCCGCCTGCTCGAGCGCGGACGCGAACGAGTCGACGTCGACGTACGCGCCGTCGGAGGTCGCGTGCATGTGCGCGAAGTCGAGCACCGGCTGCACGAAGTCGACCCGCGAGGCGATCTCGCAGACGTCGTCGAGCGAGCCGAGCTCGCGGACGCGCCCCATCACCTCGACGCCGAACGGGACGAGCCGGTCCTTCTGTTCGAGCCGGGCGCGCAGCTCCCCGAGCTGCTCGACGACCGCGTCGATCGCGTCCTCGCGGGTGCGGCCGAGCAGGAAGCCGGGATGGAAGACGACCACCTCGCAGCCGGCCGCCTTCGCGATCCCCGCCGAGTGGTCGAGCATCCCGAACGCCATGTTGAGCTTCTTGCCGCGCTCGGCGTGGCCCATGAAGCCGGCGATCGGCGCGTGCAGCGAGAGGACGACGCCGGCGTCGCGTGCGAGCCGGCCGAGCTGGGCGGCGGCGTCGTAGTCGTTCCAGAACTTCCCGGAGGGCGGGATCTCGCAGGCCGTCAGGCCGCGGGACCGCAGCGCCGCGATCACGTCCTGGGGAGAATCGACGCCTCGCTCGACTGCCGGGCCGTAGTGGAGTTGAGGAGGCATTGAGGAGGAATTCCTGGCAACGGCCGTTACGAACCGGTGAGCGCAGGGTATCGGCGCGGGGTGGCGGCGAGAGGGCGTCCGCTGTTCTCGATCGGCGCGGTCGCGCGGATGCTCGACCTGTCGCCGGCGACGATCAGGACCTGGGAGACCCGGTACGGCCTCGTCCTGCCCGAACGCTCCGAAGGCGGTCAGCGCCTCTACTCGCGCCGCCACGTCGAGCAGCTGCGCTTCGTGAAGATGCAGGTCGAGCTCGGCCGGCGGCCGGCGGAGGCCCACCGGCTGCTCGGCGAGCGCCTCGCCCGTGGGGACTCGTTCGGCGGGACCCGGATGCGTGTGCTGCTTGCAGAGAGCCGTCTCGGCGCCGCGAACGTGCTGCGCGAGCTGCTCGGCGGCGACGGCTTCGAGGTGCTGCTCGCCGCCGACCCCGACGCCGCCGGCGCCCACGACGAGCTCGGCGCGACGCTCGTGGTGATCAACACGGGGGACATGGACTTCGACGAGCTCGAGGAGCGGCTGCGCGCGAACGGCACGAAGATCCTGCCGATCGAGCTCCGTCAATAGTCCGTCCGACGCGATTCCTACTCTGGGCGCATGCCAGCCCAGGGTCCAACTCGTGTCGATCTGCTCGAGCTCGACATCGACCTCCGGCTCGCCGACCTGTGGCGGGAGGCCGCCGGCATCCAGGAATGGTCGCTCGAGGTCGTCGCCGCGTTCATGCGCGCCGCGTACGGCAAGGGCTACTGCGACTCGCTGACCGAGGAGTCGCCCGGCTCGCTCTGCGCCGACCACGGCTACCGCGTGCCCGCCCGCAAGCAGCACGCGGGCGACCGGGCCTAGCGCCGGTTCTCGCAGGCCTCGCGCAGCCTTCGCCGCTACTCTAGGACGGTGACCTCGCGTAGTCCTGCGCGGCTCGTCGTTGCCCTCGCCGTCGCGGCGGTGCTGGCCGTCTTCCTGCTCTACACCGCCGTCGCGGGCCACTCGACGCCGACGCTGACACCGACGCAGCTGCACGGCCAGCACTCGACGTCGGGCAAGGTCGCGATCGTCGGCGTCGTCGTGGGCCCGCTCCGCGGCGACTCGCACGGCACGAACGGGCTTCGCTTCCAGCTGAAGGACCCGAGCGGCACGAAGCCGACCCGCGTTCCGGTCGTCTACCGCGGCACGTCGCCGCCGCCGCTTTTCCAGGTGGGGCGGATGGTCGTGGTGTCCGGCAGCTACGGCGCGGGGCGCCTCGCCGGGTCGGACATCGTGACGAAGTGCCCGTCCAAGTACACGTCGTCGGCGCCCGCCTCCTGATCCGCTGATGGCCGATCTCGGCCGCGCGGCCCTCGTCGTCACCTTCGGTCTCTCGGTCTACGCCCTCGTGGCGGGGACGATCGCCGCGCGCTCGAACCGCCGCCGGCTCGCCGACTCGGCGCGGAACGCGCTCTTCTGCAGCTTCGCGTCGACGCTCGTCGCCGCCGCCGTCCTCGCGACCGCGCTCGCCCGGCACGACTTCTCGTTCACCTACGTGGCGCAGCACACGAATCGCGCGCTCCCGCTCGCCTACTGCCTGAGCGCCTTCTGGGGCGGGCAGGAGGGCTCGCTGCTCCTGTGGCTGCTCGTGCTGACCGCGTACGGGACGCTCGCCGTCGCACTCAACCGGACGCTCCTGCGCGACGTGATCACGTGGGTCGTGCCGGTGCTCGCGGGGATCGCGACGTTCTTCTCGTTCGTGCTCGTCGCGGTCTCGAGCCCGTTCGACACGCAGACCGCGTCGTTCGACGGCGGCGGGCTGACGCACAGCCTGCGCAACCCGTACATGGTCGCGCACCCGCCGATGCTGTACCTCGGCTACGTGGGCCTCTCGGTGCCGTTCGCGTTCGCCGCGGGCGCGCTGCTCTCGGGCAAGACGGACGAGCGCTGGATCGTCGCGACCCGGCGCTGGACGCTCGCCGCCTGGACGTTCCTCGGCTTCGGTCAGCTGCTCGGCGCCCACTGGGCGTACACCGAGGTCGGCTGGGGCGGCTACTACGCGTGGGACCCCGTCGAGAACGCGGCGCTGATGCCGTGGCTCGCGGCGACCGCGTTCCTGCACTCCGTGATGATCCAGGAGCGCAAGGGGATGCTGAAGGTCTGGAACATGGTGCTCGTCGCGCTCGCGTTCGAGCTGTCGGTGTTCGGGACGTTCCTGACGCGCTCGGGTGTCGTCAACTCCATCCACTCGTTCGCGAAGAGCCCGATCGGCGGCTGGTTCCTCGCGTTCGTCGTCATCTCCTCGATCTTCTCGCTGGCGCTGATCATGTGGCGGCTGCCGCTCTTGAAGGCGCGCACCAAGCTCGAGTCGGCCGTCTCGCGCGAGGCGACCTTCCTCTACAACAACCTGTTGCTCGTCGCGCTGTGCCTGACGGTGCTCTGGGGTGTCCTGTTCCCGATCGTCACGCAGCTCGTGAAGGGCGAGACGCGCACGATCGGGCGGCCCTACTACGACTTCTTCCTGCGCGTGTTCGGGCTGCCGCTGCTGCTCCTCATGGGGATCGGGCCGCTGATCGCGTGGCGGAAGTCGAGCGCACGCGGGCTGCTGCGAATCCTGGCGTGGCCGATCGCGGCGTCGGTGGTCTGCGGCGCCGCGCTGCTCGCCGTCGGCGCGGGCTCGTCGAAGCCCGGCCTCATCGCCTACACGTTCTCGGCGTTCGTGCTCGGCACGATCGCGGTCGAGCTCGTGCGAGGGACACGTGCGACCGGCTCGCTGTTCGCGCTGATCGCGCGCAACCGGCGGCGGTACGGCGGCTACGTCGTGCACGCCGCGGTCGTGCTGCTCGCGATCGGGATCGCCGGCTCCAGCGCGTACCAGACGCAGACCGAGCGCTCCCTCGCGAAGGGGCAGAGCATGACCATCGACGGCTACACGTTGACGAACCTCGGCGTGCACACCTCGAACGACGCGCAGGCGAGCCGCACCTGGGCCGATCTCCGGGTGACCGGCCGCTACGACGGCGTCATCCAGCCGACGCTCGCGAACTACAAGATCCCGCCGGAGCCCGCGAAGGAGGTCACGATCAAGACCGACTGGACGCGCGGCCAGGATCTCTACGTGATCCCCGACGAGCTGCACCCGACGACCGGGCTCGTCTACGTGCAGGTGCTCGTGAAGCCCCTCGTGAACCTGATCTGGGTGGCCGGCATCCTGTTCCTCATCGGCTCCGCGGTCGCCATGTGGCCCGACGCACGCGAGCAACGGCGGCTCGCGACCCGCCTGCTCCCGGCGACGTGAGCATCGTCGTCGGGGTGCTCCTCGCGGCGGCGGTGGTCATCCTGGTCGCCTGGCCGTTCCTGCGCGAGCCGGTGACGGACGACGACCGGATCGCCGAGCCGGAGCCGGAGCGGCTCGCGCTCGTCGAGGAGCGCGACCGCGCGCTCGCGGCGCTGAAGGAGCTCGAGTTCGACCACCGCACGGGCAAGATCGACGACCGGGACTACCGGGAGCTCGTCGGGCCGCTGCGCCGCGCGGCCGCGTCGGCGCTGCGTTCGCTCGACGCCGAGACGGGGAAGGGGACGGCCATGACCGAACCAGAGCCCACCCCGGAGCCGACGCCGCCGCCCGACGAGGGGACACCGCCGACCCCGGCGCCGGTGCCCGAGCCGTACCCGCCGCCCGACGAGGCGACGATCCCGAGCGCGAAGGAGTAGGCCCGCCCCACGCGAATGCGGGTTTATGCGGCGTCTCGCGCTCGCATTCGTGCTCCTGCTCGCAGTCGCGACGCCCGCGTTCGGCGACAACGCCGGGCGCAAACACCGGATCGACTCGAAGATCTCCTCCCTCCAGGGCAAGCTGGCGGCGCAGAAGCGGTCCGAGCAGGCGCTCAGGAACGAGGTCGACGACTACACCTCGCGCATCCGCGCCCTCGAGGCCCGCGTCGGCGACGTCTCGCTGCACCTGCAGACGCTCGAGGCCGACCTCGCGCTGCACGAGAAGCGGCTCGACGCCCTGAACGACCTCTTCCACGTCCAGACGGAGCGGTGGACGTTCCTGCGGCACGAGTACGCACGCGCGATGACCGTGCTGAACCGTCGCGTCCTCGAGATCTACCAGTCGGACGACCCGTCCACGCTCGACGTCATCCTCGGCTCCGGGAGCGTCCAGGACATGATCGACAAGGCCCAGTATCTGGAGGAGATCTCCGCCCAGGACAAGAACATCGCCGCCCAGGTCGCCTACGCGAAGGCGCAGGTGACCGCGGCCCGGAAGAAGACGAAGAAGCTGCGCGCCGCCGTCTCGGGGGAGACGGCGGTGATCCGCGCCCGCACCGAGCAGACGCAGTCGGTGCGCGACGAGCTGGTCGGCGCGAAGGGCGACCTGTCGGCGACGCGCCAGAAGAAGCTGACCGACCTCTCGAACCTGACCGCGAGCGAGCGCGCCGAGGCCGAGGAGATCGACGCGCTGCAGGCGGCGAGCGAGCGCATCGCCGCGCAGATCCGGGCCGCGCAGGCGCGGAGCTCGGGCGGGCCGACGCAGACGCCGTCGGCGGCCGGCTTCATCTGGCCGGTCAGCGGCCCGATCACGAGCCCGTTCGGGTGGCGCTGGGGCCGCATGCACCAGGGGATCGACATCGGCGTGCCGTACGGCACCCCGATCCACGCGGCGGCCTCCGGCACCGTCATCTACTGCGGCTGGGAAGAGGGCTACGGCAACTTCGTGGTGCTCGACCACGGCGGCAACCTCGCCACGGCCTACGGCCACCAGAGCCGCATCGCCGTCACCTGCGGCCAGCAGGTCGCCCAGGGGCAGACGATCGGCTACGTCGGGTGCACCGGTCACTGCACGGGCCCGCACCTGCACTTCGAGGTTCGGGTCGACGGGAATCCCGTCGACCCGATGGGCTACCTCGGCTGATCAGACGCGCGAGCGCGTCACCAGCGGTACCAGCGTGCGCCTTCCGCGCCGCGGACGAAGAACCCGACGACCCAGATGATCGCGAGGATGATCGCGATCCAGAGCAGCAGGTGCAGCGCGGCGGAGGCGATGCCGACGCCGCCCAGGATGAGGATCAGGAGCAGGATGATGAGAAGCAGGGCCAAGGTTTTCACTCCTTCGATTGCTGAGGTTTCCTGCAGAACGCCGTTGGCCCGTATCCGGTTGCGCTCCCCGATCGTTTACCGTTTACAAACGGTAATACACCGTTCCTGAGTCGTCTCCCGACGAACGGGCGCCTCCCCCCGGGGCGCCCGTCTTTTCTTCCTAGAACGTCGTCGCGAGCAGGAAGACGTTGAGCGAGACGATCATCGCCGCCACCGCCACCGCGAGCCCGGTCGTGACGCGCCCGTTCCGCAGCGTCCCCATCACGTCCCGGCGCGAGGTGAACCAGACGAGCGGCACGAGCGCGAAGGGGATCCCGAACGAGAGGACGACCTGGGAGACGACGAGCGTGCGGGACGGGTCGAGCCCGATCGCGATCACCACGAACGCAGGGATCATCGTCACGAGCCGCCGGACGGCGACGGGGATCTGCCGGCGGATGAAGCCCTGCATGACGACCTGGCCGGAGAGCGTCCCGACCGCGGAGCTCGAGAGGCCCGACGCGACGAGCGCGAGCGCGAACAGGATGCCCGAGGCGCTGCCGAGCACCGGCTCGAGCGTGCGGTGCGCGCCGTCGAGCGAGTCGATGTCGTGGCGGCCGGTGCGGTAGAAGGTGGAGGCGGCCATCACGAGCATCGCCACGTTGATCACGCCGGCGATCGTCATCGCGAGGACGACGTCGAAGCGCGTGTACCGGAGCAGGGTGCGCGCGTCGGCCTCGCTCTCCGGGACGACCCGATCCTGGGTGAGCGCCGAGTGCAGGTAGATCACGTGCGGCATCACGGTCGCACCGAGGATCCCGACCGACAGCAGCACGGCCTCGCCGCTTCCGAACTGCGGGACGACCGCGTGGTGGAGGACGGATCCGAAGTTCGGGTGCGCGAACGTGAGCTCGGCGACGTAGCAGGCGCCGATCACGCCGACCAGGGTGGCGATCACCGCCTCGAGCGCGCGCACGCCGAACCGCTGCAGCTCGAGGATCGCGAAGGCGGCGAAGCCGGCGATCAGCGCCGACGGGAAGAGCCCCCAGCCGAAGAGCAGGTTGAAGCCGATCGCCGCCCCGAGGAACTCCGCCAGGTCGGTCGCCATCGCGATCGCCTCCGCCTGCAGCCACAGGCCGAACACCACGGGGCGGGGGAGCCGTTCCCGGCACAGCTCGGGCAGGTTCCGGCCGGTTGCGATGCCGAGCTTCGCCGAGAGCGTCTGGATGAGCATCGCGAGCAGGTTCGCCGCGACGATCACCCACACGAGCCGGTAGCCGAACTTCGACCCACCCGCGATGTTCGTCGCGAAGTTCCCCGGGTCGATGTAGGCGACGCAGGCGATGAACGCCGGCCCGAGGAACGGGAGGATGCGGAAGCGCGTGCGATGGAGGGCCTCGTCGACGGTCAGGAGGCCCTCCGGCAGCGCTGCGCGCGTGTGGAGCACGAGGGAAGTTTAGCCGGACCTAAAAGTCCGGGGCCGGACCCCAGCTCAGCGCACCAGGCGGAGATCCGGAAGGTTCCGGTACCGCTCGTTCAGCTCGAAGCCGTAGCCGACGAAGAACTCGTCGGGGATCGTGAAGCCGACGTAGCGCACCGGCAGGTCGTCGACCAGGCGCCGGTAGGGGCGCTCGAAGAGCGTCGCGATGTGCAGCGAGCCCGGGTTCCGGAGCGCCAGCGCGCGCGTCAGCGTGTGCATGGTGAGCCCGGTGTCGACGACGCAGTCGACGAGGAGGACGTCGCGGCCGGCGATCTCGGTGTTCAGGTCCTTGAGGAAGCGGATCCCCTCGTCGCTCGAGTCCCCGTAGCCCGTCAGCTCGATGAAGTCGAGCTCGTGGTGGATCGGGACGGCGCGCGAGAGGTCGCAGACGAACGGGATGCAGCCCTTCAGCGTGCCGACGAGGAGCGGCTCGCGGCCGGCGTAGTCGCGGGCCACCTCGGCGCCGATCTCCAGCACACGCGTGCGGATCTCGTCGGCATCGAGGAAGACCTCGCCGATGCGCTCGTCCCGCTCCGTCAGGACGCCTATGACGCCTTCTGCAGCCCGAAGCGGGCGGCGAGACGGTCGAAGTCGCGCTCGTAGAACAGCTTGATCTTCACGTCCGGGTACAGCTGCCGCAGCTTCCGCAGCTTCCGGTTCTTGCGGGTGACGAGCGACTGCTTCATCACCGTCACCTCGAGGTAGAGATCCTGCTCCGGCAGGTAGAAGTCGGGCGAGAACGCCTCGGTGACGCGGCCCTCCTCGTCCCGCTCGAGCACGAACGTCGTCGGCTCGTACAGCCACGGGATTCCGTACCAGTCCAGGATCTTTGCGTACTCGAGCTCCGCGGGGTTGGCGAAGCGCGGCGGCTCGGAGCCGCAATATGCCTGGAAATCCGGTGTTTCCGGCACCACTGCAGCCAGGGTAGCAACGAGCTCGGATGTCCTATGCTCTGCTCGTTGGCGACGATCGCTCACCTGTCGGACCTCCATTGCGGCGATCCGCACTTCGTGCCGGATCTCATGGAGAGAGCCATTGCCGAGATCAACGACCTGAAACCGGAGATCGTCGTGTGCTCCGGCGACCTCACGACGTTCGGCTTCAAGGAGGAGTTCGCGCAGGCGAAGCGCTACCTGGACACGGTCGAGTGCGAGGCGCTCGTCGTCGTCCCGGGGAACCACGACTCCCGAAACGTGGGGTACCTGCACTTCGAGCAGCTGATCGGCGAGCGCAGCTCGGTGGTCAGCCGGAACGGGATCACGGTGGTTGCCGTCGACTCGACGGAGCCCGATCTCGACCACGGGCAGATCGGCCGCGGGCGCTACGGCTGGATCGAGGAGCAGTTCGCCGGGAGCGAGGCGGCCCTCAACGTCTTCGTGCTGCACCACCACCTGCTGCCGATCCCCGGCACGGGCCGCGAGCGGAACGTCGTCTACGACGCCGGCGACGCGATCGAGTGCCTGCAGCGCGCCGGGGTGCACCTCGTGCTCTCCGGGCACAAGCACGTGCCGTACGCCTGGAAGCTCGAGAACCTGTTCGTCGTCAACACCGGCACCGTCTCGACGCTGCGTCTGAGGGGCAACACGCGCCCCTGTTACAACGTGGTCGAGATCGAGGGCAGCCACGTGACCGTGTGGCGCCGCTACCCGTTCCACGGCCAGGAGCGCATCATCGTGTTCGACGTCGCGACCGGCGAGTACGAGAAGTACACCGGCCGCATCGAGAGCGAGGTCACCGCCAAACGGTGAAGGCCGTCGCGCTGATCGACGGGGAGCACTACGCGCCCGTGGTGGCGGATGCCCTGCGGGCGCTCCCGTACGAGTGGGTCGGCGCGATCCTCGTGGGCGGCACCGAGAAGCTGCGCGACGGTGCCGACTACGGCGTGCCGCTCGTCGACTCGTTCGACGGGGCGGAGGTGGTGGTCGACCTCTCGGACGAGCCGGTGCTCGGGCCGGTCGCGCGGCTGGAGTGGGTCTCGCGCGCGCTCGCGGCGGGCCTCGCGTACGAGGGCGCGGACTTCCGCTTCGAGCCGCCCGAGCTCCTCGACTTCGAGCTGCCGTCGATCTCGGTGATCGGCACCGGCAAGCGGGTGGGGAAGACGGCGGTGACGGCGCACCTCGCGCGCCTGCTTGCCCGCGACCGCGACGTCGTCGTCGTGACGATGGGACGCGGCGGCCCGCCGGACCCGGAGGTGGTGGAGCGCCCGCCCACGGTCGAGGAGCTGCTGGCGCGCTCGCGCGCCGGGCGCCACGCGGCGTCCGACCACCTCGAGATCGCGGCGCTCGCCGGCGTGACGACGATCGGCTGCCGCCGCGCGGGCGGGGGAATGGCGGGCGCGGTCACCGTGTCGAACGTTGCCGAGGGGGCGCGGCTCGCCGCCGAGCGCGGCCCCGACGTCGTCCTCTTCGACGGGAGCGGCGCGGCGATCCCGCCGGTGCGCACCGACAGCCGCATCCTCGTCACCGGGCGCGCGATTCGCGACCCGTACCTCGACACGTATCGCCGGCTCGTCTCCGACGTCGTGCTCGAGGCGCCCGAGCTGCGGCTCGAGCCGGCCGGCCCGCTCGAGGGCCGCGTGGCCGTCTTCACCGCCGGCGCCACCGACATGTCGCACCTCGACGCGGAGGTCGTCCACGTCTCGGCGAACCTGGCGAACCGCGCGGCCCTGCGCGCCGACCTGGTCGACGCCGACACGTACCTCGTCGAGCTGAAGGGCGCGGCGATCGACGTCGTCGCCGAGCACGCGGACGTGCACGGCATCCGGGTCGTGCTCGCCGGGAACGAGCTCGTGAACGCGGAGGCGCTCGACTTCGTGGGAGCGCTCGCGTGAGCAGCCAGCCGCGCCCCGGCGAGCCGCTGCCGCTCGGGGACACCGGGCTCCCGTACTCGAAGGGGATGATGGCGCGTGCGCTGATCGCGGCCGGTGTCGCGGGCGACCTCGCCTACGACCTCGCGCGGCGGATCGAGCTCGACCTCGCCGAGTCGGGCGCGCCGGCGGTGACCGTCGAGCGGTTCGAGGTGCTCGCGCGCGAGGTGCTCGGAGACGACGAGGGCGGGCGCGCGGTCTCACGCCTCCGCCGGCTGCAGGAGCTGCAGGAGCTCGACCTGCCGGTGATCGTGCTGATCGGCGGCTCCACCGGCACCGGCAAGTCGACCGTCGCCGCGGAGGTCGCGCGCCGGCTCGGCATCAACCGCGTCGCCTCGACCGACTTCATCCGGCAGACGATGCGCGCGTTCTTCTCACCCGAGTTCATGCCCACGATCCACTACTCGAGCTTCGAGGCGGGGGCGGCGCTCGACGAGGAGGTGACGGGCGACCCGACGATCGTCGGCTTCGTCGAGCAGTGCCGGCACGTCTGCGTCGGCGTGGACGCGGCGATCCACCGCGCGCTCACCGAGGGGTGGTCGATGGTGCTCGAAGGGGTGCACCTCGTGCCGGGCCTCGTCACGGCCGAGGTGCAGGGCGCGCTGGTCGTGCCCGTCGTGCTCGAGATCGCCGACGACGAGGTGCACCGGCTGCACTTCCACGTGCGCGACAGCTCCACCGGCGGCCTCCGGCCCATGGACAAGTACCTCGAGCGGATCGACGACATCCGGCGCATCCAGACCTACGTGTGCGGGCGGGCTCGACGTGAGGGTGTGCCGGTCGTCGAGAATGCGGACGTGGATGCGACGATCGACCGCGTGATCGGCCTCGTCATGGACGCCGCCGACCGGATCCGGGAGCCGGTGTGACGCAGCTCGAGTCGTCGCACGACGTCGAGCACCCCTCCGAGGAGACGCGTCAGCAGTGCCAGTGCGTGACCTTCGCCCGCGTCACCGAGCGCGCGGCCCTCGCCGGCGCCCGCTGGCTCGGCCGCGCGGACATGCAGGCGGCCGAGGAGGCCGCGTTCTCCGGTGCGCGGATCGCGCTCGAGAAGATGCCGATCAGCGGCCACATCGTGATCGGCGGGGCCGAGGAGGCGGAGCAGCTCGCGGCAGGCTCCGCGATCGGCGCCGGCGGCGAGGCCTTCGATCTCGCGCTCGACCCGCTCGAAGGGCGGGCGGTGGTCGCCCGCGGAGGCACCAACGCGATCTCGATGATCGCCGCCTCGCCGCGCGGCTCGATGCCGTCGCTCCCCGACATGTACATGCGGAAGATCGCCGTCGGCCCGCGGGCCCACGGCCGCATCTCGCTCTCCGACCCCGTCGGCGACAACATCCGCTCGATCGCCGACTCGTTCGGCCGCATGGTCAACGACGTCACGGCGATCGTGCTCGACCGGCCGCGGCACCACGACCTGATCGAGGAGATCCGCGCCGCGGGCGCGCGCATCAAGCTCATCCAGGACGGCGACGTGACGGCGTCGATCAGCGCCGCCGTGCGCGGCACGAACGACCATCTCGCGATCGGCATCGGCGGCACCCGGCAGGCGGTGCTGGCGGCCGCAGCGCTCCGCTGCCTCGGCGGCGAGCTGCAGGCGCAGCTGTGGCCGACGCGCCGCGCCGAGATCGAGGAGGCCCGCCAGCACGGGATCGACGACCCGGACCGGATCTTCACGATCGACGACCTCGCGCCGCAGGAGGTGATCGTCGTCGCGACGGGCGTCTCGAACGGCGACCTGCTCCGCGGCGTCCGGTTCCTCGCCGACTCGGCGCGCACGCACACGCTCGTCATGTGCACCCGCTGCAACTGGGTGCGGTTCGTCGACGGCATCCACTTCTTCGCGAGGGAGCGTCGCGAGGAAGTCCGCCTGAGCTAGCCTGCGGGCATGCCCAGCAAGGAAGAGGTCGTCGAGGCGCTGCGCGAGGTGGAGGATCCCGAGCTCGGGATGGACATCGTCGAGCTGGGCCTCTTCTACGACGCCGAGATCGAGGGCCCCAACGTAAAGGTGCACTACACGCTCACGTCGATGGGCTGCCCCGCCGGCCCGATGATCCAGGAGGACATCGAGCGCGTCCTGGGCCAGATCCCGGGCGTCGAGTCGGTCGAGAGCGAGCTCACGTTCGACCCCCCGTGGACGCCGGACCGCATGTCCGACGACGCGAAGTTCATCCTCGGTTTCGGGTAGCCCGCTACCCCGGCCGGGGGCTTCCCCCAGGCAGCGGGCCGGGTTATGGTGAAGTTCGTTCCGCACCCGTGCGGGACCGGGTTCCACCGGGTGAAAGGGCGAGCAAGGGAGACCGATGCCGGACGACGTCTCGTCGCTGGTGCACCAGACGTTGCTGGGCGACGCGCTCGAGCACGCCGAGGTCGCCGTGGCGGTCTTCTCCGACGACGGGCGGTACCTCGCCTGCAACACCGCCTTCTGCGAGCTCACGGGGTATTCCCGGAGCGAGATCACCGGCATGCGCGTCGGCGTCGACCTGGCGCCCGAGGGCGAGTCGAACGAGGCGGCCTACCACGCGATCATCGCGCAGGGGAACGTGGTCACGCACGGCCGCGTCCAGCGCAAGGACGGCCTCGTCCTCGAGGTGAACGTGTGGGCGATGCCGGCCACCGCCGCCGGCCTTCCGTACTACGTCGTCCTCTACTGGGACGCACGCCACGGGCCGGAACGGAGCGCCTTCTAGCGGGTCTTCCGCTCCATCCGACTTCATACCGCTCCGGCACTCGCGTTCCGACCGGGCCCTTGCATCGTGACGGTCGTCAAGCACGACACGTCCCCCCAAGGAGCAGCGGAACCCCATGAAGCATCGTGTCCTCATCGCCGTCGCGGTCGTCGCAGCCTCGCTCGCCGTGGTCGCGGCCGTCGCGGCAGCCACGCTCTCGGCCACCGCGACCGTCAGCGGCACCGCCGGCGTCTCGCTCAACCTGCCGGCCGCGCCCGCCGTCAACGCCACGCTGAACGGCGCCGACCAGTCCATCAGCTACGCGCCGCTACTCGGCATCGTCGACGCTCGCGGCACCGGCTCCGGCTGGAACGTGACCGTCGCGGCGACGCCGTTCACGGACACGGCGAGCCACACCTTCGCCGCCGGCAACGTCACCTCGGTCGCGCAGTCCTGCGCCTCCGGCAGCAGCTGCAGCGCCGCGACGAACTCGCTCAGCTATCCGATCTCCCTGTCCGCCACGGCCAACAAGGTCTTCAGCGCCGCCGCCAACACCGGCATGGGCAAGGTCCAGGTCACTCCGACCATCCAGACGACGATCCCCGGCAACGCCTACGCGGGGAGCTACACCTCGACCCTGACGATCGCCACGGCGCTCAGCCCCTAGTCTCGGCCCGATCGTCCTAGGGGATGCTCAGGACGATCTTGCCGAGCTGCTCGCCGGCCTCGAGGCGCGCGTGCGCGGCGCGCGCCTCGGCCAGCGGGAACACCGTGTCGACGACCGGGCGCGCCTTGCCGGCGGCGATCAGGTCGTAGACGCCCCGGAAGTCCTCGGGCGTTCCCATCGTCGAGCCGAGGATCGCGAGCTGCTTCCACCAGACGCGGTGCAGCGCCGCCGGCGGGTTCGGGCCCGTGGTGGCGCCGCAGACGACGATGCGGCCCTCCTGGCGGGCCGCGTCGAGCGTGCGCTTCCAGGTGGCCTCGCCGACGTCGTCGACGACGACGTGCGCGCCGCCGCCCGTCACCTCCTTCACGGTGGCGACCACGTCGCCGGTGGCGTGGTTCACGACCGCGTCGGCGCCGAGCTCCTGCGCCCGCTCGAGCTTCTCGTCGCTCGAGGACGTGACGACGACGTGCGCGCCGAGCGCCTTCGCGATCGAGAGCGCCGCGGTCGCGACCCCGCCGCCGATGCCCCAGATCAGCACCCACTCGCCCTCCTGCAGCCGGGCGCGGGGCACGAGCATCCGGTACGCCGTCTCGAAGACGAGCGGGAAGGCGGCGGCCTCCGCGAAGCTCAGGCCGTCGGGGATGGGGTGGACGTAGTCGCGGGGGACGGCGATCAGCTCGGCGTGCGTCCCGTCTCGCGTCTCGCCGACGATGTGCATCGAGCCGTTCTCGAGGATCCCCGGGTTGATCACGACGCGCTCGTCGGTGCCGGCGATCACGCCCGCACCGTCGGCGCCGAGGATCCTCGGCTTCGGCACCGACGGCAGCCCTTTCCGGATCCACACGTCGAGGTGGTTGAGCGAGGCCGCGCGCAGCTCAACGAGCACCTCGCCCTCCCGGGGCTCCGGATCGGGAGCGTCCTCGTAGCGGAGCACCTCGGGCCCGCCGTCCTCGTGGATGCGAATCGCCTTCACGCGGGCACAATCCTCGCATGACTCCGGAGGGGGTACGCCGGTTGTCCGAAGAGCTCGGCCTCGACGCCGTCGGCATCGCACCGGCCGAGCCCTACGACGCGACCGAGCGCCACATCGTCGAACGGCGGGAGCGCGGGCTGTTCGCGGGGATGAAGTTCACGATGGCGCACCCGGAGCGGTCGTGTCACCCCGAGACGCTGCTCGAGGGCGCGCGCAGCGTCGTCTCGGCCGCGCTCTGCTACTGGCTCCCGGAGCGGCCGCTCGGGCCCGGCGAAGGGCGGCTCGCCCGCTACACGTGGGACGACCGGTACGCCGAGCTCCGCGAGCGGCTCGACGCGCTCGGACGGGCGCTCGGCGGCCGCTACCGCGTGCTCGTCGACGCGAACCAGCACGTCGACCGCGAGGGCGCGGCCCGGAGCGGGGTGGGGTTCTACGGCAAGAACACGATGCTGATCACCAGGCGGCACGGCTCGTGGGTCGTGCTCGGGACGCTCGTCACCGACGTCGAGCTGGAGCCGACGCCGCGGCTCGACGCCGACTGCGGTGCGTGCCGGCTGTGCATCGACGCGTGCCCGACCGGCGCCCTCGACGACCCGGGCACCCTCGACGCGACGCGCTGCCTCTCCTACTGGACGCAGGCGCCCGCCGCGATCCCGGAGCCCTACCGTGCCGAGCTCGGCGCCCAGGTCTACGGCTGCGACATCTGCCAGGACGTCTGCCCCTGGAATCGCGGCGTCGAGAAGCGGCGCGGCGATCTCGAGGAGGCCGGCGGCCACGTCGACCTGGTGCGCTGGCTCGAGGCGGACGCCGCCGAGCGGGCCGCCTACGAGCGGCTGTACGTCCCCCGGAACGACCCGCGCTACCTGCGGCGCAACGCGGCCGTCGTCCTCGGGAACGTCGGCGGCCCCGAGCACGTCGAGGCGCTCGCGCGGGCGGCGGGCTCCGACGACGAGCTCGTCGCCGAGCACGCGCGGTGGGCGCTCGAGCGGATCGAGGCGCGGTCGTGACCGACCGCCAGACCCTCGAGCGCTGGATCGCGTACGTCCGCCTCGCCGCGGTGCCGTTCGGGATCGTCCAGGTCGCGCTGACCACCGACTACCCGGAGCACTACGAGCTTTACGCGTGGTTGCTCGTCGCGGGGCTGGGGGTGGGGGCGGTCGGCCTCTACGTCCTCGTCCGGCGGTCGGTGACCGAGACGCTGCGGGTCGTCGCGATGCTGTTCGACTTCGCGATCGTCTCGGGGTTCACGCTGCTCTTCGCCTTCGAGTTCGGGACGCCGACGAGGCAGCTGCTCTTCATCGCGATCGTCCTCGGCGCCGCGCGCTTCGGGCTGTCGGGCGGCATCGCGGTTGCGCTCGCTGCGGTGCCGGTCTCCGCCTGGTTCGAGGAGCGCCGCTCCGACTTCTTCCAGGTCGACTACCGCATCGACTACGTCACCTTCCAGGCCGGCGCAGGCGTCCTGATGGCGCTCGTCGTGGGCTGGATGTACACCCGGCTCGCCGCGCAGACGGTGACCGCGCGGCAGCAGGCGCTCGAGGCCGAGGCGCTGCGCGACGAGCTCGGCCGGCGCGCCGACGTCCTCGACGCCGCCAACCGCTGCGCCCGGGCGCTCAGCTCGTCGCTCGACCTCGACGAGGCGTTCGGGGCGTTCATCCGCGAGCTGCGCGGCCTGCTCCGGTTCGAGCGCATGTCGATCGTCCTGTCGGAGGACGGCGTCGCCCGCGTGATGGCGGCCGCCGGCCGCGGCGCGCAGGACGTGCTGCCGGCGGGCACGCAGCTCGACCCGGACGAGACGATCCTCACCGACGTGATCGCGCGCGGCCAGACGATCTACCGCGCCGACCTGCGCGAGCCGTCGCGCTACGTGGAGGAGGCCGAGCTGCTCCGGTCGGGCATCCGCTCGCGCGTGCTCGCGCCGCTCCTGACGGGTGCGAGGGCGAACGGTCTCATCTCGATCGGCCGCGCCGAGGCGAATGCCTTCGAGCCGCACGAGATCGAGCTCGTGAGCCTGCTCGGCCGCCTCGCCGCGAGCGCGATCCAGAACATCCGCGCGTTCGAGAGCGAACGGCGGACGGTCGACGAGCTCCGCCGGCTCTCGACGATGCGCGCCGACTTCGTCTCGCTCGTCTCGCACGAGCTCCGCAGCCCGATGGCGTCCGTGATCGGCGCCGCCCGCACCCTGCAGATCCGCTGGCGCGAGCTGCAGCCCGAGCAGCGCGAGGCGTTCCTGGCGCTGATCGGCGACGAGACGAGCCGGCTGGCGGCGCTCGTCGGCGACGTCCTCGACACGTCGCGCATCGACGCGGGCACCTTCACCTACCGGTTCGACGACGTCGACCTCGGCCTGCTCGTGACCGACTCCGTCGCGACGGCGGAGCTCGGCCAGGACGAGGTGCCGGTGCGCGCCGAGATGCCGCCGAAGCTCCCGCCGGTCCGCGGTGACGCCGCGCGCCTGCGGCAGGTGCTCGCGAACCTGATCGACAACGCGGTCAAGTACTCGCCCGCCGGCCAGCCGGTCGAGGTGCGCGTCGTGCCCGTCGACCGCGTCGTGCACATCTCGGTGAACGACCGCGGGCCGGGCGTCAAGCCGGGCGACCAGCGCATGATCTTCGAGAAGTTCGGTCGCGCCGTCGGCTCCGGCTCCAAGCCGGGGACGGGGCTCGGGCTCTACATTGCCCGGTCGATCGCCGAGGCGCACGGCGGCGAGCTGACCGTCTCGTCGGCCCCGGGCCGCGGCGCCACGTTCACGCTGTCGCTGCCCGCGTAGCGAACCTAGGCCTTGGCGCGGGCGGGGCGCAGCTCGTGCCCCAGCTCGCGCGCCCGCTGCGCGACGCGGTTCCGCAGCTCGGCGGGCTCGAGCACGACGGCCTCGCCGCGGTACGAGACGACCTCGCCGACGAGCCAGTCGGCGCTCCCGACCGAGCGGTCGGCGATCGCGGCGCCGTCCACGAGCGGGCGGGCGCCCTTCTCGATCTCCCAGCGTGCGACGTTGGGGGAGTACCAGATGCGTGCCGTCGTGGCCTCGCGCAGCGCGCCGGGGTCGAAGCCCTCGCGCGGCTCGAAGGCGTCCTTCAGCACCGACGCCTTGCGCATGCGGTCGAGCCGGTACGAGCGGGCCTGGTCGCGCTCGATGTCCCACGTGTGCACGTACCAGTGAGGGAGCCGACGCTCGATCGAGTACGGCTCGACGACGCGGACGACCGCCTCGCGCTGCTCGGGCTTCAGGTACTCGATCTCGACCAGGTGGTGCTGCTCGATCGCCTGCGTCAGCTGGTCGACGAGCCCCTCTTCCGCGCCGGCGTGCGGCGCGGGCGTCTGCGTGAGCTCGAACGCGCCGAAGGTCTCCTCGAGCTTCGCGCGGACGCGGTCGAGCGGCGAGTGGGCGCCGGCCGCGACCATCGGGCCGACGAACTCGAGCGCGAGGCGGATCGCTCGCGCCTCGAGCGGCGTCAGCCGCGGCGGGCGGCGGAACGTGTCGCCGAAGAGCTCCTTGTCGACGTGCACCTCGTCGCCGTGCAGCTCGGCGTAGACCGCGTAGCAGCCGCCGCCGAAGTTGACGAGGTTGAGCAGCGAGAGGTGCTCCTCGAGCTGGTCGGCGGGAATCGAGAAGCGGTCGACGAGGTCCTGCGACCGGATCGTCGCCTCGCGCTCCTCGCCGCACGCGGCGAGGAGGTAGGCGAGCAGGGACTGGAGGACCCCGAAGCGCTCGGGCGCGACCGGCCCGGCGGGCCGCTCGGCCGAGCCGTCGCTCTCCGCGGCGGCGACCTCGGCGGCCGGAGTGGGAGGGGCGCCCTCGTGCGCGGTGCGGGCGGCGCGTGCCCCCTCGACGACGAGGCGTCGCAGCTCCGACGGCTCGAGCGGGACGGCGCGGCCGTCCTGGCGGAGGATCCAGCGCGCGAGCAGGTTGGACGAGGCGTACTGCGTGGTGAAGACGTCGCCGTCGACGCTGTTGCGCTCGCCGCCGTACGCGCGCTCGACCCACCAGGCGGTGTCCGGGGCGACCTCGATCCTCGCCTCGCCGACGAGGTCGCCGAACTGCCACTCGGTCCGGCCGCGATACGCCTCGATGTCGAAGTCGGGCGGCAGCCGGAAGTCGCGCTCCCGGCGGGTCGCGAAGCGGATGTCGGAGCGGATCCGCGAGACCCGGAACGTGCGGATGTCGTCGCGGTCGAGGTCGTGGCCGATCACGTACCACGAGCCGTTCTCCGGGAGCAGCGCGTACGGGTTGAGCGTGCGCTCCTCCTCCTCGTCGCGGTAGATCGACCAGTAGCGGAACTTGACCGTGCGCTGCTTCGAGATCGCGCCCTCGAGCTTGCCGAGCCGGCCCTGCAGCTCGGGGGAGTAGTCCGGGTCGTGCACCTCGACGCGCGCAGCGGTGCCGGTCGGGGCCGCCTCGAGCGCGCCGGCCGACCGGCCGAGCGCGAGGTTCTGCAGCGCGAGCCGGAGCGGCTCGGCGTAGGCGAAGCGCCCTTCGAGGAGGTAGAAGCAGGTCTGGAGCGCGGCGAGCTCCTCGTCGTCCAGCTCGAGCTCGGGCAGGAAGTACCGCTCGGAGCGGAGCGTGTAGAGCTCCTCGCCGGTGAACTCGTCGCGTTGCGAGTCGAGCGGCACGCCCAGCGAGACGAGCTCGGCGCGGTCCGAGTAGAAGCGGCGCGCGAACGCCTCGTCGCTCATCTCCTGATATCCCTCGACGTTGGACTTGATGTCGCGCGCCGTCAGAGGGCGGCGTTCCGCCATCAGGAACGCGACCAGCGAGAGCTGACGGATCAGCTTGTCCGTGTCGTGGCTCAAGGAACGCCGAGACTACCGCGCCGAGGGCCTAAGCCGCAGCTTTGGAGCGCTCGAGGTGCTGGTGCGACGGGCAGTAGTCGCGGTTCGGAAGCGGCGTCCGCTGGCAGGCCTTCCCCTTGCGCGTCGTGGCGTGGCAGCGGGCCACCCCGCCGTCGAACGCGCCGGCCTCGATCTGGTCCTCGACGAACCCGACGGCGGCGTCCACGCCGGCCGTCACGGCCCAGGCGACCTGCGCCTGGACGGTGATCGGGAAGTAGCGGCGAATGTCCTGGAAGAGCGCCTTGTCGGGCTTTGCGAAGTAGTGCGGGTCCTGAGCCAGGCGCTCCATGGTCCCCTCGCACGCCGCGAGCACCTCACGCCGGTACTCGAGGTGCGTATGGGGGTCGACGTACGGGTCGATCAGATCCTTGATCGAGCGGTAGATCGCTCGCGAGTACTGATACATGCAGTGCTGAATGTGCAGGATCCGTTCGTCCATCAAAACCGTGTTCTCTCCCTTGACTGTAGCCGGAAGCCCTTTAAGAAGCGGTAAATCCGTTCTCTACGGGTCGGCCCCGCGTTGACTCTACACGCTTCCGGGGGCTGTCACAAATGTTTCCAATCCAGTAAACGGCGGGTGGTCCTCCAGGCTTGTGCCCAGGCCCTCCCCGGCTTACACCTCCGTCCCTGCGGCTAACCCGCAACCTGACGCGAGTAGGCCCCGCCGAAACCCGCCTGCCGGGCCGTCGCGACGGCCGCGTCGGCGTCCGCCTTCGTACCGTAGAGACCCGTGAAGACGACGTAGTACCCGGGCTGCAGGCTCGGGTAGCGGCTCGAGTCGAGGACGCCGACCTGCCGGAGCCGCTTCCCGGCCGCCTCGAGCGCGGTCGTGCGCGCCCGGGCCGCCCCGACCGTCTTCGGGTAGGAGACGAGGACGACCGTCCAGCCGTTCACGCCCGCGGGCCAGGCGAGGCGGCCGTTCGGGGTCGTGGCCGTGTGCTTCTTCGGCTTCGTCGCCTTTGCGGGGGCCGTGGTCGTCGCCGGAGGCACGGTCGCGGCCGGCTCCGTGACCGCGACGAGGGGCGGCGCCGTGTGGACCGGCGCCGGCCCGGCCCGGCGGTCGGTGACGACGATCGAGACGGCAGCCCCCGCCACCGCCACGAGCAGCGTCACCAGCGTCATCCAGATCCAGTCGCCGGGGTACCAGCCGAAGCGGCGGATCCAGCGGCGCCGGAGCGAGGGCACGCGGCCGACGACCTCCGGCAGCACGAGGCCGCACTCGACGCAGTAGCGCTGGTCGGGGTCGCGCGCGCTGCCGCAGCGCGGGCACGTCCCGTCGGCGGCGGCGACGGCCGCTTCGCGCGCGTCGTGGGTGGTCGCCGTCACGGCTCGGGCGCCGGCTCGACGACCGTCTGCTCGATCGAGCCGGGCTCGAGCGAGCGTCCGCAGTTCGGGCAGAAGTGGGAGCCGCGGAGGATCGGCGCGCCGCACTCGCAGCGCGGCACGTTTCGGTGCCCGTGCAGGAGCGCCTCGATCTCGGCGAGGCGCGCGTCGATCCCGACCACGGCCGCGCACCGCTCGGCGAGCAGGTCGTCGCGGAAGCCGCCCCGCCGGTACATCTCCACGCTGAGCCCGCCGAGGTCGCGGAGCGCGTCCTCGCGCGCCTTCAGGAGCGCGCGGCGCTCGCGCCGCAGCACGCCGGGCTGCGGACGGCGCGGCGTGATGCCGGCGTCGTTCGCGCTGCGGCGGAAGAGCGGGGCCATCGCGGCGAAGCGTAACGGGCGGGGTGTACGGATCTACTGCGCGGCGCGGCGGCCGAAGCCGAGCAGGAACGCGATGATCAGCGCGAGGCCGACGATCGCGACGATCACGCCGCCCCACGGGAAGAAGAGCAGCCCGAAGAGGCCGATGATGAGGAGTGCGATTCCGAGTCCGAGCGAGCCGGCCATGGCTCGGATGTCTCCGCGGCCTACAACTGCAAAACCACGAGACGCTCCTCGGTCATCTCGCGGACGCTCCAGGCGGGGCCTTCCTTCGTGTTCCCGGACGCCTTGACCCCGCCGTACGGCATCTGGTCGGCGCGGAAGGTGGGGGCCTCGTTCACGGTGACGCCGCCGAACTCGAGCCGGCGGGCGGCCTCGAGGCAGGTCGCGACGTCCGCGCTGAAGACGGCCGCCTGCAGCCCGTAGCGGGTCGCGTTCGCCTGCTCGATCGCCTCGCCGAGCGTGTCGACGCGGGTCAGGGTGACGACCGGGCCGAACACCTCCTCGCACTGCACCTTGTCCTGCGGCGCCGGGTTCGCGATCACGGTGGGGCGGACGAGGCCCGCCTCGTTCGTGTCGCCGCCGGTGAGGACCTCGCCCCGCGACTCGCGCACCCACTCGAGGACACGGTCGCGGTCGGAATCGCTGATCAGCGGGCCGACGTCGGTCTGCTCCTCGCCGGGGTCGCCGACGACGAGCGCCTCGACCTTCGGCACGAGCTCGGCGACGAAGGCGTCCCACGCGTCCGCCAGGACGAAGATGCGCTGCACGGAGATGCAGCTCTGCCCGGCGTAGGAGAACGCGTTCGCGGCGAGCTTCGCGGCGGTGCCCGCCGGCGCGTCGGCGCACACGATCGCGGGAGTGGCGTTGCCGAGCTCGAGCTTCACGCGCTTCCGGTGCGCGCGCTCGGCGAGGCCCCAGCCGACGTCGCCCGAGCCGGTGAAGGTGATCAGCTTGACGCGGTCGTCCTCGACCAGCGCGTCGCCGATCTCCGAGGCGGAGCCCGCGACGACGTTGAGCCAGCCGGCAGGCAGCCCGGCCTCCTCCTCGAGGCCGGCCAGGAAGAGCGCCGAGAGCGGCGTCGCCGAGGCGGGCTTCAGGACGACGGGGCAGCCCGCCGCGAGGGCCGGCGCGATCTTGTGCGCGACCAGGTTGAGCGGGAAGTTGAACGGCGAGATCGCGCCGACGATCCCGATCGGCAGCCGCAGCGTCAGCGCGAGCTTCCCGTCGCCCGCCGGCGAGGCGTCCATCGGGACGACCTCGCCCGTCAGCTTGCGCGCCTCGACCGCGGCGAACGTGTAGGTGGAGATCGCGCGCTGGGCCTCGACGCGGGCAGCCTTCATCGGCTTGCCGGCCTCGGCGCTGATGATCCCGGCGGCCTCGTCCTGCCGCTCCTCGAGCAGCCGGGCGGTCGCGTCGAGGATCCGCGCCCGCTCGTGCGCCGGCAGCGGCGACGCGAGCACACGCCCCGCGGCGTCGAGCGCGCGGCGCGCCTCGGCGGCGCCGCCCTTCGCCACCCGGCCGACGAGGTCGCCCGAGAACGGGGACCGGACCTCCGTCCAGGCTCCGGTCTCGACCCGCTCCCCGTCGATCAACAGCGCGTGGTCCATGGCCACGACTCTAATGTTCCCTCGTGGTCCAGCGCAGACGACTGAAGATCGCCGCGCCGATCCTGTGGCTGGCTCTCTCGGCGATCATGGTCGGGACGGTCGGCGTGCCGACGTCGCACGACCTCGTCTTCGGGTGGTTCGCGCTCGGGATCCTCTCGGTCTGCATCACCGACCTGCGCGACCGGATCCCGCGGTTCGTCAAGGACTGGTCGCCGTTCATGTTCACGCTGTTCATCTACGACCGCCTGCGCGGCTACGCCGACGGGATCCTCGTGCACCCGCGCGAGGTGCCGCAGATCAAGGTCGAGGCGGCGCTCTTCGGGAAGCCCATCCCGACGGTGTGGCTGCAGTCGCACCTGTGGGACGGCCCGAACCACCTCCACTGGTGGGACTACGCGACCTGGTTCGTGTACCTGACGCACTTCCTCGCGACGCTGATCGTGGCCGCGATCCTCTGGACGTGGGCGCACCAGCACTTCGCGCGCTTCGCGACGATGGTGTGCGTCCTCGCGTTCGCCGCGTTCACGACCTACGTCCTCTACCCGGCCGTGCCGCCGTGGATGGCGGCGCAGCAGGGCACGATCGGCGAGGCGAACCGCACGATCAAGGTCACCTGGCCGCACGTGCCGATCGCGCACTACGGCTCCCTCTTCGAGAAGGGCCAGCACTACGCCAACAACGTGGCGGCGATGCCGTCGCTGCACGCGGGCTACGCGCTGCTCCTGACGCTCTTCCTGTGGCGGCTCGTGCCGCGCTGGGCCCGGCCCGTGCTCGCGCTCTATCCGCTCGCGATGGCGTTCAGCCTCGTCTACGGCGCAGAGCACTACGTCGTCGACTGCCTCGCCGGGTGGGCGTACGCGATCGCCACGTTCGTCGTCGTCGAGTACGTCTTCGCGCGCCGCGAGCGGAGGGCTCCGGTCCTCGAGCCGGCGTTCGTGGATTGAACGACGTCGGTCTCGTCCACTTCTGCGACGTCACCGTGGACGGAGGGCGCTGGCCCGTGTTCGGCTGGACGATCGAGACGAGCGCCGGGCGCGTGCTCGTCGACACCGGGATGGTCGACTCGACGCCCGAGCTCGACGCGGAGTGGGGGCCGGTGCTGCACGACTGGGACGTGCCGGACATCGTCGCGATCGTCAACACGCACCTGCACTTCGACCACTGCGGTGGCAACCGCCGCTACGCCGGAACGCCGACGTACGTGCAGTCGCGCGAGCTCGCGGTGGCCGTGGCGCCGGACTACCTCGAGGAGTGGGTGCGCTTCGAGGGCGAGTCGTACGTCGAGGTCGACGGCGACGCCGAGCTCTTCGACGGCGTGTCGGTGCTGTTCACGCCCGGGCACTCGCCGGGGCACCAGGCAGTCGTGGTCCAGACGGACGGCGGTGTGGTCGTGCTCGGCGGCGACGTGACGTACTCGATGCGCGAGCTGATCGACGGCGCCACGCCGTCCATCCGGCGCATCCACGACCTGCGCCCGCAGCGCGTGTATCTCGCGCACCACGAGCGCCCGTGGGTGCCGGCGAGATAGGATCGCGCGCCGTGAAGGTCGGTGTCGTCGGACTGGGAGCGATGGGCGCGGGGATCGCGCAGCTCGCGATCGAGGCCGGGCTCGAGACGGTCGGGCGCGAGGTCGAGGCCGCGCGCGGCGAGGCGGCGCGCGACCGGATCGCGCACTTCCTCACGCGCAAGGTCGAGAAGGGCCAGCTCGCCGAGGACGCGCGCGACGCGGCCCTCGCGCGGCTCACCGTGACGACCGAGCTCGCCGACCTCGGCGACTGCGACGTCGTGATCGAGGCGGCCTTCGAGGACCTCACCGTCAAGCACGCGCTGTTCCGCGAGCTCGAGCCGGTCGTGCGGCCCGACGCGATCCTCGCCACGAACACGTCGGCGCTCTCGGTCACCGAGATCGCCTCCGTGCTCGAGCGGCCCGAGCGCGCGCTCGGGATGCACTTCTTCAACCCGGCGCCGCTGATGCCGCTCGTCGAGATCGTCCGCGCCGAGCGGACGGCGGACGACGTCTACGAGACCGCGTTCGCGCTCGGCTCGAAGCTCGGCAAGACGCCGATCCGCTGCACCGACACACCGGGATTCGTCGTCAACCGCGTGCTGATCCCCCTTCTCAACGACTGCGTGCGCGTGCTCGACGAGGCCGGCGTGACGCCCGAGGACCTGGACGCCGGCATGAAGCTCGGCGCCGGGTGGCCGATGGGCCCGTGCGCCCTGCTCGACCTCGTCGGCGCCGACGTGCACGTGCACGCGAGCGAGGCGCTGTACGAGAAGCTGCGCGAGTCGCGGATGGCGCCGCCGCCGCGTCTCGTGCGGATGCTGCAGGCGGGGAAGCTCGGCCGGAAGACCGGCGAGGGCTTCTACCGGTACGAGTAGCGCCGTCCGACGCCCGTCCTACCGTTGGGAGGCATGGCGATGTGCCATGTCTGCCGCCGGAACCTCCTGGCGGGCGAGCGCTACCGCACCTGGCGGTGGGGGCGGCGCGACCGCAGCGTGTGCGTGGTCTGCGAGCCGGCGGTGCGCGAGGCGGGCGGCGTCCGCGTCGTCGACGCCTACGAGCGCGTCCGCGTGACCGGCCTCATCCAGCACGTCAAGCGCGTCGCCTAATCGTCGATCTCGACGCCGAGCCGCCGCGCGGCGGGCGCGATCGTCGTCCCCTGCACCACCACCGAGACGAGCACGACGACGAACACGAGCTCGTAGATCCGCCTCGCGTCGGCGACGTGGTTCGTGACGGCGAAGGCCGCAAGCAGGATCGGCACGGCGCCCTTCAGGCCGCCCCACATGACGAAGAGGACCTCGCCGGGGCGAAGCCGGGTCGGCGCGAGCAGCGGGCCGACCGCGAGCGGGCGGGCGACGAGTGCGGCGAACACGGCGATCGCGATGCCGACGCCCCAGCGCGAGGCGGTGAGCCCGCTCAGGTGGATGGTGACCCCGAGCGCGGCGAACACGACGATCTCCGCGAGCGTCGCGAGGCCGTCCTGGAACGCCTCGATCTCCGCGCGGAATGGCGCCTCGAAGCCGCCCACGACGAGCCCGGCGACGAACACCGCGAGGAAGCCCGAGCCGTGCGCGACGGTCGCGACGCCGTAGACGAGCCCGGCCATCGCGAGCGTGCGGATCGTGTGCAGCCCGGAGGAAGGGAGCGCGAGCCGCCGCAGGAGCTGCCGCTCCGCGAGCCCGCCCGCGATCCCGATCGCGAGGCCGATCGCCATCTGCTCGAGGAACGTCCAGACGACCACCCAGAAGGTCTCGTTCGCGTGGGTCGCGAGCTCGATCAGGCCGAGCATCAGGGCGATCCCGACCGGGTCGTTCGCCCCCGACTCGCCCTCGAGGATCGTGCCGGTGCGGCCGCCGATCTCACGGTCGCCGAGGACGGAGAACATCACCGCCGGGTCGGTCGGCGCGATCGCCGCGCCGAGCAGCCCGGCCGCCGTCCAGGAGAGGCCGACCGCCCAGTGCGCGAAGAGCGCCAGCAGCCCCGCGGTGAGGAACGTGCCGGCCGTCCCCAGCGCAGCGATCGGGATCGCCGCCTCGCGGAACCGGCGCAGCCCGATCGAGGCGCCGCCGTCGAACAGGATCACGATCAGCGCGACGGTCCCGATCCGTTCCACGGTGGTGATCGAGAGGGCGATCGAGGGCCAGAGGTCCGAGGCGATCGCAGCGGCGACCAGGAAGAGGGCCGCCGAGGGAATCGAGAGGCGCGCGAACAGCTTGGAGCCGAGCAGCGCAGCCGAGACCGCCGCGGCGATGCCGAGCACGATGAGGCCGAAGTGGATCGATTCCTGCATCCGGTCGAAAAGTCCTTACTTTTCGCTCATTGAGGGCATAATTGGAGAGGAAACACTGCCTATGCCGATGCGCCGGCTCGTCTTCACGCTGCTCTGCGGTCTACTCGTCGTCCCTGCGGTCGCGCTCGCGGCCCCGCGGGCGGCCGGCGACGGCGTGCTCGAGCTCAAGGATGTCGACGGAACGGTCACGATCGGAACGTCGTATGCGCAGCCGGCGAAGGGCGCGCTCTGGGGCCAGATGGACAGCGGCAAGCTCGTCGTCTTCGACCCGGTCGTCGGCGACGGGAACATCTACGTGAGCGGCTGGGACACGAAGCGCCCGTACGCGACTCCCGGCGACTATCCCGACGCGACCGTCTACACCGGCACCAACCTCCATTTCCGCGTCACGGGAGGGAAGTATCGCCTGAGCTTCATCGGCAAGAGCATCGACCTGACCGCGGTCGGCGTCGGCACAGCCTGGCTGAACGGCGACGTCACGCTCGACAGCGCGGGGCTCTACTCGCTCGACAGCGGGAAGTGGCTGCCCGTGCCACAGCTCCCGTCCGCCTCGAAGCTGGGCATCCCGGTCATCTTCGGCGGCACGCAGAGCACACCGTAGTGACGACTCCCGCCTCGAACATCCTGGTGGTCGAGGACGAGAGCTCGATCGCCTCGTTCGTCGCCCTCTACCTGAAGAACGCCGGCTACGCCGTCCGCACCGCCGCCACCGGCCGCGACGCGCTCAACCAGGTCGCGCAGGAGATGCCGGGGCTGATCGTCCTCGACCTGATGCTGCCCGACATCGACGGCATCGAGATCACGAAGCGCATCCGGCAGACGAGCGACGTGCCCATCCTGATGCTGACGGCGCGCGACGAGGACGTCGACAAGATCATCGGCCTCGAGGTCGGCGCCGACGACTACCTGACGAAGCCGTTCAACCCGCGCGAGCTGGTGGCGCGGGTCAAGTCGATCCTGCGCCGCTCGACGCCCGACCGGCGCGATCTCGAGACCGAGACGATCGAGCACGGCGACCTCCACGTCGACGCCGGACGCCGCGAGGTGCGCGTCGGCGACGAGGAGATCCAGCTCGCCCCGAAGGAGTTCGACCTCCTCTGGGAGCTCCTCGACCACCGCGGGCTCGTCCTCACGCGCGACCAGCTGCTCGAGCGCGTCTGGGGCTACACCTTCGCGGGCGACACGCGCACCGTGGACGTCCACGTGCGCCAGCTGCGGCGCAAGCTCGGAGAGGCGTCGCCGATCGTGACCGTGTGGGGCGTCGGCTACAAGGTCTCGCCGGCGAAGGACGCCAAGAAGGAACCGGCGAAGAAGTAGGGGCCCATGGCGGTCCTCGGCTCGCTCCGCGTCCGGCTGCCGCTCGTGTTCCTCGCGGGGATCGTCCTCGCGGGAGTGATCACGACGCTGATCGCCGTGCGCCTGTTCCACGACTTCGCGCACGACCAGGCGCTCTCGAGCCTGTCGCGCGAGGCGAACGGGATCGCCGTGCTCTACTCGAACGCGGTCAACGAGGGCTACGCGTACCAGAACTCGAAGAAGTCGGGCGACACGCGGGCCCCGGCGCCGTTCGTCGCCTCGACGTTCGAGAAGGCGACGGGCGACCGGATCTACTTCCTCGGCCCGCACAACCTGTACCCGGGTCAGAACAAGACGGTGAAGGGCCCGCTCCGGACGCTGCCGGCGACCACGTTCGACTGGATCTCCGGCAAGTCGGGGACGTTCACGTTCGTCCCGCCGGGCGAGCATCGCGAGTACTACGGCGTCGCGAACCCGATCTCGCTGACGAAGAACGGGACGACGATCGGCGCGATCGTCGTCGCGACGAGGAAGACGGACGTGTCGAGCCGCGTCAACTCGCTGCTCGAGCGCCTCGCCCTCGCGGGCGTGCTCGGGCTGGTCGTCGCGGGCGCGCTCTCGTGGTACCTGTCGCGGCGCATCGTCCGGCCGGTGCTGCTGCTCTCCGACGCCGCCGACGCGGTCGCCCGCGGCGACCGCGATCCGGTGCTTCCCGTGAACGCGCCGGGCGAGCTCGGGCACCTCACCGAGCGGTTCTCCGAGATGGCGACGCGGCTCCGCGAGGTCGAGGAGATGGAGCGCAACTTCCTGATGTCGGTCTCGCACGAGCTCCGTACGCCGCTGACCGCGATCCGCGGGCACGTGGCGGCGCTCGTGGACGGGGTGATCGACGACCCCGACCTCCAGCACACGTCGCTCGAGACGGTGCAGGCCGAGGCGCAGCGGCTCGAGCGGCTCGTCGGGGACATCCTCGACCTGGCGAAGCTCGACACGCACCGCTTCACGGTCACGAGCGAGGAGGTCGACATGGGCCAGCTCCTCGACCAGGCCTACGAGCGCTACCGCGACGAGGCGGGACGCCGCTCGATCGACTTCCTCGCGGAGAAGCGCGACGAGCCGGTGATCGTGTCGGACGGCGACCGCGTCCTGCAGGTCGTCGGGAACCTCCTCTCGAACGCGTTCCACGCGACGCCGGACGGCGGCCGGATCTCGCTCGAGCTCGCGCAGCGCAACGGCAGTGTGCACGTGGCGGTCGAGGACACCGGCCCGGGGATCGCACCGGAGAAGCGCGAGCGCCTCTTCCGGCCGTTCGTCTCCGAGACGGGCGGCGGCACCGGGCTCGGTCTCGCGATCGCGAAGGAGCTCTCGACCGCGCTCGGCGGCCGCCTCGAGCTCCGCTCGGAGGTCGGCAAGGGCTCGCGCTTCGAGCTCGTGCTGCCGGCGCGGAAGCCGCTCTAGGCGGCGTTGCCGCGCAGCGGCACGATGTTGCTCGCCGGGCGCTGCTCGAGCTGCGCCTCGATGCGGTCGAGCCGCGCGTTCAGCGAGCGCCAGCCCTCGGTGAGGAGCTCGACGAGGAGCGCCAGGTCGTCGACGCGGGCGCTGCGCTCGGACTCGGCGATCGTCTCCAGGTGCTCGAGCCGCCGGATGGCGTTGTTCGAGAGGCCTTTGACCTCGGCCAGCCGACGCGAGATCGGGGCGGCCTCCTCGCGCAGGCCGTCGCGGAGCGCTTCGCGGACGTCGTCCATGGAAGCCGACGCTAGCGTCCGGGTCGGATGGACGCCCGCGAGCTCGACTACGACCTCCCGCCCGAGCTGATCGCGCAGCATCCCGCCGAGCGGCGGGACGCGTCGCGGCTGCTCGTGTACTCGCGCGCGACCGGCGGGGTCGAGCACCACGTGTTCGGCGAGCTGCCGTCGCTCTTCGGCGGTCTCGCGGTCGTGAACGACACGCGGGTGGTGCCGGCGCGCATCCCGATCGAGAGCCCGCGCGGCGAGGTGCTGCTGCTCGAGCAGGTGGAGCCGGGGATCTGGGAGGCGCTCGCGCGGCCGACGCGCAGGCTGCGGCCCGGCCGGCGCTACGGTCAGGTCGAGCTGCTCGAGCATCTCGGCGAAGGCCGGTGGCGCGTCCGGCTCGAGGGCGAGCCGGCGGGCGCGACGCCGCTCCCGCCGTACATCACGGAGCCGCTCACCGACGCGGCGCGGTACCAGACGGTCTACGCCCGCGAGACGGGCTCGGCCGCCGCGCCGACCGCCGGGCTGCACTTCACGCCGGAGCTGCTCGGGCGCCTCGACGTCGAGCGCGTCACCCTCCACGTCGGGCTCGACACGTTCCGGCCGCTGCAGAGCGACGTGGTGGAGGAGCACCGCATCCACGGCGAGCGCTACGAGGTCGCGCCCGGGGCGTGGGAGCGGATCCGCACCGCGCCGGAGGTGCTCGCCGTCGGCACGACGACCGTGCGCGTGCTGGAGACGCTCGCGCGCGACGCGCCCCTCGCCGGCCGCACGGAGCTCTTCATCACACCGGGCTTCGAGTTCCGGCGAGTCGACCACCTGCTGACGAACTTCCACCTGCCGCGCTCGACGCTGCTCGCCCTGGTGATGGCCTTCGCCGGCGTGGAGGAGATCCGGCGTCTGTACGCGCTCGCGGTCGAGGAGCGGTACCGGTTCTATTCCTTCGGCGATGCGATGCTGATCCTGTGAGCGCCTGTGGACAGAATGTTGCACTCTCGTCACGTCGTTTGGTGAGGGGTCATGTCTGATCTGGACCCCGCCCGTCGCGTCGCTCCGCCCGACGGCGCGACCTGCGCCGGCGCGGAGCGCAGCGCCGGCGGAGAGAAGTCTGCTCGTCCAGCTCCGCAGCACGTCACAGTCTCGTCACGTCGTTTGGCGAAGGTCCGTGTCTGATCTAGACCCCGCCTTCCGGGTCACCGCGACCGACGGCGCCGCGCGCGCCGGATTGCTGCGCACCGCGCACGGGGAGATTCGCACGCCCGTATTCATGCCCGTGGGGACGAAGGCGACGGTGAAGACGCTGCACCCGGACGAGGTGCGCGACCTCGGCGCTCAGATCCTGCTCGGCAACACCTACCACCTGCACTTCCGGCCCGGCGACGACCTGATCCGCGACTTCGGCGGCCTGCACCGGTTCATGGGCTGGGAGAAGCCGATCCTCACCGACTCGGGCGGGTTCCAGGTCTTCTCCCTGCGCGACACGATCGCGAAGGTCGACGACGACGGCGTCACCTTCCGGAACGTCTACGACGGCGCCGCGACCCGCTTCACGCCCGAGCTCGCGGCCCGGGTCCAGGCGAACCTCGGGAGCGACATCGCGATGTGCCTCGACCACGTGCCGCCCGCCGACATCTCCCGCCGCCGGCTCGAGGACGCCGTCCGCAGGACGACCGCCTGGGCGGCCCGCCAGCGGCACGCGCCGCGCGCGGCCGGCCAGCTCCGGTTCGGGATCACACAGGGCGGGGTGGACGAGGAGCTCCGCCGCCGCTCGACCGAGGAGATCGCGGAGCTCGACTTCGACGGCAACGCCATCGGCGGGCTCGCGATCGGTGAGGACCGCGAGGCGATGTTCGAGACGACCGACTGGGCGACCGCGCTGATGCCGGCCGACAGGCCGCGCTACTTCATGGGGATCGGCGACCCGGAGGGCATCCTGGAGGTGATCGAGGCGGGGGTCGACATGTTCGACTGCGTCCTCCCGACGCGCACCGCGCGCACGGGCAGCGCGCTCACGCCGTCCGGCCGCCTCAACCTGCGGAACGCCAGGTTCGCGCGCGACGAGGCGCCGCTCCAGGAGGGCTGCGACTGCCCCGCGTGCACTCGCTTCACGCGGGCCTACATCCGGCATCTCGTCAACCAGAACGAGCTGCTCGGCCTGCGCCTCCTCTCGCTCCACAATCTACGCTTCCTGCTCGAGCTGACCCGGGGCGCGCGCGAGGCGATCGGGAGAGGCGACTTCGGCACCTACAAACGCGACGCACTCGAAAGGCTGCAGTGGGCTTCTTCCTGATCGTCATCGTCCTGTTCGTCGCGGTCTGGTTCCTCTTCCTCGTACCCGCGCGGCGCCGCCGCACCGCGCACGAGGCGATGCAGGACTCCGTCGACGTGGGCGACGACGTGATCACCGCGGGCGGCCTGCACGGACGCGTGACCGCGCTCGAGGACGACACCGTGAGGCTCGAGATCGCGCCGTCCGTCGTCGTGACGCTCGACCGGCGGGCGGTCGCCGCGGTCGCCACCGAGGTCGAGGTGGAGGTCGAGGAGGAGCCGGAGGCCGAGCCCGAAGGTGAAGATTCCGGTCCAGGCCCGGAAACGCCTGCAGAACCCAGCTAACCTACCGCCGCGTGTCGACCCGCCGTTCCAACCTGATCCTGGTCCTGCTGATCGTCATCGCCCTCGGAGGCGTGGCGCTCCTGACGGTCCCGGGCTCCCCGTGGCACCGCGGCGTGACGAAGGGCCTCGACCTCCAGGGCGGCCTCGAGGTCGTCCTCAAGGCGCAGCCGCCGAAGGGCTACAAGCTGCAGAAGAGCGACCTCGACCGCTCCGTCTCGATCATGCGGAACCGCGTCGACAAGCTCGGCGTCGCGTCGCCGGAGATCCGCGAGCAGCCGCCGAACGAGATCGTGATCGAGCTCGCCGGCGTGCACGACCCGGCGCAGGCGGCGGCGATCATCGGCAAGACCGCGCAGCTCGAGCTGTACGACATGACGCCGGCGCTCGAGCCGCCCTCGGTCGACGCGACGGGCAACAACGTCACGCCGTACACGAGCCTCTACAAGCTGCTTTCTGCGGTGCAGGGCCGGGCCGGGAAGGAACCGACCGGCTACGCGCTCTTCCACCCGGTGAAGGTCACGAGGACGACCGGCACCGGCAAGAACAAGAAGACGACGACCTCGACCACGTACGCGCTCGCGAAGAACGGCGGCCCGATCGCGACGCTGCACCGCGATCCCTCCACCGGCAACCCCGGCCTCCTCGACAGCCACGGCGGCAAGGTGCCGGACGGCTGGAAGGTGCTGAAGGTGCCGGCGAAGACCGTCGTCGTCAGCTGCTCGGCGAGCACCACCTCGACCTGCCCGCCGGGCGGCCTGCCCCCGACCGGGAGCAACTTCTACTACCTCTTCAAGCACGGCCACTACCCGGACGACCGCTACGCGACGGACGGCCAGTTCCCGAACATGACCGGGAAGGAGCTGAACCTCGGCGGCGTCCGGCAGGACTACGACCCGAACGGCGAGCCGATCGTGCTCCTGTCGTTCAAGGGGAAGGGCGACAAGACGTTCCTGCAGGTGACGAAGAACGAGGCGACGCGCGGCCAGATCAGCGGCGCCGGTTCTCAGTGCGGCGCGACGTGCGCCTTCGCGATCGTCCTCGACAACGAGATCCGGTCCTGGCCGGCGATCGACCCGACCCAGAACCCGAACGGCATCAACCCGAAGGGGACGGGCGCGGAGATCAACAACATCGGCTCGCTCTCGGAGGCGAAGAACCTCGCGCTCGTCCTCCAGACCGGCGCGCTCCCGGTGCGGTTCAACACGATCGAGCAGACGGAGGTGTCGGCGACCCTCGGCAAGGACTCGCTGAACCAGGCCTACCGCGCGGCGATCGGCGGCATGATCCTCGTCGCGCTCTTCCTCCTGCTGCTGTACCGCTTCCTCGGCCTCGTCGCGGTGATCGGCCTGGGCGTCTACGCCGCGTTCATGTACGCGGCGATCCTGCTCTTCAACGTGACGCTGACGCTGCCGGGCTTCGCCGGGCTGATCCTGACGATCGGCGTCGCGGCCGACGCGAACGTCGTCATCTTCGAACGAATCAAAGAAGAGGCGCGCGCCGGCAAGTCGGTGCGCGCCGCGATCGCCGCCGGCTATGCCAAGGGCTTCCGCACGATCGTCGACGCGAACGTCGTCACCGCCATCACCGCGCTGATCCTGTTCGCGGTCGCGAGCTCGAGCGTGAAGGGCTTCGCCCTGATGCTGCTGATCGGAACCGTCGTCTCGCTGATCACCGCGGTCGCCGCGACGCGCGCCATGCTCGGCCTGCTGGCGGGCTTCCGCTGGTTCGAGAACCCGCGGTTCATGGGCGCGCACCACAGCCAGCGCGGCGCGTTCCTGCAGATCGACTTCATGAAGCGCATCGCGCTCTGGTTCTCGATCTCCGGGGCCGTCATCCTGATCAGCGTCATCTCGCTCGGCGTCCGCGGCCTCAACCTCGGCATCGACTTCAAGGGCGGCCTGCAGGTCACCTTCGATACGCCGGCCGCCGTCTCGACCGACACGGTCCGTGCCGACGGCCCGGCGCTCGTCGGCCACGGCAAGGACGCGGTCATCCAGGGCGTCGGCAAGCCCTTCGGCGGCAACTACCGGAGCTTCCAGGTGCGGCTCAAGCACCTGAACACCGTCGAGCAGAACAAGCTCACCGACGCGCTGAAGACGAAGGTCGACGCGCAGAACGTGAGCGTGAAGAGCGTGTCGTCGAGCTTCGGGCGCCAGATCCTGAAGTCGGCGATCTACGCGATCATCTTCTCGCTCCTCATCATCACGCTGTACATCTCGATCCGGTTCCGCGGCATCGCGTTCGCGATCCCGGTGATCGCGGCGATGCTCCACGACGTGCTGATCACGATCGGCGTCTACTCGGTGACGGGGCGAGAGGTGACGGAGGCGACGGTGGCGGCCGTGCTGACCGTGCTCGGCTACTCGATCTACGACACGATCATCATCTTCGACCGCATCCGGGAGAACATCCCGATCATGCGGCGGGCGTCGTTCGCGACGATCGTGAATGTCTCGCTGTGGGAGACGATCCGCCGCTCGCTGGCGACGACCTTCATCACGCTGCTGCCGGTGGGAGCCCTGTTCCTGTTCGGCGGCGCGACGCTGAAGGACTTCGCGTTCGCGCTGCTCGTCGGCGTCACCTCGGGTGCGTACTCGTCGATCTTCATCGCGGCGCCGATCGTCAGCCTCTGGAAGCAGCGCGAGCCCGAGTACGCGCGACGGAAGGCCCGCGACGTGCCGGAGGGCGCCGCGGCGACGCCGCTGCTGCAGGAGGCCGAGGCTGCCGCTGCGGACGAGCCGACGCCGGAGACGCCGGTCGACGTCGCGGAGCGCGTGTTCGGCGACGGGGACGGCGACGACGCCGCCGCGAAGCGCGAGCGGCGCAGGCAGCGCCGGAAGTCCAGGCCGCATGGGCGCGCCCGGTAACAGCTCGCTCGAGACGCTGATCCAGCTGCTCGGGCCGCGGCTCGACGAGGCGCGGTCGCTCCTGGACGAGCTCGGCTCGCGGTGGCGCGGCGACGCGATCCGGATCGGCGAGGGGACGAGGCGCCGCGTGCAGGAGCTCGCGCGCGAGGCAGGCCTCGTCACGCGCGAGGAGTTCGACGAGCTCGACCTCCGCGTCGCGCAGCTCGAGCACCGGCTGCGGCTGCTCGAAGACCCCGAACGTCCGTAACCCCTGCTATTTTGAGGGTACGGAGCTGGATGGGCCGGCTCCCGTGAGGTCGCAGTCTCCTTCGTCGGACGCTGAGATCTCGAGTCCGAAGGAGTTGAGACAGTTGACAGATTTCCGTTCCCTCGGGGTGTCCGAGGCCATCGCGGATGTGCTCGAAAGCCGCGGCATCGTGCATCCCTTCCAGATCCAGGCGCTCGCGATCCCCGAGGCGCTGCAGGGCGGCGACGTCCTGGCGAAGAGCCCGACGGGCTCGGGCAAGACGCTCGCCTTCGCGATCCCGATCGTCGAGCGGCTGCACACGGCCGACCCCCGGCCGGGCGCGCTCGTCCTCGTGCCCACGCGCGAGCTCTGCGCGCAGGTCACCGAGGAGTTCGGCCTGATCGCCGGCGACCATCTCAAGGTCGCGTCGGTATACGGCGGGGTGCCGCTGAAGGCGCAGGCGCAGGAGGCGAAGAACGCGCACGTGATCGTCGCCACGCCGGGCCGCCTGCAGGATCTCGTCGACCGCGGCCTCGTGTCGCTCGACGCGGTCAAGGTGCTCGTGCTCGACGAGGCCGACCGCATGCTCGACATGGGCTTCAAGCCGCAGGTCGACCGCATCGTGCGGCTCCTCAGCGAGAACCGCCAGACGATGTTCTTCTCGGCCACGCTCGACGGCGAGATCGGCGAGCTCGCGCGCCGCTACACGCACTTCCCGGCCCGGTTCGAGGGCGAGCTGCCGGCCGACCGGCGCAGCGGGGAGATCGACCACCGCTTCGTCTCGGTCACGCCCGACAACAAGGTGTCGACGCTCGTCGACCTGCTGAACCAGGACGACCGCGGGCTCGCGCTCGTCTTCGTGCGCACGAAGGCCGGCGCCGAGCGGCTCGTCGAGAAGCTGCGCAGGCACGACGTGGACGCGGTCGCGATCCACGGCGACAAGGGGCAGGCGCAGCGCGAGAAGGCGCTCGCGCGGTTCGACTCCGGCAAGGTGCGCACGCTCGTCGCCACCGACGTCGCCGCGCGCGGCCTCGACGTCGACGACATCACCCACGTGATCAACTTCGATCCCCCCGAGGAGCCCGCCGTCTACACCCACCGCGTCGGCCGCACGGGCCGCGCCGGGCGCGGCGGCATCGGCATCACCCTCGTGCTCCCGGAGCAGCAGGCCGAGGTCTCGCGGGTCGCGCGCCTGCAGGGGCAGGTCGAGGCGTACGAGCAGGCGGGCCTCCAGCTCGCGAAGCCGAAGCTCGTGTATACGTCCAGGCGCAGAGGGGGACGCTCGAAGTGGTAGAGGGAGAGAAGCTCACCGAGAAGCAGGCTGCCGCGCTCCGTGAGGAGCTCGAGGAGCTCGAGGGCCCGCGGCGCACCGAGGTCGTCGCCGCGATCAAGACGGCGCGCGAGTTCGGCGACCTGTCCGAGAACTTCGAGTACCACGCCGCGAAGAACGAGCAGGGCCTCCTCGAGGCGCGCATCCGCACGCTGCGCGCCCGCCTCGAGAGCGCCGAGATCGTCCAGGACGCGGCCCAGGACGAGGTCGGCATCGGCTCGGTCGTCGACATCGAGGGCGACGGCGGCCAGAAGCTGACCGTCGAGATCAGCGCCGTCGGCGGCTCGGGAACCGTGTCGCCGACCTCGCCGCTCGGTTCTGCGCTGCTCGGCAAGAAGATCGGCGACACCGTCGACGTGCAGGCGCCGAAGGGCGCCTGGCGCGCCACGGTCGCGCGCATCCACTAGCCGACCGCGGCGCCTACACTCTTCGGGTGGCCACCCGGCCGAAGCAGCGCAACCTCGGCCGCCTGAGCGAGATCGCGCAGGTCGCGGTCAAGCACGGCTTCGGCTACCTCGTCGAGGGCCGGAAGGCCGGCGATCCGGCGGTCGAGGGGACCGCGCGGGGGCGGCACCTGCGCGACATGCTCGACGAGCTCGGCCCGACGTTCGTGAAGTTCGGGCAGCTGCTCTCGACCCGGCCCGACATCGTGCCGCCGGACATCATCGCCGAGCTCCGCTCGCTGCAGGACGACGTGCGCTCGTTCCCGTACGAGGACGTCGAGCGCACGATCCACGAGGAGCTCGGTCAGCCGGTCGAGCGCCTCTTCCTCGAGTTCGACGAGGCGCCGCTCGCCGCCGCCTCGATCGGCCAGGTACACGGCGCGGTGCTGCCGAACGGCCGGCGGGTCGTGGTCAAGGTGCAGCGGCCGAACGCGCCGCGCCAGATCGAGGCCGACCTCTCGCTGATGTACCAGGCGGCGCGCCTCGCCAAGGAGCGCATCCACGCGCTCGACTTCATCGACTCGACGGAGATCGTCGACGAGTTCGCCCGCTCGATCCGGCAGGAGCTCGACTACCGCCTCGAGGCGCGGAACGCGGACGCGTTCCACAAGGACTTCGCGGGCCACCCGCACGTGGCGATCCCGCGCGTGTACTGGACGTACACGCGCTCGCGGGTGCTCACGCTCGAGCGCCTCGACGGCGTGCAGCTCGCCGACCTCGACCTCGAGCACTGGTCGCTCGAGCAGCGCCGGCGCCTCGCGTACCTGATCACCGAGGCGTGGATGACGATGATCTTCCGCAACGGCTTCTTCCACGGCGACCCGCACCCCGCGAACATCCTCGTGCTCGAGCCGGAGCGGGTGGGGCTCGTCGACTTCGGCCTCACCGGCAAGCTCACGGACGACGACATGACGAAGCTGACGCGGCTGTTCATCGACGCGGCGGCCGAGAACATCGAGGCGCTGCCGAAGCGGCTCGCCGACCTCGGCGTGCGGTACCCGAAGGAGCGGGAGGAGCAGTTCACCGCCGAGCTGCGGGAGCTCTACTACCGCTACTACGGGGCGAGCCTCTCGGACATCGATCCGATCCAGGTGATCCGCGAGGCGTTCGCGCTCATCTACTCGATGAACCTGCGCCTGCCCACGCGGTTCGTGATGCTCGACAAGGCGATCGCGACGCTCGGGTCGGTCGGCGTCGAGCTGTACCCGGACTTCAACGTCTTCGAGGTCGCGAAGCCGTACGCGCGCGACCTGATGCTCGAGCGCTTCACCCCGCGGCGCATGGCGGCGCGGGCGCGGCGCGAGTCGATCCGGCTGACGCAGATGGCGATCGAGCTGCCGTACCAGATCCACGACACGCTCGAGCAGGTGCGCGACGGGCAGATCGAGGTCGGCTTCGTCCACAAGGGCCTCGACGACCTGCTCGCGAAGCTCGACACGCTCTTCAACCGGCTGGTGATCGCGCTCGTCGTCACGGGCGGCCTGATCGGGTCGAGCCTCATCGGGATCTTCGCGAAGAGCGGCCCGCACATCCTGGGGCTGCACATCGTGGCGTTCTTCGGCTTCCTGCTCTCGGCGGTGCTCGGCGTCTGGCTGCTCTGGGGCGTGATCCGCTCCGGCCGCCTGTAGGCGCGGCGGGCCGCGGCCGGACGGGCCGCCTGAGGATTCTTCGTCGCACAATCGTGCGAATGGACGACTGGGCGCGCCGCCCGCGTCCGGCTAGCTTCGAACGCATGACCGCCGCACTGCTCCTCGCCGGCGCCGAGCCGGAGACCCGCGGGTTCCTCGAGCGCCATCTGCCCGCGGACGGGTTCGAGCTCGTCTCCGCGACGTCCACGTTCGACCTGGTGCTCGCGGGCGGCGTCGACGAGCTCGACCGGTGGGCGCGGCAGGCGCCGGTGATCGTGCTCGGGCCGGCCGAGGCCGACGTCGTCGACCGGGTGCACGCCTTCCGCCGCGGCTGCGACGACTACCTCCCGCGACCGTTCGACTACCAGGAGCTCGTGGAGCGCATCCGCGCCGTGCTGCGTCGCGTCTCGCCGCCGCTCGTCGAGGTCGTCGCCGCCGGGCCGGTGCGAATCGACGTGCGCACGCGCGACGTGCGCGTCGAGGGCGTGCGCGTCCAGCTCGCGCAGAAGGAGTACGAGCTCCTGCTCCGGCTCGCGCGGGAGCCGGAGCGGGTCTTCACCAAGGCAGAGCTGTTGCACGACGTGTGGCACTACCGAGCCGCCGCGCGCACGCGGACGCTCGACTCGCACGCGTCGCGGCTGCGGCGGAAGCTGCGCGGCGCCGACGGCCCCGAGTCAGCGCTCGTCGAGAACGTGTGGGGGGTGGGATACCGGCTGCTGGGCGAGCTGCCGGCCGCGATGGCCTAACCTACGCGCTGATGCCGGAGGCCTGTACCCACCTCGGGACGATCCACCACCGCGAAGGCAGGGACGGGGTGGCCGGCTGCCCGGAGTGCCTCGCGATCGGCGCGCGCTGGGTGCACCTGCGGCGCTGCACCGAGTGCGGGCAGGTCGGCTGCTGCGACGACAGCCCGAACACGCACGCGACGAAGCACTACGAGGCGACCGGGCACCCGATCATCCGCTCGATCGAGCCGGGCGAGGACTGGTACTGGTGCTACGTCGACGAGGTCGGCTTCACGCTCGACGGCGAGTAGCCTTCGGGGCATGGACCAGCGCGAGCAGGCCGCGGCCTTCCGGCAGATGCACCGGGAGCCGCCGATCCTCGTCCTCCCGAACGCGTGGGACGTCGCGAGCGCGACGCGCCTCGCCGCGATCCCGGGCTGCCGCGCGCTCGCAACGTCGAGCGCCGCCGTCGCGCGCTCCCTCGGCTGGGAGGACGGTGAGCGTGCGCCCGTCGCCGAGATGATCGAGTCCGCGAGGCGCATCGCCGCGGCGGTCGACGTGCCGGTCACCGCCGACCTCGAACGCGGCTACGGCGACCCGGTCGGCACCGCGTGCGCCGCGTGGGACGCCGGCCTCGTCGGCATCAACTTCGAAGACTCGACCCGCGGGGGCCTCGTGGACCTGGAGGAGCAGGTCGAGGCGATTCGCGCGATCCGGGCCGCGGTCCCCGACCTCGTGATCAACGCGCGGGTCGACGTGTTCCTCGGCATCGGCCGCGGCGACGTCCCGGAGGCCGCCGAGCGCGCGAACGCCTACCTCGCCGCCGGCGCCGACTGCACCTATCCGATCCTGGCGCCGCCGGAGTCCCTGGCGGCCCTGGTGCACCGGATCGGCGGGCCGATCAACGTGATCGCCGAGCGCGGCACCCCGCCGCCGGCCGAGTTGCAGGAGCTCGGCGTCGCGCGGCTGACGTGGGGCTCGGGCCTCGCGGCGTCCGCGTACGACGAGGCGGTTCGCGTCGCGACCGCCGCCCTGCAGTGAGCGCGCTCGCGCTCCTGGTCGCATCCGTGTCGCTCGCGACCTGCCCGGTGACGCACGTGCACTACACGCCGTATCGCGGGGTGCCGCAGGGGCTCGGGCCGGTTCCCTGGATCGCCACCTCGAACGGCGCGTTCTACGGGCACCTGTTCTTCGTCGAGGGAACGCCGTGGCGCCGGACGCATCCGGTTGGCGCGCACATCTTCACGACGAGGGTCCACCGGGCGATCGACCCGAAGGTGCTGTGGCTCTCACGGCGCGGCGCCCGTCAGGGCCGCGTCCTCGTGCGCGGGCGGCAGCTCGGCGGGTCGGGCACGTTCGAGTGGCGCGCCGTCTCCGCGAGCGCGTACCAGTTCCCGTCGTACGTGCCGGTCCCGAGCGCCGGGTGCTGGCGGGTGACCGTCTCGAGCGGCGGGCTGAGCGGCAGCGTCGTGTTCGCCGCCGTCGACACCTTCTAGCGGTCGCGCTGGTGGATGATGCGGGCGCCGCGGCCGCGCGTCGCGTACGCGAACGCCCAGCGCAGCAGCACGAGCACACGGTTCTGGAACCCCGTCAGGTACGTGATGTGGACGCCGAGCCAGAGCACCCAGGCGAGAAAGCCGGTCACCGGGATGCGGCCGATGGTGCCGACCGCGCGGGCACGGCCGATCGTGGCGAGCTCGCCCTTGTCCCGGTAGCGGAACGGCGTGCGCTTGTCCTCGCGGATCGAGCGTGCGACGTGGCGTCCCTCCTGCATGGCGACCGGGGCGACGCCGTGGAGGTCCTGGCCGCGCACCGACACCATGTCGCCGAACACGAAGACCTCGGGGTGCCCGGGCAGCGTCAGGTCGGGGTCGACGATCACGCGGCCGGCGCGATCCGTCTCGCCGAGCAGCCCGCCGAGCGGCGACGCCGCGACGCCGGCCGCCCACACCTTGGTGCGCGAGGGGATCCGCTCGCGGCTCCCGTCGGGGTGCTGAACCTCGACCGAGCCCTCGTCGATGTCGACGACGAGCGAGTCCAGCATCGGGGTCACCCCGAGCGACTCGAGCTGCCGCTTCGCGCTCGCGGACAGGCGTTCCGGGAAGGCGGCGAGGACACGGTCGCCCGCCTCCACGAGCAGGACGCGGGCACGCCGCGTGTCGACCTTCCGGTACTCCTCGGGGAGCACGTCGCGTGCGAGCTCGGCGATCTGGCCCGCCATCTCGACACCGGTCGGGCCGGCGCCGACGACCACGAACGTGAGCCACGCCCGGCGCGCCTCCTCGTCGGTCGCGAGCTCCGCCGACTCGAACGCGAGCAGGATGTTGTCCCGCAGGTGCAGCGCGCCGTCGAGCGTCTTCAGCTCGGGCGCGTGCTCGGCCCACTGCTCGTGGCCGAAGTAGGAGTAGCTCGAGCCGACCGCGACCGCGAGCAGGTCGTAGGGAAGGTCGGTCTCGCCGCCCGTCGGCAGGCCGGTGACGTGGACGAGCCGCTGCCCCAGATCGATCGCGGTCACCTCACCCAGCACCACGTGCGTGTCGCGGTCGCGGCGCAGCGCGCGGCGCAGCGGGATCGCCACCTCGACCGACGAGAGCGAGCCGGTCGCCACCTGGTACGCGAGCGGCTGGAAGAGGAAGAAGTTCTGCCGGTCGACGAGCGTCACGTCGAAGCCGGCGCCGCGGAGGCCCCGGGCGGCCTGCAGTCCGCCGAAGCCTCCACCGACGATGACGACGCGCTTGCTCACGCCTTGAGCATCGCACCTTCGAGCTGCAAGAGGCGCTGCTTCACCTCGAGGCCGCCGGCGTAGCCGACCAGCGCCCCGCTCGCGCCGACGATGCGGTGGCACGGCAGCACGATCGGGATCGGGTTCCGGTTCATCACCGTCCCGACCGCGCGCGCGGCGCCGGGACGTCCCGCCTTCCGGGCGAGGCTGCCGTAGGTGTCGGTCTGGCCGTAGGGGACGCGGGCGAGCTCACGCAGGACGTCCGCGTGGAACGGCGCCACCCGCAGGTCGATCGGCAGGTCGAACGCCTTGCGCTCGCCCTCGAAGTACTCGTCGAGCTCGCGGCGCACCTCGTCGAGGGGCGAGCGGAGCACCCGCACGCCGAACTGCCGTGCGAGGACGTCCTCCCAGTCGTCGCCGACGTACGAGATGCGGCAGAGCCCGCGGTCGGTCTGCGCGAGGTGCAGCTCGCCCACCGGGGATTCGAAGACGTCGTAGCGGACGTCGACGATCCCCTCGCCGAGCGCCGCCGCGCGGAAGCGCGCGTCGAGATCAGGTGTCACGCTCATGTGTCCTCCTCAGTCGTCTCACGCCGGACGACGCCGCTGCGCGGGCCGCCTCCTCGGACGAGCCGAGCGCCTCGGCGATCTGGGCGTAGGGAAGGTCGTAGCCGTAGCGCAGCACGACGGCGGCACGCTCGGTCGGAGGCAGGTCGCCGGTCAGGTGCTCGAGCTCGCGGAACGCGTCGCGGCGAAGCTCCGCCGCCGGCTCGCCGGCGACAAGCGGGTGCGGCTTGGCGCGCAGCTCGTCCATCGCGACGTTGGTCGCGATCGTGAACACCCAGGCCCGCAGGTGCCGCCCGTGCTGCAATCGGTCGTAGGCGCGGAGCGCCCGCAGGAAGGTCTCCTGCCAGGCGTCCTCGGCGCGCTGCCCGAGCAGTCGGCGCAGGTACCCGAGCACCTCGTCGCGGTGGGCGAGGTAGAAGCGCTCGAACGGCGGAATCGGCGTCGTCGGCACGTTTCCCATCATCCAGTGAAACGTGGCAGGGTGGGGAATCGTGAGATGCGCGGTCGTGGGGCACGTCGAATGGGTCGAGTTCGCGCGCGTGCCGGCGATGCCGGCGGCGGGGGCGATCGTCCACGCCTCGGAGGTGTACGAGGAGCCGGCCGGGGGCGGCGCCGTCGTGGCGCGGCAGCTCGCGCTCCTCGCAGGCCGGTGCGAGTTCTTCACGGCGCTCGGCGACGACGAGCTGGGCCACGCGTCCGTCCGGCGGCTCGCGGAGCTCGGGGTCGACGTCCACGTCCGCTGGGACGGCGCGACGCGGCGCGCGTGGACGCACGTCGACGAGCAGGGCGAGCGGACGATCACCGTGCTCGGCGAGAAGCTGCTGCCCGACACGCCGCTGCCGCTCGCCGGGTACGACCTCGTCTTCTTCGTCGCCGGAACGCCCGCCGCGCTGAGCGACGCCCGTGCTGCGCGGTTCGTCGCCGCGACGGTGCGCGAGCTCCCGACCCTGCAGACGGCCGGCGTCCCGCTCGACCTGCTCGTCGCGAGCGCGAACGACCCGGGCGAGCGCTACGACGGCTCCCTCGAGGTCGCGACGGTCGTGCAGACCGACGGCGAGCGCGGCGGCACCGCGAACGGCTCGAGCTACGACGCCGTGCCGCCGGATCGCGTCGTCGACACCTACGGCGCGGGCGACTCGTTCGCGGCGACGCTGGCGTTCGGTCTCGCGCGCGGCGACCGCCTCGAGCACGCGCTCCGGCTCGCGGCCGAAGCGGGCAGCGCCGTGATCGGGGGACGCGGGCCGTACACCACGCAGCTAACGTTGAGCACATGACCGCGCGCGTCGCCTGGATCTCGCTCACGCCCGTCAAGGCGACGAAGCTGCACGTCGTCGACGAAGTCGAGGTGCTCGAGTCGGGCGTCCGCGGCGACCGCCGCTTCTACCTGGTCACCGAGGCCGGCCGGCTTGTCAGCAACAAGGACTTCGGCCCGCTGCAGGTCGTTCGCGCCGACTACGACGAGGCCGCCGACGCGCTCTCGATGAGCTTCGAGGACGGCACGGTGCTCGAAAGCGAGGTCGAGCGCGGGGAGGAGCTCGAGACGACGTTCCACCGCCGCCCGCGCCCGGCCCGGCTCGTGCGCGGTCCGTGGGCGGAGGCGGTCTCCGAGCTCGCGGGGCAGCCGATGCGGCTGGTCGAGCCGGAGTGGCCGGCGCCCGACCGGGGCCGGGGCGGGGCGGCGACGCTGCTCGCGACGACGTCGCTGGACGCCCTGGCGGGCGAGCTCGGCGTCGACTCCGTCGACCACCGCCGCTTCCGCATGAACTTCGGCATCGAGGGCGTCGGCGCGCATGCCGAGGACGAGTGGCGCGGCCGGCGCGTGCGGGTGGGCGAGGCGGTCGTGATCCCGCAGGGCCATGTCGGCCGCTGCGTGATCACGACGCAGAACCCCGACACGGGGCGCACCGACCTCGACACCCTGAAGGCCCTTGCCGCCTATCGCGGCGACCTGGAGACGACGGAGCCGCTCGCCTTCGGCGTCCATGCGGCCGTCGCGGAGCCGGGGCGCGTGCGCGTCGGCGACGCGATCGAGCTCCTCTGAGCTAGTAACAGACTGTTACAAGCCCGTCCTGCGCAGCGCTCCCGGGGCCGAAGAGGCTTGTAACAGACTGTTACTAACTCGACCCGAACGGGGGATCCGGCCTCGCTTTGGTCCAGGAGGGGTTTACGAGTGGGAGCTGGTGGGGTAAAGTGGGGCATCGTGGACCATGCTGCTCGGTGAGCACGAACACTCCCTGGATGAGAAGAACCGCCTCACACTCCCGTCGAAGCTCCGCGGGGCCTTCGAGGAAGGCGTCGTCGTGACGCGCGGGCTCGACGGCTGCCTCTACGCGTACCCGCGCGAGAGCTGGCAGCAGCTCGCCGAGCGGATCCAGGCGCTCGACCCGCTCGCCGAGGCATCGCGCCGCATGCGGCGGCACTTCTTCTCCGGCGCGGCGCACGGGGAGCTCGACAAGCAGGGGCGCATGGTCATCCCGAGCTCGCTCCTCGAGAGCGCCGGGATCACGCGCGAGGTGACGGTGGCGGGCGTCTACGACCACCTCGAGATCTGGGACAGGGCCGCCTGGCAGAAGCAGCTGCACGAGGTCGAAGGGAGCGCGGAAGATGTTGCCGAGCGTCTTGCCAACTGAGACCGATCACGTCCCCGTCCTCGCCGACGAGGTGGTCGCGAACCTCGACCCCCGCCCGGGCGAGACCATCGTCGACGGCACCTTCGGCGCCGGCGGCCACGCGACGCTGCTCGCCCAGCGCCTCCGCGGCGACGGCAAGCTGATCGCGATCGACCGCGACCCCACGGTCGCGCCGTTCTTCGAGCGGTTCCGCCGCGAGACCGGGATCAAGGCACGGCTCCACCACGGCGAGTTCTCGGGCGTCCTCGAGCACCTCGCCCAGAACGGCGTGCGCGCCGACGTCGTCCTGCTCGACCTCGGCGTGTCGTCGATGCAGATCGACCGGCCCGACCGCGGCTTCTCCTACGCGGTCGACGCGCCCCTCGACATGCGCATGGATCCCGGCGCCGACTACTCGGCCCGCGACCTCGTCAACGAGAGCAGCGAGCGCGACCTCGCGGACATCTTCAAGCGGTTCGGCGAGGAGCGCTACGCGCGGCAGATCGCCCGCGCGATCGTCAAGCGCCGCGCGTCGCAGCCGTTCGAGCGCACCGGCGACCTCGTCGAGGTGATCAAGGCGTCGATCCCGGCCCCCGCGCGCTTCGGGGAAGGGCACCCGGCGAAGCGCGTCTTCCAGGCGCTCCGCATCGAGGTCAACGACGAGCTCGGCGCGGTCGAGCGTGCGCTGCCGGCGGCGCTCGAGATGCTGCGCCCCGGCGGCCGGCTCGGCGTCATCTCCTTCCACTCGCTCGAGGACCGCCTCGTCAAGCAGTTCCTGCGCAAGCAGGAGCAGGGCTGCACGTGCCCGCCCGACTTCCCCGTCTGCGTCTGCGGCTCGCAGCCGACGATGCGGGCGACGCCGCGGCGCGCGGTCCGCCCGAGCGCCGCCGAGGTGGCCAGGAACCCGCGGGCGCAGTCGGCCCGCCTGCGCGTCGGGACGAAGGTCTGATGGCCGTCGCCGAACCGATCCCGCGGCCCCGTCCGCGCACCCGCACCCGAAAGCGCGTCCGGCGCGCGAGCGCGCGCGGCGGGATCCTCTGGATCGCGATCGGCGGGATTCTCCTCGCAGGTGTCGTATTCGTGAACGTGGCGGTTCTCCAGCTCAACCTGCGCCTCGACTCGGCGAACGCCGAACGGTCGAAGCTGCTCGCGGAGAACGCGGCCTTGCAGACGCAGTACGCGCAGCTGATCTCGTCGCCCCGCGTCTCCGCGGCCGCGACGAAGCAGCTCGGGCTCGTCTACAAGGACCCGTCGCAGTACGGATACGTCGACCTCGCGGGCAAGTGACCGACCGGCAGGCGAACCGCCGCATCCGCCTGCTCCTCGGCGCGTTCGTCGTCCTCTTCGCGCTGGCCCTCGGCCGCGCCGCCTGGCTGCAGGTGGTGCACGCGGCGACGCTCGGGCGCCAGGCCCAGCGCATGCACGAGGAGTCGACGACCGTCCCCGCGAGCCGGGGCTCGATCCTCGACCGCGCCGGCGTCGAGCTCGCGATCGGCGAGCAGACGACGACCGTCTACGCCGACCCGCACCTCGTCACCCAGCCGCGGCAGGTCGCGGTCGCCGCGCACGACATCCTCGGCGTCGACCCGGACATCCTCTACCCGCAGCTGATCCGCAAGAACACGCACTTCCTCTACGTCGCGCGCTTCGCCGACTCGAAGACCGCGGACAGGTTCCTCGCGAAGCACTTCGCCGGCGTGAACTCGTACCCGGAGGAGAAGCGCACCTACCCGCAGGGCACCGTGGCCGCCGACCTCGTCGGCTTCGCCGGCACCGACGACAAGGGCCTCACCGGGCTCGAGCTCGAATACGACAAGAAGCTCTCCGGCACGCCCGGGCACGAGACCGTCATCCGCGACCCGATGGGGCGCGTCCTCGACACGATCGCGAACACGCCCGCGCGCTCGGGCAGCGACGTCTTCACCACGATCGACAGCCGCATCCAGGCGAACGCCGAGCAGGTGCTCGCGAAGACCGTCCACGACTGGGGCGCGAAGTCGGCGACAGCGATCGTCATGGACCCGCACACCGGCGCGATCTACGCGATGGCGCAGGCGCCGGGCTACAACGCGAACAACAGCTCGCACGTCAAGCAGTCGCTGATGACGAACCACGCTGTCAACGACGTCTACGAGCCGGGCTCGGTCTTCAAGCTCGTCACCGTCGCCGGCGCGATGAGCGACGGGCTCGTCAGCCCGACCACGACCTTCAGCCTGCCGCCGTGCATCCAGATCTACGACGCGTGCATCCACGACGCCGAAGAGCGGCCGACCGAGACGATGAGCGTGGCGCAGATCCTCGCGCGCTCGTCGAACGTCGGCGCCGTGACGATCGCCCAGAAGCTCGGGCCCGAGGAGCTGATGAAGTGGGTCGGACGCTTCGGCTTCGGCAAGCCGACCGGCCTCGACTACCCGGGCGAGTCGGGCGGGATCGTCCCCTCGTACCCCGACCAGTGGTCGGGCACGACGATCGGCAACCTGCCGATCGGCCAGGGGATCGCCGTCACGTCGATGCAGATCGCCGCCGCCTACGGCGCGATCGCGAACGGCGGCACCTGGGTGCAGCCGCACCTCGTCTCGCGCATCGGCGGCACGGTCCTCTCCGGCTACGCGAAGCGGCGCATCGTCACCCCGGCGGTGGACGAGGCGCTGAAGACGATGCTCACGGGCGTCGTCGACGAGCACGGCGCAACCGGCAACGAGGCGCAGATCACCGGCTACTCCGTGGCCGGCAAGACCGGCACCGCGCAGATCCCGGGGCCGCACGGCTACACGACCGGCAAGTACGTCGCGTCGTTCGTCGGCTTCGTGCCCGTCGAGGACCCGAAGCTCGTCGTCCTCGTCTCGGTGCAGCAGCCGACGAAGGCGATCTACGGCGGCACCGTCGCCGCGCCTGCGTTCGCCCAGATCGCGAGCTTCGACCTGCAGTACCTCGGCGTGCCTCCGGACACTGCGGCGAAGCACTAGGGCGGCGAGGCCGGCCGACCCCGCTAGTCTCGCGACGATGGACCTTTCGAGTCTCGGGGTCGAGATCCGCGACCTCGCCTACGACACGCGCACGGTCGGGCCGGGCACGCTGTTCTTCTGCGTCCCCGGGGCGACGGCCGACGGCCACGACCTCGCTGCCGACGCGGTGGCGAAGGGCGCCGCCGCACTCGTGGTCGAGCGCCGGCTCGAGCTCGACGTGCCGCAGCTCGTCGTGCCGAGCGTCCGCGCGGCGATGGGGCCGATCGCCGCGGAGTTCTTCGGGGATCCGTCGCGCGAGCTCCAGGTCGCAGCGGTCACGGGCACGAACGGCAAGACGACCACGAGCTTCCTGCTGCACGCGATCCTCGGCGCGTCCGGGCGGCAGACGGCACTGCTCACGAACATCCGCCGGCTCGTCGGCGGCGAGGAGCGCCCGACCGGCCTCAACACGCCCGAGTCGATCGACCTGCAGCGGCTCTTCCGCGAGATGCTCGACGCCGGCGACCGCGCGTGCGTGATGGAGGCGACCTCGATCGCGGGTGCGATGGGCCGGCTCGCCGGAACGCGGTTCGCCGTGCTCGTGTTCACGAACCTGACCCAGGATCACCTCGACTTCCACGGGACGATGGAGGAGTACTTCGCCGCCAAGCGCGCGCTCTTCGAGCAGGCCGACCGCGCCGTCGTCAACCTCGAGGACGAGTGGGGGCGGCGGCTCGCGGCCGAGCTGCCCGGCGCGATCGGCTTCACCCCCGACGACGAGCTCGGCGCCCGGCTGCGGCTGCGCGGCCGGTTCAACCGCGCGAACGCCGCCGGCGCTGTCGCGGCCGCCCGCGCGCTCGGCGTGGACGAGGCTGCGATCCGCGCCGGCGTCGAGTCGGTCGACGGCGTGCCCGGCCGCTTCGAGACCGTCGAGGCCGGCCAGCCGTTCAGCGTCGTCGTCGACTATGCGCACACGCCCGACTCGCTCGAGAACGTGCTGCGCGCGGCCCGCGACCTCGGCCCGGGGCGCGTGATCGTCGTCTTCGGCGCCGGCGGCGACCGCGACCGCGACAAGCGGCCGCTGATGGGACGCGTCGCAGGCGAGCTCGCCGACGTCGCGATCGTGACGACCGACAACCCGCGCAGCGAGGACCCGCAGGCGATCGCCGAGCAGGTCGCGGCGGGCAGGCTGCCGATCGTCGTCGACCGGCGCGCCGCGATCGAGCGCGCCCTCGCCGAGGCGCGGCCGGGCGACGTCGTCGTGATCGCCGGCAAGGGCGCCGACACCGAGATGGAGATCGCCGGCGGCAACGTCCCGTTCGACGACAAGGTCGTGGCGCGGGAGGCGCTGACGCGGTGATCCCCCTCGAGCTCGACGTCGTGGAGCCGCTCGGACGGCTCGTCGCCCGGCCGTGGGCGGACGCCGTCACCGGCCTGCAGATCGACTCGCGGCGGATCCGCGAAGGCGACCTCTTCGTCGCGGTCGGCGGCGGCGCGGATTTCGTCGAGCACGCGCTCGCGCGCGGTGCGGGCGCCGCGCTCGTGCCGGAGGACGCGCACGCGGCGCTCGCAGCCGTCGCAGGCGCCGTGCGCTCGCGGTCGCGGGCGCGCGTCGTCGGGATCACCGGCTCCACGGGCAAGACCTCGACGAAGGACATCCTCTACGCCATGTGCGCGCCGCACCGCAGGACGATCGCGAACGAAGCGAACTACAACAACGAGCTCGGCGTGCCGCTGACGCTCGCGCGCCTCGAGGAGGACACCGAGATCTGCATCACCGAGATGGGCATGCGCGGCCTCGGCCAGATCGCCTACCTGGCGTCGTTCGCCAGGCCCGACGTTGCTGTGATCACGAACGTCGGCCCGGTGCACCTCGAGCTCGTCGGGACGATCGAGAACGTCGCGCGCGCGAAGGCCGAGCTCGTCGAGGCGCTCCCGCCTGGAGGCGTCGCCGTCGTGCCCGAGGAGCCGCTGCTCGAGCCGTACCTGACGCGCGACGACATCGTCGTGAGGCGCGTCGACCCCGCGCGGCCGCTGCCGTTTCCGACCGGCTACTCGGCGAGGCACCAGCTCGTGAACACCCGCGCGGCCGTCGCCGTCGCCGAGTCCCTGGGCGTCCCGCTGCCCGACGGCGAGCTGCACGTCGAGTTCTCGAAGCTGCGCGAGGAGGAGCACGCGCTTCCCGGCGGCGGGCTGCTGCTGAACGACTGCTACAACGCGAACCCCGTCTCGATGCGCGCGGCGCTCGAGCACCTGACCGAGCGCGCCCGCGGGCGCCGGGTCGCGGTGCTCGGCGAGATGGCCGAGCTCGGTGAGGAGGGCCTGCGCTACCACCGGGAGATCGGCGCGCTCGTGCGCGAGCTCGGCATCGAGCAGGTGATCGCGGTCGGCGAGCTCGCCCGCGCCTACGGTGGCGACTGGGTGGCGACGGCGGCCGAGGCGGCGACGCGGGCCGAAGCCGTGCTCGCGCCCGGCGACACCGTGCTCGTGAAAGGCTCGCGCGCGGTGGGACTCGAGGTCGTCGCGGAGAACTTGACCGCGTAATGGCCAGAGTCCTCGTCGCCGCGCTCGTCGCGATGATCATCGCGATCCTCAGCGGCCCCACCTTCATCTCGTTCCTGCGCCGCAACGAGTTCGGCCAGCACATCCGCGAGGAGATGCCCGAGCGGCACCTCGAGAAGCAGGGGACGCCGACGATGGGCGGCCTGATGGTGGTGCTCGCCGCCACGATCGCGTTCCTGCCCGTGTCCGCGTTCACGACGCCCGCGCTCACCGTCTTCGGGACGATGCTCGCCTGCGCGGCCGTCGGGTTCATCGACGACTACACGAAGCTGCGCCACCAGCGGTCGCTCGGCCTGCGCGGGCGCTGGAAGATGCTCTTCCTGATCCTGATCACGGCGGCCGTCGGGGTCGCCGCGCACCACCAGCGGCTCTCGCACTCGGTGTTCATCCCGATCGTCGACAAGTGGCTGCCGCTCGGGCCGGGCTGGTACGTGCTGCTCTTCCTGATCATCGCCGGCGCGGTCAACGGCGTGAACCTCACGGACGGGCTCGACGGGCTCGCCGCCGGCACCGGGATCATCGCGCTCGGCACGTTCACCGCGATGGCGGTCACGATCTTCATCCGCTCGGGCCACCCGCGCATCGAGAACCGCCTGGACGTCGCCTTCATCGGCGCGGCGATGATCGGCGCGATCGTCGGCTTCCTCTGGTTCAACGCGTTCCCGGCCGAGGTGATCCTCGGCGACACGGGCGCGATGGCGATCGGCGGCGCGATCGCCGCGATGGCGATCATGATGAAGGTCGAGCTGCTGCTGCTCTTCGTCGGCGGCATCTTCGCGCTCGAGGCGATCTCGGTGATGCTGCAGGTGATCTCGTTCAAGTACTTCGGGCGGCGCATCTTCCTGATCGCGCCGATCCACCATCACTTCGAGATGAAGGCGTGGAGCGAGACGAAGATCATGGTGCGCTTCTGGATCGTCACCGCGATCTTCTGCGCCGCCGGCTTCGCGCTGTTCTACAAGTACTACCCCATCCTCAGGCCGCACTGATGCGCGTCGTCATGTACGGCGCCGCCCGCTCCGGCCGCGCGGTCGCCGAGCGGCTCGACGACGTCGTGCTCGTCGACCGGACGCTCGGGAACGAGGACGACCTGTCGCTGCTCGACGGCGCCGACGTCCTCGTGAAGACGCCGGGCGTGCCCGGAGACAGGCCGCTCGTCGCCGCCGCGCGCGAGCGAGGGATCCCGGTGTGGTCGGAGGTCGAGCTCGGCTACCGGCTGCTCCCGGACGCGAGGTTCGTCGGGGTGACCGGCACGAACGGGAAGACGACCACGACCGCGCTGCTCGGCGAGATGTTCCGTGCGGCCGGGCGCGACGTCGCGGTGGCCGGCAACATCGGCGTGCCGCTCACGTCGGTCGAGCACGCCGACTGGGTCGTGTGCGAGCTCTCGTCGTTCCAGCTCGAGGACGTCGACACGTTCTCGTGCGAGGTCGCCGTGCTGCTGAACCTCGAGCCGGACCACCTCGACCGCTACCCGAGCTTCGAGGCCTACCGCGACGCGAAGCTGCGCATCTTCGAGCGGGCGCGCGCGAAGGTCGTGCCGGCCGGGCTCGGCCTCGACGGGATCGAGTTCTCGGCCGACGACGAGCTGCCCGCCGAGCCGCTGCTGCGCGGCGCGCACAACCGCGAGAACGCCGCGGCCGCGACGGCGGCAGCGCGAGCCGCCGGCATCGCCGACGAGCACATCGCCGAGGGGCTCCGCACGTTCGCCGGCGTCGCGCACCGGCTCGAGCTGGTCGCGGAGATCGACGGCGTTCGCTACGTCAACGACTCGAAGGCGACGAACGTCGCCGCGGCGATCAAGGCGATCGACGCGTACGACGGCGAGATCGTCCACCTCATCCTCGGCGGCTCGTCGAAGCAGGAGGACTTTCGCCCGTTGGCCGCGGCGATCGGGCCGCGCGTGCGGCCGGTGCACTTCATCGGCGAGGAGGGCCCGCGGATGATCGAGCTGATCGACGGGCACATCGACGGCACGCTCGAGCGGGCGGTCGAGCACGCCCGCAGGCTCGCCAGGCCCGGCGAGGTGGTGCTGCTCAGCCCGGCC
>DASZWR010000035.1:0-35676 GCA_035546215.1 Gaiellaceae bacterium | reverse complement strand
GCCCAGAGGGCGCCGAGGTACACCGCCGGGTCGCCCGGCTGCCAGCGCTCGAGGAACCGCTTGATCGGCGGGTGGACGACCACCTCCTGCAGCTCGTCGTTCGAGAACAGCCTCGCGCCCTTGACCGCCGCATCCCTCGTCTCGACGTCCGAGAGGGAGCGATGGGAGAGGTCGGCCGAGAAGATGATGTGCACGACGTGCTTCCGCACGGGGACCATGGTCTTCGGCGCGATCGAGTCGACGATCGCCACCGGCCCCTCGAACTGCACGTCCGCCTCGATCCCGAGCTCCTCGCGCAGCTCGCGGCGAAGCGCCTCGATCAGCGTCTCGCCGCCGTCGACGCCGCCGCCCGGCAGCAGCCAGTACTCCTTCCCCGGCTTCTCCTGCCGGCAGAGGAGCACCCGCCCCTGCCAGCGGAGGATCGCGCTGACCCGGATCCGCGGCTCCATCAGTGTCGAGAGGAGCCGAAGCCCCGTTCCGCCCGCTCGCTCCCGGGGAGCTCGTCGACCTCGACGAGCTCGACCGGCGGCACCTCGAGGATGACGAGCTGCGCGATGCGCATCCCCGGCTCGACGACGAACGTCTCGGCGAGATCGTGATTGATCAGGCTGACGAGCAGCTCGCCCCGGTAGCCGGAGTCGATGAGGCCCGGCGTGTTGACCATCGAGATCCCGTGCTTCGCCGCGAGCCCCGAGCGCGGCTGGACGTAGCCCGCGTAGCCCTCGGGGATCGCGACCGCGAGGCCGGTCGGCACGAGCGCGCGCTCACCCGGGGCGAGCTCGACCCGCTCGCACGACGACAGGTCGAGGCCGGCGTCCCCGCTGTACGCCCGCGCCGGGACGACCGCCCCGGGACGGAGCTTCTTGATCGGCAGCTCGATCAGGCCGACTCCGCGACCAGGTACGGAGCGAACCGGGGCAGCTCGCGGCGCGGCAGGCGGGCCACGACGAGCACACCCTCGGGCGTGTCCTCGCGCTCCTCGATCGGCGTCCCGAGCGAGTAGAGCTCGGCGAGGCGCGCGCCCTCGCGGTACGGGACGAGCATGCGCACGCGCTCCCAGCGATCATCGAAGCGGCGTGCCAGCTCGGCGCGCAGCTCGTCGAGGCCCTCGCCGGTGAGCGCAGACACCTGCGGCGCCTCCGGGAAGCGGTTCGCGAGCCGGCGGCGGCCGAACGGGTCGACGCGGTCGATCTTGTTCAGCACGATCACCTTCGGCAGCTCCGCCGCGCCGATCTCCTGGAGGACGTCGTCGACCGCCTCCCTCTGGCGGTCCTGCTCCTCGTCCGGGGCGGCGGCGTCCATCACGTGCAGCACGACGTCGGCGACGAGCGTCTCCTCGAGCGTCGACGCGAAGCCCTCGACCAGGTGATGCGGCAGGCGGCGGATGAAGCCGACGGTGTCCGTGACGAGATAGCGGCGCCCGTCCTGCTCGAACGCACGGGTGGTCGGGTCGAGCGTGTGGAACAGCTGGTTCTCGACCGAGACCTCGGCGCCGGTGAGCGCGTTCAGGAGGGTCGACTTGCCGACGTTCGTGTAGCCCGCGAGGGCGATCGTCGGCGTCTCGCTGCGCCGCCGCTCCTGCCGCCGCGTCGCGCGCTGCTTCTCGAGCTCCTTCAGCCGGCGGCGAAGGAGCGAGATGCGCCGCCGCGCCGTCCGGCGGTCCGATTCGAGCTGCGACTCGCCGGGGCCGCGCGTGCCGACGCCGCCGCCGAGCCGCTCGAGGTGCTGCCACATGCCGCGCATGCGCGGCAGGTTGTACTCGAGCTGCGCGAGCTCGACCTGGAGCTTCCCCTCGCTGCTCGTCGCGTGCTGGGCGAAGATGTCGAGGATCAGCTGCGTGCGGTCGATGACGCGCGTGTCGAGCGCGTTCTCCAGGAACCGCTGCTGCGACGGGTCGAGCTCGTCGTCGACGAGCAGGCTCTCCGCGCCCGCCTCCTTGAACCGGTGCTTCAGCTCCTCGAGCTTCCCCTTGCCGACGTAGGTGCGCTGCGCGGGCCGCGCGCGATGCTGTACGACGGCGCCCACTGGCTCGACGCCGGCGGTCCGCGCGAGCTCCTGGACCTCGGCCAGCTCGTCGTGCGGATCGGCCCCCTGCTGGAGCACGGCCAGGACGAACCCGCGCTCGGGATCCGGGGCACGTGGAATCATCGTCCCCAGTATGGCACTGGCCGAACGCACCCTCGCCCTGGTGGACATCCCCTCGGAGTCGCGGCAGGAGGCGGAGCTGTACAGCTACGTCACTTCCGCCGTCCCGCTGGAACGTGTCTACGACGACGGTGAGTCGGTGCTCTTCGCGAAGCGCACCGGGAAGCCGCTCGTACTCCTCGCCGGGCACACGGATACGGTCCCGGAGCAGGGAAATCTGCCCGGCCGCATCGAGGACGGGTGGGTGGTCGGACTGGGCGCAAGCGACATGAAGGGCGGGCTCGCCGTGATGATCGAGCTCGCGCGCTGGGCGGCCGAAGCGGACACGTCCTACGACCTGGCCCTCCTCTTCTTCCCGCGCGAGGAGCTGGGGCCCGCCGAGAACCCGCTGCCGTCGGTCTTCGAGCGGAGCGACGTGATCGACGAGGCGCGGCTCGTCATCTGCCTCGAGCCCACCGACAACACGCTGCAGCTCGGCTGCCTCGGGAACCTGAACGCGCGCCTGAGGTTCGAGGGGCGGTCCGCGCACTCGGCCCGGCCGTGGACCGGGGTCAACGCGATCGCGCTCGCCTTCGAGGGCCTCCGCCCCGTGCTCGACCTGGAGCCGCGAGACGTCACGGTCGAGGGGCTCGTGTTCCGCGAGGTCGCCTCCGTGACGCAGCTGCACGCCGGCGTCGCCTCGAACGTCGTGCCGGCGCTCGCCGAGGCGAACGTCAACTTCCGCTACGCCCCGGATCGCGACATGGCCTCGGCCGAGGCGCGGATCCGGGAGCTGCTCGGCGACGCCGTCGAGATCGTCTCGCACTCGCCCGGCGCGCACGTCCCGGTGGAGTCGGAGGCGCTCGAGCAGCTGCGCGTGGCAGGCGGGCTCGAGGTGCAGCCGAAGCAGGCGTGGACGAACGTGGCGGACTTCTCCGCGCGCGGGCTCGACGCCGTGAACTTCGGGCCCGGCGCGACGCGGTACGCGCACGCCGTCGACGAGCGCGTCGAGATCGCCGCGCTCGAGCGCTCGTTCGAGGTCCTCCGGGCCTTCCTCGCTCAGTAGCGGTCGAGCTCGACGAGGCGGTCGTCGTCGATCCCGAAGTGATGCGCGATCTCGTGCCATACCGTGCGGCGGATCTCGGCGCGGAGCCGCTCCTCGTCGCCGCGCGACGCGCGCTGGAGCGGGCCGCGGAAGAGCGTGATCTTGTCGGGCAGCACGGCGCCGTAGGTGCTCCCTCGCTCGGTCAGCGGGATACCCTCGTAGAGGCCGAGCAGGCGCTCGCCCGGCGGCGCCTCCTGCTCGATCACGACGTCGACGTTCGACATCGCGTGCCGCAGCTCGGCCGGCAGCGCGTCGAGCGCCTGCTGGACAGCCTCCTCGAATCCGGCGTCGTCCATGACCTCCCACGGTAGCCTCTGGTCGTGCCCACGCAGCTCTCCCCCGTGCTCGCCGAGCTGGCGCAGTACCCGTTCGCGAAGCTCGACGACTGGAAGGCGGAGGCGGCCGCCCGCGGGGTCGAGCTGATCGACTTCGGCATGGGCGACCCGCGCGAGCGGACACCCGCGTTCATCCGCGAGGCGCTGCTCGCCTCCGTCGACGAGGTGTCGTCGTATCCCCGCGCGACGGGGCTCCCAGAGCTGCGCGCCGCGATCGCGGCCTGGATCGACCGCCGGTTCGACGTGGCAGTCGACCCCGCCACGGAGCTCGTGCCGACCCTCGGCTCGAAGGAGGCGATCTACTCGTTCGCGCAGCTCGCGCTCGGCGAGAAGCGCGGCGTGGCGATCCCGGAGCCCGCCTACCCGGTCTACGAACGGGGCGCCCTGTTCGCCGGCGGCACCGTCGTCACCGTCCCCCTCGACGAGCGGAACGGCTGGCTGCCCGACCTCGACGCGTTCGACGCGTGGGACGAGATCGCGCTCTTCTGGGTCTGCTACCCCAACAACCCGACAGGCGCGGTGGCGCCGCCCTCGTTCTACGCCGAGCTGGCGGCGCGCGCCCGCGAGCACGGGTTCCTGCTCTGCTCGGACGAGGCGTACTCGGAGCTCTGGTTCGACACGCCGCCCGGCTCGGCGCTCGAGGTCGCCGACCGCACGAACGTCGTCGTCTTCAACACGCTCTCCAAGCGGTCGTCGATGACCGGCTACCGGTCGGGGTTCATCTGCGCGCCGCCCGACGTGACCGCGGCGCTGAAGAGCTTCCGGCCCACGGTCGGCACCGCGCCGCAGGAGTTCGTCCAGCGCGCCTCGATCGCCGCCTGGTCGGACGAGGAGCACGTCGCCGCCGTCCGCGCGCTGTACGAGCGCAAGCGCGACGTCCTGCTGCCGGCGCTCGAGCGGAAGGGGCTGCGGCTCGCCGGCTCGACGGCCACGTTCTACCTGTGGGTCGAGGTGCCGGGGAGCTCCGAGGAGTTCGCGCGGCGGCTGCTCGAGCACGGGATCGTGTGCGCCCCCGGCGCGTTCTTCGGGCGGGCCGGCGAGGGGTACGCGCGCTTCGCGCTCGTCCCGACGGAGGAGCAGTGCGCCCGCGCTGCCGCGATCATCGAGGAGGCTCTGTGAGCGAGACGGAAGAGATCATCGCGGCGCTCGACCGCGGCGAGGTGCGCGTGGCGCAGCCGGACGGCGACGACTGGGTCGTCAACCCGGAGGTCCAGGCGGCGATCCTCGACTACTTCCGGACCCGGAAGATGGAGCCGCAGGAGCTCGGCCCGTTCGAGTACCACGACAAGATCCCGCTGAAGACGCGGTATGACGAGCTCGGCGTGCGGGTGGTGCCGCCGGCGACGGCGCGCTACGGCGCCTACCTCTCGCCCGGGGTGGTGCTGATGCCGTCGTACGTGAACATCGGCGCCTGGGTCGGGCCGAACACGATGGTCGACACCTGGGCGACGGTGGGCTCGGGTGCGCAGATCGGCGCCGACGTCCACCTCGCCGGCGGCGTCGGCCTCGGCGGAGTCCTCGAACCGCCCGGCGCGCGGCCGGTGATCGTCGAGGACGGCGCGTTCCTCGGGTCCCGCTGCATCGTCGTCGAAGGGGTGCGCATCGGCCGTGAGGCCGTGCTCGCGCCGAACGTGTCGCTGTCCGCGTCGGTGCCGATCATCGACGTCACCGGGTCGGAGCCGGTCGAGCACCGCGGCTACGTCCCGCCTCGCTCGGTCGTCGTCCCGGGCACGCGCCCGAAGGAGTTCCCGGCGGGCACGTACCACCTCTCGTGCGCGCTCATCATCGGGCGGCGCAACGAGTCGACCGACCTCAAGACGTCGCTGAACGACGCGCTGCGCGACTACGACATCGGCGGCTAGCCCACGCGCCGCGCCGGGCCGGTGAGGTAGGCACGCCGGCCGTCGAAGCGGACGTCGAGCGGGCCGCCCGGGAAGACGATGCGCACCGGCCGGCAGCCGAAGGCCGCCGCCACCGCGACCGCGCTCGAGCCTGACGCCGCGGTCTCCCCCGCGCCGCGCTCCCACACCCGCGCCTCGATCTCGTCGTCCGAGACGCGTCGCGCGATCTGCACGTTCGTCCGGCGCGGGAACCGCTCGTGCACCTCGAGGAAGGGGCCGATCCGGGGGAGCTCCGCCGGGTCGCCGTCGACCACCGCATGCGGGTTCCCGACGTCGACCGCGGTGAACGTGATCCCGTCGACCGTCTCGGGCTCGCCCACCTCGACCTCGCCCAGGTCCTGTTCGACGAGGCCGTTCTCGAGCATCGTCGCGACCACCTCGCGCGGTCCGACGCGCACCGTCACCGACGACGCGCCCGTCTGCTCCGCCAGCCACGTGGCCGCGATGCGGGTGCCGTTGCCCGACATCTCGGCCCGCGAGCCGTCGGGGTTCCAGATCGCGATCTCCACCCAGTCCACCCCCCGCCGGAAGACCTCCAGGATCCCGTCGGCGTCGCCGACCTCGTCCCGGACGAGCTCCGGCGTCAGCGACTCACTCGCGACCAGATAGACGTTCCCCTGCGCGTCCCAACGCGACGATCTCATCGGCGACCTCCTCCGCAGACCGATTCCCGTCGAGCGTAACGACGTTCGGCAGCCGGCGCAGCCACTTCCGTTGATACCGGGCGAGCCGCCGCGTCGCCTGGGCGACCGCCGCGACCGCCTCGTCGACCGGCAGCGTCGCGAACTCCTCGAGCCCGACGATCTCCCGCGCGGTGTGCGAGAGCGGCCTCGCCCAGGCTCTGCGCGCCTCCTCGACGGCCCCGGCGGCGACCATCGCCCGCGTACGCGCCTCGATGCGCCGGTCGAGCTCGTCGAGCGGCAGGTCGAGCGCCACGATCGTCGTCGGCAGCCGCGTGTCCTCGGTCCACAGGCGGTCGGCGGCCGGCGCGAGCGAGCGGCCGGACTCGTTCAGCTCGAGCGCGCGCACGAGCCGCTTGCGGTCGTTCGGGTGCACGCGGGCCGCGGCGGCCGGGTCGCGCTCGGCGAGCAGCGCATGGGCGGCCTCGGAGCCGAGCCGCTCGACCTCGGCCTGCCAGCGCTCGCGCTGCCCCGGCGACGGCGGCGGCGGGAGGTCGAGCGACGAGAGCGCCGCGCGCAGGTACAGGCCGCTTCCCCCGACGACGATCGGCGCCTCCGCCTGGTCGATCGCCGCGTGCGCGAGACGCTGGTACTCCCCGAGCGAGACGTCCTGCTCGAGCGGCACCACGCCGACGAGGCGCGCCGGATAGTCGGGCGCCGCGGTGATCACCGGCACGCCGGCGTAGAGCGCCGCCGAGTCGACGGAGATCACCTCGCCGCCGAGCCGGTCGCGCAGCAGCCCGGCCACGGCGGTCTTGCCGGAGGCGGTCGGCCCGAAGAGTGCGAGGACGTGCCTAGGAGCGGGCGCCGGCGGGCTGCTTGAAGCCATGCTCGATCTCGGCCGCCGAGCGCGGCCGCTCGAACGGCCGGTCCTCCTCGGGGTGCGCCGCACGCCACTCCCTGAACCAGGCGACCGCGCGCGGGATGCCCTCGGCGAGCGGCGTCCGCGGCTCCCAGCCGAGCAGGTCGCGCGCCTTGCTCACGTCTGCGACGTAGTGGGTCACCTCCCCGAGCAGCGAGGGGGCGATCGTCACGTTGGGCTCGACCTGGAGCTCGCCCGCGATCAGCTCCGCGGCGCGCACGAGCGTGTTCCCCTGCCCGTAGGCGAGGTTGATCGTCTCGTTCGCGACACGGCCCTCGTGCAGCGCCACGACGCCGCGCGCGATCCCGTCGACGCAGTCGTCGACGTACGTGAAGTCGAGCACCTTCTCCTCGCCGCCGAAGATCGTGATGCCCTCGCCGCGCGAGAGCTGGTGCATGAAGAGCGGCAGCACGCGCTCCATCCGCCACAGGTCGTTGTCGTAGCGGCCGTAGACGTTCGAGAAACGGAAGACGAGATAGTCGAGGCCGTAGCAGCGGGCGTACGAGTAGATGAACGCCTCGCTCGTGATCTTCGAGGCCGAGTACGGGCTCTCGGTGTAGGCGAAGTCGGCCGCCTCCTCCGCGTACTCCTCGAAGCGGTGCACGTCGCCGTACACCTCGCGCGTCGACGAGAAGACGAGCGGCAGGTTCAGCTGGCGCGCGTACTCGAGGACGTTGAAGGTCATGATCGCGTTCTCGAGCGCGCGGTGCGGCTCGCGGACGAGCTGGTGCACCTTCGCGTGGGCGGCCAGGTGTACGACCAGGTCGACCTCGGGGTATTCGACTCCGCCGATGCCGCCCTGGAACGCCGGGTAGTGGCCCGCGAGGTCCTGCAGGAGCGTCGGGAACTCGCTCGTCCACGCGTTCTGGCGCTTGTCGACGCCGAAGACCTCGTGCCCTTCGCGGAGGAGGCGCAGCGCCAGGTTGGTGCCGATCTGCCCCGAGGCGCCGGTGATCAGGACTCTCATGCGCCTACTTTGACAACCGAATGTGATGGAACGGTTGCCGACCCCTTCAGGGTGGTCGAGGTGGCGCCGTCGATCAGCACGTCGACGAGCTCGCCCGGCGCGGCGTCACCCGCGAAGTTGACGGTCGTGTTCCGGCGCGTGCGCCCGCGAAGCAGCGCCGCGTCGGTGCGGGAGGCGCCCTCGACGAGCACTTGCTCGACGCGGCCGATGCGCGCCTGGTTGCGCGCGCGGGCGATCGACTGGGTGAGCTCGACGAGCCGCTCCATGCGCTCGATCTTCACCTCGTGCGGCACCTGGTCGGCCATCTCCGCCGCCTCGGTCCCCGCGCGCGGCGAGTAGACGAACGTGAAGGCGCTGTCGTACCCGACCTCGGCCACCACCTCGAGCGTCTCGCGGAAGTCGTCCTCGGTCTCGCCGGGGACGCCGACGATGATGTCGGTGCCGATCGCGAGGTCGGGAATGGCGGCGCGCATCTTCTCGACGAGCGCGAGGTAGCGCTCGCGGGTGTAGGTGCGGCGCATCGCCTTGAGGAGGCGCGAGGAGCCCGACTGCAGCGGCAGATGCACCTGCTCGCACACGGCGTCGCACTCGGCCATCGCCGCGATCACCGGGTCGCGGAAGTCCTTGGGGTGCGGGCTCGTGAAGCGGATGCGCTCGATCCCGTCGACCGCGTCGCACGCGCGGAGCAGCTCGCCGAACTCGGTGTGGATCCCCGGCAGCAGGTCGCGGCCCCACGAGTTCACGTTCTGGCCGAGCAGCGTCAGCTCCTTGACGCCCTGCGCAGCCAGCTGCTCGACCTCGGCGACGATCTCGCCCGGGCGGCGGCTCTGCTCGCGCCCCCGCACCGACGGGACGATGCAGTACGAGCACCTCGAGTTGCAGCCCATCGACACCTGCACCCACGCCTGGAACGAGCGCTCGCGGTGCATCGGCAGCTCGGCGGCGAAGTCGCGCTCGTCGAGGCCGAAGCGGCCGCGCGAGACGCCGGCGCCGCCGGCGCCCAGCCACTCGCCGAGGTGGGCGATCGACCCCGGCCCGAACGCGACGTCGACGAACGGGTAGCGCTCGAAGATCCGCTCGCGCTGCGCCTCGGCGTAGCACCCGCCGACGGCGATCACCCGGTCGGGGTCGTCCCGCTTGCGGGCCGCCGCCTGCGCGAGGTACGCCGCGAGCTTCTGGTCGGGCTTCTCGCGGATCGTGCACGTGTTGAAGACGACCACGTCCGCGTCGTCGGCGGTCGCCGCCTCCCCCAGCCCGAGCTCCTCGAGCAGCCCCTTGATGCGCTCGCTGTCGTGCGCGTTCATCTGGCACCCGAACGTCGTGACGTGATAGCGGCGCATCCGCAGCAGGGTACCGTCCGGGGCCGTGATCGCTGTCCTGGGAGGGCTGGGAGCCGCCGTCTGCTGGAGCGCCGGCACGCTCGCCGCCGCCCGGGCGAGCCGCCTGATCGGCGCGAACCGGGTGCTCGCCTGGGTGATGCTCGTGGGCCTCGCCGTGAACGCGCCGCTCGCCCTCGCGGCCGGGTTCCCCGACGCGCTCCACGGCACGGGGATCGTGTGGTTCGCGGTCGCCGGCGCCGCCAACGTGGGCGGGCTGCTCCTCGCCTACGACGCCATGCGGCTCGGGAAGGTCTCGATCGTCGCGCCGATCACCTCGACCGAGGGCGCGATCGCCGCCGTGCTGGCGGTGATCGACGGCGAGGCGCTGCACGCCTCCTCGGCCGTGCTCCTCGGGGTGGTGGCCGTCGGCGTCGTGCTCGCGAGCCGGACGGCCGAGCACGAGCGCGCGGTCCACCCGGTCCGGGCGACCTTGCTGGCGGTCGCCGCCGCGCTCTCGTTCGGGGTCGGGCTGTTCTCGACCGGGCACCTGAGCGGCGAGCTCCCGATCGTCTGGGCGATGCTGCCGCCGCGGCTCGTCGGCGTCGCCGTCACCGTGCCCGGCCTCGTCCGCGGGCGCCTCGGCGTCGCCCTCTCCGTCCTCCCCTTCCTGATCCTCTCCGGGCTCTGCGAGATCGGCGGCTTCGCCTCGTACACCACCGGGGCGCGCCACTCGATCGCGATCAGCGCCGTCCTCGCCTCCCAGTTCGCGGCGCTCGCGGCCGTGGCGGCGTTCCTGCTCTTCCGCGAGCGGCTCTCGCGCGTGCAGCTGGCCGGCGTCGTCGTGGTGGTGGTCGGCGTCGCCGTGCTCAGCGCTCTTCAGGCGTGAGCTCGCGCGGCACGACCAGCCGCTCGTCGCCGCTCAGCGCTTGCCCATCGGGACGAAGTCGCGCTCGCCGGCGCCCACGTACAGCTGGCGCGGCCGCGCGATCTTCTGCTCGGGATCCTCGAGCATCTCCTCCCACTGTGCGATCCAGCCGGGCAGCCGGCCGAGCGCGAACAGCACGGTGAAGTAGTCCGTCGGATAGCCCATCGCCTGGTAGATCAGGCCGGAGTAGAAGTCGACGTTCGGGTAGAGCTTGCGCGAGACGAAGTAGTCGTCCTCGAGCGCGATCTTCTCGAGCTCGAGCGCGATCTCGAGCTTGGGGTTGAGGCCCGTCTGCTCGAACACCTGGTCGGCGATCGTCTTGATCAGCTTCGCCCGCGGGTCGTAGTTCTTGTAGACACGGTGGCCGAAGCCCATCAGGCGGCCCTTCCCGGACTTCACGCCCTCGATGAACTCGGGCACGTTCTTCTTGTCGCCGACCTCGTCGAGCATCCGCAGCACCGCCTCGTTCGCACCGCCGTGCAGCGGCCCGTAGAGCGCCGCGATGCCGGCCGAGACGGCCGAGAACGGGTCGACGTGCGAGGAGCCGACGCCGCGCACCGCGCTCGTCGAGCAGTTCTGCTCGTGGTCGGCGTGCAGGATCAGCAGGACCTCGAGCGCGCGCTGCAGCACCGGGTTCGCCTCGTGGCGGCCGCCGATCGCGAACGTCATGTTCACGAAGTTGCCGATGTAGTCGAGGTCGTTCCGGGGCTCGACGTACGGCAGCCCGCGCGAGTGCCGGAAGATCGCCGCGGCGATCGTCGGCAGCTTCGCGACGAGGCGCACGCGCTGCAGGTAGCGGTTCTCCGGGTCGGCGATGTTCTTCGCGTCCGGGTAGAACGTCGAGAGCGCTCCGACCGCCCCGAGCAGCATCCCCATCGGGTGCGCGTCGTGGCGGAAGCCCTCCATGAACTTGGTCACGTTCTGGTGGACGTAGGTGTGGAAGCGGACGTCGTCCTCCCACTGCGTCAGCTGCTCCTTCGTGGGGAGCTCGCCGTTGAACAGCAGGTACGCCGTCTCGAGGAACGTCGCCTGCTCGGCGATCTGCTCGATCGGATAGCCGCGATAGCGGAGGATCCCCGCGTCGCCGTCGATGAACGTGATCGCGCTGCGGCAGTTCGCTGTGTTCATGAACGCCGGGTCGTAGGAGAGGAGGCCGAGCTTCGCGAGGTCCGTTGCGCGGATGGCGCCGTCGACGATCGGGAGCACGTGCTCCTCGCCCGTGCGGTCGTCGCGGACCGTGAGTGTCTCTTCAGCCACGTTCGTCAGCCTAGCTCGTCACGCCGCATCGACGCGCGGTACTGGTGACCGGCGCTGCTCGACCCGGTTGCCCGCGACGTCGACGGCCCGGCTCTCGCGGATCACCGTCACCTTGATCTGCCCCGGATACTCGAGGTGGTCCTCGATCTCGCGGGCGATCTCGTGGGAGAGCAGCACCGCCCCGTCGTCGTCGATCTCCTGCGGCTTGACGAGTACGCGGATCTCCCGGCCCGCCTGCAGCGCGTACACCTTCTCGACGCCGGGATGCCCCGCTGCGAGCTGCTCGAGCGACTCGAGCCGCTTCACGTAGTGCTCCAGGCTCTCGCCGCGCGCTCCCGGCCGTGCCGCGGAGATGGCGTCGGCGGCGATCAGCAGCACCGCCTCGACGGTCTGCGGCTGCACCTCGTAGTGGTGCGCCTCGATCGCGTGGCACACGGCCGGGCTCTCGCCGTAGCGGCGCGCGAGCTGCGTCGAGATCGCCGCGTGCGAGCCCTCGACCTCGTGCGTCATCGCCTTGCCGAGGTCGTGCAGCAGCGCGGCGCGCTTCGCGGTCTTGACGGACGCCTCGACCTCCGCCGCCATGATCCCGGCGAGCTGCACGACCTCCAGCGTGTGCTTGAGCACGTTCTGCCCGTAGCTCGTCCGGTAGCGCAGGCGGCCGAGGATGCGCACGAGCTCCTCGTGGATCTCGCCGCAGTTCGCCTCGTACACGGCCTGTTCGCCGGCCTGGCGGATGTGCTCGTCGAGCTCCGCCTTCGAGAGGTAGTACATCTCCTCGATCCGCGTCGGGTGGATGCGGCCGTCCTCGATCAGCTTGAGGAGCGTCATGCGGGCGATCTCGCGGCGGATCCCGTCGAACGACGACAGCACGACGGCGTTCGGCGTGTCGTCGATGATGAAGTCGACGCCCGTGAGGTGCTCGAGGGTGCGGATGTTGCGCCCCTCTCGCCCGATGATGCGGCCCTTCATGTCGTCGGACGGCAGCTCGACGAGCGTCACCGTCGTCTCGGCCGCCGCGCTCGCAGCGACGCGCTGCAGCGCGTCGGCGACCAGGTTGCGCGCACGACGCTTCGCCTCGGTCTGCGCCTCCTCCTCGAGCTGGCGGACGCGGCCTGCGAGCTCGTGGCGCACCTCCTCCTCCGACTCGGCGAGGATGCGCGTCCGCGCCTCGCTCGTCGTCATCCCCGCGAGCCGCTCGAGCTCGGCGCGCTCGCGCAGCTTCAGCTCCTTCATCTCCTCCTGGAGCTGGCGGAGGTGCACCTCCCGGTCGGCGACTCCCTGCTCGCGCCGGACGAGCTCCGTCAGCTTCCGGTCGATCTCGTCCTCCTTGCCGAGGACGCGCTCCTCGATCTTCAGGACGGCCTCGCGGCGGTCGCGGAGCTCCGCCTCGACGTCGGCGCGCAGCTTCACCATCTGCTCCCGCGCCTCGACCGCCGCCTCCCGGCGCGTCGCCTCGGCGTCGCGCCGGGCCTCGTCGAGGAGGAGCGTACGCTGCCTCCGGGCCGACTCCAGCCGCGAGCCGGCGAGCAGCCGCAGCACGATCAGGGTGCCGGCGACGCCGGCGGCGAGTGCGATCACGACTGCCACGACCACGAGCATGGGCGCTCCTCGGGCTCGATCTCGCCCGCACGGCGCATCACCTCGGCCGATTGGTCACCCACGACGCGCCGGTCAGGGCGCGCCCGCTGTCTCAGATCAGGGCTGTCTCAGATCTGTGGCTTCGTCTCGCTCGCGAACGTCTCGGGTTGGCAACGTCGGTTTCGGAAAAGCGTGGTGTGCAGGCAAAACAGGGTTTCGGAAGTTCGGTTTCGGACTCCGAATGCTACGCCTCGGCGTCCCCGTCCGCAAACAGGGAACCGAAGGCGCGCTCCAGCGACTCCTGCCCGAACCCCTTCCGCTGCAGCTGCGCCGCGAGCCGCGGCGTGCGCCCGCCCCGGGCCGCGAGCCGTTCGGCCCGCTGCGCCTCGGGCTCGAGCCCCGCCACGGCGGTTTCCACGGTGTCCAGGGCCACGCCCTCGCCCTCCAGAACATGGCGGACATAGGCGTCGCCGTAGCCGCGTCCGGCGAGCGCCGCCGCCCGTGCGGAGGCGAAGCGCTCGTCGTCCACGTAGCCGACGCGCTCGAGCGTGTCGAGCGCGTCCGCGCGTCTGTCGTCGTCGACCCCGGCCTTCGCGAGACGCTCGTCGATCTGCCGCCGGGAGCGATCGCGGTGCCGGAGCGCCTTCGCGGCGACGTCGAGCGGGTCGGATTCCGTCTTCCTAGACAGTCGCCTCTTCCTCGTCGAGCACCGGCGTCGCCTCGTTCGAGACCTCGCCCTGCGGCAGGAGCCGGGCCGAGACGACCTGGCTGTCGGGCACCTGCGCCTGGATCGCCTGCAGGATCCCCTGCACGACGTCCGGGTGCTCCTTGAGGAACGCCGTGGCGTTCTGCCGGCCCTGGCCGAGCCGCTCGTCGCCGAACGAGAAGTACGAGCCGGACTTCTGCACGACCTTCTTCTCGAGGCCCGTGTCGAGGACCGTGCCCTCCCAGGAGATGCCGTCGCCGTAGATGATGTCGAACTCGGCCTGCTTGAACGGGGGCGCGACCTTGTTCTTCACGACCTTGACGCGGACGCGGTTGCCGATCGCCTCCACCCCGTCCTTCAGCGTCTCGATGCGGCGGATGTCGAGGCGCACCGAGGCGTAGAAGCGGAGCGCGCGGCCGCCCGGCGTGGTCTCCGGGTTGCCGAACATGACGCCGATCTTCTCGCGCAGCTGGTTCGTGAAGAGGCAGATCGTGTCGGTGCGGTTGAGCGTGCCGGCGAGCTTGCGGAGCGCCTGGCTCATCAGCCGCGCCTGCAGGCCGACGTGCGTGTCGCCCATCTCACCCTCGATCTCCGCCTTCGGCGTGAGCGCCGCGACGGAGTCGATCGCCACGACCGCGAGCGCACCGGAGCGGACGAGCAGCTCGCAGATCTCGAGCGCCTGCTCACCCGTGTCGGGCTGCGACACGAGCAGCTCGTCGATGTTGACGCCGATCTTCTTCGCGTAGATCGGGTCCATCGCGTGCTCCGCGTCGATGAAGGCGCAGATCCCGCCACGGCGCTGCGCCTCGGCGATCACGTGGTAGACGAGCGTCGTCTTACCGGACGACTCCGGGCCGAACACCTCCACGATGCGGCCTCGCGGGAGCCCGCCGATGCCGAGCGCGACGTCGAGCGAGAGCGATCCCGTCGAGACGGCGCCGATCGCCACCTGCGCCTGCTCGTTCATCTTCATCACGGCGCCCTTGCCGAACTGGCGCTCGATCTGACCCAGCACTGTGTCGAGTGCCTGCTCGCGATCCATCTCTACCTACCTCCCAGGGGTGCCGTTTCGAGTGCGTCGTACCGGGCGCCTCCGTGCCCGAGCGAGGAACGGTAGAGCGCCGACCGGACGACATGAATCGAACACATGTTCGCCGCCTCCGGATGCAGTCCTGCCGGCGCCCGAAACCGCAGGACGGTCACGTGCGGGAGCCACCCGCGGCGCTCCCGGCGGTAGGCTCCGAGCGCCTCCAGGCGGCTCTGGACGTCCCCGGCGAGGGCGGTCGCGGCGCCGGTCGGGTCGTCGAGCACGATCATTCCCACGCTCCGCGTCTCGCGGTACCGGACGGGCCGCAGCTCGATCCGGGACGGGGCCACGGCCGAGGCGGCGCGCAGTGCCTCGAGGATGCCCGGGAGCTCGCGCTCGGGCCGGTGGCCGAGGAAGGCGAGGGTGACGTGCAGGTGCTCGCGCGGGACGACGCGTCCGGCGACGCCGGGCAGCTCCCGGGCCTGCCACTCGACCAGCCGGTCGAGCGCGTCCCCGGGCAGCTGGAGCGCGCAGAAGAGCCTGATCCGTCCATCCCCGGCCACGCTAGCGCGAGGAGTGTGACGTGTCCGTCAAGCCTCTGTGACGAGTGTGCGTACGAGGTGGAGGGCCGCCACCGTCGAGCGCAGGCGGATCGTCTCGCGGTCGCCGGGGAAGTCGAGCTGCCGCGCCCGCTCGCCCCCCGGGCCGGCGGCGTGCAGGTGCACCCGCCCGACCGGCTTCTCCTCGCTGCCGCCGCCGGGGCCGGCCACGCCGGTGATCGCGACGGCGACGTCGACACCGAGCGCCTCCCGCGCCCCGTGGGCCATCGCCGCCGCCGTCTCGGCCGAGACGGCCCCGTGCTCAGCGAGCACGGCGGCCGGGACGCCGAGCTGCGCCTCCTTCACCGCGTTCGCGTACGAGACGATCGAGCCGAGGAAGACGTCGCTCGAGCCGGGGACGTCGGTGAGCCGCGCCGCGACGAGGCCGCCGGTGCAGGACTCGGCCGTCCCCAGCGTCAGCCCGCGCTCGCGCAGCAGGTCGAGCACGAGCTCGGCGGTCGGCCGCTCGTCCCGCGAGAACAGGTACGGCTCGTTCAGCTCGGCGAGCGTGCGCTCGACGGCGTCGCCCCGCGCCTCGGCGCCCGGCTGCACGAACAGGTCGATGTAGATCTCGAAGTCGCGGGCGCAGATCGTGACGTCCACCCCGTCCCCCTCGCCGCCCGCCGCCTCGAGCGCCTTCGCCACGGCGGACTCGGACACGCCGAACAGCCGGAGCACGCGCCGCTGCGGCACGACTGCGCGCGCGAGCACCCGCTGCAGCGGGGCGCGCTCGAGGACGCGCGGCCACAGCTCCTGCAGCTCCCGCGGCGGGCCGGGGAGCGACACGGCGACGGACGCCCCGACCGGGAGGACGACCGCCGGCGCGGTGCCGACGAGGCCGACCCATTCGGCGCCCTCGGGCAGCGTGGCCTGCTTGCGGATCCCCGCCATGAAGTCGCCGAACGGGCGATTCATGCGGCGGGCGACGGCGCGCGACAGCTCCTCGATCTTGCCGGCGAGCTCCTCGTCGACGGCGAGCCCGACGCCGGCGGCCTCGGCGAGCAGCTCGATCGTACGGTCGTCGTGCGTCGGCCCGAGGCCGCCCGAGATGACGAGCAGGTCGAAGGAGAGCCCGTCGCGGATCGCCGCGAGGAGGTCGGCGGGGTCGTCGCCGACGACCAGGATGTGTGCGGGGTCGATGCCGCGGCGCAGCAGCTCCGCCGCGATGAACGGGCCGTTCCTGTCGTTCCGGTCGCCGCGGACGAGCTCCGAGCCCGACGCGACGATCGCCGCGCGCGGGCGCCCCTCCGCTAGCCGGAGAGCGTGTGCCAACCGGTCCTCGAGATGATCCCGACCTGCGGCTTCGACCCGGGGATCCGGTACGGATGCCCGCGGATCTCGACGCTGAGGTTCTCCGGCGTGTCGATCGACACCCACAGGCGCGAGCCGCGGATCGCCACCGGGTCGTCGCCCTTCGTGATCGTGCCGTCGAAGAGCACCGTGCCGGTGGCGCTGCCCCGGTGCACGATCAGGTGCGTCGAGCCGCGCACGGCGTCGACCTGCAGCATCGGCGGGACGACACGGGCGTTCGTCGTCGTCGTCACGGGGGTGGTCACCGCGCCGGTCTTCCCCGGCGACTTGCCGCCGCCGCTCGCCTTCCATGCGGAGATGACGATCACCGTCAGCACGGCGATCGCGGCCAGCGCGACGAGCACGACGTTCGTCTCGAGCCGCCGGTGGCGGCGCTGCTGCGGCCGGGCGGCGGAGCGCCGCGTACGCGGCTCGTGCTCGTCGGCGCCGCTGACGAAGCGGGAGTTGAACTCGTCGACGTACAGCTGCCCGTCGAGCCCCAGGTACTCCGCGTACGTGCGCAGGAAGCCCTTGACGTAGGTCTGGGCCGGCAGGAGCGCGAACTGCTCGTCCTCGAGGGCGCGCAGGTACTTGCCGCGGATCTTCGTCGCGGCCTCGGCCTGCGCGAAGTCGACTCCGCGCCGGACACGCGCCTCCCTGAGGCTGTTGCCGATCTCGAACACGCCCGGGGAAGGGTAGCCCGCCGCTTGTGGCAGTGGCTACTGGGCGAGCCGGAGCGCCGCGTAGACGCCGAGGGCGAGGGCCCCCGTGATCCCCACGTAGAGCCCCGCCCAGGCGAAGAACCGGCCCCAGCGGACGAGCCGGCGCCGTTCCGGGCGGACGCTCTGGGCGAGGGCGAAGCGCGCGCGCCGCGAGGCGCCGAGCGCGATCAGGGCGAGCAGGCAGGCGGCCGGCACGGCGACGTAGAGCGAGCGGATGAGGGTGAACGTCGTCTCGCGCGACGCGGCCACGCCGGCCGGGATGGCGAGCACCGCCAGCGCCCCGAAGAAGATCGCGGCGCGGGCGGCTGCGCTACTGCTTCTCATACGGCCGGCCCGAAGCTGCCGGCCCGATCGAGCGGCCGATCACGCCGGCCACGGCCACGAGGGTCAAGACGTACGGGAGCGCCTGGAAGAGCGTGCCCCACTGGTTGCCGTAGGCGTCCGGCAGACGGTCGGCGAGCGCGCTCGAGAAGCCGAAGAGCAGCGTCGCGCCCCAGGTGGGGAACGGACGCCACTTGCCGAAGACGAGCGCCGCCAGGCCGATGAACCCGGTGCCGGCGGTCATGTTCTCGCTGAAGGAGTGCACGAACCCGAGCGAGATGTATGCACCGCCCATGGCGGCGATCGCGCCGGAGGCGATCACGGCGATGTAGCGGATGCGGTACACCGAGATGCCGACCGTGTCCGCGGCGCGCGGGTGCTCGCCGACTGCGCGGAGGCGCAGGCCGTAGGGGGTGCGGAAGACGAAGATGTACGTGGCGATCAGCAGGACGAACGACAGCCAGATCATCAGGTTCAGCTGGCCGAGGATCGGGCCGATGAAGTACCAGTTGCTGAGGAAGTGCAGGTGCACGTCGGGGATGCCGTAGTCGGGCACGTTGCCCGGCGTGCCGCTGTTCCCGTACTTGTCGATGAAGATGTAGCCGGTGATCCCGAGCGCGAGGAAGTTGAGCGCGGTGCCGGAGATGATCTGGTCGACCTTCAGGCTGACCGACCAGATCGCGTGGATCGCGGCAAGCGCCATCCCGGCGAGCGCGGCGATCAGGAGCCCGATCACCCAGGCCGCGCCGCCCGCCCAGCTGTGCGCCCAGATCGCGCCCCAGATGCCGAAGAACGCGCCGGTCAGGAGCATCCCCTCGAGCGCGACGTTGACGACGCCGCTGCGCTCGCAGTAGAGGCCGCCGATCGCGGCGAAGGTGAGCGGCGTTGCGTACCGGAGCGTCGCCGCGATCAGCGCGCTCCAGACGACGACCGTGCTCAGGTGCCCGGTCGAGGACTGCGTGGCGAGGATGCCGAAGGCGAGCCCGAGCAGGCCGGACGCGATCGCGCCGCCCCCGACCCGGCGCTCGTCGCGCGACCAGGTCCAGATGCCGGCGGCAATCGCGAGGATCCCGAAGAGGAGCGGCAGCGCGGCCGTGCGGGCCGCGAGCGGCGGCAGTGCGAGCCAGAATCCGAACGCGCCGAGCACGATGCCGACGACGCCGATCGTGCGCGGCGACGTCCAGCTGATCCCGCCGATGCGGGCGGCGAGCGCCGTCACGAGGCCCTCCTGGCGCGCCGCTTGATCGCGACCCAGATGCCGCCGAGGTTGAGGCCGACGAACAGGATGACGAGGCCCTGGATGATCGTCGTCAGGTTGCCGGCGAGGTCGGGCCGGAAGATCGACGGGTCGAGCTGCCGGCCGGAGGTGCCGTTGATCAGGCAGCCGAAGAGCAGCGAGGCGAGCCCGACGCCGAGCGCCGTGTTGCGGCCGAGGAGCGCCGCGGCGAGGCCGATGAAGCCGATCTGGTTCACCGGGATGTCGTTCTGGCCGATGTTGAACTGCCAGCCCGCGATGTCGAGCGCGCCGCCGAGGCCGGCGAACCCGCCGGCGATCGCCATCGCGAGGAAGTAGTTGCGGGCGACGGAGATGCCGCCGTAGCGCGCCGCCTCGGGGTTGAAGCCGACTGCGCGCACCTCGAAGCCGAGGGTCGTGCGGTTGATGATCAGCCAGTACACGACCAGCATCGCGAGCGCGATGAAGATGCCGATCGAGAGGCCCTGCAGGAGCGCGAGGCCCCAGAAGACCGGCAGCTTCGCCCCCTCGGCGATGTTGTCGGAGATCGGCACCGACGGGTTCGAGCCCTGCAGCGGGCCCTGCTGGCCGAAGAGGTACTCGCCGACCCAGACCGCGGTCCAGTTGAGCATGATCGTCGAGATCACCTCGTGCGCGCCGACGGTCGCCCGCAGCAGGCCGGCGATCCCGGCGAGCGCCGCGCCCGCGAGCGCGCCGGCGACGACGACGAGCGGCACGTGCACCCACGGCGTCAGCCCCTGGAACGACGTCCCGAGCCAGACGGCGAAGTACGCGCCGGCGAGGTACTGGCCCTGGCCGCCGATGTTGAACATCCCGCAGCGGAAGGCGAACGCGACCGCGAGGCCCGTGAGGATGATCGACGTCGTGATCAGCAGCGTCTGCTGCAGGTTCCCGGCGGCGATCGACGCCGTGTCCCAGGGGAACCACATCTTGTGCGTCGAGAACGGGATCCGCGCCTGGTAGCTCCCCACGTGGAAGAACCAGTTGATGCCCGTCCCGTTGAAGACCGCGTGGTAGACCTTGAACGGGTTCTTGCCGGTGAAGAGCACGACCAGGCCGCCGGCGAAGAACGCGATGATCACCGTCACGATCGGGCCGATCGCGCCGGCGATCCCGCCGAAGCGCGACGCGAAGTGCTGCGACGGGGACGGGACCCCGCCCTCCGGCGGCGGCGCCGCCTCGAACTCCTCTTCGCGGAGCTCGTCCGTCATACCCGCTCCGGCGCCGGCACAGCCGGTGCCTCCGCTCCCTGTGAGACTCCGGCGAGCCTACGTCTCATGCCGCCTCCGCCCCGCGCCCGCCGCCGGTCATCGCGAACCCGAGCTCCTCTTCGGTCGCCGTCGGCGGGAACTCGCCGACGATGCGGCCCTCGTAGATGACGAGGATGCGGTCGGAGAGCGAGAGGATCTCCTCGAGCTCGAGCGAGACGAGGAACACGGCCCGGCCCGAGTCGCGCTGCTCGACGAGCCGGCGGTGCACGAACTCGATCGCACCCACGTCGAGGCCGCGCGTCGGCTGCGCCGCGATCAGCACCTTCGGGTCGCCGTCGATCTCGCGCGCGAGCACGACCTTCTGCTGGTTGCCGCCGGAGAGCGCGCCCGCAGGCGTGGTGGGCACGCCGCCGCGGACGTCGAACTCCTGCAGGAGCCGCCGGGCCCGCTCGCCGATCGCGCGCAGGTTCAGGAAGCCGCGGCGCGAGTTCGGCGGGTAGCGGTAATCGTGCAGCGCGAGGTTCTCCTCGAGCGAGAACGGCAGCACGAGGCCGCGCCGGTGACGGTCCTCGGGGATGTGGCCGACGCCCGCCTCGAGCGCCTCGCGGGAGCTCCCGTTGGTGATGTCCTTTCCTTCGACGAGGACGCGGCCGGACTGCACGTGCCGCAGGCCGGCGATCGCGTCGATCAGCTCGCTCTGCCCGTTCGCGTCGACACCGGCGAGCCCGACGATCTCGCCGGCCCGCACCTCGAACGACACGTCCCGCACGGCCTCGAGCTCGCGGTCGTCGATCACCGTCAGGTTCTCGACCTGGAGCAGCGGCCCGGCCGGCGCCGCGGGCTTCTTGTCGACGCGCAGGAGCACTTCGCGGCCGACCATCATCCGCGCCAGGCCCTCCTCCGTCGCGCCTTCGGCCGAGACGGTGTCGACGACGACGCCGCGCCGCAGCGTCGTGATGCGGTCGGCGATGTCGAGCACCTCGTTCAGCTTGTGCGAGATGAAGATGATCGACTTGCCCTGCTCCTTCAGCGACCGGAGCACGACGAAGAGCTCCTGCGCCTCCTGCGGCGTCAGCACCGCGGTGGGCTCGTCGAGGATCAGGATCTCGGCGCCGCGGTACAGCGCCTTCAGGATCTCGACGCGCTGCTGCTGGCCGACGGTGATGCGGTCGATGCGCGCGTCGGGGTCGACGGCCAGGCCGTAGCGGTCGGAGATCTCGCGCACTCGCCGCCGCGCCGCGTCGTAGTCCATCAGCACGCCCGCGTGCCGCGGCTCGATCGCGAGCACGATGTTCTCGGCCACGGTCATGACCGGGATGAGCATGAAGTGCTGGTGCACCATCCCGATCCCCTGCTCGATCGCCGCCTTCGTGGAGCCGAGCTCGATCGGCTCGTCGTCGAGCAGGATCTGCCCCTGGTCGGGCGTGTACAGCCCGTAGAGGATGTTCATCAGCGTCGACTTGCCGGCGCCGTTCTCGCCCAGCAGCGCGTGCACCTCCCCGCGCCGGAGGTCGAAGTTCACGTTGTCGTTGGCGAGGACTCCGGGGAAACGCTTGGTGATCCCGCGGAGCTCGAGCAGGGGGGCTTCCGCCATCGCCGCGTGATCCTATCCCGCTCCTGCGACGGCACGTGCACGCACGACCGTTCCCAGTGAGATGCGGGGATCGAGCGGCCCGATCGCGATCGCGCCGCTCGTGGCACCGAACACGATGTCCTCGTTCCCCTGGTACACGCCGGCGACCGCGTCGCGGACGATCACGTCCGCGGCGACGCTCGGCAGCTCGAAGTCGGCGAGGCGAAGCGCCGGCAGGTTCTGCTGGTGCGCGCCCTGTGCGGCGGCGTCGGCGCACAGCCCGCCGTGCGCCATCACGATCACCGCGCCTCGCTCGATCGCGGTCAGCGCCGCCTCCTCGCAGCGCGCGGGGATCCGCTTCGACCACTGCCGGAGCACGACGACGGACGAGTCTGCCCGGTGCACGCCCTGGCCGAAGGCGGCGGCGAGCTTCTGCTCCTGCGGCCCGATCCACGCGACGCGCGGCGTCGCACCGCCGTTCCCGGAGGCGACGAGGCCGGCGACGATGCCGCCGAGGCGGGCCGCCTCGTCGTCGCGGAGGACGACGCCGACGAGGTTCGGCACGCGGTCGCCCTTCGTGCTCGCGCCGATCAGCGCGTAGTGCGTGTCGGGATTCGACCGGGCGGCGTCGGCGACCCGCGCCGGGTCGACGACGCGCGCCGAGGCGACGACGAGCGGGAGCCCGGCCAGCTCCGGGAGCCGGCCGCGGCGCACGACGACGCCGGGCACGTCGAGCCGCAGCGGCCCGACCACGCCCACGCGGAGCCCTGCGGGCGCCAACGCCCGCTTCGCCTCGACGGTCGTCGTAACCGCTGCGTGGCGCGCGCCGCCGCACCCTGCGCAGCAGATGACGACGAGAGCCAGTGCCGCTCCGACTCGCATCAGCCGTAAACGTAGACGGGGCGAGCCAGGTCGGCCCGCCCCGTCGTGTAGGACATTCCTTCGACCGTGACTACTTGACGGTCGCCGGGATCCCCTTGATCTTGCCGGCCTGGAGGAGCTTGTACTGCGCGGCGACCGCGGACTTGATGTTCGCGGGCACCTTCGAGCTCCACTTGCCGTAGCCGACGCCCTTGATGTCGGCGCCGAACTCCTTGTTCTTGCCACCGGCGAGCTTGTTGTGGTTCGCCGCCTGGATGGCGTTGTAGACGGCCACGTCGACGCGCTTGAGGGCGCTCGTCATGACCCACGAGCCGAGGTACCCCTGGTCGGCGTCGACGCCGATCCCGAAGAGCCCCTTCTCGTGCGCCGCGTCGAGGACGCCGAGGCCGCACTGGCCGGCGACCTGGAACTCGACGACCGAGCCCTGGGCGATCTGGTTGAGCGCCTTCTCCTTGCACTTCGCCTGAGCGACGAAGTCCTGGGAGTAGTCGTTCAGCGTCTTGATCCCCGGATCGGCCTTCTTCGCGCCGTACTGGAAGCCGGCGATGTACCGGTCGACCGGCGGGATCTTCAGACCGCCGACGGAGCCCACGGCCTTGCCGCCGTGCGACTTCGCCCACATGCCTGCCGCGTAGCCGACGAGGTAGCCGGCCTGCTGCTCGCGGAAGAGCAGGCCCTCGACGTTCTTCGGCTTGTGCTTCATCGTCGTCACGTCGACGTCGACGATCGCGAACTTGTTGTTCGGATACGCCGTCGCGATCGCGTCGAGCGAGTCGGTCATCAGGAAGCCGACACCGATGGTGATCCCGGCGCCCGACTGCACGCACGCCTTGAAGTTCGGGATGTAATCCGCCGGCGAGTGCGACTGGATGACGCGCGTCTTGATACCTGCCCGCCCGGCGTGCTGGAGACCGAGATAGGCGAGGTGGTTGAACGACTTGTCGTTCAGGCCGCCGATGTCGGTGACGAGGCACGCAGAGAAGCCGGCCTTGTGGGCCGCCGACGCCGAACCGCCGCGAGCCGCGGCGAAGAGCGACGCGAGCAGCACCGTCGCGACACCGAGCGCCGCGAGCGTGAGCCAACGCTTCCTCACTTGGTGAACCCTCCTGTGATTGTCCTTCTGGGGGGACTAGCGCGCAGTAGCGTAGCCCGTTCACCGGCGGGCGACCAGGGCCGCGGGACCTAGTCCACGGGCGTGGGAGTCACGACCCGCTCCAGGTCGGCCTCCGAAACGAGCACCCGCCTGGGCTTCGAGCCCTCGTACGGGGAGATGATCCCGCGGCGCTCCAGCATGTCGATCAGGCGGCCGGCCCGCGTGTAGCCGACGCGCAGGCGGCGCTGCAGCAGCGAGACGCTGGCGGTCTGCGCGGTGACGACGATCTCGATCGCCTTGTCGAGGAGCGCGTCCTCGTCCGGGTCGAACTCCCCGTCCTCCGGGTCGGACTCCTCGGCGAACACCTGCGGCATCTCGAGGAACGTCTCGTCGACCTCCTGCTCGCGCTGGACGCGCGTCTGCTCGACGATCATCGCGATCTCCTCCTCGGTCACGAACGCGCCCTGGACGCGCTGCAGGCGCGAGGTGCCGAGCGGCTTGAAGAGCATGTCGCCCTGGCCGAGCAGGCTCTCGGCGCCGTTCGAGTCGAGGATGACGCGCGAGTCGGTCTGGCTGGAGACGGCGAACGCGATGCGCGACGGGACGTTCGCCTTGATCATGCCGGTGATCACGTCGACCGACGGGCGCTGCGTCGCGAGCACGAGGTGGATGCCGACCGCGCGCGACTTCTGCGCGAGGCGGATGATCGAGTCCTCGACCTCCTGCGGGCTCACCATCATCAGGTCGGCGAGCTCGTCGATCACGACGAGCAGGTACGGCAGCTCCTCCTCCCCGCGCTTGCGGAACGCGCGGTTCGCCTCCGGCAGGTTGCGCGCACGCACCTGCGACAGGCGCTCGTATCGGCGCTCCATCTCGGTGACGACGTTCAGGAGGACGGCGCTCGCCTCCTTCGGGCTCGAGACGACCGGGGTCAGGAGGTGCGGGATCGACTCGTAGTAGTTGAGCTCGATGCGCTTGGGGTCGATCAGGATCAGCCGCGCCTCGTCGGGCGTCGAGCGCAGCAGGATCGAGGTGAGGATCGTGTTGATGCAGCCGGACTTGCCGGCGCCGGTGGTGCCGGCGATCAGGATGTGCGGCATCCGCGCGAGGTCGGCCCAGACCGCGGCGCCGGAGATGTCCTTGCCGAGCCATACCGACAGCGGGCTCGCGCTCTGCGGCAGGTCGCCGAAGACGTCGCCGAGCGTGACGATCGACGGGCTGAGGTTCGGCACCTCGACGCCGACCGCCTGCTTGCCGGGGATCGGCGCGAGGATGCGGATCTCGGTCGTCGCGAGCGCGTAGGAGAGGTCGTCCTTCAGGTTCGCGACCTTCCCGACCTTGGTGCCCGGCGCGAGCTGCAGCTCGTAGCGCGTGACGCGCGGGCCGGAGATCTGGCCGACGACCGTGGCCTCGACGCCGAAGTTCGCGAGGCACGTGACGAGCGCGTCGGCGACCCGCTGCGTGGCGTCGCCGGACGGGCCCGTCCCCGGCTTCGACTTCTTGAGCAGGCTGCGGTCGGGGAGCTCGTAGTCGGCGGCCACCGGCGTCGCCGCCGTCGGGAAGAGCTGCTCCTGCGACTCGTGGACGTCCTCGGCGGTGGGCGCCTCGTGCTCGTCCTCGGCCGCGTCGAAGAGGAGCGGCGGCGGCCCGGTCGACACCGAGTCCGAGACGAGGTCGGGGTAGTCCTGCTTCACGTCCACCGGGGGCTCGGCGGCGAGCGCCGGGGCCGGTTCTCGCACCGGGTGCCGGTCGCCGGGCATCTGATACCTGGGCCGCGGGACACGGACGCGCGTGCCCGCCTGGTGCATCACGCGGCCGGTGCGGCGCAGGAAGGCGCCGAGGCTCGTGCCGGTGAGGAAGGTCAGGCCCGCGATCGCGAGCAGGACGCCGAGGATCGTCGCGCCGGTCGAGCCGAGGCCGAGCGCGACGAGCGACTCGAGGCCGTCGCCGAGGGCGCCGCCGTGGGCCGTGCCCAGCGTGAGCAGCAGGCCGACGATCGCGACGCCGAGCCCGAGGCGGAACGGGCGCAGGTCGACGAGGGCGCTGCGGGTGACGATCAGCCCGCCGAGCGGCGCGAGGACGACCGGCGCCAGGTAGGCGGCCGCGCCGATGCCCGACGTGACGAGCTCGGCGACCGGGCCCCCGCTGAAGCCGAACCAGAGCACCGCCGCCAGGAACACGCCCAGGCCGACGAGACCCAGCCCCACGAGCTCGGGATGGTGGTGCTGGGCCGTGCGTCCCTGCTTGCGCGCCGGCCGCCGCTTCTTGACGCGGCTCGGCGTCTTCGGGGACGTCTTGTGGGGCCGCTTCGTGCGCGCCATGGCGGGCACTTCGCCCCGCCCCGCCTCAGTCCTTCCGCAGGAACGAGGCGACGGCCATCCCGAAGTAGGTCGGCGCCTCGTACGAGAGCAGGTCGGCCTCCCAGGCGCCGCCGCCGAGGGCGCCGTGCAGCATCAGCATCTGCCAGAGGCTGTCGGCGAGCGCGTCGTAGGCCCGCTGCGGCTCCCAGCCGACGAGCTCGCCGAGGGCGTTCCGGCGGATCAGGTCGACGACGTCGTCGTCGTAGGGCCGCGACTGCTCGCTGTGGCCGTAGGGGCCGTCGTCGCCGTGCCCGTGGCCGTGGTCGGCGCTCGCGACGAATGCCACCCGCCGGTCGCCGGTGGCGCGGGCGAGCGCGGCCCCGGCGCGCACGTGGTCCTCGTTCGTGAGTGCGCGGCACGGCGTCACGACGACCGCCGGTACGCGCAGGAACCAGAGCGGGATCCCGGCGCCCCAGTCGATCGGCATCACCGACCCGCCGGCGACGGTCGTGCCGAAGGTCAGCCCCAGCGCGGGCAGGCCGTCCTCCTGCAGCGCCCGGACGCACGCCTCGGCGAGCGCGGGCTCCCCCGCGCCCTCGTAGAGGTGCTCGGCCCCGACGAACCGGTTCGGGTGCTCCGAGAGGAGCGCCGAGCGGACGACGCCGAAGTGGCCGTCCGGGTGCGTGCCGTGCGGCGTCGCGACGATCGCCGCCTCGGCGCCCGACTGGCGGAGCCGCTCGGCGAGGCGCTCCATCGCCCCGCGGGTCGGCCCCTCCGGCTGCTCGAACACCGGGTTTCCGTGCGGGACGATCGCGCCGAAGACGATCAACCGAGGCTGGAGATGCGCTCGACGATCAGCTGCGCGAAGCGCTCGCCGTCGATGTCGAGGCCGACTTTCGCGTTCGGCGGCCCGCCGTGCTCGCGGTTCCGCCAGTCGACGTTCGTGCGGCCCCAGCTCGGCCCGGTCGAGCAGTCGACCTCGATGTGCGCCTCGCGCACGTCCATCAGCGTCGGGTCGATCAGGTGCGCGACGCACACCGGGTCGTGCATCGGCGCGCCGTCGAGGTCGGGGTACCGCTCCCTGTGGAAGCGCGTGTAGAAGTCCATCAGCTCGGCCACGACCTTGCCGACGCGGCCGGCGCCGCGCATCTGCTCGGTGTGCTCGTCCCTGATCAGCGCCCGGTGCGTGACGTCGAGGCCGACCATCGTCGTGTCGAGCCCCTCCTTGAAGACGCGCTCGGCCGCCTCCGGGTCGGCCCAGATGTTGAACTCGGCCGCGGGCGTGCGGTTCCCCTCGCCGATCGAGCCGCCCATGATCACGATCCGTTCCGGGCGGGCGTCGGGATAGGCCGCGAACAGCAGGCCGACGTTCGTCAGCGGCCCGGTCGCGACCAGCACCGGCGGGTCGTCGGCGCGATAGGTCTCCGCGAGGAACTCGACCGCGTGCTGCAGCTGCGCCTGCGCGGTCGGCTGCGGCAGGTCGGGGCCGTCGAGGCCCGACTCGCCGTGCACGTGGGCCGCGACGTCGCGGTCGCGGACGATCGGGCCGTCGGCGCCGGCGTACACCGGGACGTCCCCGCGCCCTGCGAGCTCCAGCACCCGCAGTGCGTTCGAGGTGGTCTTGTCGAGGGTCTGGTTGCCCGAGACCGTGGTGACTGCGACGAGCTCGAGCTCGGGCGAGGCGAGTGCGAGCAGGATCGCGATCGCGTCGTCGTGGCCCGGGTCGCAGTCGAGGACGATGCGCGTTGGGGTCATGCCGCGAGTATTGCTGCAACCTCGTCCGCGGCGGGCGCGGAAGGTTGCGCGCCGAAACGAGAGGCCGCGATCGCCCCGGCGGCGCAGGCGCGGGTGAGCGCCTCCTGCCGGTCGCGCCCCTCGAGCAGCGAGACCACGAGGCACGCGGCGAAGGCATCGCCGGCCGCCGTGCCGTCGACTGCGTCGACGGTCGGCGGCACGGCGCGCGCGACCTCCCTGCCGTCCTCGAACAGAGACGCTCCCTCGGCGCCGTGCGTGACGGCGACGAGTCTCCCCTTGCTCACGATCTCGTGCTCGAGCTCGTTGACGATCAGCAGGTCGGGCACCACGTGGATCGGCCGCGCGGGCGCCGCATTGAGCGCGAAGAAGTTCGCATTCTGTGCGGCCGCCTCGACCACGGCGTCCGGAACCTCCAGCTGGCACAGGACCGCCCCGCCGGGGCTCGTCGGCGGCACCAGGGCGTTTGCCCCGGCCACGACGACGATCTGGTTCTCCCCGGCCGCGTCGACGAGGATGAGCGCGATCCCGGTCGTGCCGGCACGGGTCAGCTCGAGCTCCACCCCCGCCTCCCGGAGCCCGGCGAGCGCCTCCTCCGCGAGCGGGTCGTCGCCGACCGCGCCGATCATCCGGACGTGGGCGCCGAGCCGGGCCGCCGCGACCGCCTGGTTCGCGCCCTTGCCCCCCGGGACGCGCACGAAGTCGGAGCCGGCGAGCGTCTCCCCGGGGCGCGGCAGCGCCTCGACGCGCGCCACGAGGTCGAGGTTGATCGAGCCGACGACGGTGAGCTCGACGGGCACGGCCAGAGCCTAGGGCAGGAGTCAGACCCCCGGCACGACGAGGTCGGCGCGGGCGCGCGGGTCCTCACGGGCAATGTAGTCGTCCTCCGCCCGGAGCCAGGCCTCCCACTGCGGCCGCATCGCCTCGCCGTCGCGCTCGAGGCCGCGCGCCAGGCAGACCTCCCGCGGCGTCTCCACCCAGATCGCGCCGGCGAGGTACGGGCGGAACGCCTCCCGCGAGGAGGTGACGCCCTCGAGGATCACCACCTCCGCGGGCACGATCTCGACGGACGGCCGCGGGACGCCGCTCCAGGCCGTCACGTGGTACCGCGCGACCTCGCCGCGGCTGAGCGGCTCGAGCAGCTCCGCGATGCAGCGCGGCCACCAGCCGACCGGGTCGTCCCAGCTCGCGAAGTCGTCGGTGTGCGCGACCTGCACGCCGCCGAGCGCCGCCGCGAGCCGCTCCGCGAACGTCGTCTTCCCCGCCCCGCCGTGACCGTCCACCGCGACGATCCGGGTGCGCACGGCTCAGGCGGCGATCGCGCGCAGGTCGTCGAGCGCGCGGCCGAGCAGGTTCTCGCGCAGGTCGAACAGGCCGGCCCAGAGCGAGTGCGCGTCGACCCGCGACTCCCAGCGCACGGTCGACGAGAGCCCTTCGAGCGCCCGCACGAGCACGGCCAGCTCGAGGTACGCCTGCGCCACGCGGTGCTCGCCCACCCGGACCCCGGCCCGGTCGAGCACCGGGCCCCAGTCGACGAGCTCGCCCGGACCGGGCTCGCCGAACCACGAGCGGCCCTCCGCCTGGTCGGCCTCCAGCTCGAGCAGGTAGCGGCCGAGCGGCCCCTCCAGCCCGGAGAGCGCCGTCTCGACGCGGTCGGCGGCGCGCCGCAGGGCCGCCTGACGGCGCCCGGGCGTGGCCGGTTCGGCCTCGCCGCGCGCCCAGCGCTCGAGCAGCCGGCAGAACGCGAGCGCCGACACCTCGACGGCGAGCAGCTGCTGGATCAGGCGCCGCGCCGTCGCCTCCTCGACCGCGTGCTCGGCGATCACCGCCGCCCACTCGGGGCGGGTCTCGAGCGGCAGCGTCATACCTCGACGACGACGGGCAGGATCATCGGCCGGCGGCGGGTGCGGTCGTAGACGAGCTGCCCGATGCCGTCGTGAATGTGCTCCTGCAGCAGCTTGATCTCGCGGATGTCCTCCTCGAGCAGCTCGCGCACGATGTCGCGCGCCTCCTGCCGCATCTCGGAGAGCAGGTCGTCGCTCTCGGCGAAGCCTCGGGAGATCAGCTCCGGCTGCGAGACCGTGCCGTCCGCGAGCGTCGCGACCACGATCAGGACGCCGTCCTCGGACATGTGCCGCCGGTCGCGCAGCGCGACGTCCGAGATGTCGCCGACGCCGAGGCCGTCGACGAACGTGACGCCCGCGTCGATGCGGTCGACGATGCCGACGCCCTCGCGCGTGAGCTCCACCACGTCCCCGTTCTCGGCGATCACGATCGACGAGGCCGGGACGCCTGCCTCCTGCGCGAGCCGCGCGTGCGCGGTCTGCATGCGGTACTCGCCGTGGATCGGCATGACCGCCTTCGGGCGGACGAGCGAGAGCAGCGTGCGCAGCTCCTCGGAGCGCCCGTGGCCCGACACGTGCACGGCGGCGTTCTCCTCGTGCAGCACCTCGGCTCCGCGCCGGGTCAGCTGGTTGATCGTGTCGTGGACGCGCAGCTCGTTCCCGGGCACGGGGCGCGCGGAGAGGATGACGGTGTCGCCGCGCTCCACCTTGATCGCCGGGTGGTCGTTGTAGGCGATGCGGGTGAGCGCCGACAGCGGCTCGCCCTGCGAGCCGGTGCAGAGCACGAGCTGCTGCTCGGGCGGGATGTCGTCGACGTCGGCGGGCTTGACGAGCATGTCGTCGGGCATCTGCACGTAGCCGAGGTTGCGCGCGACGTTCAGGTTGCGGCGCATCGAGCGGCCGACCACGACGACCTTGCGGTTGCAGTCGACGCCGACGTCGATCGCCTGCTGCATGCGGTGGATGTTCGACGCGAAGCTCGAGATGAGGACGCGGCCGCGGCGCACCGGGATGATCTGCCGGAACGCCTCGCCGACCACGCGCTCGGAGCGGGTGAAGCCCGGGCGCTCGGCGTTCGTCGAGTCGCCGAGCAGCAGGTCGACGCCGCGGTTCCCGAGATCGGCGAGCCGGCCCACGTCGGTGCGCAGCCCGTCGACCGGCGTGTGGTCGAGCTTCCAGTCGCCCGTGTGGAACACGCGGCCGGCCGGCGTCTCGATCGCGATCCCGACCGCGTCGGGGATCGAGTGTGCCATGCGCACGAACTCGAGCCTGAACGGCCCCAGCTCGACCGGCGCGCCTTCGGGATCCGCCTCCTGGAGCTCCGCCGCGCGCAGCAGGCCGTGCTCGTCGAGCTTGGACTTGACGAGGCCGAGGGTCAGCCGCGTCGCCCAGATCTCCTCGACGCGCACCTCGCGCATCAGGAACGGCAGCGCGCCGACGTGGTCCTCGTGCGCGTGCGTCAGGACGACGGCGCGGATCGGGCGATCGCGCAGGTAGCCGAAGTCGGGGAGGATCACGTCGACGCCGAGGTGCTCGTCGCGCGGGAACGACATGCCGGCGTCCACGACGATCCGCTCGTCGCCGACCTCGTACACGGTCATGTTCTTGCCGACCTCTCCGAGGCCGCCGAGCGGGATGATGCGAAGAGACTCCACTGAGCGCCCCAGTGTAGGGGCCTACACCGTCGTCAGGAGACCGAGGCGCTCGAGGCAGCCGCGGACGGCCGCCGTCTCCGCCTCGTCGGCGGGGACGAGCGGCAGGCGGTGGCCGCCGACGTCGTGGCCGAGCAGGCGGAGCGCCGCCTTGATCGCGATCGGGTTCGGCGCCGCCTGCAACAGCTCGTACGACGGTGCGAGCTCGCGGTCGAGCTCGCGCGCACGCGCCAGGTCGCCGGCGTGCGCGGCGCGCACCTGCTCGGCGACCTGCGGCCCGACCACGTGCGTGTGCACGCACACGCCGCCGAGCCCGCCCAGCTCGAGGAAGGCCTGGATCAGGTTGTCGTCGCCGGCGTACAGGTCGAGCCCGAGGTCGACGATGTGCCGTGCCTGGTCGAGGTCGCCGTGCGCCTGCTTGACCGCACGCACGGTCTCGATCTCCGCGAGCCTCGACATCGTGTCCGGCTCGATGTTGAGCACGACGCGCGCGGGAATGTTGTAGACGACGATCGGGCGGTCGCTCGCCTTCGCCACCTCGGCGAAGTGCGCGACGATTCCCCGCTGCGGCGGCTTGTTGTAGTACGGCGTGACGACGAGCAGGCCGTCGACGCCGAGCTCGTGCGCCGCCTCGGTCAGGTGCACCGAGTGCGCGGTGGAGTAGGTGCCGGTGCCGGCGACCACGGTGGCGTCGCCGCCGACCGCCTCGACCGCCGCACGGAAGAGGTCGATGCGCTCCGGGTCGGAGAGGGTCGGGCTCTCGCCGGTCGTGCCGGCGACGACGACGCCGTCTGATCCGTTCTCGACCAGGAAGCGCGCGAGCCGCTGGAACGCGTCGAAGTCGACCGCGCCGTCCTCGTCGAAGGGCGTGGCGATCGCGGTGAGCACGTGGCCGAGCACGTCAGAAGTCTACGCGCACGACCCGGGGCGCGATCTCGGACACCCGCGGTGCGAGTCGGAGAAACTCCTGCTCGTACGGCCTTTTCGCGAGTCCGACGAACGCGGTCGGCGCGAGCTCCTCGAGGCGCTCGAGCAGCGGCTCCACGTTTCGCCGCTCGTAGAGGACGTCCGCGGCCAGCGCGACGTCGAAGCGCTCGGCCCACGGCTCGCGCCAGTCGCGCACCTCGGCGCGGAGGTCGATGCCGTTCCGCGCCGCGTTGCCGCGGAGGAGGTCGATCGCCTCGGGCGCCCAGTCGGTCGCCGTCACCTCGGCCCCCTTCGCGGCCGCGACGAGAGCGGTCACGCCGAGCCCGCAGCCGAGCTCGACCACGCGCAGGCCGCGGACGGCGGGCAGCGCCTCGGCGAGGGCCGACGCGGCCGGCCACAGCTCGGCCCAGTACGGCAGGAACTCGTCCCGCTCGAACGCCGCCTCGTCGATCAGCGCCTCGGGCGACTCGGGCCGGAGCAGCTCGAGCCGGACGCCGGCGACGTCGAGCGTGTCAGAGGAGAGCGTCAAGCCCGACGGTGAGCCCGGGCGGCAGCTCGCCGAGCTTCGAGAGCGCGAGCAGCACGCCGGGCGTGTACGCCTCGCGCGAGAGCGCGTCGTGGCGGATCGTCAGCGTCTCGCCCGCGCCGCCGAGGATCACCTCCTGGTGCGCGTTCAGCCCCGGCAGCCGGACGGAGTGGATCGGCACCTCCCGGCGCATCCGCTCCGCGGTCAGCTTCGCCGTCCCGGACGGCGCGTCGACCTTCGTCGCGTGGTGCAGCTCCACGATCTCGGCGCGCTCGAAGTGCTGCGCCGCCTCGGCGGCGAACCGCATCATCAGCACCGCGCCGATCGCGAAGTTGGGCGCGTAGAAGACGGGCACGGGCGCGTCGGCGAACGCCGCCGTGTCCCAGCCCGTCGTGCCGATCACCGAGGGCACGCCGGCCGCGACCGCGTCGCTCAGGTTGCGGACGACCGCGTCGGGGGCGGTGAAGTCGACCATCGCGTCCGCGTCGGCGAGCTTCACGACGAGGTCGTGCCCGGCCGCCGTGAGCCCCGGCCCGAGCACCGAGCCGACCTTGCCGCCGCACCCGTTCAGGAGGACTCTCACGCCGCGCGCGCGAGGTCGGGCGTGATGTGCTCGAGCGCAGCCACGAAGCGCGCCTCGTCGGGGCCGATGCAGGCGGCCGAGAGCCGCTCCGGCGCGAGCAGCACCGACGCGAGCTCGCAGACCGACGAGACCTCGACCGCGTCGATCTCCGCGACGATGCGGTCGAGCGAGAGCAGCTCGGAGTCCGTGATCAGCGACTTGCCGAGGCGGTTCATCCGCGTCGACGTCGACTCCATCGAGAGCAGGATGCGGCCCTTCACGTTCTCCTTGGCGCGCTCGAGCTCGCGCGCGGAGAGGTTCCCGGCGGCCAGGTCGGCGATCTGCTCGGAGGTGATCGCGAGCGCCTCGGCGAGGTTGTCCTCGCGCGTGCCGAGGTACACGCCGATCTGCCCGCTGTCGGTGTACTGCGAGACGAACGAGTAGACCGAGTACGCCATGCCGCGCTTCTCGCGGATCTCCTGGAAGAGCCGCGACGAGGCCGAGCCGCCGAGGATCGCGTCGAGGATCGAGGCGGCGAACCGGCGGCGGTCGGAGCGCGGGATGCCGGGCGCCGCGAGGCAGACGTGGTACTGCTCGGTGTCCTTCTGCTGGAAGCGCAGGCGCGGCGGCGGCGCCGCGACGAGCGGCGGGCGCGCGTTGATCGGATGGCCGTTCACGGAGCCCCGGCGCTCGAGCGCTTGCTGCACCAGCTCGACGACGCGCTCGTGCTCGATGTTGCCGGCGGCCGCGACGACGATGTTCGCGGGCACGTACATCTGGTCGTGGTAGCGGGCGATCGCCTCGCGCGGGATCGACGAGATCACCTCGGACGTGCCGATCACCGGGCGCCCGAGCGGGTGGTCGCCGAACACTGCCTCGGCGATCAGGTCGTGCACGAGCTCCTGCGGCGCATCGTCGTACATCGCGATCTCCTCGAGCACCACCTCCCGCTCGGCGTCGAGCTCGTGGAACGACGGCGAGAAGACCATGTCGCTCATCACGTCCATCGCCGTCTCGAGGTGGTGGTCGGGGACGCGCGCGTAGACGAGCGTGTGCTCGCGCGACGTGGCCGCGTTCAGCTCGCCGCCGAGCCCGTCGAAGATCTCGGCGATCTCGAGCGCGCTGTAGCGGCCCGTCCCCTTGAAGAGGAGGTGCTCGATGAAGTGCGTCACACCCGCCTCGTCCGCCTGCTCGTCGCGCGAGCCGGCGCCGATCCAGTACCCGACCGCGGCCGACCGGACATGGTCGAGCCGCTCCGAGACGACCCGCTCCCCCGAGTCGAGCTCGGTCAGGTTCCAGTTCTGCACGCCGCGTAGCGTACGCGCCTAGGGACGGCGGTAGACGCCCTTGCCGCGCCGGTCGAACCAGAGGGTCGGGTCCGCCCGCAGCGCGTGGAGCAGGCCGGCCACGCCGAGGCCCGCCGAGATGCCGCCGAGAACGGCCGTCAGGGCGGGCTTCCAGGCGAGCGCCGCGGCCGCGAGCACGGAGACGCCGACGGTGCTCGGGACCGTCGCGGCGAGCGCCTGGCGCAGCCGGCCCGCGTACACGGCGTCGGGCGGTGCCGGGGCCGGTGCACGGTCGAGCCGGAACGCCGTGCGGGGGTCGTTGAACCAGACGAAGACGACCACGAACACGCTGCCGCCGGCCGCGAGCAGCGCACTCGCCTGGCCCAGCCCTGCGAGCCGGGCGAGCAGGTACCAGACGATCCCCAGCCCGATCCGGATCGGGGCGACGTACAGCGCCTGCCCGCGCACCGAGTGCAGGGTCATCGGGGGTCGTCCGGCAGGAGCGACCACACGAGCGCGTCCTCGCGCCGCCCGTGCAGCCAGATCGACCGTCGCTCCCGCCCCTCTCGGACGAAGCCGCACCGCTCCGCGAGCCGCTGGGAGGGCAGGTTGTCGGGGTGCGTGCGGATCTCGAGCCGCCCCACGCCCTCGCCGAACAGCCAGTCGCACAGGAGCCGCGTGGCGCGGGTCATCAGCCCGCGGCCGCGCCCCTCCGCGCTCGCGAGGTACGCGAGCTCGTAGTTGTCGCGCGCCCGGCGGGACGCGATCACGGCGCCCAGCGAGACGTCGACCCCGGCCTCCGTGACGGCGTAGTCGAACCGGTCGCCGCTCACCCGGCCGTTGCGCGAGACGCGGAGCAGCGCGTCGAAGTCGCGCCCGGACGGCGCCCGCGGCATGTTCAGCCACTCGGCCACCAGCGGGTCGCGCATCGTCGAAAGAACGACGGCGCGGTCGTCCTCCCGCAGCTCGCGGAGGACGACCACGCCGTCGGAGAGCGTGGCGGGCGGCTTCACGCCGCCGACCCTAACTCGTTACTCGCTCGGTGCGCCCTCGCGCTCGCGGCGCGGGCCGCCACGACCGCCACGGCCGCCGCGG
>DASZWR010000034.1:0-15172 GCA_035546215.1 Gaiellaceae bacterium | reverse complement strand
CAGGGGCTCCGAGTCGTTCGTCATCGCGCGGAACCGCTCGAAGAAGGAGCGCCACAACGCGGCGAAGTCTTCGAATCCCCAGGCGTCCATTTCCGACTGAGTCAACTCCATTACGGCGTCGCTCGTCTATATGCGCGCCGCTATGTCTACGCCGGGCTGTCTTAAGCGTAGGGCTCGATACGCGTGCGGTGCCGCCCACGGCGCGGGGAAACGGCGGGGAAAGCACGTCGAAGCTATCTGCGGCGGGCAGCGAACCCGTGACGTCTGGGAACGGCTCAACGATGCTGCTCTAGCGTGCTCGATACCTCAGGATGCGCGGTCGCTACGGCTTGGGAAGCTGATGCTCTACCAACTGAGCTACTCCCGCGTACGGCGGGATTCTAGCGGCGTCCGCCCGCCGGCTACGCGACCGTGATCGCGTCGTCCAGGTACACGTCCTGGATCGCGTTCAGCAGCTCGACGCCCTCGCTCGTCGGACGCTGGAACGCCTTGCGGCCCGAGATCAGCCCCACGCCGCCCGCGCGCTTGTTGATCACCGCGGTGCGCACCGCCTCGGCGAGGTCGCTTGCCCCCGAAGAGGCGCCGCCGCTGTTGATGAGCGGCGAGCGGCCCAGGTAGCAGTTGACCACCTGGTAGCGGGTCAGGTCGATCGGGTGGTCGGTGGTCAGCTCCGAGTAGACCTTCGGGTTCGTCTGGCCGAACCCGATCGCGGTGAAGCCGCCGTTCGTCTCGGGCAGCTTCTGCTTGATGATGTCCGCCTCGATCGTGACGCCGAGGTGGTTCGCCTGCCCGGTCAGGTCGGCGGCGAGGTGGTAGTCGACGCCGTCCTTCTTGAACGCCGGATTCCGCAGGTAGCACCAGAGCACGGTGAACATCCCGAGCGCGTGCGCCTCCTCGAACGCCTGGCTCACCTCGACGAGCTGCCTCCGGCTCTCCTCGCTGCCCAGGTAGATGGTCGCGCCGACGCCGGCGGCGCCCATCTCCCACGCGAGCCGCGCGCTGCCGAACATCGTCTGGTCGTACGTGTTCGGGTAGCTCAGCAGCTCGTTGTGGTTGAGCTTCACGAGGAACGGGATGCGGTGCGCCCACTTCCGGGACACCGCGCCGAGGACGCCGATCGTGGACGCGACGGCGTTGCAGCCGCCCTCGACCGCCAGCTCGACGATCTTCTCGGGGTCGAAGTACGCGGGGTTCGGGGCGAAGCTCGCGCCGGCGCTGTGCTCGATCCCCTGGTCGACCGGGAGGATGCTCAGGTAGCCGGTGCCGCCGAGCCGTCCGTGGTCGAACAGCGACCGCAGGTTCCGCAGCACCTGGTTCGGGCGGTCCGAGATCGCGACGACGCGGTCGATGAAGTCCGGGCCCGGCAGGTGCAGCAGGCTCTTGTCGACGGTCTTGCAGGTGTGGGAGAGCAGCGACTCGGCCTCGTCGCCCAGCAGCTTCTCGATATCGGTGGGCATCAGTACTCCCTCCCCGTGAAATGCGCCAGCTTGCTCAACTGGTGGCGTGCCTCGATGCGGCGCACGGTGCCCGAGCGCGACCGCATGACGAGCGAGTCGGTGACCGCGCCGTCGCGCACGTAGCGGACGCCCGAGAGGAGCGCACCGGTGGTGACGCCCGTCGCCGCGACGAAGACGTTGTCGCTCTGGACGAGGTCGTCGTGCGTCAGGACGCGGCCGACGTCGTAGCCCGCCTCGACCAGCTTGGCGCGCTCGGCGTCGTCGCGCGGCCAGAGCTTCCCTTGCATCCCGCCGCCGAGGCACTTGAGCGCCGACGCCGAGATGACGCCTTCCGGCGTCCCGCCGATGCCGTAGAGGATGTCGACGCCGGTTCCCGGCCGGGCGCAGGCGATCGCCGGCGCGACGTCGCCGTCACGGATCAGCGCCACGTGGGCGCCCGCCTGGCGCAGCTCGCCGATCAGGTTCTCGTGCCGCTCGCGCTCGAGCACGGTGACGCGGATGTCGGTCACCCGCCTGCCCTTCGCCTTCGCGACCGCCTGGACGTTCTCGGTGGGCGTCGCGTCGATGTCGATCGCGCCGACGGCGTCGGCGCCGACCGCGATCTTCTCCATGTAGACCGCGGCGCCCGGGAAGAACATCGAGCCCCGTTCGGCGACGGCGATCACGGCGATCGAGTTCGGCTGCCCGTAGGCGCAGAGACGCGTGCCCTCGAGCGGGTCGACGGCGACGTCGACCGCGGGGCCGGTGCCGTCGCCCACCTCCTCGCCGTTGTAGAGCATCGGCGCCTCGTCCTTCTCGCCCTCGCCGATCACCACGACGCCCGCCATCGAGATCGAGTCGAGCATCGCCCGCATCGAGTCGACCGCCGCCTGGTCGGCGGCGTTCTTGTCGCCGCGGCCGATCCAGCGGCCGGCGCCCATCGCCGCCGCCTCGGTCACCCGGACGAGCTCCAGCGCGAGGTTGCGGTCGGGGCGCGTGGGGCCGGTCATCGCACAGTGATCCTAAAGTGATCCGGTGCGCCTCGACTGGGAGATCGCGAAGCGCGGCTGGCGCCGTTATGCCGCCTACCCGTGGGCGACGGCCGCGGGGATCTTCACGAACACCATCTTCGGGTTCATCCAGGCGTACGTGCTGCTCGCCGTCTTCCGGCACCGCACCCACGTGGGCGGGCTCGACGCGAGCGACACCGTCACCTACGTCTGGCTCGCGCAGGCGCTGATCATGACCGTCTACGTCTTCGGCTGGCAGGAGCTGGCGCTGCGGATCCGGGACGGGTCGATCGTCACCGACCTCTCCCGGCCGGTCGACCCGCAACGGTACTGGCTGTCGTTCGACATCGGCCGCGCGCCGTACCACTTCCTCTCCCGCGGGGTCCCGCCGTTCGTGCTCGGCGCCCTCGTCTTCCACTTCCACTGGCCGAGCCCGCTGGACGCCGTGCTCTTCGTCCCCAGCGTCGCCCTCGCCGTCGTCGTCAGCTTCGGCTTCCGGTTCCTCTACAACTCGGCCTCGTTCTGGCTCGTCGACTTCCGCGGCGTGCTGACGATGGCGCTCGTCCTGTCGCTCTTCTTCTCCGGGATGATCATGCCGCTGCAGTTCTTCCCGCACGCGCTGGGGACGGTCGCGCGGATCCTGCCGTTCGCGTCGATCATGCAGACCCCGATCGACGTGTACCTCGGCCGCCACAACGGCGCCGCGCTCGCCGGGCTCGTGCTCGAGCAGGCGGCCTGGGCGCTCGTGCTGCTCGCCCTCGGCCGGCTCGCGCTGCGCGCGGGCGCGCGGAAGCTGGTGGTGCAGGGTGGCTGACGCGGTGCTGATGTGGCGCCGGCTCGTCGGCGCCCAGGTACGCAGCCAGCTCCAGTACCGCGGGTCGTTCGCGCTCGACCTCTCGGGCTCGTTCCTGATCTCGTTCCTCGACTTCTTCGCCGTCCTGATCGTCTTCCACAACGTCGACCGGCTCGGCAGCTGGAACGTGCACGAGGTGGCCCTCCTCTACGCGATCTCGATGGTGTCGTTCGCGCTCACCGACCTCGTGATCGGGCATCTCGACCTGCTGCCGCAGAAGGTGCGGGACGGGACGTTCGACGTGCTGCTCGTGCGCCCCCGCTCGACCCTGCTCCAGGTGGCGGCGCTCGACTTCCAGCTGCGGCGGCTCGGCAAGGCGCTCCAGGGCGTGATCGTGCTCGTCTACGCGCTCGCACACCTGCACGTGGCCTGGACGGCCGGGCGGGTCGTCATGCTCGTGCTGACGATCCCCACCGGGGTCGTCCTCTTCTCGGCCGTGTGGGTCGCCGGCGTGTGCATCGTCTTCTGGACGGTCGACGGGGGCGAGTTCACGAACGCCTTCACCTACGGAGGGAACTTCCTGACCGAGTACCCCATCGACATCTACTCGCGCTGGACGCGGCGGATCCTCGCCTACGTCGTCCCGCTCGCGTTCGTCGCGTACTTCCCGTGCCTGTACATCCTCGACAAGCCCGACCCGCTCGGGCTGCCGGACTTCCTCCAGTTCTCGGGCCCGGTCGTCGCGGCGCTCGCCTGGATCGCAGCCGTGTCGCTGTGGGGCCTCGCGATGCGCCGGTATCGGAGCGCGGGCGGATGATCGAGGTCGAGGGCCTCCGGAAGTCGTTCGTCGTGCGGCGCGGCCGGTTCCGGCGGGAGCGGGTGACCGTCGAGGCGGTCAAGGACATCTCGTTCCGCGTCGACCGCGGCGAGCTGCTCGGCTACCTCGGCCCGAACGGGGCCGGCAAGTCCACGACGATCAAGATGCTCACCGGCATCCTCGTGCCCTCGGCGGGCCACGTCGCGGTCGCCGGGCTCGACCCGTCTCGCCGCCGCCTCGAGCTCGCCCGGCGGATCGGCGCGATGTTCGGCCAGCGCATCCAGCTCTGGTGGGACCTGCCGCTCCTCGACTCGTTCGAGCTGCTGCGCCACATCTACCGGGTGCCCGAGGACCGCTACCGGACGAGCCTGGCGCGCTTCCGCGAGGTGCTCGAGCTCGACCCGTTCCTGCACGTGCCGGTGCGCCAGCTCTCGCTGGGCCAGCGCATCCGCGGCGAGCTGACCGCGGCGATGCTGCACGGCCCCGAGCTGCTCTTCCTCGACGAGCCGACGATCGGGCTGGACGTGGTCGCGAAGCAGCGCGTGCGCGACTTCCTGATCGAGATCAACCGCGAGGACGGCGTCACGGTGATGCTGACGACGCACGACCTCGGCGATATCGAGCGGCTCTGCAGCCGGCTGCTCGTGATCGACCACGGGAGCCTGATCTGGGACGGCGGCATCTCCGAGCTGAAGGAGCGCTACGGCGCCCAGCGGACGCTCGTCGTCGACCTCGAGGAACCGGCGCCCCCGCTCGCCGTGGAGGGTGCGACGGTCGAGCGCGTCGAGGGGCCGCGCCAGTGGCTGCGCTTCCGCGGCTCGGCGTCGGAGCTGACCGCCCGCGTCGTCTCGTCGGCCCGGATCGTCGACCTGCAGGTGCAGGAGCCGGACATCGAGGAGATCGTCCGGCAGATCTACATGCGCTGAGGCGCCTCGACCCCGACCAGGTCGAGGCAGCGCGCGATCACCTGCTGCGTCGTCCGGCACAGGCCGAGACGGAACGCCTGCTCGGGCACCCCGAGCACGCGGCACTGTGTGTAGAAGCGGTGGTAGTCGTCGGCGAGCCGGATCGCGTACGCGGGGACGAGCTGCGGGCCGCGGCGCTCGGCCGCCTCGCGTGCGGTCGCCGGGAAGTCCATCAGCCGCTTGATCAGCTCCTTCTCCGCGGCCGCGAGCGGGCCCGGCGGCGGCCCGCCAACCTGCTCGCCCTCGGCGTTCCGGAGGATCGCGGCGATGCGCGCGTGCGCGTACTGGACGTAGTAGACCGGGTTCTTCGCCGACTTCTCGGAGGCGAGGTCGAGGTCGAGCTCGATCGTCTGGTCGGGGCCGCGGTTGACGAGGTACCAGCGCGCGGCGTCGACCCCGATCTCGTCCATCAGGTCGTCGAGGAACACGACGTTGCCCGCGCGCTTCGAAGCCTTCGCCGACTCGCCGCCGCGCGTCAGGTGCACGAACTGGTACAGCAGCACCTCGACGCGCTCCGGGTCGTAGCCGAGCATCCGGGCGACGGCGCCGTACCAGCGCGCGGTCGCGTGGTGGTCTGCGCCGAGGACGTAGATCGCCCGGTCGTAGCCGCGCTCGAGCTTGTCGACGAGATAGACGATGTCGGCCGCCCGGTAGGTCGGCGCCCCGCCCTTCTCCTGGGAGCGGATGATCACCCAGTCCTGCTCGTCGCCGTACGCCGACGAGCGCGCCCACAACGCGCCGTCCCGCTCGAACGTGTCGACGCGCGGCAGGAACTCCGGCAGCCGCTGCTCGAACTCGCTCTGCAGCGCCCACCCGTCGAAGTGGATCCGGAACCGCTCCATCGTGTGCTCGATCGACTCGAGCATGTGCGGGATCGGGTCGCCGTCGAGCTTCGCGAGCTCGACGACGTACTCGCCGCGGTACCCGTCCTCGGGCACGGGCTCGCCGCGCCGGATCGCCTCGACCGAGGCGCGGAAGCGGTCGATCTGGGCGCCGGCGTCGTTGTAGTAGTACTCGCGCGCCACCTCGTGCCCGCCGAACTCGAGCAGCCGCGCCACGCAGTCGCCGAGCGCGCCGTTCCGCGCCGCCGAGACGACGATGGGGCCCGTCGGGTTCGCCGACACCATCTCGACCTGCACGCGCTGCGGCCTCTCGGCCCAGCCGCCGCCGTAGCCCTCACCCATCTCGTCGAGGGCCGCGAGGTAGAAGTCGTCGGCGAGCCTCAGGTTGAGGAAGCCGGGGCCTGCGACCTCCGCGCTCTCCACCTCGGGCAGCTCGACCGCCTTCCCGGCGAGCTCCGCCGCGATCTCGCGCGGCGGCCGCCCGGCAGCCTTGGCCGTGCGCAGGGCGACGTTGGTCGCGAAGTCGCCGTGGTCGGGGTCGTTCGGCCGCTCCAGCTCCACGGGGCCGCCCGCGAGCTTCGACAGGCGCGCCGCGAGGCCGTCGATCGCCCTAGGCATCCGGCCGCCTCGGCTCGAACAGCTGCTCCAGCTTGCGGATCTCCTCCGGGGCGCCGATGCCGACGAGGACGTCGCCCTCCTCGAGCAGGGTGTCCTTCGAAGGGCGGATCTCGAGCTCGCCCTGCGCCTTGCGCAACGCGACGATGTACGCCCCGGTGCGCCGGGAGACGTCGAGCTCGCCGATCGTGCGTCCCGCCGCCTCGCACGTCCGGCCGACCTCGAGCTCCTCGAAGTCGACTGATGTCTCGCTGGCGGAGGTGAGCACGTTCACGAACGCCGAGACCTGCGGCTTCACCATCAGGTTCGCCATGATGCGGCCGGCGGTGGTGTACGGCGTGACCACGCGGGTCGCCCCGGCCACCTTCAGCTTGCGCTCGGCCTCCTCGCTCGACGCACGCGCGATCACCGTCAGGTCGGGGCGGCGGGTCTTCGCCGAGAGGGTGATGTACAGGTTGTCGGCGTCGTCGTCCGACGCCACGATCAGGCCGCGCGCCCGGTCGATGCCGGCGCGCTGCAGATCGTCCTCGTTGCCGCCGTCGCCGCGCACGTAGAGATCCTCGTTCGCCTCCGCGCCGGCAATCGCCTCCTCGCTGTGGTCGAGGACGACGTACGCCACGCCGGTTCCGCGCAGCTCGGCGGCTGCCCTCCGGCCGACGCGGCCGTAGCCGCAGACGATGATGTGTTCGCGTAGTTCGTCGATCATCTTGCGTCGCTTCTTCTCCCGCCAGGCGCCGCCGAGCACTCCGTGCGCGATCTCGTCGAAGAGCTGCGCGGCGAAGTACCCAAAGATAGCCACGCCCGCGAGGACGATCCCGACGGTCAGCAGCTCGGCCCACATCCCGCGCGGAGTCGAGTCGAGCCCGGTCAGCGACGCGGTGACGATCGTGCGGTAGAGGGCGTCGTGCCAGGGCTCTCCCAGCGCCCACATGAAGCCGAACGTGCCCGCCGTGAAGAGCGCGGCGATCGCGGCCACGATCCGGAGGCCTTCGGTGCGGGTGAACCCGTCGTCCACGGCTCTAGTATCGTCGGGTCACATGGACGACCGCCCTGAGCGCCAGCTCAACATCCACATGGATCCGGAGAAGCTCGCGGGCGTCTACGCGAACTTCGCGAACATCACGTTCTCGGACTACGAGTTCACGCTGACGTTCGCCCGCATCGACCACGAGGTCGAGGAAGGCGACGTGCCGGGCGTCGTCGTCTCGCGCGTCAACATGTCGCAGCAGTTCATGAAGGAGCTGCTGACGGCGATGCAGGACGCCTACTCGAAGTACACGACCGTCAAGGGGATCCAGGACCTCCCCGAGACGGACGACCGTCCCTGACGCTCCACGCGCGCGCCATCGCGATCCGCTGCATGAGCGTCGGGTGGTTCTCGAGCCAGAGGTAGTCGAGCACGCCCGGGCTCGGGTCCTGGAGGCTCGTCCTCGCGAAGCCCTGGAAGAGCCTCCGGGCGGACACCGGGTCGTGGGTCGCGTTCAGCGCACGCCAGTCGGCCTCCGCCTCGTAGCGGCGCGAGACCGCGTTCTGGATCGGAGTCGTGATCAGGCCGAGCACGACGAGCGCGAGCAGGACGAACGGCAGGTTCGCGGGGTTGCCGACCCCGCCGCGTCGGCGCGTCGCGACGCCGAGAAGCCACAGGGTCGGCAGCACGATCAGCGCCGACCAGCCGATCGCCTTGAGGACGTGCCGGCTGCGCACGTGCCCGAGCTCGTGGGCGATCACGACGTTCACCTCGCCGCGGCTGAAGCGGCCGTCGAGCAGCGTGTCCCAGAGCACGACGTTCTTCGACGGGCCGAACCCGACCGTGAAGGCGTTCGCCTGGTTCGTCCACGACGAGACCTTCTGGACGCGCACCGGCGTGCCGCCCACGTCCTCGATCCGCTCGAGCCGGGTCACGTCGCTGCGCAGCACCGGGTCGCGGAGCGCATGCGACGGCGTTGCGCCGAGCCAGCCCGAGACGAACGCGAAGAGCGCGGCGAGCGCGACGATCGTGGGGCCGGCGATCAGCCACCAGCGGCGCGGGAAGCGTCCGGCGAGACCGACGACGAGCGCGATCCCGGCCATCACCGAGAGCGCCTCCGGCCAGAGCGTCCCCCACTCCGAGGCGAGGTACGACCACAGGTGGAACGGCCCGAGGCCCCAGTGGTGCTGCCACCAGTAGCTCACGATGTCGATCGGCAGCGCAACCGCCCAGAGCGTGGCGAGCATCACCATGCCGACGACGATCGCCGCGCCGACCCGCCCCAGCCCCATCCCGCGCACGCTGCGCGGGAGGACCCGCGCGAGCACGACGAGCGCCACGAGCTCCGCGACGAGCCCGAGGAGCCACAGCCCGTCGGCGCCGCGCGAGTAGCTCCGTGCGCGCGCCAGCTCGTGCGCGCCGAAGTAGCGGCGCTCGTCGAGCCCCGACAGGTGCAGCGACGGCACGCTCGTGCGCGCGAGCAGCCACGCGCACACGCACCACGCCGCGACCGCTACCGCTAGCGTGGCGGCCCGGCCCATGCGCGTCGCAGTCATCTCAGACATCCACGGCAATCTTCACGCACTCGACGCGGTGCTCGCCGAGATCGCGCGAACAGGCGTCGACGAGGTCTGGTGCCTCGGGGACATCGTGGGCTACGGCGCGCGACCGAACGAGTGCTGCGACGTCGTCCGCGAGCGCACGCAACTCTCCCTCTGCGGGAACCACGACCTCGCCGTCCTTGGCTCGATCGACATCGCTGCGTTCTCGGGCGACGCCGGAACCGCCGCGCGCTGGACGGCCGGCGTGCTCGAGGCGAGCCGGCGCGCCTGGCTCTCGTCGCTCGAGCCGCTCGCGCAGCGGAACGACGTCGACCTGTTCCACGCGAGCGCGCGCGACCCGGTGTGGGAGTACGTCCTCAGCGAGCACGTCGCGCTCCTCTCGCTGCGCGAGACGAAGGCGCCGGTCGTCCTCGTCGGGCACAGCCACGTCGCCCTGGCGCTCGGCTGGGACGGCGCCGGCACGGAGATCACGGGCGGTGTCGCTCCGGCGGGGACGGAGCTCGAGCTGCGCGGGCGGCGTCTGCTGCTGAACCCGGGCTCGGTCGGCCAGCCGCGCGACGGCGACCCTCGGGCCGCGTGGCTCCTGCTCGACCTCGACGCCGGCCGGGCCGCCTTCCACCGGGTCGCCTACCCGATCGCCGAGACGCAGGCGGAGATCCGCGCCGCCGGCCTCCCGGACGCGCTCGCCGGCCGCCTCGAGCACGGCATCTAGGCGCGCGCCGCGCGCGCGAGCGCGGCGAGGTCCACGAGCGCCCCGTCTGCCTCCGCCTCGTCGCGGTCGCGCAGCACCGCGCGGACGCTGCGGCCGGCGGTGTCGACGTGCACGCTCGCGAGCCCGAGCCGCCGCTGCAGCGGTCCCTGCACGCGGCGCAGGCTCTGGGCCTTCTCGAGCGGCACCCAGCAGGTGACCCGGCGCAGGCGTCCGCTCCGCGTCTGGACGCAGTCGTCGGTGTGGCCCCACGCGAGCATCCGGTAGCGGAGCGGGCTCTTCCAGCGCACCCGGGGCGGCGGAGGCGCGAGCTCCGTCGGCCGGGCCGGCAGCAGCCGGTCGAGGAGCGCGTCCGCCTGCTCGCGGCGGCCGACGGGCAGCACGGCGCGCAGCGCGCGCCTCGCCTCCTGCCCCTCGCCCTTCGCCCGCTGGCGGCCGGCGAGGTCGACCTCGAGCCGGCACCAGCCGAGCCGCCGCCAGAAGAACGGCTCGACCATGCGCACCGCCTGCACGCGTCCCGGCCGGATCGTCTCCTCGGTCAGCGCGACGAGGCCGCCGCGCAGGTGCAGGCCCTCGGGCCGCGCGGTGACCGAGAGGTTGTACTCCTGGTTGAACCGCCGCCAGACGAGCGTGACGATGCTGAAGATCCAGACGAGGCCGCCGCTCACCAGCCCCACCGCGGCTCCGGGCGAGACGAACGCCACGACGACGATCGCGACGATCACCAGCTCGGCGAAGACGCCGACGTCGCTGATCAGGATCGACCAGACGAGCCGGCCGGTCGGCACGCGCGCGACGAGGCGCTCCTCGACCATGCGGCGGAGCCCCGGCGACACCTCGTCCTCCACCGGCGCGCCGTGCGCCAGCGCGAGCAGCCGCGTGCGGAGCGGCTCCACCTCGCGGTCGGCGAGATAGGCGAGCCGGGCGAGGCCCCCGCTCGAGCCGCCCATCCGCAGCCGCAGCTCGCCGACCCCGAAGAGCCGCGCGAGCCCCGGCCGCACGACGTCGATCGCCTGCACCTGCGCGAGCGGGAACCGCACCGAGCGTCGGCGGACCAGGCCGGTCTCGATCTGCAGGTCGTCGCCGTCGACGCGCCAGCGGGTGACCAGCCAGTTGACCAAGCCCGCGACGACGACGAGCGCGAGGATCCCGAGCTGGACGAGCCCGTCGGTGCCGCCGCGCCGGCCCGCGACGAGCGACGGGACGATGACGACCACGACGGCGATCGTCACCCGGCCTCCGCGCACGATCGGCGTCAGCGGATGGAGGCGCCGCCAGCCGTCGCTCAAATGCCGGCCGCCTGCGCCTCGCCGAGCTCGGCGAGCCGGTCGCGGAGCCGCTGCGCCTCGCCGCGCTCGAGCCCGGGGATGCGGGCGTCGCTCGCCGCGGCCGCGGTGTGCATGCGCACGGTCGCGAGACCGAACGAGCGCTCGAACGGGCCGGCCGTCACGTCGACGAACTGCATCCGGCCGTAGGGCACGACGGAGAGCCGCGAGAACATGACGCCGCGTGTCACGAGCAGGTCGTCGTGTCGCTCGGCGTAGCCCCAGGCGGCAAACCTTCGGCGCACGAACCGCTCTGCCAGGACGCCGCCGACGAGCGCGCAAGCCACGACCGCCACTCCGGCGGGAAGGCTCACGAAGAGCACGACGATGCCGGCGACGACGAGCGCTGCCGCCGCAACGCCGACCTCGAGCCTGCGGAGCCGCAGGAGCCGCGGCGACGGCCGCCGCCACTCTTCCGCCCGCTCCCCCGCGTCCGCGCCTGGCACGCTGCGAGTGTAATGAGACTCGCGATCGCGGCCTTCGCCGTCCTCCTCCTCGCCGCCGGCTGCGGCAGCGGCCCGTCCCGCCCCCGGCTCGAGCACGCGGACGCGGCGGCGCTCATCGACCTGGCCGGCCGCATCGCGGGCGAGAGCGCCTGTGCGCAGGCGCGCGACATCCCGAAGCTGAAGACGCGCGCGATCGCCCTCGTGAACGCGCGCCGCGTGCCGACCGCGCTGCAGGAGCCGCTCATCTCCGGCGTGAACGCGCTCGTCGCCCAGCAGCCGGTGTGCCTCCCGAGCGTGCCCGCGTCGGCGACGACGCCGGCCGTGACCACACCGGTGAAGCCTCATGGGCCGAAGCCGCGGCCGCCGCACGGCCACGGCGACCACCGGCCTCATCACCACGGGCCCGGGCATGGGCACGGCCACGGAGGCGAGCGGTGAGCGCCTACCGCGTCGAGCGCGAGCTCGGCCGCGGCGGCATGGCCGTCGTGTACGCGGGCTACCAGGAGGAGCTCGAGCGGCCGGTCGCGCTCAAGGTGCTCGCGGCGCACCTGGCCGACGACGCCGACTTCCGGGCACGCTTCCTGCGTGAGGCGCGCATCGCGTCTCGCCTCCACCACGCGCACCTCGTGCGTACGTTCGACATCGCCGAGCACGACGGGCGGCCGTGCATCGTCATGGAGCTCCTGCCCGGCGGGACGCTCGAGGGCGGCCGGCTGACACACGACGAGGCCGGGCAGGTGGCCGCCGCGCTCGCCTACGCGCACGCCCAGGGCGTCGTGCACCGCGACCTCAAGCCGGCGAACCTCCTCCGCGGGCCGCACGGCGAGGTCAAGATCGCGGACTTCGGGATCGCCCGGGCGGTCGAGGAGACGCGGGTCACCCAGGTCGGGACCGTGCTCGGCACGCTCCGTTACCTCGCGCCCGAGCAGGCCGAGGGCCGCGACGCCGGGCCCGAGGCGGACGTGTACTCCCTCGGCATCGTCCTCGGGGAGCTGCTCGACCCACCCGAGCCCGAGCTCGTCGCCCGCATGACGGCTGCCGACCCTCGCGACCGCCCGACCGCCGCCGAGGTGGCGGAACGGCTCGCCCCGACCGCGGCGACGGTGGTCCGGCCGCGCCCGAGGTCACGGCCGTGGGTGCCGGGCACCCGGGTGGCGATCCTCGGCGCCGGCGCGCTCGCGGCGATCGTCGCCGCGGTGGCGGTGCTCGCGTGGCCGAGCCACCACGCCCCGGAGACCGTCCAGCCCGTGCCGCACGCGACGACGCCGGCGCAGGAGGCGCGGAACCTGCAGGCCTGGCTCAGGCGCTATTCGCGCTAGCGACGCCGTCCGCCGACTCGCCGCCGAAGGTGATGCCCTGGCGGGCGAGCGAGATCTGGACGTCCTCGCGCGCCTTGAAGATCCGCCACTTCACCGTCGCGAGCGTCACCTCGAGCGAGTCGGCGATCTCGTTGTAGGAGAGACCGACCACGTCGCGGAGGAGCAGCGCCATCTTCAGGTCGACCGGCAGCGCCTCGATCGACCGCCAGAGCGCGTCGATCGCCTCCACCCGCTCGACCGGCTGGTCGAGCGCCTCGAGCGGCGGCGCGTCGTCGAGGTTCACCGAGGAGCTCGGCCGCCGCTCGCGGGCGCGGAGCTCGTCGAGCACGCGGTTCTTCGTCACCTGGAAGAGCCAGGTCGTGAACTTGCAGCGGAGCGAGAAGCGCGGCAGCCCCTGGAAGACCCGCAGGAAGACCTCCTGCGTCAGATCCTCGGCGAGCGCCCGATCCCCGTTGGTCAGCCGGAGGATGTAGTTGTAGACCGGCGTCTCGTACGACCGCACGATGAGGGCGAAGGCCCGCTCATCTCCGCGCTGGGCCTTGCGCAGAATCGCCAGATCGGGCTGGGGGAGCGACAAGGAGCGGGAGTATAGCCCCCTTTTCGGCCGACTTCTCCCCTGCTCAGCGCGACTTTACGAGGCTCTGACCCGTCATCTCACTCGGCTGAGGGATCCCCAACAGATCCAGAACAGTCGGAGCCAGATCGCCGATCTCGCCGCCGTCCCGGACGCCCACCGCGGCGTCGGTCACGACCAGCGGGACGGGGTTCGTGGTGTGGGCCGTGTGCGGGCTCACGCCGTCGGCCTCGAGCATCTTCTCGGCGTTCCCGTGGTCGGCGGTGATCAGGCAGACGCCGCCGAGCTCCGTCACGCGATCGACGACCCGGCCGAGGCAGCGGTCGGCCGTCTCGCAGGCGGCGACCACCGCCGGGATGACCCCGGTGTGCCCGACCATGTCGGGGTTCGCGAAGTTCACGACGCAGAAGCTGTGGCCGTCGCCGATCCGGTCCACCACCGTGTCGGCCACCGCGTCCGCCGACATCTCCGGCTTGTGGTCGTAGCTCGGGACGTCGCGGGGGCTCGGGACGAGCGCCCGCTCCTCCCCCGGCCACGGCTCCTCGCGCCCGCCGTTGAAGAAGTACGTGACGTGGGCGTACTTCTCTGTCTCGGCCACGTGCAGCTGCTTGAGCCCGTGTCCGGACAGCACCTCGGCGAGCGTGTTCGGCACCTCCTGCTCCGGGAAGGCGACCGGCGTGTCGAGGTCGGAGGCGTAGCGGGTCATCGTCGTCACGTCGAACCCGTGGTCGAGCAGGAGCCGGGTCAGCTGGCGGCCTCGGTCGGGGCGGAAGTTGAAGAAGATCGCCGTGTCGCCCGGCTCGAGGCGGGGCGTCCCCTCGACCACGATCGGCTCGAGGAACTCGTCGGTGGTGCCGGCGGCATAGTTTCGTTGCACTTCCGCGATCAAGTCATGTGCTGTAGCTGTACAGCTACGTCGCCCGTCGACGATCGCGTCGTACGCGAGCTGAGTCCGCTCCCAGCGCTGATCTCGGTCCATCGCGTAGTACCGGCCGACGACCGTTGCGATCCTGTCCTCGGGGAGCAGCGCCAGATCGTGCACGGCCGAAGTCGGCGAGACGTCCCGCCCGTCGGTGAAGGCGTGGATCCACGTCTTCTCCGGGGCGAAGCGGAGGAGCGCCTGCAGGTGGTCGATGTGCGAGTGCACCCCGCCGTGGGAGACGAGTCCGAGGAGGTGGACGCGGTTCCCCCGCTCGAACGCGGAGACGAGCGCCGGGTTCTCGAAGAACGAGCCGTCGGCGATCGAGCGGTTGACGCGCTGCAGATCCTGGTAGAGCCGCCGGCCGGAGCCGATCGTCAGGTGGCCGACCTCGCTGTTTCCCATCTGGCCCGGCGGCAGGCCCGCGGCCTCCCCGGACGCGTCCAGCGTCGTGTGCGGGAACGCGCCCCAGAGGCGGTCGAACACCGGCGTGTCGGCGAGGTCGACCGCGTTGCCCGGGCCGGGCGGCGCGCAGCCGAACCCGTCGAGGATGATCAGCGCTACGAGGCTGCGCGACATATGGCTGCGAAGCTCTCCACGTCGAGCGACGCGCCGCCGACGAGCGCGCCGTCGATCGCCGGCTGCGCAAGCAGCTCCGCGGCATTGTCCGGCTTGACCGAGCCGCCGTAGAGCACCGGCACGTCGAGCAGCGACTTGATCGTCTCGTGCGCCTGCTGCGCCATCGCGGGCGTTGCGTTCTTGCCCGTGCCGATCGCCCACACCGGCTCGTACGCGACGACGAGGTTGTCGTCGACTTCGAGCACCGAGACCTGGCGGCGGAGCACGGCGTCGGTGTCGCCCAGCTCGCGCTCG
>DASZWR010000033.1:0-26836 GCA_035546215.1 Gaiellaceae bacterium | reverse complement strand
GGAGGCGTATGACTGTGTGGCGATCGTGACCAACCACAGCTCGATCGACTACCGCGAGCTCGTCGAGCGCGCCCCGCTCGTCGTCGATTTCCGCAACGCCACCAAGGGCTGCGAGATCGACGGCAAGGTCTGGAAGCTCTAAGCAGCAGCGAAGCCGGACGCCCCCGGAACCTCGCGTAAGCTCCCGTACCGCATGGAGTTGGTTGGAGGAGCCGGGGGCGCGGCCCGCCCACGCGGTCCACTCGCATCTGCGTGGCTGCGGATGAAGCGCGACCGCTGGACGGTCGTGGCGATGGTCGTGCTCGCGATCATCCTCGTCGCGTCGCTCGCCGGCGGCACCATCGCCTCGCACCTCCTCGGCCACGGGCCCGACGAGCCCTTCCCGTACGCGAACGCCGGCTACGGCGTCGGGCCGCACACGGTGGGCCCGTGGACGCACGTCCCGAACACCTCGCAGACGAGCCTCGACAGCTACGACAACGTGATCGCGCCCCCGAAGGGCACGCCGACCACGCTCTTCGTCCTCGGCGGCGACGGCCTGCTCGGCCGCGACGAGCTGATCCGCCTGCTCGACGGCGGCCGTACCTCGCTGGAGGTCGGCCTCGGCGGTGTGATCGTCGCGCTGCTGATCGCGATCCCGATCGGGTCGCTGGCCGGCTACTTCGGCGGCGCCGTGGACGCGGTCGTCTCGCGCTTCACCGAGACGATCATGGCGTTCCCGATGCTGCTCTTCCTGGTGTTCGCGACGGCGAAGGTAGGCCCGTCGCTGCGGGGCATCCATCACGGGACGCTGTTACCGATGGGCGTCTTCTCGGACGCGCTGCTGATCGGGATCTTCACCTCCTTCTATCCCACGCGCCTGATCCGCCAGCAGCTGCTCGTCCTGCGGAACACCGAGTGGGTCGACGCCGCGCACATGGTCGGCGGGAGCGACTGGCGGATCCTGCGCAAGGACCTCCTGCCGCACCTCGTCCCGACGATGCTCATCTGGGGCGCGATCGCCGTCGCCACCAACATCCTGCTCGAGGTGAGCCTCAGCTTCATCGGCGTCGGCGTCGAGGCGTCCACGCCGACGTGGGGCTCCATGCTCGCGCAGGCGTGGGGGACGATCTACTCGCCGCGAGCGCAGGAGCCGACGATCTGGCAGACCGTCTTCCCGACGGCCGCCATCCTGCTCACGGTCGTCTCGCTCAACCAGATCTCCGAAGGCGTCCGGCGCGCGCTCGAGCCGTGGTCACGCCGATGAGGGTCGCCGCCTACTTCGCCCGGCGCCTCGCCACCGCGCTGTTCACGCTGCTCTCCCTGATCCTCCTCACGTTCATCCTCTACTGGGTCACCCCGAGCACGCCGGCGTCGTTCGTCTACCCGCACTCCCAGGCGCTCAGCAACTACCAGATCGCGCACGCCAACCACCTGCTCGGCCTCGACCGCCCGAAGACGACGCAGTTCTTCAGCTACCTGTGGCGGCTCCTGCACGGGGACTTCGGCCACACGTGGGCGAGCGTGCAGCTGATCGACAACAACCGGCTCGTCTCCGCGCCCATCCGCCCGCTGCTCTTCGAGCAGACCGGAGAGACGCTCTCGATCGTTCTCGGCGGCGCGCTGATCGTCGTGCTGCTCGCGGTCCCGCTGGGGACGTTCAGCGGCACCCGCGTCGGCACGCTCGGCGACCGTCTCGTCTCGTGGTCGACGCTCGTCGGGATCTGCACGCACCCGCTCGTGCTCGGGTCGCTGCTCGCCACCTACCTGGGCGCGCAGCACCTGAACTGGCTGCCGAGCGGCGGCTACTGCCCGCTGCGCCCGCCGCCGGCTGCGTCCGGCCCAGCCGCGTGCGGCGGGCTCAGGGACTGGTCGCTGCACATGATCCTGCCGTGGATCACCTTCGCGCTGCTCTACCTCGCGCTCTACACGCGGATGGTGCGGGCGAGCGTCGCGGACACGCTCCACGAGGACTTCGTGCGGACGGCGCGGGCGAAGGGCGCATCCGAGCTGCGCGTGCTCCGCGCGCACGTCGTGCCGAGCGCGACGCTGCGTGTGCTGACGATGGTCGGGATGGAGATCGGGACGGCGATCGGCATCTGCATATACATCGAGACCGCGTTCGGCTTCCAGGGACTCGGCCGCGCCGCCGTGTTCGCGATGGGCGGCGCGCTCAGCTCGATCGACCTGCCGGAGACGCTCGGCATCGTCACGATGATCACGCTGATCGTCGTCGTCGGGAACCTGGTCGTCGACCTGCTGTACGCGATCCTGGATCCGCGCGCCGGCCGCGAGACCTCACGCGGCCGCACGAAGTCGCTCGTCGGCGGCGTCTTCTGAGCCTCCGGCCTCGCCGTGGGTCTCGACCGGCCCGGGCCGCGGCCGATGACCCGGCAGATGCCCGGTGAGACCCCGCTCCTGCTCGTCGCCGACGACGACGAGGACATCCTGCTGCTCGTGGAGCTGCGCCTGACGCTCTCGGGGTTCGACGTCGTCTCGGCGCGCGACGGGCAGGAGGCGCTCGAGCTCGCGCGCGGACGGCGCCCCGACCTGGCGGTGCTCGACTGGATGATGCCGGGCGCGAGCGGCGTCGACGTGGTGCGCGCCCTGCGCGCCGACGACGAGACCTCGCGGCTGCCGGTGCTCCTGCTCACGGCGCGGGCGGCCGACAGCGACGTGCGCGAGGGGCTCGCCGCCGGCGCTGACGACTACCTGCACAAGCCGTTCAGCCCGCAGGAGCTCGTCGAGCGCGTGCGCTCGCTGCTCGCTCAGGCGTCGGAGACGCCCGAGCTGTAGTTCGCGTGCAGGACGTAGATCGCCTCGGCGAGGTCGGGCGACCGCAGCGCGTCCTTGTGCAGGAACCCGACGGCCCCGGCCTCGTCGGCGCGGGCGACGTCGGCGTACTCGTCCGAGCCCGTGTAGATGACGACGTGCTGGCCCGTGTCGCGGGACTGGATCGCGCGCGTGGCCTCGATGCCGTCGATGCCCGGCATCCCGATGTCCATGAGGATCACGTCGGGCTCGTGCTCGGCGGCGAGCGCGACGGCGTCGTCGCCCGTGCGGGCGCGGCCGACCACGACGAAGCGGCCGTCGCTCTGGAGGGACTCGACGATCAGGGCGGCCAGGTTGTCGTCGTCCTCGCAGACGACGGTACGGAGGGTGGACTCGTTCACGAAGTGCGGAGCCTGCCACAGCGGAGCCGTACGATGCGGCAGTGATCATCGACGGTCACAACGACCTCGTCCTGCACTGCTGGCAGAACCAGCCGACGAGGCATCTCGACCTCGACGCGGCACGGGCGGCCGGGTTCTCCGGCGGCTTCTTCGCGCTCTACGTCCCGTCGCCCGAGGTGCCCCCGCCGACGTCGTTCCCGTACGCGCAGCCGCTGCCCGACCCGATCCCGCACGACGAGGCCGCCCGGATCGCCGAAGAGCTCTTCGAGACCCTCTGCGCGCTCCCGGTGCGGCGGGCACGGACGGTCGACGACTTCGTCGACGGCGACGTCACGGCGATCGTGCACATGGAGGGAGCGGAGCCGATCGCGCCCGACCTCTCGAACCTCGAGGAGTGGTACGGGCGCGGGCTGCGGTCGATCGGGCCGGTCTGGTCGCGGCCGAACGACTTCGCGCACGGCGTGCCGTTCGCGTTCCCGTCGGCGCCCGACACCGGGCCCGGCCTGACCGGGGCGGGCAAGAGCCTCGTCGGGGCCTGCAACGAGCTCGGGATCCTCGTCGACTGCTCGCACCTGAACGAGGCGGGGTTCTGGGACGTGGCGCGGCTCTCGAACGCGCCGCTCGTGGCGACGCACTCGAACGCGCACGCCCTGTGCCCGGCCTCGCGCAACCTCACCGACGCGCAGCTCGACGCGATCGCCGCATCCGGCGGGATCGTCGGTGTGAACTTCGCGGTCTCGTTCCTCCGGGAGGACGGCTGGAACGTGCCCGACGACACGCCGATCACGGAGATCGTCCGCCACGTCGACTACCTCGCGGATCGCATGGGGATCGACCACGTCGCGTTCGGCTCGGACTTCGACGGGACGGAGATCCCCGCGGAGCTCGGCGACGCGGCGGGCCTGCCGAAGCTCCTCGACGCGCTGCGGGCGCACGGCTTCGGCGACGACGCGCTGGCGAAGATCACGCACCGGAACTGGCTGCGCGTGCTCGACGCGACCTGGAGCTAGCCGCCCCGCGAACCGGCGCACGGGGCGAGGCGCGATCGGTAGCGTCGCGCCATGCGCACACGGAAGCTCGGACCGCTCGAAGTGACCGTCGTCGGCCTCGGCTGCAACAACTTCGGCGGGCGGGTCGACGCGGAGGGGACGAACGCGGTCGTCGACGCCGCCCTCGACGCCGGCGTCACGTTCTTCGACACGGCGGACGTCTACGGGAACGCGGGCGGCAGCGAGACGCTGCTGGGGCAGGCGCTCGAGGGGCGCCGCGACCAGGTCGTGCTCGCGACGAAGTGGGGGAAGCCCATGGGCGACGGCGCCGAGCGCCGCGGCTCGCGCGACTACATCCTGCGTGCGCTCGAGGCGTCGCTCGAGCGGCTGCGCACCGACGTGATCGACCTGTACCAGCACCACGAGGAGGATCCCGAGACGCCGCTCGAGGAGACCGTCGAGACGCTCGAGGAGCTCGTGCGCGAGGGCCGTGTGCGCGCGTGGGGCACCTCGAACTACCGGCCGGAGACGCTCGCCCGGGCGCGCGAGCTCGCCTCCGACGCGTACGTCTCCGAGCAGGGCCGCTACTCGTGGCTCGCGCGCGAGGCCGAGCGGGACGTGCTGCCGGCCTGCGCACGGCTCGGCCTCGGCTTCATCCCGTTCTTCCCGCTCGCGAGCGGGCTCCTCACCGGCAAGGTCTCGCGCGAGCACCCGCCGGCGGAGGGGACGCGCCTGCACGGCCGGGAGATCTCCGACGCGGACCTCGACCAGGTGGAGCGCCTGCGGGCGTGGGGCGACGCGCACGGCGCCTCGCTCCTCGAGATCGCGGTGGGCGGCCTCGCCGCCGTCACGCCGGTGGTCTCGGTGATCGCCGGCGCGACGAAGCCGGAGCAGGTGCGCGCGAACGCCGCCGCCGGCTCGTGGGAGCCGACGGCGGCCGAGCTGGCCGAGCTGAAAGGGGTCTGACCCTGGCTCAGTCGATCTTCAGCGCGACGTGCTTGATCTGCGTGTACTCCTCCATGGAGTAGATCGACATGTCCTTGCCGTAGCCGGAGCCCTTGTAGCCGCCGTGCGGCATCTCCGACGTGATCGGCAGCAGGTGGTCGTTCACCCACACCGTCCCGAACTGCAGCTTGCGGGCCGCGTTGAGCGCGCGACCGACGTCGCGCGTCCACACCGACGACGCGAGGCCGTAGCGGACGTCGTTCGCCCACGCGATCGCCTGGTCGTCGTCGGCGAAGCGCTGCACCGTCACGACGGGGCCGAACACCTCGCGCTGCACGATCTCGTCGTCCTGCGACACGTCGGTGACGACGGTGGGGCTGACGAAGAACCCCTTGTCGCCGTAGGCGCCGCCGCCGGTCAGCACCGTCGCGCCCTTCGCGCGCTCGAGGAACCCGAGCACGCGTTCCTGCTGCGACTGCGTGATCACCGGGCCCATCTCGATCTCGTCGGACTCCATCGGGTCGCCCATCTTGATCCCCTCGATCACCGGGACGAGCGTGTCGAGCAGCGAGTCGTAGATCTTCGGCCCGGCGATGATGCGCGAGCCGGCGGTGCAGTCCTGGCCCGAGTTCCAGAAGCCGGCGAGCTTGATCCCCTCGGCGACCGCCTCGACATCGGCGTCGTCGAAGATCACCATCGGAGCCTTGCCGCCGAGCTCGAGGTGCACGCGCTTGAGCGTGTCCGAGGCGGTGCGGGCGATCAGCTTGCCGGTGTCGACGTCGCCGGTCAGCGAGACGAGGCCGATGTCGGGATGCTCGACGAGCCGCTGGCCCGTCGGGACGCCGTCGCCGGTCACGACCTGCAGCACGCCCTCCGGGATGACGTCCTTCGCCAGCTCGACGAAGCGCAGGAGCGAGAGCGGCGTCTGCTCGGACGGCTTCAGGATCTGCACGTTGCCGGCGGCGAGCGCAGGCCCCAGCTTCCAGACGGCCATCATCAGCGGGTAGTTCCACGGGCAGATGCCGGCGACGATCCCGATCGGCTCGCGGCGGACCATCGACGTGTACCCCTTGATGTACTCGCCCGCCGACTTGCCCTCGAGGTTGCGGGCGGCGCCGGCGAAGAAGCGCAGGTTGTCGGCCGAGAACGGCATCTCGTCGCGCGACGCCATCAGCGGCTTGCCGACGTTCCGCGACTCGATCTGCGCGAGCTCCTCGGCGTTGTCGTCGATCACGTCGGCGAGCTTCAGCAGCAGCTCCGACCGCTCCTTCGGCGTGGCGTCCAGCCATTCGGGGAGCGCCTTCCTCGCGCGGGCGACGACCTCGTCGACCTCCTCGGCGGACATGTTCGGCACCTGCGAGATCGCTTCGCCGGTCGCAGGGTTCAGGACGTCCAGTGTTGACATGAGAGCTCCTTTACTCGGTGCGGAGGATCCCGCTCTCGCGTGTCATCCGCTGAGCGAGGGCGACGGGGACGATGGTGACGAGCAGGATCAGGAAGACGACGACGTTCACCTGCGGCAGCTGCTGCCCGAGGCGGATCTGGCCGAAGATCCAGATGGGGAGCGTGTTCTGGGCGCCGGCGGTGAACGTGGTGACGATCACCTCGTCGAAGGACAGCGCGAAGGCGAGCAGCCCGCCCGAGATGAGCGCGGTGGAGATCGTCGGGAAGGTGACGTAGCGGAACGTCTGGACGCGGTTCGCGCCGAGGTCCATCGACGCCTCGGTCAGCGACCCCGGCACGCGGCGCAGGCGCGCGATCACGTTGTTGTAGACGACCACGACGCAGAACGTCGCGTGGCCGATCACGATCGTCAGGAGGCCGAAGTTGACCTTCCAGAACGTGTAGTACGAGTTGAGCGCCATGCCCGTCACGATTCCGGGGAGCGCGATCGGCAGCACGAGCAGGAACGAGATCGCCTCGCGCCCGAAGAAGCGGAAGCGGTGCACGCCGAACGCGGCCATCGTCCCGAGCACGAGCGCGACCAGCGTCGCGAGCGCACCGGCCTTCAGCGAGAGCCAGAGCGCCTGCTGCATGTCGCCGTTGTGGATCGTCGGCCCGAACCACTTCGTGGAGAGCGACGGGATCGGCCAGCTCTGCACGATCGAGCGGTTGAACGCGTAGAGGCAGATGACGCCGATCGGGATGTAGAGGAAGGCGAGCACGAGCGCGACCCACACGCGCAGCGCCCACCGTGTGCGCACGCTCTCCACTAGAGGGCCTCGAAGGCGCCGAGCTTGCGCGCGATCGCGAGATAGATCCCCATCACGACCACCGGCACGACCGCGTACGCCGCCGCAAAGGGCTGCTGCGACTGGTTGATGCTGTCGTAGACGACGTTGCCGATGAACTGGCTCGACGCGCCGCCGACGAGGAGGGGCGTGATGTAGTCGCCGAGGGTCAGCGAGAAGGTGAAGATCGAGCCGGCGACGATGCCGGGCAGCGCGAGCGGGAGGATCACGCTGCGCAGCGTGCGGCTCCCCTTCGCGCCGAGGTCGCGCGAGGCTTCGACGTAGGAGTGGGGGATGCGCTCGAGCGCGGCGTAGACCGGCAGGATCATGAACGGCAGCCAGATATAGGTGAAGACGATCCAGACGGCGACGTTCGTGTACGCGATGTTCGCCGTCGGCAGCCCGACCTTCCCGAGCGTCCAGTTGAGGATGCCGTCGTGGTCGAGGATCAGCCGCCACGCGTAGATCCGCGCGAGGTAGCTCGCCCAGAGCGGCAGCAGCACGAGCACGAAGAGGACGGCGCGCGTGCGGGACGACGCGAGCCGGGCCATGAAGTACGCGAACGGGAACGCGATCGCGGCGTCCGTGACCGTCACCGCGGCGGCGATGCCGATCGTGCGCCACGCGATCGTGTGGTACGCGCCGACCCGCCAGAGCTGCTGGAAGTTCGCCCAGGTCCAGTGGTGCACGAGCTCGCCGGTGAACGCGTCGACCGTCCACAGCGCCGTCACGAACAGCGCGACGAGCGCCGCGACGTACACGACGAGGAACGCCCCGACAGGCGGGGTGAGCAGCACGAGCGCGCCGCCGCGGATGCGGCGGCGCGCTCTGCCGGCAGCGGGGCTCAGCCCTTGAGCTGAGTCCAGGCCTGCTGCCACTTCGTGTAGTCGAGGCAGCTCGACTTGGAGGTCCAGCCGCACTTGGCGATCGGCGTCTTCCAGAAGTAGATCTTCTTGAAGTACGCCAGCGGGGCGTTTGCGTGGTACTGCTCGCACGAGCCCTTCGCGAGCGTGTTCATCACGGGGCACGCCTTCGAGTTGACCGGTGTCTCACCGAAGAAGATGGCCTGCTCGGCCTGCACCTTCGGCGTCGACACGTAGGCGAGCCACTTGTAGGCGCAGTCGAGGTTCTTCGTGTGCGCGGACACCATCCAGGTGTCGAGCCAGCCGGTCGCGCCCTCCTTCGGCACGAGGTCCTTCACCGGCGTCTTGTCGGCCTGGAGCGTGTTGGTCTGGTACGGCCACGACGCGCCGACGACGGCGTCGCCGTTCTTGAACAGCTGGATCTCGTCCTGGGCGAGAGCCCAGTACTTCTTGATCAGTGGCTTCTGCTGCTTGAGGAGGCCGACCGCCGCGTTGAACTGCGACTGCGTCAACTCGTACGGGTCCTTGATCCCGAGCGACGGCTTCGTCTTCATCAGGTACAGCGCCGCGTCCGCGATCTGGATCGGGTTGTCCGGCACGGTGATCCTCCCCTTGTACTTCGGGCTGTAGATCACCGACCACGACGTCGGCGCGGGCTTCACCTGCTTCGTGTTGTAGAGCAGCGTGTTCGGCCCCCACTGCAGCGAGATGCCGTAGTGCTTGCCGTCGACCGTGTTGTTCGGGGGCGACTGGAACGCCTTGCCGAAGTTCTTGAAGTCGGGCACCTTCGACGGGTCGACGGTCTGCACGTCGTGCCCGTAGATCAGGCGCAGCGACGCGTCGCCGGACGCGGAGACCATGTCGTACTGGCTGCCGCCGCCGGAGCGCATCAGCGTCACCATCTCGTCGGAGGAGCCCGCGTACTTCGCGTGGATCGTGCAGCCGCTCTGCTTGACGAACGGCTGCACCCAGCTCTTGTCGAGGTAGCCCTCCCACGCGATCATGTTGAGCGTGCCGCCGCTCGCCTTCGTGGCGCCGGCCGCGGGGAACGCCGCGGCAGCCGCGAGGACCGCCAGCAGCGCCCACAGGCTCTTCGTCATCTGACCTCCTGCTCTTCGGGGGGTTGGATCTCGTACGCGTCCTCGTCCCGCCAGCCCACGTGCACGCGGGCGCCGGGCGCGGGGTGGTCGCCGACGGTCGCCCGCACGACGGTGAGGTGCTCGCCGCGGTCGGTGTCGACGAGGATGCGCATGAACGAGCCGACGAACACCACGTCCGTCACCGTGGCCGGCTCGCCGTGCCCGTTCAGCTCGATCCGCTCGGGCCGCACCGAGAAGCGGCGGCCGTCGCGCTCGAGCAGGTTCGACGTGCCGACGAAGCCCGCGACGAAGGCCGTCGAGGGACGGTGGTAGACCTCTTCGGGCGCACCGACCTGCTCGATCTTCCCGTCGTTGAAGACCGCGAGGTGGTCGCTCATCGTCAGCGCCTCCTCCTGGTCGTGCGTCACGTAGAGGAAGGTCATCCCGAGCTCGCGCTGCAGCGACTTGAGGAACACCTGCATCTCCTGCCGGAGCTTCAGGTCGAGGGCGCCGAGCGGCTCGTCGAGCAGCAGCACCTTGGGGCGGTTCACGATCGAGCGCGCGAGCGCGACCCGCTGCCGCTGGCCGCCCGAGAGCTGCACCGGCTTGCGGGCGCCGTAGCCCCCGAGCCGCACCATCTCGAGGACCTCGTCGACGAGCCGGCGGCGATCGGCGCGCGGCACCCCCTTCACCTTGAGGCCGTAGGCGACGTTGTCGGCGACGCTCATGTGCGGGAAGAGCGCGTAGTCCTGGAAGACGGTGTTGACGTCGCGCGCGTACGGCGGCCGCCGCGTGATGTCCTCGCCGCCGAGCGTGACCCGCCCGGTGTCCGGCTGCTCGAAGCCGGCGATGATCCGCAGCGTCGTCGTCTTGCCCGAGCCCGACGGGCCGAGGAGCGTGAAGAACTCGCCGGCGCCCACCTCGAGGTCGACGCCGTCGACCGCGGCGACGTCCCCATAGGTCTTTCGTATGCCTTCGGCGCGAACCTCAGCTGCCAAGACACGCCTCGAGGATGTCGAGCCCCCGCTCGAGCTCCTCGTCGCCGATCGTGAACGGCACGAGGAGGCGGATCACGTTCCCGTAGATCCCGCACGAGAGGAGCAGGAGGCCCTTCTCGCGGGCCTCGGCCAGGATCCGGCCGGTCGCCTCGCCGTTCTGCTCGGCCAGCTCGAGCGCCACCATCGGGCCGAGCCCGCGCACCTCGCTCCCCGGCGGCGCGATCTGCTCGAGCCGCTCGCGGATCCGCCGGCCGACCGCCTCCGCGTGGGGGCGCTCCGCGGCGAGCGCGTCCAGGACGGCGATCGCCGCCGCGCAGCTCACCGGGTTGCCGCCGAACGTGCCGCCGAGGCCGCCCGGCGGGACGGCGTCGACGACCTCGGCCCGGCCGGTCACGCCGGCGAGCGGGAGGCCGCCGCCGAGCGTCTTCCCGCTCACGAGCAGGTCGGGCTCGACGCCGTAGTGCTCGATCGCCCAGACGGGGCCGGTGCGGCCGCAGCCCGACTGCACCTCGTCGTCGACGTAGAGGATGCCGTGCGCGTCGAGGAGCTCCTGCAGGCGCTTCGGGAAGTCGGGCGTCATCGGGATGAACCCGCCTTCGCCCTGCACCGGCTCGAGCACGGCGCACGCGACCGACTCGGGATCGACGTCGCCCTTGAAGAGGTGCTTCAGCGCCGCGATCGCGTCGTCCTCGCTGACGCCGCGGAACGGATACGGGGCGGGGGTGCGGTAGACCTCGGGCGCGAACGGGCCGAAGCCCTTCTTGTACGGCACGACCTTCGACGTCATCGTCATCGAGAGGAGCGTCCGGCCGTGGAACGCGTTGTCGAAGACGATCACGGCGGGCCGGTCGGTCGCGACGCGCGCGATCTTGACGGCGTTCTCGACCGCCTCGGCGCCCGAGTTCAGGAGCAGCGACTTCTGGTCGGCGCCGCGGCACGGCGAGAGCTCGGCGAGCCGCCGGCACACCTCGACGTAGGGCTCGTAGGTGCCGACCATGAAGCACTGGTGCAGGTACCGGTCGACCTGCGCGTGCACCGCGTCGACGACGGCGGGCAGGTTGTGGCCGAGGTTCTGGCAGCCGATCCCGCCGGCGAAGTCGAGGTACTCGCGCCCGTCGACGTCCCAGATGCGGGCGCCTTCGGCCCGGTCGACGACGAGCTGCGGGGTCGAGACGCCACGGGCGACGTAGCGCCCGCGGGCCTCCTGGACGCGCTCGGCGGCGCTGCGCTCCTGCAACGACACGGTCCGGACTATATGCGCGGCGTTCGTGCCTTGCCACCGCGTTTTGCGTCATAAAGCAGCCGCTGCGGCGCGCAAATCGTCAACCAGGCCGGCGAACGTCTCTTCCCGGTCGTCCGCCCGGAGCACGGCGCTCGGGTGGATCGTGGCCAGGACGAGCCCGGCGAGGTCGGACTCGAGCGGCACGCCGCGGCTCTGCGTCACGCGGAAGCTCTTCCCGAGGAGCGACTGGGCCGCCGTCGCGCCCATCAGCACGAGCGCCTTCGGCCTGACGAGCGCGAGCTCGGCCTCGAGCCAGGGCCGGCAGGCCATCTGCTCCGTCCAGCTCGGCTTGTCGTGGATGCGCCGCGTCCCGCGCGCCTTCCACTTGAAGTGCTTCACCGCGTTCGTCACATAGGTCTTCCGGCGGTCGATGCCCGCCTCGTCGAGCGCGCGGTCAAGGAGCTTCCCGGCCGGACCGACGAACGGAGCGCCCGCCCGATCCTCCTGGTCACCCGGCTGCTCGCCGACGAGCATCACCTCGCTCGTCAGCGTCCCCTCGCCGAACACCGCCTGCGTCGCGTTCGCGAAGAGCGGGCAGCCCTGGCAGTGCTGCACGGCCTCGCGCGCCGCGCCCATCGTCAGCCGGTCGGGCAGGAACGCGGCCGCGGTGGGATACGGGTTGCGGGCCGGCACGGGACGGACGTACCCGGAGCCGTCGATACGATGCGCCCTGCGCGGCGCCTTGGCCGAGTGGTTAGGCAGCGGCCTGCAAAGCCGTTTACAGCGGTTCGACTCCGCTAGGCGCCTCTCCAGCTGAAGCACTAAACCGGTTGCCCCAGCTGAGGTCCCGAACGTTCTCCATCGCCTTCTGGTCGTTGTAGCGCCGAAGGTAGATCTGGGTCGTTTCGGGCTTCCGGTGACCGAGCAGACGCTGGAGCGCCTCAAGCTCCCCCGGATGCGTTTCAAGGAATTGCACGGCGAACGCGGCCCGCAGCGCATGAGGTCTTACGTGCACGCCTGCCCGCTCTCCGATGTTCTTCACGTACCGAGAAATGACGCGGTCGTCCCGCGCGCGTCCGTGCTTCTGCTTGCGCTGCATCGGGATCACGTAGTCGTTGCTCGCGCAATCGACCTTCCCCGAAAGCTTCGCCGCCTTCAGAAGCGCTAGGAACTCCGACGGGATCGGAAGATGTCGCCGCTTGCCGCCTTTCTCTCTCAACCGAAGTGTCCCGCGCTCCAGGTCCACGTCACGCCACCTGAGCTGGGAGGCGCCGCCACGCCGGGGGCCGAGATAGGCGAGGGTCGACAGGCACAGCAACTCGCCCCACGTCTGGCAGACGTCGAACATCTTGCGGACGTCCGCTCCGGTGACGGTCACGACGTCCAGTTCCTCGGGTGGAAGCCGGCGCGGCGGCTCGATACGCGCCATCGGATTGATGTCGATTTCCTCGGCGCGATAGAGCCACTTGAAGAAACCGCTCATGACGGCCCAGGCGTGGTAGCGAGTCCCAGGGGCCGCATCGCGCCAGTTGTCGAGATACGCGCGGCACTCGTTTGTCGTCACTGCGCGAACATCGCGAACCTCGGCCACTTCCTTCGCTCCGCAGAGCGGCATCAGCCGAAAGGCGTACGTCTTGAGCGTTCGATTCGACTTCCCCTGGCGCGCGAGGTCGCCCAGGTAGCGGTCTATTGCCCTGTCGAGCCTCATGCCGTCACCACTAGCCGCGTCGCGAGTGAGGCCGCGTCCTTCGCCGCCGCTTTCGCGTCTAGCTGCTTGATCAGCTGCACAGCCAGTTCGTTCGGGGTCTCAAATCCCGGCCACAGAGCCCGGAAGTCGGCCTGCAGCCTGTAAGCCTGCCGCTCGCCCTCGTTCCAGAACCGCTGGTACTCCGTGATCGAGTACTCCGAGCGCCCATCCTCGCGCATCGCCACAGCCCAGGTGATGATGAAGCCGGCAACGCGAGAAGCCTTCGGCGTCACCTTCACGGCCACCCTGAGGATCCCACCCTGGTCGTCGATGGACGCGCGCAGCACTACCGGAGTGGGTCGCATTCGACGGCATGTGCGCGGAAATCCAAGTCCGCACGGTGCTCCAACACGCGTGGGCAGCGATCGATCACAAACTCGCGTACAAGTCCGATCACACCGTGCCGCGTGAACTCCGCCGCGACTTGAATCGTCTCAGCGCGCTTCTTGAACTCGCGGACAAGGAGTTCTCCGGACTACAGGCGGCGGTAGACGCACTTGAGGAGCGGTACGCCGAGAGCGTAGACCGGGGCGATCTCGACCTCGATCTGGACGCGAGTTCCCTTCCGCTCTATCTCAGATCACGCGACGTTCTTCAGAAGCTGGCGCGCCTCGGGGTTGAAGCAGGAATGCAGGAGTCTGGGCATGCCGCCGACCTCGATGATGAGGAAGTCGATCAGACCTTGTGGGGGTTACGGGAAGCCTTGATATTCAACGTCGAGGCACTAGACACGTACCTCGCAGATGTCGATGAATGGGCGCCGGAGCTTCTGGGTGAACTTAACGAGCGCGCGAAGGGCTACGGCTTCCATCCGTTCGCCATCGGTGCCGACATCCTTGCGTGGCTCGCTCTGATAGCCGGGAACGCCGACTTCGAGACGATCAGCCTGAGCCGGTGGGCGTCCGAAATCGATCGAGCGCTCAGCGATGTGATTGGGAATCCGGATGACGGGACGGAAGATGGCATCGGCGTCGAAGGCGACGACGCGGATGCTGGCGCGTCGGAGTAGAGGGACAGCGGATTTCTGTAGCTATCCCGGGTATTACAGACCCGGGGGCCGGCTAACGAACGGAGAGCCACGCGAACAAGATGCCGGCACCGACCTGCAGGAGGACGGTTCCGTCCGGCACAGCCGCGATACGCATGAGACGCCGCGTTTGGTCACTACAGGTTCGGTCCTCGCGGCGGTACCTCGTCCGTGCGGCCCACACGAGGATGTTGCGCCAAAGGGCATCAGCGGCACCGGTTATGCAGAACGCTGACCCGAACACGAAGACGGCAACGTCGCTGCTGGTACCCAGCACACCGACCGAGACGATCACTGCGCTTACCCCGATCCAGGCGAGTGCGAAGACGATGTACGCAATCAGCCAGAGTCCCCCGAGCGCGTAGAAGAGGTCGAACTGCCCTTCAGGGTTATCGCCGAACAGCTCATGCGCCGGATCCCGCCAGAAGTTGTTCAGGCGAAGCACCCGGAACTCGGCGTTCAGTAAGAGCATGTCCAGCGATGTGGGCCTGCCTCGCATCAGCTTCCGCGATGCTAAGGCGTGATGCCGCTGTTAGTGCTCGAAACGACGCACGGGTTGGAGCAGAGGAGCGAACTGCGTCATCTACTGGGCGATGCAGCGCGCTGACAACCGCACTCCTTCGGCTATGCCGCCCAGACCTTGCGAGCCTGCTTAAGAAGCTCTCCGAGGTCGACGTCGATCGGTTCCTGTCCAACGTCGTTCACTGAAAGCCCGAGCTCGCGCGCCTCGCGCCGCCGTTCCGAGTAGAGACGGTCGCTGTAGATCTCGCGAGCAACCCCCAGCCGTTCGGCAAGGAAGCCCGACATGCGCTCGAACTGAGCCGCGGTCAACTCGCCCAAGCGAACCCTCTGCGTCAGCGTCAGCACCTGTACCTCCCGGCTCAGCCGCGTGACGCGGCCGTCGACCTGCTCGTTTCCGTAGCGCGCTTCCCAGATCATCGCCGCTGCCACGTCGCCCTTGAAGCAGTAATCCGCCCACCATTCCTTCGGCTTGAAGCGCTGGACAGCTTCGAGCCTGATCTTCCCGAACGGAGCGCCCGTCCTGGTCCTGAGGTTCCGGCAGTACGCGCGCGCCAGCACATCGTTCGAGACGCGTGGGCGGAAGTAGACCGTCGAGCGCGGTTGACCATCGACGGTGATCCGCTGCCCGCGCGGAAGTCGAGCCGCCTCTAGCCCGTCGAGAAGAGCCTTGCCATCCTCCGGATCGCATAGGAGGTCGACCGACACGTCGAGCCGCGTGACCCAGACTGGCTCCCATGTCTCGATGCCGACCACCGCCAGGCGCTTCTCGAGGTCGCGGAACTGGGCCTCGAACTCGCACGGACGGAGAAGCTCGTTCCTCGCCGCCGGCTTCCACTGGACGTAGAGCCGCTTCGTGTCCCAGATGAACTTCGAGAACGAACGTCCGAGCAGGTTCTCGAACTTCCCCCACGATGCCTCGTAGCCGAGGATCTTGCTCGGGCCGTTGTCCCGACCTTCCATCTCCCGGATCTTCTGAAGGCTGAGTGCCGACCCCGTGAGCTCGAATCCCAGGGTGATGTCGTCATAGCCGTAGCCGGCCACCGTGTAGCGCGCATCCGCGCCGGCCACGGGCGGGGCCGTGCCTGACAGGTCAGGCATCGGCCCCCTCCCGTGACCGCGCCGTGATCCGCTCTACAACCCGGCGAAGGGCTTCCGGGAGTTCGTCGACCGCTGCTGGTCGCGGTTCTTGGGAAATAGGCTCAGAGGGTGCGGTTTCCCCTAACAGCGGTTCGACTCCGCTAGGCGCCTCTACAGCGATGTCCATGACGGCGCTCTGCCGTCAGCGGAGGTACTAGGAGCGGGGGTCGGTCTCAGCCGCGAGCCGCTCGGGCCCGCCCGCCTCCTTGCGGACGACGAAGTACTCGCGCTCCCGCCGCACGACCGTCTCGACGTCGGGGATCTCGTGACCCGGCTTCACGAGGAACGTCGCAGGGTCGGCCCGCACCTCCTCGTAGATCGCGACCGGCAGCGTCAGCTGGTCGACGCACTCCAGGTTCCCGCACTCGCAGACGACGTGCAGCACCCGCTCGCCCACGGCCGCGAGCCGGGTGTTGAGCCCCTCGATCTGCTCGTTCACCTCGCGGAACACGGCCTCGTTCCTGCCGATCCGCCTTCCTCGTTCATCCATCGGCGAGCTCCTCGGCCACCTCGCCCGACCGCTGCTGCTTCTCGACGACGTCGAAGCCGTCGCCACGCCCGACGACCACGCTCGTGTCGTCCGTGTCCTCGTGGCCGGGAGCGACGACGAAGCGCCGGGGGTCGGCCCTGACCTGCCGGTACTCGTCCAGCGTCAGCTGCACGACGAGCACGCACGAGATGTCGGCGCACTCGCACACGAACGGGACGGAGCGCGCAAGCCCGTGGGCGTCCGCGACGCTCTCGATCTGCTCGTTCGCCTTGCGGAACGTCGCTTCGTTGCGTGCAACGCGCTCTTGCTTCTCGCGGTCGGGCACTTCGTCGGGTTGCCCGTCCTCGAGAAACGTGAATCATCCGCTCTCCCGGCGGGACCTGAACACATCGTCTACCGTAGTTCATGCGTGATGAAGGGGGTCATCGCGATGGGGGCGCTTCTCGCCTGCACTGTCGTCGCAGGCACTGCCGGTGGTGCGTCGCAACCGCGCGTGCTCGTGATCGGCGACTCGATCTCGACGGCGGTCTACTGGTACGCGAACGCCACCGAGATCGTCCAGAAGAATCTCGACGTGACGTGGCAGGTGGCGGTGTGCCGGCGGCTCGTCGGCGTCAGCTGCTTCGAGGCAGGCACCGCGCCGCCGACACTCCTCGCCGTCGTCGACGAGATGCCCACCGTGCCGCCCACCGTGGTCGTGGAGGTGGGCTACAACGACCTGGAAGGCACCTTCCCGGCCGCGGTCGACAAGACGATGTCGACGCTCGTCGCGAAGGGCGCCGAGCACGTCCTCTGGCTGACGCTCCGTGAGGCACGCGACCCGTACCCGGAGCTGAACGACGACCTGCGCGCGGCCGTCCGGCGCTGGCCGCAGCTCCAGCTCGTCGACTGGAACGCCGCCTCCGCCGGGCACAACAGCTGGTTCCAGAGCGACGGCGTGCACCTCACCTACCAGGGCGGGATCGGGCTCGCGCACGTGATGCACGGGAGCCTCACCGACCTGCTCGACCCGCTGCACGTCGTGCACAACGGGCTCGTGCTGCGCCCCGGCCGGATCGTCGACACCTCGCTCCGCGCCTCCGGCGGGACCGCGCCCTACCGGTGGCGCGTCGCCCGCGGCCGCCCGCCCCGCGGCGTGCACCTGCTGCTGTCGGGGCGCGTCCTCGGCCGGCCGTCCCGCACGAGCCACGGCACCTTCGAGGTGCAGGTGACGGACGCCGACGGCGACGTCGCGTACGGCTCGGTCCAGGTCTCGCCGTCCTGAGCTACGCGACCTCGGCGCGATAGAGCCAGCAGGCCTCCTTGATGCGCACGATCCTCGCGTCGTCCACCTGGTGGCCCGGCGCGACCACGTAGTCGCCGCCGGCGCGCGCGCTCCGGTAGGCGGACAGCGTCATCCGGAGGAGCTCCTCGCAGCGCGGGTCGCTGCACTCGCAGAGGAACGCCGCCGGCGCTTCGGGGTCGAAGTGGTGCTCGACCGCCGACGCGGCGATTCGCTCGTTTCGCTCCCGGGTGACGTCGGGGCGCATGGCAGGAGATTCCGGATTCACATGTCGTCCAAACGGATGAGCGGCTGCCATCCGCTTAGGATCAAAGCATGAGCACCAGCGGTTCCCTGATCCAGAATGCGATCTACATCGCGCAGCATCCGCCGGAGTGGCCCATTGCCGTCGCCGACTGGGAGCGCGCCGCCGAGGAGAAGCTCGACGAGGGAGCCTTCGGCTACATCGCGGGTGGCGCCGGCGACGAGGCGACGATGCGGGCGAACCGCAGTGCGTTCGACCGCTGGCGGATCCGGCCGCGCATGCTGACCGGCAACGCGTCGCGCGACCTCTCGGTCGACGTGCTCGGGATGCGCTCGCCCGCGCCATTCTTCCTGGCTCCGATCGGCGTGCTCTCGATCGCGCACGAGAGCGCCGAGGCAGGCGCCGCGGCGGCGGCCGCCGCCGCGGGCGTGCCGTTCCTGCTCTCGAGCGCGGCCACGCACTCGATCGAGCAGGTGGCGGAGACCGGGGCGCCGCGCTGGTTCCAGCTCTACTGGGTCAACGACCGCGACATCTGCCAGAGCTTCGTGCGCCGCGCGGAGGCGGCCGGCTACGGCGCGATCGTCGTCACGCTCGACACCCTCACGCTCGGCTGGCGCCCGCGCGACCTGCGGCTCGCCTACCTGCCGTTCATCAAGGGCGAGGGCTGCGGCCAGTACTTCACCGACCCGGTCTTCCTCGCGAAGCTCGACAGGACGCCGGAGGAGGACCTGCTGACCGCGGCCGCGACGATGCTCGCCACCTTCCCGAACATCGGGCTCACGTGGAACGACCTCGACTGGCTGCGCGAGCAGACCTCGCTGCCGATCCTCGTCAAGGGCGTGCTCACCGCCGACGACGCCGAGGAGGCGCTCCGCCACGGTGTCGACGGGGTCGTCGTCTCGAACCACGGCGGCCGGCAGGTGGACGGCGCCGTCGCGGCGCTCGACGCGCTCGTCGAGGTGCGCGACGCCCTGCCGGACGCGGTCGTGCTGATGGACGGCGGCATCCGGACGGCGGCCGACGTCGTCAAGGCGGTCGCGCTCGGCGCCGACGCGGTGCTGCTCGGCCGGCCCTACGCGTATGCGCTCGCGGTCGGCGGGCAGCGCGGGGTGGAGGAGCTCATCCAGAACCTCACGGCGGAGATCGACTTGACGCTCGCGCTCGCCGGAGCGCACTCGATCCGCGAGCTGGATCGCAGTTGGCTGAGCGCGGCGTAGTCCTCGGCGCGCGCGGCGAGGTGGCGCTCGAGGAGATCGGAGTCGACGAGCCCGGGCCCGGCGAGGTGCTCGTCCGCATCGAGGCGACCGGCGTCTGTCACAGCGACCTGCACGTGATCGAGGAGGACGGCTGGGGCCACGCGTACCCCGTGCTGCTCGGGCACGAAGGCGCCGGCACCGTCGATGCCGTCGGCGCCGGGGTGGCCACCGTGGCGCCCGGCGATCGCGTGGTGATCGGCTGGAAGACGGCCTGCGGCGAGTGCGCGATGTGCGCGAGCGGGGAGCCGCGCCGGTGCACGCGGCCGCCGGCTGCGCCCGGCCGGCTGCACCGCCACGACGGCGCCGAGCTCACACCCGTGCTCCGCACCGGCACGTTCGCGACGCACACCGTCGTCCCGGCGGCGGCCGCGGTGCGCGTCCCGCGCGAGCTGCCCGTCGAGCAGGCCTGTCTGATCGGCTGCGCGGTCGCGACCGGCGTCATGTCGGTGCTCGAGACGGCGAAGGTCCGGGAAGGGGCGCGCGTCGCCGTGATCGGCTGCGGCGCGGTGGGCCTTTCGGTGGTGCAGGGCGCCCGGCTCGCCGGGGCCTCGGAGATCCGCGCGCTCGACGTCGACGAGCGAAAGCGCGAGCAGGCGAGGCGGTTCGGCGCCACGCACACCGACGCCGGCCCGGTCGACGTCGCGTTCGACGTCGTCGGCCGCCGGGAGACGTTCGAGCAGGCGATCGGCCTGCTCCGCGGCGGCGGCACCGTCGTGCTCGTCGGCATTCCGCGGGAGGGGGACGTCGCCCAGGTGCCGCTCAAGCGCCTCTTCGACAAGCGGGCACGCGTCCTCGTGTCGCACGGCGGCGACCACCTGCCGCAGGAGGACTTCCCGCGGCTTGCCGCCTGGGCGCTCGAGGGGAAGCTCGACCTGGCCGGGATGGTGACCCGCACGGCGCCGCTCGCCGCCTGGGCGGACGCGCTCGACGCAATGAGAACCGGCGACGTGATCCGCACGGTGCTGACGCCGTGAAGTCGATCGACGCGTTCCGCAAGATGATCGCGGGCGAGCTGCCCGGTCCGCCGGTCGCCGACCTGATCGGGATGCGCATGACCGAGATCGAGCCCGGGCGCGTGATCTTCGAGCTCGAGACGGGGCCGCAGCACGCAAGCCCGCTCGGCACCGTGCACGGCGGGATCATCTGCGACGTCGCCGACGCCGCGCTCGGCTGCGCGCACGCGTCGCTGCTCGAGGAGGGCGAGTCGTTCACGACGCTCGAGCTGAAGATCAACTTCCTCAAGCCCGTGTGGCAGGGCAGGCTCGTCGCCGAGGCACGGTCGCTCAAGTTCGGGAAGACGATCGGCCTGACGGAGTGCAACGTGACGGACGAGCACGGCTCGCTCGTCGCCCACGCCGTGTCGACGCTGCTGACGCTGCGCGGCGACGCGGCCGAGGGGCGCTAGCCCCGCGAGGCGGTTGACTCCGGAGTCAACCGCACTAGGATCGTCCGCATGGACCTCCGCGACACCCCGGAGGAAGCGGCCTTCCGGCAGGAGGTGCGCGAGTTCATCGCGCAGAACCTCCCCGAGTCGTCGCGGGCGCGCGGCGCGCGCCGCTTCGAGGACGCCGACCGCGACTGGAGCCGCAAGCTCGGCGAGGCCGGCTACGCGGGCCTGACCTGGCCGAAGGAGTACGGCGGGTCCGGTGCGCCCTACAGCCACCAGGCGATCTTCCTCGAGGAGCTCGCCGCCGCCGAGGCGCCGTCGCATCTCGGCGTGATCGGCCTCGGCATGGCCGGGCCGACGATCATCGCCTGGGGCACCGAGGCGCAGAAGGAGCGCTACCTCGCGAAGATCCTCTCGGCCGAGGAGATCTGGTGCCAGGGGTTCTCCGAGCCCGGCGCGGGCAGCGACCTCGCAGCGGCGCGCACGCGCATCGAGGACAAGGGCGACCACTTCCTCGTCAACGGCCAGAAGGTATGGTCGTCGTTCGCGCACATCGCCGACTTCTGCATCCTGGTCGGGCTCGGGCTCCCCGACGAGCCGCGCTACAAGAACCTGACCTACGTGATCGTCGACATGCACGCGCCCGGCGTCGAGGTGCGGCCGCTCGTGCAGATCACGGGGCATCCGGAGTTCAACGAGATCTTCTTCACCGACGTGGTCGTGCCGAAGGAGAACCTGCTCGGCGAGATCGGCGGCGGCTGGCAGGTCGCGATGACGACGCTGCTGCACGAGCGCGGCACGCTCGGGTTCGCGCTCGCCGCGACGCTCGACGTCGCCGTCCGGCGGCTGCTCGCGCTGGCGGTCGACCGGGACGTGACCGACCCGATCCTCCGCGACCGGATCGCACGCGAATGGATCGAGCTCCAGGCGCTCCGGCTCACGAACCTGCGCTCCCTGACGACGCTCGAGAAGACCGGGATTCCCGGCCCGGAGGGGTCCGCGACGAAGCTCGTCTGGTCGGAGAACAACCAGCGGCTGACGAAGCTCGCACTCGAGATCCTGGGGGAGCGGGCCCTCGAGCCGGACCCGGACGGGCCGGACGGCTACTGGCAATACCAGCAGCTCCGCTCGCGCGGCAACACGATCGAGGCGGGCACGAGCGAGATCCTCCGCAACATCGTCGCCGAGCGCGTGCTCGGCCTCCCGAGGAGCCGCTGATGGACTTCGCCTTCTCGGCCGAGCAGGACGACCTCCGCCGCGAGACGCGGGCGTTCCTCGAGGCGAACCCTGCGCCGACGCAGGACCAGCTGGCCGAGCTCGGCTGGGTCGGGATCCTCGGCTCCGACGAGCTGACCTTCCTCGACGCCGCCGTCCTCTTCGAGGAGCTCGGCCGGGTGCACTACGACGGTCCGTGGGTCGAGGCGGAGATCGGCGACGACCGGTCGCAGCTGCTCGCCGCCTACGCGCTGCAGGCGGTCGGCATCGGCGCCAAGGTCGTCGAGCTCGCCGTCGCGTACGCCGGCGAGCGCGAGCAGTTCGGCAAGAAGATCGGCACCTACCAGGCGATCTCCCATCCGCTCGTCGACGCGTACGTGGCCGTCGAGCTCGCGCGCTCGCTGGCCTACTGGGCCGCCTGGTGCGTCGCCGAGGGCGACGACCAGGCCGGGCTCGCCTGCGCCGCCGCGAAGTCGCAGGCGACCGAGGCTGCCGTGCGGGCCTGCGAGACATCGATCCAGGTGCACGGCGGGATCGGCTTCACCTGGGAGCATCCGCTGCACCGGTACTACAAGCGCGCCCTGTGGCTGGACGCCGCCCTCGGCTACGGCCGCGAGCACCGCGCCGAGGTGGCCGCATCCCTGCTGTCCTCGTAACCGGCGCGTCCACCGGGATCGGGCGCGCCACGGCCGAGCGCCTGCGCGACCGCGGCTGGGAGGTCTACGCCACCGTCCGGACCGCGGGCGGCGCACCCGAGGGCACGCGCGAGCTGCTGCTCGACGTGACCGACGGCGAGGCCGTCGCGGGGCTCCGCGACGAGATCGCCGAGCTCGACGCGCTCGTCGACAACGCGGGCGTCGCCGTCGCAGGGCCGCTCGAGTTCCTGGCGCCCGAGGAGCTGCAGCGCCAGCTCGACGTGAACGTCGTCGGCCAGCTGCGCGTGACGCAGACGCTCCTGCCCGCGTTGCGCCGCCGCTCCGGCCGCATCGTGCTGATGGGCTCGATCGCGGGGCGCTCGGCGCTGCCGTTCCTCGGCGCGTACGCGATGTCGAAGTTCGCGCTCGAGGCCATGGCCGACGCGTTGCGCGTCGAGCTCGCGCCGTGGGGGATGCGGGTCGCGATCGTCGAGCCCGGCACGATCGACACGCCGATCTGGCGGAAGCCGCAGCGGCGGGTCGACGAGCTCCCGCCCGAGGCGGCCGAGCTCTACGGTCGGCGGCTGGAGCGGTTCCGGCGCCTTGCCGCCGAGCGGTCGAGCGGGCGAGCGGCGCCCGTCTCGCTCGTCGCCGACGCGGTCGAGCACGCGCTGACCGCCGCGAAGCCCCGCACGCGCTACGTCGTCGGCCCCGACGCGAAGCGCCGCGCACGCGTCCAGAAGCTCCCGGATCGCCTGCGGGACCGCGTCCTGACGCGGTTCCTGTTCGGCGATTGACTGCATACTCAACTCCGATCGGGAAAGGCGTAGAGTCGATTCATGGGCTACCAGGTGAGTTCCCTCGACGAGCTCGGGGAGGGCCCCGGGTTCCGCAAGATCCGTGGCGCTCTCGGCGTCACGGCCTTCGGCGTCAACGCGGTCGTCTATCCGCCGCACTACGTCGGTCCGGCCCACTACCACGACACGCAGGACGAGCTCTACCTCGTCCACCGGGGCCGCGCGGTCTTCACGATCGAGGGCAAGGAGCACGCGCTCGGCGAGGGCGGTCTCGTCCACGTCGAGTCGACGACCCATCGCCAGATCACGAACCCGGGCGATGAGGAGCTCGTGCTCTACGTGGTCGGCGGCAAGGACGGCTACGTGGAGCGCGACGGCCACCTCGTCGACCCCGAGGTCGACCTGCCACGGCGTCAGGGTCTGGCCGGAGGCGTGTCGTGAACGGGCTGATGATGGACTACCAGCTGACGCTGCCCCTCGTGCTGCGCCGGGCGGAGGCGTACTTCGGCGACAAGCAGATCGTCACCCGCCAGCCCGACAAGAGCTTCATGCGGACGACCTACGCGGAGGTCTGCCGCCGCTCGCGCGCGCTCGCCGTCGCGCTCGGCGAGCTCGGCCTGAGGCGCGGCGACCGCGTCGCGACGCTCTGCTGGAACCACCAGGTTCACCACGAGGCATACCTTGGCATCCCGTGCGGCGGCTACGTGCTGCACACCCTGAACCTGCGGCTGCACCCGAACGACCTCGCGTATATCGCCTCGCACGCCGGCGACAAGGCGGTGATCGTCGACCGCCAGCTCGTGCCGCTGCTCGAGCAGTTCGTCGACCGCACGTCGATCGAGCACGTGCTCGTCGTCGAGGACTCGTACGAGGAGCTGATCGCCGGCGCCGACCCGGACGCGTGGCGCGACCCCGGGCTGCACGAGAGCGAGGCGGCGGCGATGTGCTACACGAGCGGGACGACCGGGCAGCCGAAGGGCGTCCTGTACTCGCACCGCTCGACGCTGCTGCACACGCTCGGCGTCGCCGCGGGAAACCCGCTCGGCCTCGGGATCGGCGAGCAGGACACGATCCTGCCGGTCGTCCCGATGTTCCACGCCAACGCCTGGGGCTACCCGTACGTCGCGTCCCTCGTCGGCGCGAACCTCGTCTACCCGGGCCCGCATCTCGACGCCCGCAGCCTGCTCGAGGACTTCGTCCAGGAGGGCGTGACGTGGACGGCCGGCGTGCCGACGATCTGGCTCGGCATCCTCCAGCTCCTGGACGCCGAGCCGGACGCGTGGGACCTGTCCCGGCTGAAGGGGATGCTCGTCGGCGGCTCCGCCGCGCCCCGCAGCATGATCGCGGGCTTCAAGCAGCGGCACGGGCTCGACGTCGTCCACGGCTGGGGCATGACCGAGACCTCGCCGGTCGCGACCACGTGCCAGCTCCCCGGGCCGCTCGCCGACGCCGACGACGAGACCAAGTTCGACGTCATGGCGATGCAGGGCGTGCCGCTGCCGCTCGTCGAGCTGCGTCATCGCGACGAGCTGGGCCGCGAGCTGCCGTGGGACGGGGAGTCGATGGGCGAGCTCGAGGTGCGCGGCCCCTGGGTCGCGGCGTCGTACTACGAGACGCCCGAGCAGGCCGCCCGCTGGACGGACGACGGCTGGTTCCGCACCGGCGACGTCGTGACGATCGACGCACGCGGCTTCATCCAGATCAAGGACCGCACGAAGGACGTGATCAAGTCCGGCGGCGAGTGGATCTCGTCCGTCGAGCTGGAGAATGCGCTCATGGCGCACCCGGCGGTTGCCGAGGCTGCCGTCGTCGCGGTGCCCGACGAGAAGTGGGACGAGCGGCCGCTCGCCGCCGTGGTGCTCAAGCCTGGGATGACGGCCACGGCCGACGAGCTTCGCTCGTTCCTCGCCCCCGACTTCGCCAAGTGGTGGCTCCCCGACCGCTTCGAGTTCGTCGCCGAGATCCCGAAGACGTCCGTCGGCAAGTTCCGCAAGTCGGAGCTGCGCGAGCGGTTCGCCGCGCCCGCGGCGGTCGAGGCGCGATGAGCGTCAAGACCGTCTGGCTCGACGACCCGCCGGTCAACGCCGTCGGGACGAAGATCGTCGGCGACCTGTGGGACGAGCTGGAGTCGCTCGACCCGGATGTCCGCGTGGTCGTGCTCCGCGGCCGCGGCGAGCGCGCGTTCTCGGCCGGCGCCGACATCACCGGCTTCGTCGGCGAAGGGAGCGGGGACGATCGCCCCGGCGGCATCCAGCCGCTCGCGAACCTGTTCGAGTCGCTCGCCGTCCCGGTCGTCGCCGCGATCCACGGCTACTGCCTGGGCGGCGGCCTCGAGCTCGCGCTCGGCTGCGACCTGCGCATCGCGCACCGCGAGGCGCAGCTCGGCTTCCCGGAGGTGAAGCTCGGCCTGCTGCCCGGCGGCGGCGGCACGCAGCGCGCGCCGCGGCTGATCGGCGGCGGCCGGGCCGCCTGGCTGATCATGTCGGGCGAGCGGATCCCGGCCACGCAGGCGCTGGAGTGGGGGCTCGTCGACTTCGTCGTGGACGACCTGGAGGAGGGGATCGAGCGGCTCGTCTCGCCGATCGCCGCGCAGAGCCCGGTCGCGCTCGGCCAGATCAAGCGCGTGCTGCGCGAGACCCGCGACGCCCGCAGCGACGACCTCGAGGCGGAGGCCTTCGCCGCGTGTCTCGCGTCCGCAGACGGACAGGAGGGCGTCGCCGCGTTCCTCGAGAAGCGCGAGCCGCGCTGGACCGGACGATGAGGGCGGCCGTCCTCCGGGCGGTGGGCGAGCCGCTCGAGCCGGCGGACGTCCCGGAGCCGGCCGGAGACGGCGTCGTCGAGGTGCGCGCGGCGGGCGTCAACTTCGCGGACGTGCTGATCCGGCGAGGTGCGTACCCGCAGATGCCCGAGCTCCCGTACGTGCCGGGCAGCGAGGTCGCGGGCGACCTCGACGGCCGGCGGGTGGTGGCGCTCACGCGCGGCGGCGGGGGCTATGCGGAGCGCGCCGCGGTGCAGAGCGAGTGGACGTTCCCGCTCCCGGACGGCGCGTCGTACGAGGAGGGCGCGGGGTTCCTGCTCACGTTCCTCACCGCGTACATCCCGCTCGTGCGGCAGCTGCGCATCGGGCCGCACTCGACCGTGCTCGTCCATGCCGCCTCGGGCGGCGTCGGCTCCGCCGCGGTGCAGCTCTGCCGCTTCGCCGGCGCGCGGGTGTTCGGGACCGCGTCGAGCGCGGAGAAGCGCGACGTCGTCCGCGACCTCGGCGCGGAGCCGCGCGGGTACGACGAGCTCGACGACGTGCGGGTCGACGTCGTCCTCGATCCGGTCGGCGGCGACATCTTCACCCGGTCGCTGAAGCTGCTCGAGCCGCTCGGGTCGATCGTCGCGATCGGCTACGCCGCCGGCGCGTGGGAGCCCCTCGACCCGGCCCTCGTCGTCGGCCGGAACATCGCGGTGCACGGGCTCTATCTCGGCCGGTTGATGCAGCGCACCCCCGAGCTCGTCCACGAGGCCGCGCACGAGCTCGTCGCGCTCTGGGCGCGCGGGGAGCTGCGGCCGCTCGTCGGCTCGACGTTCCCGCTCGATCAGGCCGAGCAGGCGCTCGGCCTGATCGAGCAG
>DASZWR010000032.1:0-1675 GCA_035546215.1 Gaiellaceae bacterium | reverse complement strand
CCGCCCGGCCGAGCCCCCCGCACGCATCGAGCCGCCGCAGCCCGCGCCGCGGCGGCCGCCGGCGTCCCGGCGCACCGCGGCGCCGCAGCTGCACATCGGCACGATCGAGGTGACCGTCGTACCCCCGCCCGCAGTCGCGCCGCCGCAGCCGGTTCCACAGCAGCCGCGCGCCGCCGCCGCCCATCGTCCCCGGCCCGTGCGCGGCCCCGACCGCCCCGTGCCCTGGTTCGGGCTCGCGCAAAGGTAGCCGCCGGTGGTCCTCGACCTCTCCGCGGTGACCGACGGCCTGATCGCCCTCGTCAAGGACCAGTGGGCCGCCGCTCCGATCTGGGCCGAGCTCGGCCTCACCGCGCCGTCGTTCACCCCGACGTTCACCGGGCTCGCGCCCGACCGCCTGCAGAAGGACAAGGGCGGAGCGCAGCTCAGCATCTTCCTCTACCACGTCGAGAGCAACAACGCGCAGGAGTCGAGCCAGTGGACGCCGGAGCTGGTCCGCAGCCCCGGCCAGCCGGTGCGCTACCTGCCGCTCGCGCTCGACCTCTACTATCTCGTGAGCGCGTACTCCGAGGCGAGCTACGTCGAGGAGCAGCAGATGATGAGCGTCGCGCTGCGCATCTTCCACGCGAACGGCGTCGTGCGCAGCGGGCCGCCGAGCCCGCCCGATCCCGGCCCGCTCGCGTGGCAGCTCTCGCTGACGATGGAGCACCGCTCCTACGACGAGCTCAGCCGGCTCTGGCAGGCGACGACCGCGGCGCTGCGGCTCGGCGTCGTCTACCGCGCGGCGGTGCTGTTCCTCACGCCCGACGACCCGCTCGGCCCGGCGAAGTCGGTCAGGGAGGTCGACCTGCACGTCAAGAAGACCGACGCGAACCTCGGGGACGCGGACCTCGTGCAGGTGCTGCCGTGACGGCGGTCGACGCGCCCCCCACGCTGCTCGAGCCGCGCTGGCTCGCAGAGGTCAGGCTGCGCGCGTTCCGGCGCGTCCTCTGGTGCCGCGAGGTCTGGGAGCGAAACCGGTACCTGAACGACGAGGCGCTCGCGATCGGGCACGGCGAGGTCGACTCCGTGCTCGACGGGACGGTCGCCGGCGCGGAGGCGGAGTTCCACGCGACGGACGAACGCGCAGCGGCGGCGTCCGCCGCGCTCGCGTCGCTGCTCGAGCTCGGGCCCGACGCGGCGCTCGCGCGCCTCACGCTCGAGCTCGGCCTCGAGCCCGCGGAGCGCGAGCTGCTGCAGCTCGCGCTCGCCGCCGAGCTGGCGCCGCCGCTCCGCCGCGTCTACGGCTACCTCCAGGACGAGACCGTCCCGCTCGACCCGTCGCCCGCGCTCGCCGCGGAGCTGTTCGGCAGGCCGGTCGCCGCCCGCGTCGGGCCGTCCTCGGCGCTCGTGCGCTGGGCGCTCGCCCGTCCCCTGCAGGAGCCGGCCGCGAGCGGCACGGGCTGGGTTGCGGACCCGGCCGTGCTCGACCACGTGCTGGGGAGGGCCTCCCTCGAGCTCGTCCCGGTGCCGCCCGGCCCGGTGCTGCACGAGCGGCTGCTCGAGGAGATCGTCGCCTTCGCGGAGGCGACCCCGTTCGCACGCCTCGAGCTCGAGCTCGTCGCGCCGCGCGGCTCCGGCCGGGCGACGCTCGCAGCCCGCGTCGCCGGGCGGCTCGGCGCCGGCCTCGCCCTCGCCG
>DASZWR010000031.1:0-19944 GCA_035546215.1 Gaiellaceae bacterium | reverse complement strand
GGTCTGACACCGAACCGGTGTCAGACCCCCCGTCCTGGTTGAATCGCGCGGGTGCCCGCGCTGCTCGTCCTGATCGCCGTGACGGCGGTGTGGGGAGTCACCTTCGTCCAGGTGAAGGACGCGGTCGCGCTCTACCCGCTGTTCGCGTTCCTCGCCGTCCGCTTCCTGATCGCGACCGCGACGCTCGCGGTGCCGGCCGCCGGGCGCGTGCGCAGCCTCGGCCGGAGCGGCGTCGCGGCGGGAGCGCTCGCCGGCGGCCTGCTCGGGGCGGGCTACGCCCTGCAGACGGCCGGCCTCGAACGGACGACCGTCTCGGCCACCGGCTTCATCACGGGGCTGCAGACCGTGCTCACGCCGGTGCTCGCGCTGGCCGTCTTCCGGACGCGGATCGGCGCCGACGCCTGGGTCGGCGTCGTGCTCGCGACGATCGGGCTCGGGCTGCTCGCGGGCGTGCACCGCGGCCACGTCGAGGGCGACCTGCTCGTGCTCGCCGGGGCGGCGAGCTACGCCCTGCAGATCGTGCTGATGGGGCGCTTCGCGCCTCGGTACGACGCGCTTGCGTTCACGCTCGTCGAGATGGCGGTCTCGTTCGTCGGGCTCGGCGCGATCGCGCTCGCGCTCGGCCAGGTCGCGTGGCCGCACGGCTGGACGGTCTGGGGCGCGCTGCTCGTCACGGGCGTCTTTGCGAGCGCGCTCGCGTTCCTCGCGCAGACCTGGGCGCAGCGGCGGACGACCGCGACCCGAACGGCGCTCGCGTTCGCGCTCGAGCCGGTGTGGGCGGCGTTCTTCGGCATCACGCTCGCCGGCGACCGCCTCGGCGCGGTCGGGTGGGCGGGCTGCGTCGTCATCTTCGCGGGCATCGTCGTGGCGGAGCGCGCGTGACGGCCGTCCTGCTCGCGCTCGGCTCGGCCGCGCTCTTCGGCGCGATGACGGTGGCGATCCGGCTCGGCATGGCCGGGCTGCCCGACGCGTCGGCGGCGACCCTCGCGACGATCCTGCCTGCGACCGCCGTCGCGCTCGTCGCGGCCGGCATCCGGCACGACGTGCACGGCGCCTGGCCGTTCCTGCTCGCCGGGCTGCTCGCGCCGGGCCTCTCGCAGGTCTTCTTCACCCTCGGGATCCGCGAGATCGGCGCGTCGCGCGCCTCGGTCACGGTCGGGAGCGCGCCGCTCGTCGCGGTCGTGATCGCGCTCGTCTTCCTCGGCGAGCCGGTGCGCGTGCCGCTGCTCGTCGGCGCCGGCGCGATCGTCGCGGGCGGCGTCCTCCTCGCAGCCGAGCGCGACCGGCCGGGCCACCTGCGGGCACGCGGGCTGCTGCTGGCGGCCTCGGCGGCGGTGATGTTCGCGATCCGCGACAACCTCGCCCGCGCGCTGCACGCCGACGCGGCCCCGGAGACCGCGGCCCTCGCGATCCTGCTCGCCGGCGTCGTCTGCTCGGGCCTCTGGGCGCGCCGCCTGCCGACCGGCCGGGAGCTCGCCCGGCTCACACCGGCCGGGATCCTCTTCGGCATCTCCTACGTCTGCCTGTTCGAGGCCTACTGGCGCGGCCGGGTGACCGTCGTCTCGCCGCTCGTCGCGACCGAGTCGCTCTGGGGCGTCGCGCTCTCGGCGCTCCTCATCCGGCACACGGAGAACGTGGGGCGGAGGCTCGTCCTCGGCGCCCTGCTCGTCGTCGCCGGCGGCGCCGTGATCGGCGCCGTGCGCTAGCGGTCCGAGAAGAAGAGCTGCCCGAGGAAGACGGCCGCGAGCGCGACCGAGGCGGCGACGATCCCGAGCGCGTGGCCGAACACGCCCGCGAAGATGAAGATGGGGACGAAGACGCCGAGCTCGGCCTGGTTCATCCCGCGGCCGCGCCGCGGCTGCTTGAGCTTTCCGACCCGCTCGTCGACCCGCCGGTCGATCTCGTGCTCGATCTTCGCGAGGAAGCCCTCGATCAGCTCGTGGTCGTGCGAGGGGCCGAGCTCCTTGCGGGCCTCGACGACCGCGTGCAGCTCGGTCCGCGTGTCCTCCTCCATGCGCCGACTATCGCACACAACGGCGCCGAAGATCTGCTATGATCAGGCTTAGATTTTCTCCCAGTACCACTTCCAAGGAGTCACGCATGGCAAAGACGATCGGCATCGACCTGGGCACGACCAACTCGTGCATGGCCGTCCTCGAGGGCGGCGAGCCGACCGTGATCGCGAACGCGGAGGGCGGGCGGACGACTCCGTCCGTCGTCGCGTTCACGAAGGACGGTCAGCGGCTCGTCGGCGCCCCGGCCCGGCGCCAGCAGGTCACGAACCCGGAGAACACCGTGTTCTCCGTCAAGCGCTTCATGGGCCGCAAGTTCGACGAGGTCTCCGAGGAGATGACCATCGTCCCGTACAAGGTCGTGAAGGGCCCGAACGAGGACGTGCGCATCGACGCGGGCGGCAAGGAGTACGCACCGCCGGAGATCAGCGCGATGATCCTGCAGAAGCTGAAGGCCGACGCCGAGGCGTTCCTCGGCGAGTCGGTCGCCGACGCGGTGATCACCGTCCCGGCCTACTTCAACAACGCGCAGCGCGAGGCGACGAAGGACGCCGGCAAGATCGCCGGCCTCAACGTCGTGCGCATCATCAACGAGCCCACCGCGGCCGCGCTCGCGTACGGCCTCGACAAGGAGGGCGCCGACCAGACGATCCTCGTCTTCGACCTCGGCGGCGGCACGTTCGACGTGTCGGTGCTCGAGCTCGGCGAGGGCGTCTTCGAGGTGAAGTCGACGAACGGCGACAACCACCTCGGCGGCGACAACTTCGACAAGGCGATCGTCGACTGGATGATCGCCGAGTTCAAGCGCGACCGGGGCATCGACCTCGGCGTCGACCCGATGGCGCTGCAGCGCCTCTACGAGGCGGCGGAGAAGGCGAAGATCGAGCTCTCGTCGACGATGACGACGCAGATCAACCTGCCGTTCATCACCGCCACGCAGGAGGGCCCGCAGCACCTCGACCTCCAGCTCACCCGCGCGAAGCTCGAGGAGCTCGCGCACGCGCTGCTCGAGCGCACGGTCGGCCCGACGAAGCAGGCGCTCGCGGACGCGGGCCTGCAGGCGTCGAGCATCGACCACGTCGTGCTCGTCGGCGGCATGACCCGCATGCCCGCCGTGCAGGCGAAGGTGAAGGAGCTGATCGGCAAGGAGCCGCACAAGGGCGTCAACCCGGACGAGGTCGTCGCCGTCGGCGCGGCCATCCAGGGCGGCGTGCTGAAGGGCGAGGTCAAGGACGTGCTGCTCCTCGACGTCACCCCGCTCTCGCTCGGCATCGAAACGAAGGGCGGCGTGATGACGCGCCTGATCGAGCGGAACACGACGATCCCGACCCGCAAGTCCGAGGTGTTCTCGACCGCGGAGGACAACCAGCCGTCCGTGCTCGTGCACGTGCTGCAGGGCGAGTCGGAGATGGCGACCTACAACAAGACGCTCGGCAAGTTCGAGCTGGTCGGCATCCCGCCGGCGCCGCGCGGCACACCGCAGATCGAGGTGTCGTTCGACATCGACGCGAACGGGATCATCAACGTCTCGGCCCGCGACCGCGCGTCGGGCAACGAGCAGCAGATCCGCATCGAGGGCGGCTCGGGCCTGCAGCAGGACGAGATCGACCGCATGATCCGCGACGCCGAGGCGCACGCCGGCGAGGCGGCGAAGCTCAAGGAGCTCGTCGACGCCCGCAACAACGCCGAGGCGCTCGCGTACCAGATCGAGAAGTCGCTGACCGAGCATCGCGACAAGCTCGACGCGTCGCTCGCCGGCACGGTCGAGGGGCGCATCATGGAGCTCCGCGGCGTGCTCGAGTCGGGCGACGTCGCCGACATCAAGGCGAAGTCCGACGCGCTCCAGTCCGCATGGACGGAGGCGGCGCAGGCGCTCTACGCGAACGCGTCAGCGTCGGAGTCGACGACCGGCGGCGGCTCGGGCTCGAGCTCGAGCGACGACGAGGTCGTCGAGGACGCCGAGTACGAGGTGGTCGACGAGTAATGACGGACGAGCCGATCGAAGAGCTCGCCGAGGACCGCGTCGTCGATCCGCTGCAGGAGGCCGAGCGGCAGCGCGACGAGTACCTCGACGCGCTGCAGCGGCTGAAGGCGGAGTTCGACAACTACCGCAAGCGCGTCGCGCGCGACCAGCAGGAGTTGGCCGCGCGCGCCGCCGAGCGGCTCGTCGGCGCGCTCCTGCCGGTGGTCGACGACCTCGAGCGGGCGCTCGAGGCGGCGGCGAAGCACGAGGAGGCGACGCTCGAGGAGGGCGTGCGGCTCGTGCACCGCGCGCTCGCCGACGCGCTCGCGCGCGAGGGGCTCGCCGAGATCGAGACCGACGGCCCCTTCGACCCGCACACGCAGGAGGCGCTGCTCTCCCAGCCGTCGGAGGCCGACGAGGGAACCGTGATCCAGGTGCTGCAGAAGGGCTACAAGCTCGGAGACCGCGTGCTCCGCCCCGCGCGGGTCGTGGTCAGCGCAGGCACGCCGGAGGCAGATGCCTAGCTCGCTCTACGAGACGCTGGGCGTCTCCAAGAACGCCTCGCAGGACGAGATCAAGAAGGCGTACCGCAAGCTCGTCCGCGAGGTGCACCCCGACCGCAACCCGGGGAGCGAGGAGCGCTTCAAGGAGGTGCAGGCCGCCTACGACATCCTCTCCGACCCGGAGAAGCGGCAGCAGTACGACCTGATCGGCACCGCGAACGGGCAGCCCGGCGGCTTCGGCGCCGGCGGCACGACGTTCGACTTCGGCGACTTCGACCTGGGCGACCTGTTCGGCGGCCTCTTCAACCGCGGCGGCCGCGGCCCGTCGCAGCAGGCGCAGCGCGGCCAGCGCGGCAACGACGTCGAGGTCGAGGTGCGCGTGTCGTTCGAGGACGCCCTGAAGGGCGTGCAGACGACCGTGCCCGTGCAGCTCGAGCTCGCCTGCCACACGTGCCACGGCACGGGCGCCGCTCCCGGCACCGCACCGAAGACCTGCCCCGAGTGCCAGGGCTCCGGCGTCGTCGCGACCTCCCAGGGGCTGTTCGCGCTGCAGCAGCCGTGCCCGCGCTGCCACGGGATGGGCTCGATCGTCGAGACGCCGTGCCCGACGTGCAAGGGCTCCGGCCGCGAGCGGCGCACGAAGCGCTACACCGTCAAGATCCCGGCCGGCGTGAAGGACGGCACGCGCATCAAGCTGAAGGGCAAGGGCGAGGCCGGCTTCGGCGGCGCCGCCGCGGGCGACCTGTACGTCGTCACGCGCGTCGAGCCGTCGAAGGTGTACGAGCGCCGCGGCGACGACCTCGTCGTCAACGTGCCGGTCTCGTACGCGACCGTCTCGCTCGGCGGCACCGTCGAGGTGCCGACACCGGAGGGCGCGGTGTCGCTGAAGATCCCCGCCGGCACCGAGGACGGCAAGCTGCTGCGCATCAAGGGCCGCGGCGCGCCACGCCTGAAGGGCGACGGCAAGGGCGACGTGCTCGCGCGGGTGAAGATCTCGGTGCCGAAGCGCCTCTCGAAGAAGCAGCGCGAGCTGCTCGAGCAGCTGGAGAAGGCGGGCTAAGTCATGGACGAACGTCCCCGCTACATGATCAGCGTGGCCGCCGAACTCGTCGGCATGCACCCGCAGACGCTGCGCATGTACGAGCAGAAGGGCCTCGTGCGCCCGCAGCGCACCGCCGGCAACACGCGCCTCTACTCGGACGCCGACGTCGAGCGCCTGCGGCTGATCCAGCGCCTGACGACCGAGATCGGCCTCAACCTCGCCGGCGTCGAGCGGGTGCTCGAGATGGAAGACGAGCTGCAGCGCATGCACCGCCGCCTCGAGCGGATGGAGCAGGAGATGCGCAGGGCGCTCGCCGAGGTGCACCGGCACTACCGGCGCGACCTCGTTCTCTACCGGCCACCGCAAACACCAGTTCGAAGGACACCGTGATGGATTTCGCGAAGCTGACCGTCAAGAGCCAGGAGGCGATCGCCGCGGCGCAGGACATCGCGCGCCGCCGCGGGAACCCCGAGCTCACCCCCGACCACCTGCTGCTCGCGCTGCTCGACCAGGAGCTGTTCGCGGACTGGCAGCACCTCCGCCCGGAGGCGGAGCAGAAGGTCGACGCGCTGCCGTCGGTGCAGGGCGGCTCCCAGCAGCCGAACGCGTCGGCCGCGTTCTCGCGCCTGCTCGACAAGGCTGACGCCGCCCGGCAGGCGTTCGGCGACGACTACGTCTCCACCGAGACGCTGTTCCTCGCGCTCGAGCCCGCGCCGCGCGAGGAGATCGTCAAGTGGATCACCGAGATCCGCGGCGGCCGCAAGGTCACCTCGCAGGACCCGGAGGGCACCTACCAGGCGCTCTCGAAGTTCGGGCGCGACCTCACCGACGCGGCCGAGAGCGGCGCTCTCGACCCGGTGATCGGGCGCGACGAGGAGATCCGGCGCGTCATCCAGATCCTCAGCCGCCGCACGAAGAACAACCCGGTGCTGATCGGCGAGCCCGGAGTCGGCAAGACCGCGATCGCCGAGGGGCTGGCGCAGCGCATCGTCGCGGGCGACGTGCCTGAGGGGCTGAAGGACCGCAAGGTCTGGTCGCTCGACATCGGCGCCCTGCTCGCCGGCGCGAAGTACCGCGGCGAGTTCGAGGAGCGCCTGAAGGCGGTGCTCGCGGAGATCAAGCAGAGCGAGGGCCGCATCGTGCTCTTCATCGACGAGCTGCACACGATCGTCGGCGCCGGCGCGGCCGAGGGCGCGGTCGACGCCGCGAACCTGCTGAAGCCGATGCTCGCGCGCGGCGAGCTGCGCTGCATCGGCGCGACCACGCTGGACGAGTATCGCAAGCACATCGAGAAGGACGCCGCGCTCGAGCGCCGGTTCGCGCCGGTGTTCGTGGGCGAGCCGTCGGTCGCCGACACGATCGCGATCCTGCGTGGGCTGAAGGAGCGCTACGAGGCGCACCACGGCGTGCGCATCCGCGACGCGGCGCTCGTCAGCGCCGCCGTGCTCAGCCACCGCTACATCGCCGACCGCTTCCTGCCCGACAAGGCGATCGACCTCGTCGACGAGGCGGCCTCGCGGCTGCGCATGGAGATCGACTCCAGCCCGATCGAGCTCGACGAGGCGAACCGCCGCGTCATGCAGCTCGAGATCGAGCTCGCCGCGATGCAGGGCGAGACCGAGGAGGTGCGCGAGCCGCTCGAGCGCGAGCTCGCCGAGGCGAAGGAGGAGCGCGACTCGCTCGCCGCCCGCTGGGCGAAGGAGAAGGAGTCGCTCGAGCGGATCAAGGAGGCGACGCGACGCATCGACGAGCTGCGCATGGAGGCCGAGCGCGCCGAGCGCGAGGGCAACCTGCAGCGCGTCGCCGAGATCCGCTACGGCGAGCTGCCCGCGCTCGAGAAGGAGCTCGAGGAGCGCGAGAGCGGCCCGGCGAACCCGATGGTGAAGGAGGAGGTCGACGAGGACGACGTCGCGCAGGTCGTCGGGCGCTGGACGGGCATCCCGGTCGACCGGCTGCTCGAGGGCGAGACGCAGAAGCTCATCCACATGGAGGAGCGGCTCCACCAGCGCGTCGTCGGGCAGGACGAGGCCGTCAACGCGGTCGCGAACGCGCTGCGCCGGGCACGCACGGGCCTGCAGGATCCCGACCGGCCGATCGGCTCGTTCGTCTTCCTCGGCCCCACGGGAGTGGGGAAGACCGAGCTCGCCCGCGCGCTCGCCGAGTTCATGTTCGACGACGAGCACGCGATGGTGCGCATCGACATGTCCGAGTACCAGGAGCGCCACACCGTCTCCCGGCTCGTCGGCGCGCCGCCCGGCTACGTCGGCTACGACGAGGGCGGCCAGCTGACCGAGGCCGTCCGCCGCCGCCCCTACTGCGTGGTGCTGCTCGACGAGATCGAGAAGGCGCACTCCGAGGTCTTCGACGTGCTGCTGCAGGTGCTCGACGACGGCCGGCTCACCGACGGCCAGGGCCGCACGGTCGACTTCCGCAACGCGGTGCTGATCATGACGTCGAACATCCGCAGCCAGGAGGCGATGCGCGAGTTCTTCCGGCCGGAGTTCCTGAACCGGATCGACGAGATCGTCGAGTTCAGGGCGCTCTCGCGCGACCAGCTCGGCGAGATCGTCGACCTGCAGCTCGAGCGGCTGCGCGCCCGGCTCGCGGAGCGCGGCCTCTCGCTGCGCCTCACCGACGCCGCGAAGCAGGCGATCGGCGACGCGGGCTGGGACCCGGCCTACGGCGCCCGCCCTCTGAAGCGCGCGATCCAGCGGCTGCTCGAGAACCCGCTTGCGCTGCGGCTGCTCGAGGGCGACTTCGGCGAGGGCGACACCGTGCTCGTCGACGCGCAGAACGGCGATCTCGTGTTCACGCGCGAGGCCGCCGCTACCGCAGCCGTCGCGTGAGCCACGCGAGGAGCACACGCCGCGCCGCGGGCCGCGCGTCGAGGATGTCCCAGCCGTGCAGCGTGCCGGGGTAGAGCACGACCGACTTGTCGCTCGACCCGGCGCGCCGCACGAGCTGCCGCGCCTCCTCCGTGTCGAGGTAGCCGTCCAGCCGTGACGCGAGGACGAGCAGCGGCACGCGCAGCCGGCCCACGTTCCCGATCGCGTCGATGTGCGGGTTCGGGAGCTGCTGCTCGCCCGACACGCTGACGACGGCGTCGACGCCCCTGAGGTCGGGGGCGTAGGCGACGACCGCCGCGCCGCCGAACGACGCGCCCATCAGCGCGGTGTGCTTGCCGCCCGCCTCGTCGATCGCCGCCTGGAGGTCGTTCCGCCAGGCGAGCTGCTTGCGCTCGGGCGGGATCTGGGACGGGTAGTAGGTGCGGAAGTCGAACGCGAACGCGCGGAACCCGTGCGCCGCGAGGAGCTTCATCGTCGGCAGCCAGCCGCAGAGGCCCTGCCCGCCCGACTCGTGCGCGAGCACGACGACACGGTCGCCGGAGCCGGCGGCAGCGGTGTACAGCCGCACGCCGTCGCTCGTCTCGAGCCACGCCACGTCGGCGTGCAGCCCCGCGGGGACGCTGCCGCAGACGGACACGAGCGACGGGGGAGGAGGCCCGGACGCCTTCCCGGCCGCGTGCCCGCCGCAGCCGGCGAGGAGGAGCACCGACACCGCCACGACCCCCGCGCGCACGCGGAGAACGTACCTGGGTCAGCGGAACGCGTCGACGAGCCCGGTCACCTCGAGGATGCGGCGCACCGGCCAGCCGGTCTCCTGCCCGAGCTGCAGCCGGAAGGCCGTGCCGCGCTCCCCGGCGCGGCGCCGGCCGGCGAGGAGCACGCCGACGACGGTCGAGTCGACGAACTCCGTCTCGCGCAGGTCGATCGTCACCGGGAGCCCCTCGTCGATGAGCGCCGTCACCTGCTTCGCGAGCTTCTCGGCCGTGTACGCCTCGTGCTCGCCGCGCAGCGTCACGATCGCCGCATCCTGGAAGACCGTGACCGCGATCGGCTGCCCGTCCACATCTCCTGAACGAGGCATCGCACGGGCGGGATACGGTGGGCGGCGTGATCCTGGTCGTCGCAGCGACTCCCGGCGAGCTCGAGGGCGCGCCGCCCTCGGCGGCGGCCGAGCTCTGCGGCGTCGGGCCGGTCGAGGCGGCCGCGCGCACGGCGCGTGCGATCGCCGAACAGGCCCCGGACGCGGTCGTCAACGTCGGGATCGCCGGCGCGCGTACCTTCGACGGCCCGCAGCTCGTGATCGGGAGCGAGGCGGTCTACTGCGACGCGGACGACCCGCAGTGGTTCGCGCTCCGCGTCCCTGCGGACGAGCGCCTCGTCGCGGCCGCCCTGCGTGCGCTGCCCGACGCGCGCGTCGAGCCGATCGGCACCTCGGCCCGCGTCGGCGGCTCGTCCGGCTGCGAGGTCGAGGCGATGGAGGGGTACGCCGCGCTGCGCGCGGCGTCGCTCGCCGGCGTGCCCGCGCTCGAGGTGCGCGTGCTCGCGAACGCGATCGGCGAGCCCGACCGCGCCCGCTGGCGGTTCGCCGAGGCGAAGGCCGCGCTCAGGGATGCCCTGCCGCGGCTCGTCGAGGAGCTCGACCGTGCCTGAGCTGCCTGCGCCCCTGCCGCCCGAGCAGCGCACCGTCGGCCAGTTGATCGCCGAGTCGATCCGCGCGTACGGCGCGCAGTTCTGGCGCGTGCTGCCGCTCGGCCTGCCGCTCGCGATCGCCGACCAGATCAGCATCCGGCACCCGACCGTCGTCCAGATGCTCGTCTTCTGGGCGGCCGGCCCGCTCTTCGTCGTCGGCTACGTCCTCGCGTGCCGGCTCGTCCTGAAGGCCGAGCCGACGCGGGTCGCGATCGCGGTCGCGGCCCTCGTGTGGATCCCGTTCCCGGCGCTCCGCGCGGTCTTCATCCTGCCGGGCCTCGCGTGGCTCGCCCTGATCGGGCTCGCCGTGCCCGCGGCGATGGTGGAGGGGCTACGGCTGCGGCCCGCGCTCGTCCGCGGCCGCGAGCTCGGCCTCGCCGACTACGTGCACGCGCTCGGCTCCCTCGCGGCGCTCGTCGTCGTGGTCGGGATCGCGGGCAGCACGCTGAGCGCGCTCCTGCACACCCAGGGCGACTCGGGCCAGCGTGTCGCGCTCTTCCTCTCCGACCTCGTGCTGAGCCCGCTGCTCTTCCTGGGCGGCGCTCTTCTCTATGTCGATCAGGCGGCGCGTGCAGTAAGGTCAGCGCATGCCGATCTTCATCCTCCTGTCGACCCTGACGCAGCAGGGCGTGCAGACCCTCAAGTCGAATCCTGAGCGGCTCAGCCAGGTCAACCAGGACGTCGAGGAGCTCGGCTGCCGCGTCCTGCACCAGTGGGCGACGCTCGGCGAGTTCGACTTCGTGAACGTCGTCGAGGCGCCCGACATCGCGACCGTCGCGAAGGTCTCGGTCGCGCTCGGCGCCCGCGGCTCGACCAGGATCGAGACGCTGCCGGCGCTCGAGGTGCAGGACTTCCTGCGTACGCTCGAGTAGCCACTGTCCTGAAGAGACAGTTGTATTGATCCCGATACCGCGCTAGAACTGGAGCGCGTTGGGGCGGGACCCTCGGATCGGCGAGTACGCACGGCTGCTCGTGGAGCGCTCGGTCGGCGTCCAGCCGGGCTGGCAGGTGCTCGTGCGCGGCAACCACGTCGCCCGCCCGCTGATCGAGGCGGTCGTCGAGGAGGTGGCGCGCAAGGGCGCGTACCCGTTCCTGCAGGTCGTCTTCGAGCAGACCGGCGGCCCGTTCGCGCGGGAGGCGCCGCTCGAGCTGCTGCGCGAGGCGTCGCCGCTGCAGCGGAAGGTGTGGGCCGACGTCGACGCGATGATCGCCGTCTGGAGCCCGGAGGACGCCCGCGAGGGGGCCGACCTGTCGGAGGAGCGGCAGGCCGCGCTGCAGGAGTCGGTGAAGCCGATGCGCGCGCGGACGATGGCGCTCGACGTCCCGTGGGTGATCGCCGAGTGGCCCGTGGAGTCGATGGCCGAGGGGGCCGGCATGTCGCTCGCGGAGTACGAGGAGTTCATCTACGACGCGGTGCTCCTCGACTGGGACGCCGAGGCGGCGCGCATGCGCGGGATCGCCGACGTGTTCGACGCGGGCGAGGAGGTGCGCATCGTCGGCCCGGGCACCGACCTGACGCTCTCGCTCGCGGGCCGCGCCGGCTCCGTCGACGACGGCCACCTGAACATGCCGGGCGGCGAGGTCTTCTACTCGCCCGTCGAGGACTCGGCGAACGGCGTCGTCCACTTCGCGGAGTTCCCGGCCGTCCACTACGGCACCGAGGTCGAGGGCGCGCGCCTCGTGTTCGAGGACGGCGTGATCGTCGAGGCGACCGCCGACCGGAACGAGGAGTTCCTGAACCAGACGCTCGACACCGACGAGGGCGCGCGCCGGCTCGGCGAGCTCGGCATCGGCCTGAACCCGGGCATCCAGCGGTTCATGAAGAACGTCGCCTTCGACGAGAAGATCGACGGGACGATCCACCTCGCCGTCGGCAACTCCTACGCGTTCACCGGCGGCGAGAACCGCAGCGCGATCCACTGGGACATCGTCAAGGACCTGCGCACGGACGGCCGCATCTACGTCGACGGCCGGCTCGTGCAGGAGAACGGCGCCTGGTCCCTCTAGCTCGCTGAGGCGATCTCGCCGGCGAGGCGGGCGTTCCCCACGATCAGCTCGCGGTTCGCCGCGAGCGTGCGCCCGCCGCTCTCGCGATGGAGGTAGGAGAGGACGAACGGCGTCACCGCCTGCCCGTGCACGCCCTCCCGGTCGGCCGCGGCGAGCGCCTCCTCGATCAGCGGCTCGACGTCGTCGAGGCTGTCGTCGGGTGGGCGGCCGACGAGCAGGCCGCCGCCCGCGAGCTCCCAGTGCGCCCGCGCGATCGCGGCCGCCTCGGCCGCGCTCTCGACGCGCGCCGACACCGGCGGCCCGCCGTGGGCGGCATAGAACAGCGGCAGGTCGTCGGTGCGGTAGCCGAGCACCGGCACGCCGTGCGTCTCGAGCAGCTCCGACGTGGCGGGGACGTCGAGCAGCGACTTCACGCCGGACGAGATGACGAGCGCCTGTGTCGTCGCGAGCGCCTGCAGGTCGGCCGAGACGTCGGGCGGGGTGGGCCAGCCGCGGTGCACGCCGCCGAGGCCGCCGGTCGCCATGAAGCGGATGCCGGCCGCGCGGCAGACGGCGAGCGTCCCACCGACCGTGGTCGCGCCGACGGCGCGCTGGGCGACCGCCGCCGCGAGGTCGCGCGGGCCGAGCTTCCGCGCCGAGGCGTCGAAGCGGTGCAGCTCCTCCTCGGTGAGGCCGACGACGATCTCGCCGTCGAGCACGCCGATCGTCGCGGGGACGCCGCCGCCCTCGCGCACGGCCGCCTCGGAGCGCAGCCCCACCTCGACGCCCTCGCCGGGCGGAAAGCCGTGGGCGACGAGCGTCGTCTCGAGCGCGACGACCGCGGCCGACGCGCGCACCTCTTCGGCGACGCGGATCACGGCATCGCTCCGACCTGCCCGCAGCAGCGTGCGGCCGTGGCGACCGCGAGCTCGGGCCCGCCGACGAGGAACCCGGCGGCGAGCGCGTCCCCGGCGCCCGTCGTGTCGGCGACGTCGACCGCGGCGGCGGGGTGGTCGGCGCCGTCGACGGTCAGGCCGCGCGCGCCGCGCTTCAGCACCCAGCGCACGTCGAGGTCGCCGAGCGCGTCCCGCTCCCGCTCGGTCGCGAAGACCAGGTCGGGCTCGAGGCCGCGCAGCCGCGCCCGGAAGCCGTCGTCGACGAGCGAGAACGTCGAGACGTCGACCGAGACGCGGCCGCCGTGGCTGCGCGCGTGCTCGGCGGCGGCCGCGGCGGCGGAGGCCATCGGCTCGACGAGCAGCGCGTATCCCGAGACGTGGAGCACGTCGCAATCGAACCACGCACCGTCGAGGTCCTGCGGCGAGAGCTGCGGCGCGGTACCCCGGTCGGAGGCCATCGTCCGGTCCCCGGCGGCAGCGAGCGAGACGACGACGCCGGTGCGGCCGGCGATCGGCCCACGCACGTCGACGCCGCGGCTGCGGAGGGCGCGCAGGACGAGCTCGCCCGCCGTGTCGTCGCCGACGCGGCCGACGAAGCGCGCCGCGGCGCCGAGGGCCGCGGCCCACGCCGCGACGTTCGCGGCCTGCCCGCCCGGGCCGGTCGTGGTCTGCGCCATCCGGTCGTCGCCCGGCACGAGCGGGTCGTCGAGCCGGACGATCACGTCGAGAAGCAGGTCGCCGAGGGTGGTCAGCCGCATGCGAGGATGGTCGCATGGAGGACGGAAGCCGCCGCAAGCGCCTGCAGTCGTTCGCGCTCGGCGGGCTCGTCGGCGCCGCGAGCGTGGTCGCGACCGTGCGCCGGTCGCGGCGCAGGCACCACGCGTCGGCCGGGCTGACGGCGTTCGAGGACGCGCCGTGCTTCCTCGAGGTCGTGAGCGAGGAGGCACAGCGCTACCGCGAGGGCGGCGAGACCGCCGCCGGCCCGTCGAATCCCCGGTAGCGGTCGACCATGAAGTGGGCCGCGGCCGTCATGTGGTCGACGGTCGGGCGTCCGTCGACCACGGTGAGGCGGAACCAGGCGGGGATGCTCCGATCGAGGAAGGTGAACGTGCCGGGCGCGACCTCGTGGACGTTCGTCGGCGCCGTCCAGTACGGCTGCGTCACGTCGAGCGGCGTCTGCGAGGTCTTCACCCACGGTGCGTTCGGGCCGGTGCGGTCCCAGCGCCGCGAGCCGATCACGATCGCGGCCGGGCCGCCGCGCGTCACGTACCCGAGCCGGTGCGGCGCGACCACGGTGAAGCGCGTCGTCGTCGCGTTCGTCGGGTTCGACGCGAGCGTCTCGTCGAAGACGATCGTGCGTGACGCGCGGTAGGCGGCCGTGATGCGGGCGAGCCGCGCGGTCGCGTCCGCGGCGTGCGCGGGGACGTCGAAGTCGAGCGTCTGCTTCCCGACCGTGACACGGGTGCCGGCCGGGCCGCGGTAGCAGCCGGAGCCGCACGGCGTCGCCGGCACGCCGTCCACCTTCACGTCGTCGCCGTCGACGCCGTTCGCGTCGGGGCCGACGAGCGTCACGGTGGTGCGCCCCGGCTCGCGCGCGATCGCGACCGCGACGTCGCCGAGCTCGCGCGCGTCGACGACGGCGTCGCGCGGGGGGAGCGCCGGCGGCAGCGGGAGCGCCGCGGCGGCGGCGGGCGCCTGCGCCGCAGCGCCGGGTCGCAGCTCGGTGAGGATCGCGACCGCCACCACGATGCCGGCGATCGCCACGAGCTCGACCGTCGCCGACCGGCGCAGGCGCGCAAAGGACGCGAGCAGCCGCGTGCGGTTGACATAGCCGACGGCGAGGAGCGGCACGAAGATCGCCGTCTTCACGATCAGCGCGCGCCCGTAGGAGGTCGACCACACCTGCGAGACCGCCGACAGCTCGGTCAGCGCGCGCCCGAGCCCGGTGAGCCCGAGCACCGCCACGGCGCCGAGCGCGCACGACGAGAAGCGCCGGACGGCCGCGGCGCGCGCGTCGCCGGCGGCAACGGCGCGGGGGAGGGCGTAGACGAGGGCCGCCACCCCGCCGAGCCAGACGGCGGCGGCGGCGAGGTGCGCGAGGTCGACGACGGGCGCGAGCAGGAACGGCTGGTCGCGGTCGAGCGCGTGCCCCGAGAGCGTCGGCGCGGCGAGGAGCAGCAGCGACGCCGCCTCCGCGACCGCGAGCAGGCGGGGCGCCTGCGGGGCGAGTGCCGCTGCCGCGCCGCCGACCAGGGCGACGACGATCGCCCCCTTCAGCACCTCGTCGAAGCGCGTCCCGGGCGGCGCGACCCCGGTGATCCCGCTCGCGCCGATGAACGCCGCGAGCAGCGCGAAGAAGAGGAGCTGCGCGAGCGGCTTCCGCAGCGACCCGCCGACGAGCGGCCGTGTCGCCAGGCCGAAGACCGAGGCTCCGCCGGCGACGAGCAGCCCGAGGTAGTAGAGCGTGCGGAGGAGGATGTCGTTCCACGTCAGCGCCACCGACGCGCCGAGCACCGGGTGCGGCGAGGCCCGCCCGCTGCCGACGGCGAACGCGAGCACGCCTTTCTCGGTGTGGCCGTCGTCCGAGACGATCGCCCAGCGCACGCTGTAGGCGCCGTCGCGGAGCGGCTTCAGCGGGATCGTCAGCGTGCGCCCGTGGGCGACCGGCTTGCCGGCAAGCACCGACGCGTTCGTGTCGTTCGCGACGGCCGCGTTGCCGCCCGCGACCCGGACGGTGTCGTCGAAGAGGACGGTGACGGCGCGCGGGGCGTGCGCCAGCACCGCGCCGTTCTCGGGCGTCGTGCGGACGAGCGTGGCGTGCGCGAGGGCGCTCGCGGGCGCCGCGAGCGCGACCGCGGACACCGCGACGACGAGGAGGCGCCTCACGCGTGGAAGCTAGCTGGCCGCAGCCCGCTGGTAGCCTTCCGCTCCTTGCCGATCTACGAGTACAAGTGCCCGAACGGACATCTCTTCGAGGTGTTCCACGGCATGACCGAGGACGGCCCGAGCGCGTGCGAGGTGTGCGGTGAAGGCCCGCTGCAGCGCGTCCTCCATCCGGTCGCCGTGCACTACAAGGGCTCCGGCTTCTACTCCACCGACTACGGCCGCAAGTCGAAGTCGCCGGCGAAGGAGGGCGGGTCGTCCGACTCCTCCTCGTCGTCTTCCTCGTCGTCCTCGTCCGAGAGCTCCGGCTCCGGCGGCGAGTCGAAGAAAGCCGCCGAGGCTTGAGCTAGAAGCGCCGGAAGCGCCGCTTCCCCGAGAGCGCCTCGAGCGCGAGCAGCAGCACGACGGCGCCGCACACCGCGAGCAGGAACGAGCCCCAGTGCCAGGAGGGCTTCACCTCGTGCCCGAACGCGAGGTCGCCGATCAGGCCGCCGATCAGCGCGCCGACGACGCCGACTGCCACCGTCGGCAGGCACCCGATCGCCTGGCGTCCCGGCGTCACGAGGCGCGCGACGAGGCCGGCGACCAACCCGAAGACGAGGAACGAGACGATGCCCACGCGGCGAGCCTACTGGAGCGTGTGGCCGATCACGCAGCCGGGGCCGAACGGATCCGTCGGCGGCTGCGGGGCGGACTTCCCGAGGAACATCGCGAGCGCGGTCGGGTTGTCCTCGCTCGGGCTCCCGTTGCCGCCGCCTCCGAGGTCGCCGCCGAGCCGGCAGTGCACGGCGCTCGAGTTGGACGAGCGGAACTTCACCCAGCCGAGCTCGAGCAGCTGCATCGTGCTGAGGTCGGTCGTGAGCGGCTTCACGAACGAGCTGCCCGAGAACGGCATGCGGAAGAACGTGCCGACGGACGCGAGCTTCGCGGTCACCGCGTCCATCACCGCCTGCTGCCGCGCGCCGCGCGTGATGTCGTTCTCCGCGGGGTCGAGCTGGTTCTCGCGGATGCGCGAGTAGACGAGCGCGCGCTGGCCGTTCATGTGCTGCTTTCCCTTGGCGAAGCGCCAGCCCGTCCAGGTCGCGCACTTCGCCGCGGTGTACGGGCAGTCGAAGCTGTTCGAGTGGATCGGCTTCGGCACGTCGATGTCGATGCCGCCGATCGCGTCGATCATGTCCTTGAACGCCGCGAAGTTGACGATCACGACGTGGTTGATCTGAAGACCCGTGAACTGGTGGATGGTCTTGATGGCGAGCGCCGCGCCGCCGGCCTGGTAGGCGGCGTTGATCTTCTGCGTGCCGATGCCGGCGATCGGCACCTGCAGGTCGCGCGGAATCGACAGGTAGTACAGCCGGTGGTGCGACGGGTCGGTGCGCAGCAGCATGATCGAGTCGGAGTGCATGTCGCCCGTGCGCCCGACGACGTCGGCGTTGTCGGTGCCGAGCATGAGGATGGTCGTCGAGTGCGTCGACAGCAGCCCGCCCTGCGTGGTCAGCGCGGCCTTCGCGTTCGGGTCGAGGCGCCTGTTCGCGTCGGAGACCCCCTTTGAGACCGACAGGTAGCCGAGCACCGCCCAGAGCACGAAGAAGACGACGAGCACGAGCAGGCCGAGCGCGACGTAGCGCCCCCAGCGGCGCCGCTTCGGCGCCCCGCCGCCCGGGCCGCGGTACTCGGAACGCGCCGAGTCCGTGGAGCTCCCGGGGCGCACGCGCGACGACCGGGAGCGCACCACCGGGACCTTGCCCTTCTGGCGTCCACCGCGGTAGACGCGATAGGGCTTCTCTTCCCGCGCCATTCGGCGGGGTAGGTTACCCGCGGCTCATGAACGCAAAGCACGTGATCGGGGTCGACCTCGGCGGGACCAAGGTGCTCGCCGGGATCGTCGACGCGGACGGTGTCGTCCACGAGCGGGTCGAGCGGCCGACCGTCACGACCTCGCAGGCCGCGCTGCTCGACGATCTCGCCGACCTCGTCCGCGAGCTCCCGCACGAGGGGGTGGCGGGGGTCGGCTTCGGGATCCCATCGCGGATCGACCACGCGACGGGGCTCGCCCTCGGCGCGGTCAACATCCCGATCCGCGACGTGCTGTTCGGGCAGGAGATGGAGCGGCGGCTCGGGCTGCCGGTCGAGACGGAGAACGACGCGACGTGCGCGGCGTACGCCGAGTTCCGGCTCGGGGCGGGGCGCGGCGCCGACGACATGATCACGCTCACGCTCGGCACCGGGGTGGGCGGCGGCGTCGTCTCGGGCGGCCGCCTCTTCCGCGCGTACACCGAGCTCGGCCACATCGTGATCGTCGAAGACGGCGAGCCGTGCCAGGGCGCGTGCTCCGGCCGCGGCCACGTCGAGGCGTACTGCTCCGGCACCGCCGCGACCAAGATCGCGCGGCGCGTGCTCGGGCCCGAGGCGACCGCGCGCGACCTCGTCGAGCAGCAGCATCCGGCGCTCGAGGAGATCGGGCACCACCTCGGCGTCGCGATCGGCTCGTTCGTCAACGTCTTCGGCTCGACGCGCGTCGTGATCGGCGGCGGCTTCGGGATCGCGGCGTTCGACTTCCTCGTGCCGGCGGCGCGCCTGGCCGTCCTCCGCGAGGCGCTCGCGCCCTCGGGGCAGACGCTCGAGATCGAACGGGCGCAGCTCGGCACCGAGGCGGGCCTGATCGGCGCCGGCCTGATCGCGCTCGAGAGCGCGTGATGCCGCTCGCGGTCTGCGCGACCCCGATCGGGAACCTCGAGGACGTCACCCTGCGCGTGCTCGCCGAGCTGCGCGAGACGGACGTCGTGCTCGCCGAGGACACCCGGCACACGCGCGGGCTCCTGGAGCGGCACGGGATCCGCGCCGAGCTCGTGTCGCTGCACGAGCACAACGAAGCCGCACGCGTCGCCGAGCTCGTGCCGCGGCTCGCCGCGGGTGAGCGGATGGCGCTCGTCACGGACGCCGGCATGCCGCTCGTCTCCGACCCGGGCGCCCGGCTCGTGCGTGCGGCGCTCGACGCGGGCGTGCCGGTGACGGTGCTGCCGGGCGCGTCGGCGGTCGAGACGGCGCTCGTCGCAAGCGGGCTCGGCGGCGGCCGGTACGCGTTCGTCGGCTTCCTGCCGCGGAAGGCGGGCGAGCTCGAGGCGCTGTGGCGCGAGACGGCCGGGTGGGGCAGCGTGGTCGTCGCGTTCGAGTCGCCGCAGCGGCTGCCCGCGTCGCTGCGCTCGCTCGCGTCGTTCGACGCGGCGCGCGAGGTGGCGGTGTGCCGCGAGCTGACGAAGCGCTTCGAGGAGGTCGTGCGCGGGTCGGCGGCCGAGGTGGCCGAGCGGTTCCCGGAGGCGCCGAAGGGTGAGATCACCCTGGTCGTCGCGCCGGGCACGGCGGGTGTCGACGTCGGCGCGGCGCTCGCCGCGGTCGGCGAGCTCGTCGCGGCCGGGACGCCGCGGGGGGTCGCTGCGGAGGTCGTGGCGCGCCTCACCGGCGCGTCGCGGAACGACCTCTACCGGGGCACTCTGTGACAAATCTGTAATCTCGTTTGACAACACGGAGCGGCCGCTCCTACCGTGAGAACACACGTTCTCTCCCCGGACAACAAGGTGGTCGCCCATGCGTCGTCTCCTCCTCGCGGCAGCTCTCGCCGCGCTCCTCGTCGCACCGCTCGCGCGTGCCTGGACCTGGCCGGCGGACGGCTCGGTCCTGCAGCCGTACTCCTTCGACCCGAACAACCCGTACGCCGGCGGGCAGCACCGCGGCGTCGACGTCGCCGGCGACACCGGGGGTCCCGTGCGCGCGCCCGCGGCCGGGGAGGTGACCTACGTCGGCACGGTGCCGAACTCGGGTCGCTCGCTCACGATCACGACCGCCGACGGCTACGCGGTCACGCTGACGCACCTCGGCTCGACCTCGGTCGCGAAAGGCGCGACGGTCGCAGAGGGCGACGTGGTCGGCACGATCGGCCCCTCGGGCGACCCGGAGGTGGGCGGCGCGTACGTCCACCTCGGCATCCGCCTCGCCTCCGACCCGCAGGGCTACCTCGATCCCGCCTCGCTGCTCCCGGCACGCGCGCCGGCGCCGCCGGCGCACGGGCCCGACCCGGCCCCCGCCGCTCCGGCGGGCGACCCGGCTCCCACGGCGACGACCGATACGCC
>DASZWR010000030.1:0-178835 GCA_035546215.1 Gaiellaceae bacterium | reverse complement strand
CGACCCGCTCCCCGAAGAGGCGGATCTCGCCCTCGTCGGGGTGGTAGAGGCCGGTGAGGATGTTCGAGAGCGTCGACTTGCCGGCGCCGTTCTCGCCGAGCAGCGCGTGCACCTCGCCCTCGGCCGCCTCGAAGTCGACGCCGTCGTTCGCGACGACGCCGGGGAAGCGCTTCGTGATGCCTCTGAGCTCGACCGCAGCGGCCATGAAGAAGGCGGGCGGGGCCGGAGCCCCGCCCGCCTGCATGTCCCTCTAGCCCTTCGGGCTCCCGATGACGCCCTTCACGAGCCAGTTGATCGCGTAGAGGTCCTTCACCGTGAGGCGCTGGCCCTTCTTGACGCGGAGCTTGCCGCTCTGGTCGTAGATCGGCCCCTGGAACTCGTTCCACTTGCCGCTCTCGATCAGCGCGCGCTTCTGCGCGATGAGCTTCTTCGTCGCAGCCGAGACGCCCTTGCCGTACGGCGCCAGCTGGGCGAAGCCGCTCTTCAGCGAGCCATACCAGAACTGGGTCTTCCAGGTCCCGTTCATGGCCTTCTTCACCTCGGAGAGGTAGTACGGGCCCCAGTTGTAGACCGCCGCGGTGAGCCACGACTTCTTCGCGAACTTCATCGCGTTCGAGTCGTAGCCGACCCAAGGGATGCCCTGCGTCTCGTCGTACTGCCCGATCGCCGGGTCGTCCACGTTCTGGCCGATCACGTCGGCTCCGGCCGCCTTCAGGTTCTCGGCCGCCTTCTTCTCCTTGTCGGGCGCGAACCAGGAGTTCGTCCAGATGATCTTGATCTTGGCGCCCGGGTGCGACGTCTGGACGCCGAGGGCGAACGCGTTCGTGTGGCGGATCACCTCGGGGATCGCGAACGGCACGACGTAGCCGACGACGCCTGTCTTCGTCGCGGCGCCCGCGGCGATGCCGGAGAGGTAGATCGCGTCCTCACCCGCGCCGTAGTAGTCGGCGAGGTTCGGCAGCTGCTGGTCGCCGGTCGCCATCTCGAACTTCACGTCCGGGTACTTCTTGGCCTCGGAGAGCATGCACGGCTGGAACCCGTACGACGTCCCGAAGATGATCTTGTTGCCGTCGCGGACGAGCTGGTCGATCACCTGGCAGGTCTGCGGACCTTCGGGGACGCTCTCCTTGTAGGTCGTCTGCACCTTCGAGCCGAGCGCCTTCTGCACGTACTGCCGGCCGACGTCGTGCGCCTGCGACCAGCCGCCGTCGTTGTGGGGGCCGACGTAGACCCAGGCCGCCTTGAACGCGGCGTTCGACTTCGCGTGCCCGGGGCTGGTGCCGACCGCCAGCACCACCGCGAACGCGGCGACCACGGCCACGATCGCGCCGAGCGCGAGCTTCGTGTTCCTCACTTGTTCCTCTCCTTGCGAGCCGGTTTGCCGGGGGGAGCGTCGAATGTATCCGACCCTCCGGAGGTTCTCTAGGCCTCGGAGGGGAGCCCCTGCAAAACGGGGTCTTGCGCGCTCCACGGGAACGTGATCCAGCGGTCGGTGCGGCGCCAGACGTAGTCGCAGTTGACGATCGAGCGCGGCTTCTCGTAGAGGACCGCGCTGCGCACCTCGGCCACCTTGCCGGCGCAGAACTCCTGGACGAGCTTCAGCGTGGCGCCCGTGTCTGCGACGTCGTCGGCGATCAGGACCTTGGTCTCGGCGAAGTCGACGAGGTCGGGGACGGGCGGCAGGATCATCGGGACGTCGAGCCGCTCGTCGATGCCGGTGTAGAACTCGACGTTCATCGTGAACGTGTTCTTGACGCCGAGCGCGTAGCCGATCGCGCCGGCGACGAGCAGGCCGCCGCGGGCGATGCCGAGGATGATGTCGGGGATCCAGCCGTCGGCCGCGACGGCCTCCGCCAGCTCGCGGCCGCCGGCCCCCAGGTCGTCCCAGCTCATCACCTCGCGCTCCGCTTCGGCGCCGCCAGTCATCACGTGAGCCTAGCGAGCGCCTCGGTGAGCGCATCGACCGCGAGCGCGAGGTCCTCCTCGGAGGAGAGCTCGTCGGGATGGTGCGAGACGCCGCCGTTCAGCGACCGGACGAAGAGCATCGACGCGTTCGGCACGATCATCGCGTCGTGGCCGGCGCCCGAGACGAGGCGCGGCGCGTCGGGGAGCACGGCGGCGAAGGCGTCGCCCATCCGGGTGGCGGGGTTCCGCACCTTCGGCTCGAACCCGATCGCCGCGACCAGCGCGTCGAGCTCCTCCTCGGTCGGCGCGCGCGCGTCGACCGCGACCGTGACGCGGGCCGGGACGACGTTGGCGACGCCCGGCTCGACCTCGACGGCCCCGACCGTCGCCACCGCGTCGCCGGTCGGCGCGGCGCGCACCTTGAGGATGAACTCCGCCGCCGCGACGAGGGCGTCGCGGCGCGCGTCCATCGGGGTCGTCCCGGCATGGTCGGCGCGGCCCTCGAAGACGACCGCGGCGCGCGCCTGCCCCGCGATCGAGGTGACGACGCCGAGCGGCTCGCCGAGCTGCGCGAGCACGGGGCCCTGCTCGATGTGCACCTCGAGATAGGCGTCGGGGGTCTCGGTGATCTTCTTGCTCCCCATCGGGCCCGTCTCCTCGGCGCGGAAGGCGACGACCGAGAGCTCGCGGTCGCGCAGCCGGTCGGCGGCCTCGATCGCGGCGACGACCCCGAGCGCCCCGTCGAACTTCCCGGCGGTCGGGACGCTGTCGAGGTGCGAGCCTGCCCACACCCGGCCGGCGCCGCGGCGGCCGAAGAGGTTGCCCGCCTCGTCCGCGAACGGCTCGAGCCCGGCCTCGCGCATCCACCCGGCCGCGAGCTCGTGCGCGGCGTCCTCCTCCGGTGAGTACGCGGCGCGGTGCTGGGCGATCGCGTAGATCGCCTCCAGGCGCTCCGTGACCCTGCTCACTCGCGCATTGTCCCCAAGACGGACCAGCCGGCGAGCGGGAACAGCGCCACCGCGAGGAACGCCGCCCGCCACGAGGTCGCCGCGACGAGCGCGCCGAAGAGCGCGGGATAGGCGGCGCCGGGCAGGTTGAGGATCGTCTGCTGCAGCCCGATCGCGAGGCCGCTGCGATTGTGGCCCGCGATCTCCACCGCGGCGGCGAACGAGAGGCTGTTCCAGCTCATCGAGAGCACGCCGCCGACCACGAGGAACGGGAGCAGGAGCGCGAGCGGCGCGCCGATCAGGAGCCCGCTGATCGCGACGAGCACGGCGGCGGCGAGGGCGATGCGGCGCAGCGGGACGAGGCGGCTCTGGAGCACGTCCGACCAGCGGCCGGCGCCGATGCGGCCGCCGATCGCGAGCAGCTGCATGACGGCGAGGACGGCCGCGGCGCTCGACGTCGCGAGGCCGCGGCGCTCGTGGAGCATGAGGACCGTGAACCCGACGACGCAGAGCTGCGGGGCGATCACGAGCGAGCTCCCGAACGAGAGCTTCCAGAGCCGGCCGTCGCGGAGCGGCGCGGGCCCGGCGTCCGCACGCGGCTCCGGCTGCGGCCCCTCCCGGAGGACGAGCGCGCCCACCGTCGCTCCGGTCGCGCACGCGATCCCCATCGTCGCGAAGCCCCACCGGACGTCGGCCACGTGCGGCAGCACGAGCGAGGCGAGAAAGCCCGAGATGGGGATCGCCGTCTGCCGCACCGCGAGCGCGACCCCGCGCTGCCGCGGCGGGAACCAGTGCATCACCGCCCGCCCGCTCGCCGACTGCACGCTCGCGCCGACGGCGCCCGACACGCCCACGAGCACCGCGAGCAGCTCGAACGTGTGCGCGTAGCCGGCCGCGAAGAGCGTTGCACCGCAGCCGAGCAGGCCCGCGAAGAGGACAAGCCGCTCCCCGAGCCGGTCGGTCGCCATCCCCCACGGGATCAGCGTGGCGAGCGAGCCGATCAGCTGCATCGAGATCAGGAGCCCGGTCTGCGCGAGCGAGAGCCCGAACTCGCGGCGCAGCGCCGGCGCCATCACGGCGACGCCGAAGGGGATGGCGGAGTAGGAGGTCTGGGCGAGCGTCCCCGCGGCGAGGACTGCCCAGCGGTACCTCAGAGCCCGAACGGGTTGGTGGGCCGCGTGCCGGTGTAGGTCACGACCGACTTGGTCTCGAGGTAGAGGTCGAGCGTCTCGAGCGCGAGCTCGCGGCCGAAGCCCGACTGCTTGTACCCGCCGAACGGGATGCCGGGGAACGCGGTGTACGGCATGTTGATGCCGACCGTCCCCGACTTGATCTTGGCGGCGATGCGGTGCCCCTTGCCCGGGTCGCCCGTCCAGACGGTCGCCATCAGCCCGTACTTCACGTCGTTCGCGATGCGGACCGCGTCGTTCTCGTCCTCGAACGGGATCACCGTCACGACCGGCCCGAAGATCTCCTCCTGTGCGGCGCGGATGCCGTTGCCCGTCTTCGCGATCACGGTCGGCGGGTAGAACGCGCCGGGGCCGTCGCCGATCGCGCCGCCGGTCGTCACCTCGGCGCCGTCCTCGCGGGCACCCTCGACGAAGCCGTGCACCTTCTCGCGGTGCGCCTGCGAGATGAGCGAGCCCATCTGCGTCTCCGGGTCGAGCGGGTCGCCGACCTTCACCCGCTGCGCCAGCCCGGTGACCTGTCCGACGACGTCGTCGTAGAGCGACTTCTCGACGAGGAGCCGCGAGCGGGCCTCGCACGACTGGCCGGCCGACGCGTAGATCGCCCACACGCTCGCCGGGATCGCGTCGGCCAGGTTCGCGTCGGCGAAGAGCAGGTTCGGGCTCTTGCCGCCGAGCTCGAGCGTCAGGCGCTTGATCGGGTCGGAGCAGAGACGCATGATCTCGCCGCCCGTCTTCGTCGACCCGGTGAACGCGACCTTGTCGACGCCCGGGTGGCGGACGAGGTAGGCGCCGGTCGTCGGCCCGTCGCCGGGGACGACGTTGATCGCCCCCGCCGGGAACCCGACCTCGGCGGCGAGCTCGGCGACGCGCAGCACCGAGAGCGGCGTCTGCGGGTCGGGCTTGAGGACGACGGCGCAGCCGGCGGCGAGCGCCGGCGACAGCTTCCAGGTCGCCATCAGGAGCGGGTAGTTCCACGGGACGATCTGGCCCGCGACGCCGACCGGCTCCTTCTGCGAGTAGAAGAGCAGCGAGCCGCCGATCGGGTTCGAGCGGCCGGCGATCGTGGCGGTCGCGGAGGCGAAGTAGCGGAAGTTCTCGACCGCGCCCGCGAGCTCGGCCTTCACCGACGAGATCGCCTTGCCGACGTTGCGCGACTCGAGCTCGGCGAGCTCCTTGCGGTTCGCCTGGATCGCGTCGGCGAGCGCGTGCAGGAGCCGCGAGCGCTCGCTCGCCGGCGTCTTCCCCCACGCGCCCTCGACCGCCGCACGGGCCACGTCGACCGCGCGGTCGACGTCCGCCTCGCCCGCCATCGCCGCCCGGGCGAGCACCTCGCCGGTGGCGGGCTCGCGCACCTCGCGCAGCTCACCCGAGGCGGGCTCGACGACCTCCCCGCCGACGAAGAGCCCGTAGTCCTGCACGGCCGTCGCCATCACCGGGAGTGTACGAGCTCGCCGATGCGCACGGCCTCGGTGAGCAGGCGGCGGAAGCGGGCGGGGTCGTCGCCGACGTAGGCGCGGCAGAGGTCGCGTCCGGCGGTGTACGTGATCGTGTAGGCGCGCCAGGTGGGGTCGGTGACGAAGCTGACGCTGTGCCGCGCCTCGTCGAGCGGGCGCAGCCCCCAGCGGGCGGCGTACTCGACGGCTTCCTGCTCGGGGACGCCGTCCTCGTGGATCATCAGCGCGACGTTCAGCCCGACCGACCGGAGCGTCTCGCCCGCCGCGGCCATGCGCCGCGCCACGCCGGGATCGGGCACCTCGAGGCCGTGCCCGCGCAGGATCGCGTACGCCTGCTCGCGCGCCTCGTCGTCCAGCACGAGGCCCTCGCCCGTCTCGGCGATCCCCTCGCTCAGCACCGCCTGCGGCGTCGGCACGAGCTGGATGCGCTCCTCGATGCCGAGCAGGTGCTCCTTGACCGCGTGCTCGGTGTGGTGGCCGGGGTACACCTCGTGGGCCGCGAGGTGCAGGAGGTCGACGCCCGTCGTGGGGACGTCGAGGTTCAGGACGACGTGGCTGTGCTGCCTGCCCTTGTAGTAGTTGAACGCCCACCACGGCTCGTCGCGGACCGGCTCGAGCGTCACGCGCTCGCCCTCCGGCAGCTCGACGATCGCGGCCGTCCGCGCACGGAAGAGCGGCAGCAGGTCGTCGAGCACGCGCATGGCGACCTCGCCGTCGCAGAGATGCTTCTGCCGCCACGCCTGGCGGCGCTCGGCGAGCGTGCCGTCGCCGGGGAGCAGCTCGTCGAGCTCGGCGTGGGCGCGCTCGAACTCCGACTCGGGCGTGCGCTCCGGCCGGACGCCGTAGCAGCCCTCGACCTCGTCGCTGTACGAGATCGCCTCGCCGCCGAGCACCCGCGCGTACGTCTCGCAGGCGGAGACCTGGTCGCGGAGCCAGCCGTCCTCGAGCGAGTCGCGGAGCCGCGCCGCGTCCGCGGCGAGCTCGGAGGCGTGCACCGGCGGCTCGTCGTGGACCGCGTCCTGCAGGTCCTCCGGGCCGTAGTAGGCGTCGACGAGCCCGTCGACGTGCTTCCCCAGCCGCAGCCCGAGGAGGAGGTAGTCCTCCTCTGCGCTCATTTCCGCTCCGGCGCCGTCGAGGCCGCCGCCTCCCCTCCCTGGGAGCCTCCGTCGAGCCTACGGCTCATCCCACGAACTCCGCCGGGCGCCCGAGGAGCCGCGCGACCGCCTCGCGCCCGCGCTCGCCCATGTCGAGCGTGGTCTCGTTCACGTACATCGCGACGAACCGGTCGGCGGTGGCCGCGTCGATGCCGCGGCCGAAACCCCTCGCGTACTCCATCGCGCGCTCGCGGTTCGCGAGGCCCGCGACGATCGCCTCGTGCAGGACCGCCGAGACATCCTCGCGCCGCGCGACGTCGCGGCGGATGCCGACGAGGCCGAGCGGCAGCGGCAGGCCCGTCTCGTCCTGCCACCAGACGCCGAGGTCGAGCAGCTTGCGCAGCCCGGCGTCGGCGTAGGTCAGCTGCCCCTCGTGGATCAGGAGCCCCGCCTCGGCGCGGCCCTCGAGCACCTCGGGCAGCACCTCGTCGAACGGCAGGTCGCGGGTCGCGATGTCGTCGCCGAGCGCCAGGTGGAGCACGCGCTTCGCCGTCGTGAGCGGCCCCGGCGTCGCGATCTCGACGGCGCGGAGGTCGACCTCCTCGCGTGCGACCACGATCGGCCCGTAGCCCTCCCCGAAGGACGCCCCGTGCGGCAGCAGCAGGTACCGGTCGGCGACCGCCGGATAGGCGCCGGCCGAGAGCGCCGTCACCTCGAGCCTCCCCTCGAGCGCCCATTCGTTCAGGGACTGGATGTCCGAGACGACCGGCTCGAGCTCGAGCCCGCGCGTGTCGACCGCCCCGGCCTCGAGCGCCCAGACCATGAAGGCGTCGTCGGGATCGGCTGAGTGGCCCACACGGATCGGCACGGTCGGCCACGTTACCCTTCACAGGATGGCCGACGCGCCGCTCTCGGAAGCGATCCAGGACTACCTGAAGAGCGTCTACAAGCTCCAGGCGGCGCACGGCCGGGTCGCGATCGGGGCGCTCGCGAAGGACCAGGGCGTCTCGCCCGCGTCGGCCTCGGCGATGGTGAAGAAGCTGACCGCGCTCGAGCTGCTGGAGCACGAGCCGTACCGCGGCGCGCACCTCACGCCGGCCGGCGAGCAGGTGGCGCTCGAGGTGATCCGCCACCACCGCCTGCTCGAGCTGTACCTCGCCGAGACGCTCGGCGTCCACATCGACGACGTGCACGCGGAGGCGGACCGGCTCGAGCACGTGATCTCCGAGGAGCTCGAGGCGCGCATCGACCGTGCGCTCGGCTTCCCCACGCACGATCCGCACGGGGACCCGATCCCCGATGCGAACCTCGAGTGGCCGCCCTCACTCCCGGCCGAAGAACAAGCGCTCTAGCGGCGCGAGCAGCTCGTCCCGCTTGAACGGCTTGACCTTCGGGCCGGTCCCGTCGCCCTCGGAGACGACGGCGTCGTCCTCGAGCATGTCGTTCGCGATCTCGAGACAGTCGTCGAGCTCGTGCCCTTCCCAGAGGTAGTCGTCGGGGCGTGGCTCAGCGGTCTCGCGGTGCTGCGGGTTCACCTGGCGACCGACCGCCCACAGCGCTCCGGGGCGGCGCTCGATCCAGATGAGGACACGCTCGGGGCTCCCACCGTCGTCGAGCCCGTCGACGACGCGTTCGGCAAGGCGGCCATGGCGGCCAGGAGCCTTCACGCCGCGACTATACAATCGCTCTCGATGGGACTGGTCGACGCGATCAAGGGTGCGTTCTCCTTCCTCGGCTCGCGGTCGCAGGGCGAGGAGCGGATCGCGCAATACGTGATCCGCGAGCACAAGCGCGGACGCCCGGTCGCGGAGATCCTCGGCGACCACTACGTGACGAACCGCTGCACGCCCGAGCAGGTCCGGCGCCTGCTCGACCGCCCCGACGTGATCCACCATCTCGGTGAGAACGTCGCGGAGCAGGTCAAGTCCGAGCTCTAGCGGCGACCGCCGACGCGACCGCCAGGTCCCAGGCGGCGAGCCCGTTCGACTTGAAGACGACGATCTCGTCGCTCGAGCGCCTGCCGGGAAGCGCTCCGGTCACGACGTCCTGCAGCTCGTGCAGCTCGGCCACGCCGGCGACGTCGCCGGCCTCGGCGCGCGCCTGCTCGACGGAGTCGGTGCAGACGAACGCGGCGCGGGCGAGCACGGCGTCGTCGAGCTCCCGCTGCGCGAGGTCGTTCGCGCCGACGGCGAGCACGGTCGCGCCCGGCGCGAGCGCGACCCCGCACAGCACCGGCTCCTTCGACGTGGTCGCGGTCACGACCACGTCGCAGCCGGAGGGGTCGCCCGCCTCGCAGCGGTGCTCCGCGCAGAACGCGGCCGTCCTTCCCGCGTCGCGACCCGCGACCACGACGCGCTCGAGCCCGGGCAGCGCCGCGCGGAGCGCGACGACGTGCGACGCCGCCTGGCGGCCGCAGCCGAACACGCCGAGCGTGCGTGCGCCCGGGCGCGCAAGGTGCCGCGCCGCGACGGCCGAGGCGGCCGCGGTGCGCACGCGTCCGAGCCACTCGGCCTCGAGCACCGCCTCGACACGCGCGTGCTCGAGCGAGAAGAGCGCGATCAGGAACGGCGTCCCGTTCGCGAGCCAGGCGTACGACTTGAGCCCGGCGAGCCCGAGCTCCCGGTCGACCACCGGCATGACCGCGAAGACACCGCCCGGCACGTCCGCCCGCACCCGCGGCGGGTTGTCGACCGCGCCGCGCGCGAGCCGGCGGAACGACTCCTCGACCGCGTCGTACGCGAGCTCCGGCGTGAGCAGCGCGGCGACGTCGGCCTCGGTCAGGTACACGCGGCGACTCTACGCGTCCTTCTCGATGAAGCTGATCTTCCCGGTGGTCTCGAGCACCGCCCACTGCACCTTCGACAGGTGGGCGATGCCCTGCTGGCGCGCCGCCTCGGCGATCTCCTCGACGTCGAGCCGCTCGCGCCTCAGGTTCCGCTCGATCACCTCGCCGTCCTGGACGACGATGATCGGCGTCCCCTCGAGCACCGGCCGCGTGCGCGGGAAGCGGTAGCCGACCCACGAGACGGCCACCTGCAGGACGGCGATGGTGCCGACCGCGAGCAGCGCCCCGGTCAGGGAGTAGTCGTCCTGGGTCAGGCCCTGCTGCACCGCGTCGCCGAGGACGATCAGCAGGATCAGGTCGAAGGGCTGGAGCGACGAGAGCTCGCGCCGCCCGATCACGCGGGTCAGGACGATCAGGAAGACGAAGACGACGATTGCGCGGATGACGATGTCCATGGCGCCTCAGGGGTAGATGGTGTAGCGACGGTCGATGCGGAGGATCGGCGTCGAGCCGTCGGTGAGGGTGACCCCGGCCGAGCGGTGCCAGGCGAGGTTCGTGGGGTTCACCTGGAACTGCATGAAGAGGAGGTACGACTCGCCCTTCGGGATGTGCCCGAGCTGCAGGGTCAGGCGCCCGTCCGACGAGCCTTCGCCGAGCGGGCTCGGCTCGATCGTGTTGATCGCCATGCCCTCGGCCCAGCCGGGATCGAGCACGAGCTCCGCGTTCTTCAGGTCGGTGTGGGCGGTGATGTGGAACCGGGCGCTGAACAGGTCGCCGCCGCGGAGCTTGGTCGGCGCGTACAGCTTCAGGCTCGCGGCCGGCGCGGTGACGGCGTTCGTCACGGGCCGCTGGCCGAAGACGTTCAGGAGCGCGAGCACCGCGAGGACGGCGATCAGGCCCAGGATGAGCCGCCGCGGCCACGGGCCGTGGACGCCGTGCAGGTCGCGGTGCCGCTCGAGCGTGAGGGCGTCGGGAAGGTCGGCCACGACTGCGTTCTCTCCACGGAGAACGCGCGCCTAACGCACTGGAGCGGCGCGAGGCCGGGTCGATGACCGGGGCATGGGTCGTATCCCGGTCGCACTCCTCCTCTGCGCCCTCGCCTGCGCCTTCGCGGCCGGGCTCGCGCTCGCGTCCGCCGGCGCGGTGCGCGGCGCCGGCGACGGCGTCACCACCACGGACACCTCGAGCGACTCCCTGCCCGACGACGGACAGGTTCCGACGCCCGCCGTCGCGCAGCCGCCGAGGGGGGCTGCGGTCGTCGGTCGCCGGCTGACCGTGCCGCCGGTGCTCGCCGGCTCGGTGCACTATCAGTGGCAGGCGTGCCGCAAGGCCCGCTGCACGGCCATCGAGGGCGCGACGAGGGCGACGCTCCTCCTCACGAAGACGCTCGTCGGGAGAACCGTGCGGGTCATGGCGACGACGGACGCCGGCGTCGTCATCACCTCGAAGCCGAGCGCACCGGTCCGCGCAGCGCGCTGACCACGTCCAGCTGAGATGCGCCCGGCACGATTCGAACGTGCGACCCCCAGCTCCGCAAGCTGGTGCTCTATCCCCTGAGCTACGGGCGCTCGGTCGGCCAGTGTAGCCGGGCTGCGGCCTCTCCGACCCGCAGCTCGGCGTCGTCGGGCACCTCGACCCGCACGTAGCCGAGCGCGAGGCCCGGCACCGCGCTCGTGACGCGGCCGACCTCCTTCTCGCCGAGGACGACCGGCGTCTCGGGTGCGGGCGGGTCGCCGTCGACCTCGAGGACGCGCAGCCGGCGGTTCACCTTGCCGCGGAAGTGCTGCCGCGCGACCGGCTCCTGGCCCGGGTAGCAGCCCTTCGAGAACGAGATCGCCCGCTCCTCGAGGCCGGCCTCGGCGGGCAGCACGCGGTCGTCGATCTCGCGGCCGTAGCGGGGCGTGGCCGCCTCGATGCGGAGGCGCTCGAGGTCGGCGTCGCCCTCGAGCTCGCTGTCGAGCACCTCGCGGGCGGGAACGCCGTAGTCGCGGTTCGGGATCCCGACGCCGCCGCCGCCTTCGCCGAGGACGATCGTGGAGGTGTGCTCCTCGAGCTCGATCTCGCACCTGGCGGCGAACCGGGAGCGCAGGAGCGTCGCGCGCACCGTCTCGCCGAGCTCCGGCTCGGTCAGGAGGAGCACGTCGTCGTCGCCCCGCCGCCAGACGAGGAGCGGCGCGATCACGCGCGCCTTCGGCGTCAGGAGCAGCGCGTCGGCCGACCCCGACTCGGGCACGTCGTTCGACAGCATCCGGTTCAGGTAGTCGACGGCGGCCGGGCCCTGCACCCGCACGTAGGACCGGGGCCGCCTCGCGCTCCGCGGGACGGTGACCATCGCTCCCTAGACTAGACAGCGTGTTCCGGTCGAAAGCAGAGCGCCAGGTCGAGGCCGCGGGCTACGACCCTGCGCGGCTCCCGCCCGGCCAGCACCTGACGGCGAAGTGGCCCGTGCTGCACGCCGGGTCGGTCGCCGAGTACCCCGACCTCTCCACCTGGACGCTCCGGGTCTTCGGCGAGGTGGAGAACGAGCTCGAGCTCACGTGGGAGCAGTTCGGCGAGCTGCCGCGCACCTCGAACGTCCAGGACATCCACTGCGTCACCCGCTGGTCGAGGTTCGACACGGCGTTCGAGGGCGTGCACTGGCGGGAGCTCGCCGCCCGGGCCCGCCCGAAGCCGAGCGCGCGGTTCGCGATCGCGCACGCCGAGGCCGGGTTCACGGCGAACGTGCCGCTCTCGTTCCTCGAGGCCGACGACGCGATCCTCGCGACGCACGGCGACGGCGCGGTGCTGACGCCCGAGCACGGCTATCCGCTGCGCCTCGTAATCCCGGGCAAGTACTTCTGGAAGAGCGCGAAGTGGCTGCGCGGCATCGAGCTGTCGGCGTTCGACAAGCCCGGCTTCTGGGAGCGCTACGGCTACCACAACGACGCCGACCCCTGGGCCGAGCAGCGCTACGCGTTCTGATCCCTCGCACGAGGGATCGGCAACACGCGCGGGCCGTCGATATCCAGGACGTACGAACCCTCCCCCAATTCCCCTCGAAGACCCGCCACCGGCGGGTCTTCTTGTTCAGCGGACCGTGGCCGGGTCCCACATCACGCCGACGATGTGGTCGAGCCCGGCGATCGTCGTCGGGAAGACCACCCACGCGACCTCGGTGTCTCCGATCGTCGTCGTGCCCTGCGCGGGCGCGCTCGCGATCAGCTCGTCGACGATCGTCCGCGCCTCGGGGTTCGTGTTCGTGACACCGACCTCCCGGCGCAGGAGCTCCTCCCGGTCGACGCCGAGGAGCCGGCAGCAGTGCGTGTTGCACGCGACGTAGCGGCGGTCGGCGTTCCAGACCACGACGCCGACCTCGGCGTTCTCGGTCGCCTCGCCGAGCAGCATCATCTGCACGGGGTCGGTTTGCACAGGTTCTTTCACCGAAATCGAACCTATAGGAGGAAGAACGGGCGGCCAAGAGGCCGCCCGTTCGGTCCTGCGAAGAGCCGCGAGGGCTCGACTACATCATCCCGCCCATGTCCGGCATGCCGGCGCCGGCGCCCGCGGGGGTCTTCTCCGGGGCCTCGGCGACGATCGCCTCGGTGGTGAGGATGTTCTTCGCGATCGACGCGGCGTTCTGCAGCGCAGAGCGCGTGACCATCGTCGGGTCGGTGATGCCGGCCTTGACCAGGTCGGTGACCTCGCCGGTGTCGACGTTCAGGCCCTGGCCCGGCTTCGCCGAGCGGACCTGCTGGACGACGACCGAGCCCTCGAGGCCCGCGTTCGTCGCGAGCTGGCGGAGCGGCTCCTCGAGCGCCTTGATGATGATCCTGGCGCCGGTGGCCTCGTCGCCCTCGAGCGAGAACGAGTCCTTGACCGCGTCCGCGGCGTTCAGCAGGGCGACGCCGCCGCCCGGCACGACGCCCTCCTCGAGAGCGGCGCGCGCGGCCTGCAGCGCGTCCTCGACGCGGTGCTTGGTCTCCTTCATCTCGGTCTCGGTGGCAGCGCCGACCTTGACCACGGCGACACCGCCGGACAGCTTCGCGAGCCGCTCCTGGAGCTTCTCGCGGTCGAAGTCCGAGTCGGTGTTCTCGATCTCGCCCTTCAGCTGCTTGATGCGGCCCTTGATCGCCTCCGCGTCGCCGGCGCCGTCGATGATCGTGGTCGAGTCCTTGTCGACGACGACCTTGCGGGCGCGGCCGAGCTGCGAGAGCTTCGTGTTCTCGAGCTTGAGGCCCATCTCCTCGGTGATCACCTCGCCGCCCGAGAGGATCGCGATGTCCTCGAGCATGCGCTTGCGGCGGTCGCCGAAGCCCGGCGCCTTGACGGCGACGGCCTGGAAGGTGCCGCGCAGCTTGTTGACGACGATCGTCGCGAGCGACTCGCCCTCGACGTCCTCGGCGACGATGAGCAGCGGGCGGCCCGCCTGGATGACCTGCTCGAGCACCGGCAGGAGGTCCTTGACGGCCCCGATCTTCTGGTTCGCGACCAGGATGTACGGGTCGTCGAGCACGGCCTCCATGCGCTCGGCGTCGGTGATCATGTACGGCGACAGGTAGCCCTTGTCGAACTGCATGCCCTCCGTGAACTCGAGCTCGAGGCCGAACGTCTGGCCCTCCTCGACGTTCACGACGCCGTCCTTGCCGACCTTCTCGATCGCCTCGGACAGGACCTCGCCGACCTCGGTCGAGCGCGACGAGACGGTCGCGACGCGCGCGATGTCGTCCTTGCCCGAGATCTCGGTCGATTGCGACTTCAGGTTCTCGACGACGGTCTCGACCGCAGCCTCGATGCCGCGCTTCAGCGCCATCGGGTTCGCGCCCGCCGAGACGTTCTTCAGGCCCTCGCGGACGATCGCCTGCGCGAGCACGGTCGCCGTGGTGGTGCCGTCGCCGGCGACGTCGTTCGTCGCGGTCGCGACCTCGCGCACCAGCTGGGCGCCCTGGTTCTCGAAGACGTCCTCGACCTCGATCTCGCGGGCGATGGTGACGCCGTCGTTCGTGATGGTCGGGGCGCCGAACTTCTTGTCGAGCACGACGTAGCGCCCCTTCGGGCCGAGGGTCACCTTGACCGCGTCGGCCAGGATGTCGACGCCGCGCTGAAGCGAGCGGCGCGCATCCTCGTTGAACTTGAGCTCCTTGTGAGCCATGTGTCTCTCTACTTCCTTTCCTAGACGGCCGCGCGGTCGCCGACGACCTTCGCCAGGACGTCCGACTCGCGCAGGATCAGGACCTCGTCGACGCCGACCTTGATCTCGGTGCCGCCGTACTTGCTGAAGATGATCTCGTCGCCCTCCTCGAGATCCATGGCGACGTGCTCGCCGTTCTCGTCGCGGGCGCCGGGGCCGACCGCGAGGACCTTGCCGCGCTGCGGCTTCTCCTTCGCGGTGTCGGGCAGGACGATGCCGCTGACCGTCGTCTCCTCCTCCTCGAGGACCTCGACGATCAGGCGGTCGCCAAGCGGCTGCAGATTCATTCGGAAACCTCCACTTGTGACGCGTTTGTGCGTGCGGTTGGCACTCTAGCGAGGCGAGTGCCAGCGCGCAAGTGTAGCGGCGTGAATCTCAGTCGCAGGCACTAAGATGTCCGCGTGCAGCGGGAGTTCTCCGCAGGGGGCGTGCTCGTCCGGCGGCTGCGCGGCCGCTGGATGATGGCCGCGATCCGGCCGGCCGGCAAGAAGCCCGGCCTCTGGGCCCTCCCCAAGGGCCGCATCGACGACGGCGAGCGCGCCGAGGCGACCGCCGTCCGCGAGGTCGCGGAGGAGACCGGCGCGCACGGGCGGTCGCTCGGGAAGCTCGGAGACGTCCGCTACTGGTTCAACTGGCAGGGCGAGCGGATCTTCAAGGTCGTCTCGTTCTTCCTCGTGCGCTACGAGGGCGGCCGGCTCGGCGACGTGCCCGAGGAGTTCCGGCACGAGGTGGCCGAGGTGCGGTGGCTGCCGCTCGAGGAAGCGCCCCGGCTCCTCGCCTACGGCGGCGAGAAGGACATGGCCCGGAAGGCCTGGGAGAGGCTGGCCGAAGAGGACGTATGATCCGCGCCGGATGCCTGCCTTCGCACTGAACTTCTACTCACCGATCGTCGAAGCGCAGCTGAAGTCGCACCGCAAGACCGCGACCATCCGCCTCGGCGACAAGTCGCGGAAGTACCAGAAGGGCATGATCGTCTCGGTGCTCGCCGGCGCGCGCTTCAGCCCGCGGCAGCACATCTTCGACGCGGTGATCGACAAGGTCGAGGTGAAGACGATCGCCGAGCTGTCGCCGAACGAGATCGAGCACGACAACCCGGAGATCCGCCACACCGACGAGCTCTGCAAGTGGCTCGGGCAGCTCTACAACCGCGACGTCACCGAGAACGACACGGTCACGGTGATCCGCTTCTCGGCGATCAAGCCGAGCCTCGGGCTTCTCTAGAAGCCCGGCCGAGCGGACGGACTACTTGCCAGGCTTGCGGATGCGCATGCCGAGGAGCTCCGGCTCGCGGAGCTTGCCGCCGCACTCCTCGCACTCGACCGCGAACGTCGACGAGAACGGCGCGTCGCACGCCGGGCAGCGGCGCAGCATCGTGCCGCCGCAGGCGCACCGGTCGGGCACCTCGGACTCGAACTCGACGAACCAGCGCCGCGCCGCGCCGCAGTCGAGGCAGAACGCGGTCCAGTGACCGAGCACGTTGCGGCGCTCCTCCCGGAGCCAGTCGGCTGCCTTGCCCACGCCGCAAGGGTAACGGCCGCTTAACCGCACCCGGCCCGGCGACGTTGTATGAACCTGCACATGCTCCGCGCCGCCGCCGTCGCGCTCGTCGCCCTCGCCGGGGCGCGCACGCCGCACGAGGCGGTGCTCCGCTTCATCGAAAACCACTCGCCGAAGGACGCCTGCGCCCAGCTCGCCCCCGCGTACAAGGCTGCGATCGCGAAGCAGTACGGGCCGTGCCTCGCCGGGATGCAGGTGCAGCCGAAGGCGACGCACGTCCGCACGTCGAACGAGCGAATCACCGGGACGCACGCGACCGTCGTCGCCGCCTACGACGCGTCGGGTCGACACTTCAGCGAGCGGTACACGCTCGTCCGCGCGCACGGTGCCTGGCTGATCACCGGTTCGAAGCAGATCCCGTAGCAGGGTCGTTAGCATGGAGGCCCGTGGCGATCGCACGCGTAGCCGAGCCGACGGGCTCGCTCCAGGACGTGAAGGAGTCGGGCCTCGACCGCGAGGACCTGCTCCAGATCTACCGAAACATGCTGATCACCCGCGGTGTGGAGGAGCGCGGCCACATCCTCTACCGCCAGGGGAAGATCCCCGGCTCGTTCTACACGGGCCGCGGCAACGAGGCCTCGTCGGTCGGCGTCGCGACCGCGATGGGCGCCGACGACGTCGGCACCCCGCTGCACCGCGACATGGGCGTGCACATCACCCGCGGCGTCGAGCCGTGGCGGATCTTCGCCCAGTACATGGGGCGCCAGGACGGCCCGACCCACGGCCGCGACGGCAACGTGCACATGGCCGACGAGCGGCTCGGGATGATCGCGATGGTCAGCCACCTGCCGGCGATGCTCCCGGTGGCGGTCGGCGCCGCGCTCGCGTTCCGCATCCGCGAGGAGCGCCGCGTCGCGGTCGCCTGGTCGGGCGAAGGAGCGATGGCGCGCGGCGACGCGCACGAAGGCATGAACTTCGCCGGCGTCCGCCGGCTGCCGGTCGTGTTCATCTGCGACAACAACCAGTGGGCGTACTCGACGCCGTCGCACCTCGAGTACGCGGTCGAGCATCTCGCCGACCGCGCGCAGGCCTACGGCTTCGAAGGCGTCGTCGTCGACGGCACCGACGTGCTCGCGGTGTACCGCGAGGCGAAGCGCGCGATCGAGAAGGCGCGCGACGGCGGCGGGCCGACGCTGATCGAGTGCCAGACGCTCCGCATGGAGGGCCACGCGGTCCACGACGACGCGTTCTACGTCCCGAAGGAGCTGTTCGAGCGGTGGGCCGAGCGCGACCCGGTGGAGCGCTTCCGCAGCTGGCTGCGCGACAACGTCGACATGAGCGACGACGAGGAGTCCGAGATCGGCTCGTACGTCAAGAAGCTCCTGAACGACGCGCTGCAGCGCGCGGAGGAGTCGCCGCAGCCGGATCCGTCGTCGCTGCGCGAGGGCGTCTACGCGAGCCCCGAGGATCTCGACACGCCGCACCACAAGTAATGGCCGAGAAGACCTATCTGCAAGCGATCAGCGACGGGCTGCGCGGCGAGATGCGCCGCGACAAGCGCGTGTTCGTGCTCGGGGAGGACGTCGGCGTGTACGGCGGCGCCTTCAAGGTGACGCTCGGCTTCCAGGAGGAGTTCGGCTCGTGGCGCGTGATCGACACGCCCCTCTCGGAGACGGCGATCGTCGCCGGCGCGACCGGCGCCGCGCTCATGGGCATGCGCCCCGTCGCCGAGATGCAGTTCGCCGACTTCGTCTCGTGCGCGTGGGACCACCTCGTCACCGTCGCCGCGAAACAGCGCTGGCGGGCGGGCACCCCGGTGCCGTTCGTGCTGCGGCTGCCGTCGGGCGGCGGGTTCTCGGGCGGGCCGTTCCACTCGCAGAACCCCGAGTCGTCGTTCGCGCACATCCCGGGCCTCAAGTGCGTCTGCCCGGCGACGCCCGAGGACGCGAAGGGCCTGATCATCAGCGCGATCGAGGACCCGAACCCGGTGCTCTTCTTCGAGCACAAGCACCTGTACCGCCGCATCAAGGGCGAGGTGCCCGACGAGCGGTACCTGACCCCGATCGGGCAGGCGCGCATCCACCAGGAGGGCGACGACCTCACCGTCGTCACCTGGGGTGCGATGGTCTACACGGCCACCGAGGCGGCCAAGACGGTCGACGCGTCGGTCGAGATCGTCGACCTGCGCACGATCATGCCGTGGGACAAGGAGGCGGTGCTCGCCTCGGTCCGGAAGACCTCGAAGGTGCTCGTGCTGCACGAGGACACGCGCACGGGCGGCTTCGGCGGCGAGATCGCCGCGACCATCGCCGAGGAGGCGTTCGAGGATCTCGACGCGCCGGTCAAGCGCGTCACCGCGCCCGATACCCCAGTTCCCTTCTCGCCCGTGCTCGAGAAGGCATTCATCCCGCAGGTCGACGACGTCGCCCGCGCACTCAAGGAGTTGATCGACTACTGATGGCCACCGGAACCGCAGTCGACGTCGTGATGCCGCAGATGGGCGTCTCCGTGTCGGAGGGGACGATCACGAAGTGGCTGAAGCAGGTCGGCGACTCCGTCGAGGCCGACGAGACGCTGCTCGAGATCTCGACCGACAAGGTCGATACCGAGGTCCCGTCGCCCGCCTCCGGCGTCGTCACCGAGATCCTCGTCCAGGAGGGCGAGACGGTCGCGGTCGGCACGGTGCTCGCGCGCCTCGGCGGCGAAGGCTCCGCCCCCGCCGCGCCCGCCCCGGAGCCGCCGACGCAGCCGGCCGCGGAGGCGTCGACCGCCGCGGCGACCGAGGGCGACGCAGCGCCCGAGAACGCGGCGCCCGCCGCGCCGGCGCCCGCCCAGGCGGCGCCCAGCGAGAACGGCAAGTCGTTCGTCTCGCCCGTCGTCGCGCGCATCGCGGCCGAGCACGGCATCGACCCGAGCCGGGTGCCCGGCACCGGGTCGGGAGGCCGCGTGACCAAGAGGGACATCCAGGCGTTCATCGACGCCGGCGGCGCCGCGCAGCAGCAGGCGGCTCCCGCCGCTCCCGCGGCACCGGCCGCACCCGCGCCCCCCGCTCCCGCCGCGCCGGCCCCTGCGGCCGCGCCGGTGCAGGTGGCGGCGAACGCCGGCGAGACGCTCGAGCCGATGTCGGCCATGCGCCGCGGCATCGCCGAGCACATGCGCCGCTCGCTCGACACCTCCGCACACGTCACCTCGGCGATCGAGGTCGACATGTCGAAGGTCGTCGGGATCCGCGAGAAGCTGAAGAAGGAGTACCAGGCGTCCTACGGCGTCAACCCGACGTACCTCGCGTTCATCGCGCGGGCGACGACCGAGACGCTGCGCGACTACCCGTGGGTGAACGGCGAGATCCGCGGCGACCAGATCGTCACGCGCAGCTTCGTCAACCTCGGCTTCGCGGTCGAGCTCGCCGACGGCAAGGGCCTCATCGTCCCGGTCGTCAAGAACGCCGAGATGCTCAACCTCCTCGGCATGGCGAAGGCGATCGCCGACATCGCCAAGCGCGCCCGCGACAAGCAGCTGACGCCGGACGACGTCGCCGGCGGCTCGTTCACGATCACGAACCCGGGCGGCTACGGCACGTTCCACGGCACGCCGGTGATCAGCCAGCCGCAGGCGGGGATCCTCGGCACCTACGCGATCGTGAAGCGCCCGTGGGTGATCGCCGACGAGAACGGGGCCGACGCGATCGCGATCCGCTCGATCATGAACCTCACCCTCACGTACGACCACCGGCTCGTCGACGGCGCGTACGCCGGGCGCTTCCTGCGCGACCTGCGCGGGCGCCTGCAGGGCTGGGGCGAGTCGGACTACTAGAGGTCTGCGACCGCCCGGTCGAGCGAGGCGAGCGCCTCCGCCTCGACCGGGCCGTTGCCCTCGACGTGCCCGTAGTGCGCGAGGATCGCCGACAGGTTGAGCGCGAGCACCCGCGCCCGCACGAGCGACGCGTCGGCGGCCGGCCCGTACTCGGCGAAGAACGCGGGGCGCGACCGGGGCGGCAGGAAGGCGCAGGCGACCATCAGGTCGATTCCCGGGTCGGAGAGGCAGACGTCGACCCAGTCGACGACGCCGGTGAGCCGCCGGCCGTCGACGAGCAGCTGGCGGAAGTGCAGGTCGCCGTGGCAGACGACGGCCGCCTCGGGCGGCGGCAGCTCCGCCGCGCGCGCGAGCAGCTCGTCGACGGCCGGCGGCGGCTCCCACAGCCCGGCGATCTCCGCGAGCGCCTCGCGCACGATCGGGACGCGCTTCGGCATGTCGGCGCGGCCGTTGACGTCGACCGGCAGCCCGGGAACCTGCGCCGCGTGCAGCTCTCGCAGGAAGCGGCCGAGCTGCCCGGCGAGCGCGTCCCGCCCGGACGCGAGCGAGGCCTCGCGCCCCTCGAGCCAGCGCGCCCCGTAGAACGGCCACGGGAAGCGCTCGCCCGGCTCGCCGACGTGCACCGCGGCGGGGACGGGCACCGACAGCAACGGGGCGAGGGCGGGCACGACCGCGACCTCGCGGCGGAGCGGCTGCAGCACGACCTCGCGGCGCGGGAAGCGGAACGCCCACTCGCCGTCGACCCGATGGACGGTGTAGTCCCAGCCCGCCGAGACGAGCTCGACGGTGTCGGCGCGGACGGAGGGGAACTGCTCGCGCACGAGCGCGCGGGCGCGCTCCTCGTCGACCACCTCCTCCGCCTGCCAGATGTGAGCCACGGGTCGAACGCTACGCTGGCACCGTGACCAGGGAGGCGCACGTCATCGACCTCGGGCTGGCCGACTACCGCGAGACGCTCGAGCTCCAGCGCCGGCTCGCCGACGAGGTCGCGGCGGGTACGCGCCCCGACACCGTCCTCTTCCTCGAGCATCCGCCGACGATCACGCTCGGCCGCCGGTCGGAGCCCGGCGAGGTGCATCTCCCCGAGGGCGTCGAGGTCGACGTCGTCGAGGTCGACCGCGGCGGCAAGTCGACCTACCACGGGCCGGGGCAGCTCGTCTGCTACCCGATCCTCGACCTGACGCGGCACGGCCAGGACGTGAAGCGCTACTGCCGCGACCTGGAGGAGGCGCTGATCCGCACGATGGCGCCGTTCGGCGTCGGCGCGACGCGGATCGAGGGCCTGACCGGCGTGTGGCTCGAGTCGCCGCCGCGCAAGATCGCGTCGATCGGGATCCACCTGACCCGGTGGGTGTCGACGCACGGCTACGCGCTGAACGTGGACCTCGACCCCGCGCCGTTCACCGACTGGATCACCGCGTGCGGCCTCGACGGCTACCTGTTCACGTCGCTGGCCCGCGAGGCCGGGCGGCCGCTCGCGGTCGCCGAGGTCGTGCCGGTGGCGCAGCAGGCGATCGCGGACGTGTTCGACGTCGCCCTCGTCGAGCAGGCGCTGGTCAAGTCGACTTGACATCGCCTCGGTGTCAAGCTAACTTGACACCAGATGCGCAACGACATCCGCGAACGGCGCGGCGAGCGGGGTCTCTCGCAAGCAGTGCTCGCCACGTCGGTCGGGGTGTCGCGGCAGACGATCAACTCGATCGAGACGGGCAAGTACGTGCCGTCGCTGCCGCTCGCAATCGCGCTCGCCCGGTACTTCGGAACGACGGTAGAGGAGATGTTCCATGACGGCTCTGACTAGGACGAAGTGGTTCCTGCCCCTGTTCTCGATCGCACTCGGAGGCGTGTTCCTCGCCGTCCAGTGGATCGGCGGCGATCCCGGCTCCGGCCTGGCGTCGCTCGCGATCATGAGCGCGCTCGGGGTGGTCTTCCTCGCCGGGGGCCGCAGCGAGACGATCCGGGGGCTGCGCGGCGACGGCCGCGACGAGCGCTTCTGCCAGCTCGACCTGCGCGCGACGGCGTTCGCCGGCGTCGCCGCGATCGTGGCGATCATCGTCGGCTTCATGGTCGACGTGTCGACGGGCGGGAACGGCGCGCCGTACGACTGGCTCGGCGCGATCGCCGGCGTCGCGTACGTGGGCGCGATCGTGTACCAGCGCGTCCGCGGCTGAGGCAGGTGCCGCCCGCGTCCCGGCGAATCATCCGCCCATGCAGGCAACGTTCCGCGTCCTCGCCTGGGCGGGCGTGATCGCCGCAGCCGCGGTCGCGACCGCGCTCGCGGTCGGCGCGATGTTCGGAACCTAGGGCGCCGGCGGACGGCCCCACTTCGGCCGCGGCCGCTCCTCGTGGGTCAGCTGCTCGAGGCGGTCGAGCAGCGCTTCGCCCTCGGCCGCCACCGCGATCGCCCCGAGGTCCGCCTCGCGGACGAACCCCTCCTCGGTCGCGTGCCGGGCGAGCGCGATCAGCGGGCGCCAGTACCCCTCGACGTCGAGGAGCCCCACCGGCTTCGCGTGGAGGCCGAGCTGCGACCAGGTCAGCTGCTCCATCAGCTCGTCGAGCGTCCCGAACCCGCCCGGGAGCGCGACGAACGCACCCGCCAGCTCCGCCATCAGCGCCTTGCGCTCGTGCAGCGAGCCGACCACGTGCAGCTCGGAGAGCCCCCGGTGCGCGAGCTCCCGGTCGACGAGCTCCTGCGGGATCACGCCGACCACCTCGCCGCCGCCCGCGAGCGCGCCCTCCGCGAGGGCGCCCATCAGCCCGACCTTGCCGCCGCCGTACACGACGCCCAGCCCGCGGCCCGCGCACGCGGCGCCGAACGCGCGCGCGGCTTCGAGGTAGGACGCCTTGCGGCCGCTCGAGGCGCCGCAGAACACGCAAACGCGCTCCACCACCCGAGCCTACCCGCGTACCGTGTCCCGACATGTTCGACGGAGCGGTCAGAGGCGGCCGGCGCACCTTCTCCCCGAAGGAGAAGCCCGAGCGGCCGGTGAGCAAGGAGCAGCGGCGGCGCAACCTGCACCGCGTCTTCGGCCTGTTCCGCGCCTACCGCCTCCGGCTCGGCGCGGTGCTCGGCCTCATCCTCTTCTCGTCGGCGCTCGGCGTGCTGCCGGCGTTCCTGCTCAGGGGCGTCCTGGAGTCGATCCCGCGCCACGACACGGGGCGGCTCTCGTTCTACGCCGGCGGCATGATCCTGATCTCGATCGCGACGGGCGCGCTCGGCGTCTTCCAGACGCTCCTCTCGAACCGCATCGGCCAGGACGTGATGCACGACTTGCGCAGCCGCGTCTTCCGGCACCTGCAGCGCCTGTCGCTCGCCTTCTTCACGCGAACGCGCACCGGCGAGGTGCAGTCGCGCATCTCGAACGACATCGGCGGCGTGCAGAGCGTCCTCACGAGCACCGCCACCTCGATCGTCTCCAACGTGACCACGGTGATCGCGACCGCGATCGGCATGGTCGCGCTCTCGTGGCAGCTCTCGGTCTTCGCCTTCGCGCTCGTGCCGGTCTTCGTCCTGCTGACGCGGCGCGTCGGGGCGGAGCGCCGCCGCATCGCGACGACGACGCAGGAGACCCTCGCCGACCTCTCGAGCCTCGTGCAGGAGTCGCTGTCGGTCTCGGGGATCCTGCTCGGGAAGACGATGGGGCGGACGGAGGAGCTGGCCGACCGCTTCGCGGTCGACTCGCGCCGGCTCGCCGAGCTCGAGGTGCGGCAGCGGATGGCGGGGCGGTGGGTGATGGCGTCGATCCAGACGACGTTTGCGGTGATGCCGGCAGCGGTCTACTGGTTCGGCGGGCTCGCGCTCGCGCACGGCTCGCACGCCGTGTCGGTGGCGACGCTCGTCGCGTTCACGACCCTGCAGACGCGCCTCTTCTTCCCGGTCGGCTCGCTGCTCTCGGTCGGGCTCGACGTGCAGACGTCGCTCGCACTCTTCGACCGCATCTTCGAGTACCTCGACCAGCCGATCGACATCTCCGAGCGGGAGCACCCGGTCGAGCTCGCCGAGGCGGGCGACGTGACGTTCGAGGACGTGTGGTTCCGCTACGGCGACGGCGACTGGACCCTGCGCGACGTCTCGTTCGCGGTTCCGGCAGGCACGCGCACCGCGCTCGTCGGCGAGACCGGCGCCGGCAAGACGACGCTCGCCTACCTCGCCGCCCGCCTCTACGACGTCGACCGCGGCCGGGTCGCGATCGGGGGCGTCGACGTGCGCGACCTCTCGTTCGCGAGCCTGACCTCGCTGGTCGGCGTCGTCTCCCAGGAGACGTACCTGTTCCACGCCACCGTGCGCGAGAACCTCCGGTTCGCGAAGCCGGACGCGACCGACGAGGAGGTCGAGGAGGCGATCGCGGCCGCGCAGATCCACGACCTCGTCGAGCGGCTGCCCGACGGCCTCGACACGATGGTCGGCGAGCGCGGCTACCGCTTCTCCGGCGGCGAGAAGCAGCGCATCGCGATCGCCCGGACGATCCTGCGGAACCCGCCGATCCTCGTCCTCGACGAGGCGACGAGCGCGCTCGACACCGAGACCGAGCGCCAGGTGCAGGCGGCGCTGGAGCGGCTCGCGGAAGGACGGACGACGATCGCGATCGCCCACCGCCTGTCGACGGTGGCCGACGCCGACCAGATCGTCGTGCTCGACCAGGGCGAGATCGTCGAACGGGGCACGCACGAGGAGCTGCTCGCCCGCCGCGGCCGCTACGCGGAGCTCGCCGGTCAGGCCGCCGTGCCCCTCTAACATGCCGGAGATGCACGAATCGCTGCCCGTCGCAGACCGCCCGCGCCGCCCCGAGTGGATGAAGGTGCGCGCCCCGTCGCGCAACGACAGCTACTTCGACGTGCAGGAGCTGATCCACGGAGCGAAGCTGCACACGATCTGCGAGGAGGCGCGCTGCCCGAACATCGCCGAGTGCTGGGGCCGCGGCACCGCCACCTTCCAGATCCTCGGCGAGACCTGCACCCGCGCCTGCCGGTACTGCTACGTCAACTCCGGCCAGCCCAGCGAGCCCGTCGACCCGCTCGAGCCGCTCCGCCTCGCGCAGACGGCGAAGCAGATGGGGCTGAAGCACGTGGTCGTCACCTCGGTCGACCGCGACGACGTCCCCGACAAGGGCGCCGGCCACTACGCGGCGACGATCCGGGCGCTCAAGGCGAAGCTGCCGGAGTGCTCCGTCGAGGTGCTCACCCCCGACTTCCTCGGGGTCGAGGAGGACGCGCTCCACACCGTGCTCGGCGCGCGCCCCGACGTCTTCAACCACAACATCGAGACCGTCCGCCGGCTGCACCGGAAGATGCGCGGCGGCAAGGCGAGCTACGACGGGGCGCTCGCGCTGCTCGGGCGCGCCAAGGAGGTCGCGGACTACAGGGTGCTGACGAAGAGCGGCATCATCGTCGGCCTCGGCGAGACGAACGACGAGGTGGTCGAGACGATGCGCGACCTGCGCGAGCACGGCGTCGACGTGGTCACGATCGGCCAGTACCTGCAGCCGAGCCCGAAGCACGCCACGATCGACCGCTGGGTCCACCCCGACGAGTTCCGGTGGTTCCGCGAGCAGGGCGAGGCGCTCGGCTTCGGCTCCGTCTTCTCGGGCCCGCTCGTCCGCTCGAGCTACCGCGCCGACGAGCAGCGGCACGCGGCCGAGACCGGCCGCGGCGCGGTCGCCTACTAGCGGCGGGACCCTAGGGCGCGATCGGGTTCCCGCAGGGGCGCGGGGGCGCCTTCCACGCCGCCCGCTCGCCCCGCGCGCCGACCGCCAGGACGGAGACGCCCTGGCAGCCGCCGCTCGCGACGGTGACGGCGACCCTGGCCGTGAAGGCTCCCGCGGCGTTCGTGACGACCGCCTTCGTCCAGTGCTCGGCGCCCGCCCGCACGGTGAGCGTCACCCGCTCGCGCGCGTGGAAGCCGGTGCCGACGACCCCGGCCGCGGCGAGGCGGACGTGGGGGGGCGGGGCGGCGAGGGCGGCCGGTGCGAGGACTGCGGCGATCGCAACGAGCAGCACGATCCTCATGCGCGCATGATGCCCCAGACGGCCCGGCGGCGGGTGATATCACGCCTCGACCGGACGATTTGCCAATTCGATATCAGGCCGTTTATTGTGTGGCACTCGTGACAAGGGGGGACACGTACCGCTTCCTGCTGCGCATGCCCGAGACGCTGCGCCGCCGCCTCTCCGAGGCGGCCGAGTCCGCAGGGCGGAGCCTGAACGCCGAGATCGTCCACCGCCTCGAGCAGAGCCTCGAAGAGCCGGTGATATCACGCCGCCACACTACGAAGGGGGAAGCAGTGAAGAGACTTGGGGCGAGGCGGCCGTTGGTCGCCCTCGCGCTGGTCGTGCTGGTCGCGGGGGCACTCGCAGTCGTGGGAGCGACGCAGCACACGTCCAGGACGCCGCACGGCGCGCGCTATCTGAAGAACGACCCGGACGCGCACACCGTGATCAGCGCACGTCACAGCAACCTGGGGAGCCCGGCGAGCGCCGAGGCGCAGGAGATCGCCGAGCTCGCCTATCCCTCCAACACGCTCAGGGCCAGCCTGTTCCAGCACGCGCGCGACTTCTTCACCGGGCACATCCGGGGCCGCTCGCGGGCGCACTCGAACGGCTGGCAGCTGGTGGGGCCGTCGACGGCGACCCAGCCGGCGGCACTGAACTTCTTCGACCTCAACGCCTCGGACTTCCAGGTCTCGGGCCGCGTGACGGCCATGGCGGTCGACCCGCGGTGTGACACGCGGCACTGCCGTCTCTGGATCGCGGCGGCGGGCGGCGGGATCTGGCGGAACGACGACGCCCTGAGCTCGCACTCGCACTGGACGTACCTCTCGGGCGACTTCGGCACGAACGCGATCGGCGCCCTGACGTACGACCAGCGGTCCGACACGCTCTACGCCGGCACCGGCGAGCCGAACGCCTCGGGCGACTCCGAGTCGGGCGTCGGCATCTACGCGTCCCGTGACGGCGGCAACCACTGGTCGTTCCTGCCGGGCAGCCTCTCGCCGATGTTCGCCCGCTCGATCTCGTCGATCGTCGTCGACCCGCACAACCCGCGGACGATCTACGTGGGCACCGCACGCGGCGTGCGCGGTGTCTCGTCGGTGACGGGCGGCGCGGTGTCGCTCGCTCCGGACGCGGCTCCCTGGGGCCTCTGGAAGACGACGGACGGCGGCCGCTCGTTCTCGCAGGTGTGGGACGGCGCCGGCTCGATCCGCGGCGTCAACCACGTGGAGATCGACAGCCACGGCACGATCTACGCCGCGGCGTTCCAGGAAGGCATCTGGCGCTCGTCGAACGGCGGCTCGACGTGGGAGCAGGTCTTCGCCACGCAGGATCCGGCGAACAACGCGGCTCGCACCGAGTTCGCGCTCAACACGACGCCCGACGGCCACACCCGCATCTACGTGGGCGACGGCGGCGAGGAGCTCGCCGCGCCGATCGGCCCGTTCGGCGTCCCGTCCTCGAACACGGGCGTCTACCGCGCCGACGCGATCGACACGAAGACGTCGCCGCAGTTGACGGACGGCGTCACGAACCCGGGGTACGTCTCGCTCACCTCGCAGACCGACCCGTCGGACCCGACGTACGACTACTGCGAGGGCCAGTGCTGGTACGACAACTACGTCGTCTCGCCGGCCGGGCACCCCGACATGGTCTACGTCGGCGGCTCGTTCGACTACAACTTCTACTACGCGTTCAACACCGGCCGCGGCGTGCTCTTCTCGCAGGACGCCGGCCAGACGTGGAACGACGAGACGCGTGACGCGTCCTCGCAGCCCACGGGCATCCACCCCGACCAGCACGCGCTCGCGGTCGATCCCGCCAACCCGCTGCTCTTCTTCGAGGGCTCGGACGGCGGCGTGGTGCGCTCGAGCGGGCAGACGGCCGACGCGTCGGCCAACTGCTACGCGGGCTACGGCACCTACACCACGAACTGCCAGGAGATGCTCTCGGCGGTTCCGACGCAGATCACGACCCTGAACGACGGCCTCTCGACGCTGCAGTTCCAGAACGCGGTGCCGGACGGCCAGGGGAACCTGATCGGCGGCACCCAGGACAACGGCACGTGGCTCGGAGCCACGCGCTCGAGCTCGTGGAACCAGACGATCTACGGCGACGGCGGCGTGGCCGTCTTCGACTCGCAGAACCCGTCGATCATGATGAACGAGTTCTACGACGCCGCCACCGACGTGAACTTCGAGAACGGCGACCCGAACGCGTGGGTGATCGCCGGCGCGACGTTCGCGAACTCCGGCGAGGGCTCGGAGTTCTACAAGCCGCAGCTCGCCGACCCGGTCGTCGGCGGCACGCTGTTCTCCGGCCTCCAGCACATCTGGCGGACGCAGGACGACGGCGGCGAGAAGACCTACCTCGAGGCGAACTGCCCCGAGTTCACCGTCTCGTTCCAGCAGCCGGGCTGCGGCGACTTCGTCGCGCTCGGCGACCCGTCCGGGAACGGCGGCCCGGACACGCCGGGCGACCTCACCTCGGCGAGCTACGGCGACCGCGAAGGCGGCTTCGTCGTGGCGATGGCGCGCACGACCGCCGACCGCTCCACGATGTGGGCGGCGACGGCGACCGGCCGCGTGTTCGTCACGAAGAACGTCGACGCCCCGAGCTCGGGCGACGTGACGTTCACGCGGATCGACAACGCGTCGTCCCCGAACCGGTTCGTCTCGGGCATCACGATCGACCCGAAGAACGCGAACCGGGCGTGGATCACGTACACCGGCTACAACGCGAACACGCCGACGACACCGGGACACGTGTTCCAGGTCGACTACAACGCGACCACGCACACGGCGACGTGGACGGACATCGACAACGGCTCCGGCCCGATCGGCGACCTGCCGGTCACCGGGATCGCCCGTGACGACGCGACCGGCACGCTGTACGTCTCGACGGACTTCACGGTCCTCGCGGACACGGCGTCGCCGAACGGCACCTACGACGGCAACTGGCGGCCGGCCGCGAACGGCCTGCCGCTCGTCGAGGTCGCCGGCGTCTCGATCGACCCGAAGTCGCGCACGCTGTACGCCGCGACGCACGGCCGGGGGATCTGGCAGCTGCAGCTGCCGAACGCCCGGGGAGACCACGGGCACGGCCACTGAGCCCGGGAGAAGCAGGCAGTGACGAAAGGGGCCGCCCGGAGGGCGGCCCCTTTCACGTCCGGGTTTCGATAGGTGCAGTTGACAATTCGGATATCTCGGAGACGATATGGGCCTCGTGGCTCCAGGGGGAGCCGAACTCCGTTCAGGGAGGGGCAATTTGAAAGTCATCACACGCACGCGGCTCATCGCCGCGGTCGCACTGGGTGCGGCGGTCGTCGTGGCCGCGTCGCTCGGGGGAACGTCGCGTGCATCGTCGCCGCAGTTCAACCTGCCGGCGCTGAAGGGCCCGGCGGTCGCGCAGGCGACCGCGGACGGCTGCAACTCGATCTTCGAGTCGCTCTTCGGGATCCCGTGCTACGGCCCGTACGAGCTCGGCAAGGCCTACGACTACCCGTCGAACCTGGACGGCTCCGGCCAGACGATCGTGATCGTCGACGCCTACGGGAGCAAGAACATCCAGGCCGACCTCCAGCTGTTCGACGCCCAGTTCGGCATCCCGGATCCGGCACCCGGCAAGTTCGTGGTCGTGAACGGCCCGGCCGCCACCGCCGCCGGCTCGGGCGACGTCGACGACTGGGGCCTCGAGACGTCGCTCGACGTCGAGTACGCGCACGCGATGGCGCCCGGCGCCCGGATCGTGCTCGTGCAGGGGTCGTCGGACGACGACAACGATCTGAACAACGCCGAGAGGCAGTGGCTCCCGCACTACCCGGGGGCGATCGTCTCGCACAGCTTCGGCGACTGGGAGACGGACACGGGTGCCGCGGAGGCGGCCTCCGACGCCCACAAGATCTACTCGGTCGCGTCGCTGCTCGGCGAGACGATGGTCGCCTCGTCGGGTGACGCCGGCGCCACGTGGACGCAGTACACGGGCACGACGACGCCGGCGCTCGCGAGCTATCCGGCGTCCGACCCGCTCGTCACCGCGGTCGGCGGCACGCAGGGGCTGCCGTATCCGGACGGGCTGTACCAGAACGGCGGGTACGGCGGCGAGCAGGCCTGGAACGAGGCCCAGTTCGACTCCGCCGGCGGCGGGGCGCCGAGCATGCTCTTCTCGGCGCCGTCGTGGCAGCGCGGCATCACCGGCTACAAGGTCCGCACCGAGCCGGACGTGTCCTACAACGCAGCGATCGAGGGCGGCGTCGGCGTCGTCTACACGCTGCCGGAGGACACTCCCGGGCCGGACACGACCTCGATCTACCTGGTCGGCGGCACGAGCGCCGGCTCCCCGCAGTGGGCGTCGATCTTCGCGCTCGTGAACCAGGCCCGCGCCCAGGCGCACCGCCTGCCGCTCGGCCCGGCGAACGCCGCGCTGTACCGGATCGCGAAGAACCGGCACTCGGCGGACGACTTCCACGACATCACGGTGGGCAACAACGCCCTCGACTCGAGCGTCGGCTTCAACGCCGGCCCCGGGTACGACATCGCGACGGGCCTCGGCACGCCGGACGTCGCGAAGCTCGTCCCCGACCTGGCGGCCCAGCCGACGGGGATCGTGGAGGGCATCGGCTCGATCCTGAACGCCCCACGCCACCAGGGCCAGGGTCACAAGCACCACCTGCCGCACACGGCGGTCCCCGGCTAAGCCGGCGCCGTCTCGGCGAAGGACGTTGCGAGGGCCGCCTTCGGGCGGCCCTCGCGCGTTTCCGGGGCTACCCGTGCGGGCGGGCCATCTTGCGGTAGTCGAGCGCCTCGTCGAGCACGTCGTCCGAGACACCCTCCTCCCGTGCGACCTCGCGCAGGCTGCGACCGGAGCTCGACGCCTTCTTGACGATCTCGCTCGCCTTGTCGTAGCCGATGTACGGGTTGAGCGCCGTCGCGGCCGACAGCGTCAGCTCGGCGTAGCGCTCGCACTGCTCGCGGTTCGCCTCGATCCCGGCGACGCACTTCTCGTCGAGCAGGCGGCACGCGGAGGCGAGCAGCTTGATCGACTGGAGCAGGTTCCGGGCCATCAGCGGCACGAACACGTTCAGCTCGAAGTGGCCCTGCATGCCGCCGATCGCGATCGCGGCGTCGTTGCCGATCACCTGCGCCGCCACCTGGGTGACCACCTCCGGGATGACCGGGTTGACCTTGCCGGGCATGATCGACGAGCCCTTCTGCAGCTCGGGCAGGAAGATCTCCGCGAGGCCGGCGCGGGGGCCGGAGCCGAGGAAGCGCAGGTCGTTCGCGATCTTCGTGAGGCTGACCGCGACCGTCTTCAGCGCACCCGAGGCCTCGACGAGCCCGTCGCGGGCCGCCTGGCTCTCGAACGGGTCGGCCGGCGCCGAGATGGTGAGGCCGGTGTCCTTCGCGAGCCGGTCCCGCACCCGCGCCGCGAACTCGGGGTGGGTGTTGAGGCCGGTGCCGACGGCGGTGCCGCCGAGCGGGATCTTGCCGAGCCGCTCGAGCGTCGCCTCGACGCGCGCCTTGCCCTCGCTCACCTGGGCGGCGTAGCCGGCGAACTCCTGGCCGAGCGTCACGGGGACGGCGTCCATCCAGTGGGTGCGGCCCGACTTGACCACGTCGGCGAACTCGCCCGACTTGGCGGCGAGCGCCTGCGCCAGCTGGTCGAGCGCCGGCACCAGGTCGTGCACGAGCTGGTCGAGGGCGGCGAGGTGCACCGCGGACGGGAACACGTCGTTCGAGCTCTGGCCCATGTTCACGTCGTCGTTCGCGTGGACGCCTTCGCCCGCGATCGTCGCGATCACCTCGTTGGCGTTCATGTTCGACGAGGTGCCCGACCCCGTCTGGAACACGTCGATCGGGAACTGGTCGTCCAGCTCGCCGCCGGAGACGCGGTCGGCGGCGGCGGCGATGCGCTCCGCTTTCTCGGGGTCGAGGAGGCCGAGCTCGCCGTTCACGCGGGCGGCGGCGGCCTTGATGCGGCCGAGCCAGCGGGCCACGTGGGCCGGGATCGGCTCGCCGGAGACGGGGAAGTTGGCGATCGCCTTGCGGGTCTCGCCTCCCCACAGCTCTTGAGATGTGGATGCCGTGTCAGTCACGGCACTGACGTTAGCTCGCGGCGCGAAGGCGGCGGTCGGTGAGGACGCGGTCGCGCAGCCGGCGGCGCAGCGCCTCGTCCATCTCCTGCACGTACGCCCAGCCGACGTAGGAGCACCGCGGGCACTCGTGCTCGGGCACCTCCCGGCGCTTTCCGCAGTTCAAGCACTCGACCATGGGAAGCGGAGCCTGAACCTCCGGAGCCGTCCTCGCGTCCCTCTACCGGGGGATTCTGCCGGTTTCCAGCAGTTTCTCCCAGGCGGTCAGCTTCACGCGGGGCCGGTTCAGCGGCTCGCCGGCCGCGCGCTCGGCCGCGTCGATCGCCTGCCAGCCCTCGTACTCGACGTAGTGGACCCCCTTCGCGTCGAGCAGCGCCTCCAGACTTTGTGTTGAGTCAACACAAGCGAGCTTCCCGGTGCGCGCGTCCTCGAGGAGGCACTCGACCGTCTCGGTCGCGTCCTTCTTGTTCGTGCCGATGACGCCGCTCGGGCCGCGCTTGATCCACCCGGCCGCGTACGTCCGCTCCGCTCCCTCGACCCGCCCGCGGTCGTTGGGGATCGTGCCGCTGCGCTCGTCGAAGGGGACGCCGGGGAGCGGCACCCCCTTGTACCCGACGCTTCGCAGCACGAGGCCGCACGGGATGTCCTCGGTCTTCCCGGTGGGGCGCGCGACGAGGCGGCCGTCCTCCTCCTGCACGAGCTCGTTCCGCACCACGCGCACGCCCTCGACGCGCTCCTCGCCGAGGATCTCGAGCGGCGAGACGAGGAAGCGGAGGACGATGCGGCGCGGCTTCCCCTCGGGCGTGCGCGCCGCGTACTCGTGCAGCAGGTCGACGTTCCGGCGCGCCCGCTCGCGGTCGGCCTCGAGCTCCCGTTCGCTCGCCGGGTCGAGCCGGAGGTCCGCCGGGTCGACGACCGGCTCCGCCCCCGCCAGCTCGCCCAGCTCCTTCAGCTCGGGCGGTGTGAACGCCGCCTGCACGGGGCCGCGGCGGCCGAGCATCACGATCTCCTTCACCGGCGAGGCGACGATCGCCTCGGCGGCCTCGTCGACCGTGTCGGTCGGCGCGAGCTCCTCCCGGGTCAGCGCCAGCATGCGCGCGCAGTCGATCGCGACGTTCCCGTTCCCGATCACCACGACGCGTTCGGTGTCGAGGTCGAAATCCAGGTCCTGGAAGTCCGGATGGCCGTTGTACCAGGCGACGAACGCCGTGGCCGGCCACGAGCCCGGCAGCTCCTCGCCGGGGACGCCCAGGCGACGGTCGGTCTGGGCGCCGACCGTGTAGACGACGGCGTCGTAGCAGCGCAGGAGCTCCTCGTGCTCGACGCTCGAGCCGACCTCGACGTTCCCGAAGAACCGGAAGCCGGGCTTCGCCGCCGTGCGCTCGAACGCGCGCGAGACCGCCTTGATGTTCTCGTGGTCGGGCGCCACGCCGAGCCGCACGAGACCCCACGGCGTCGGCAGCCGGTCGATCAGGTCGACCTCGACCGCGGGATCCTCGCTTCTCAGCAGGGCGTCGGCGGCGTAGAAGCCGGCCGGGCCCGAGCCGACGACCGCTATGCGCAGGTTTCTACTCACCTTCAGGACGCTACTTTAGGAAGCGTGGCACGCGACGTCTCACTGCTCCCGGTGCTCGTCGAAGCCTCGCCGGCGGAGGCGGGCGAAGCGCTCCTGGAGCTCCTCTCCGACGAGTACGGGGCCGTCGGGGAGCGCTCGGGCGACACCTGGCACCTGTCGATCAAGCCGATCGACGACGTCCGGCGCGGCACGATCATCTACCGCGTCATCCAGGCGTCGCGCACGATCGAGGCGGCGCATCCCGGCTCGCGGCTGTACCTGATCACGGAGGACGGGAACCGCTGGCGGATCCCGCCGCCGTCCCTCTGAGCTACCGCAGGAAGCCCGCGACGAACGCGTGCGCCTCGGGCGTGTCGAGCCGCTGCGAGTAGGCGACGGAGCTGCAGGTCCCGCTCGCGCCGTAGCCGTTGACCGCCAGCACGAGGTTCGTCCCGGCCTGCAGGTTCGGCCCGCCCGAGTCGCCGAAGCAGGTCGTCCCGGAGGAGATCTTCAGGAAGTCGGCGCCGTTCTTGCCGGAGCCCGGCACGATCTTCTGCCGTGCGACCTGGCGCACGCCGAAACCGGTCTGCGCCCTGGCGTTCTGCACGCCGTAGGCGACGTCGTCGACCGCCTGGTTGTTCTTCAGCGTGTCGTCGTAGCCGACCGCAGGCAGCGCCGCGTACTGCGCGAGCGACACCGGGGCGGCGAGCTGCACGACCGCGACGTCGCTCACGTCGCTGTTCAGGCCGTGCCCCGCGAGCGACCAGTTCGGGTCGGCGGTGACCGTGCCCGGGACGCCGCCGCCGGCATGCAGGTCGGCGAGCGCGTTCTCCTCGAAGTCGACGCTCACCGTCGCTCCCGTCGGGAAGCAGTGGGCCGCCGTGACGAAGACGGTCGGCGAGAGCAGCGCCCCCGAGCAGAGCTCGAAGCCGTCGGCCGGGTTCCCGTCGGGGAACCAGACCGCCATCCCGACGTACGGGTGCGCGCCCCCGTCGGGCGCGGCGCCGATCAGCGCCGACGCAGTGCCGGTGAGCGCCGCGAGCGCGAACGCCGCCGCGAGCGCTGCTGTCCATCTCCGCCGCATGTCCATCCCGTTATCCCGGACCCGGCCGCCCCGCGCCACCCCCGTTTCGGGTGAACCTCGCTAGATCCGCTGGGTGTCCTTGCGGTACGCCCAGGCGGCCGCAACCCCGAGCACCGCGGTCCAGGCGAGCACCACCACCCAGCCGAAGGTGCCCCACGGCTGCGCGTGCAGCGGCGTCCGGCCCGCCTGGACGAGCCAGTACGACGGGACGAACCGGCCGATCGTGTGCAGGAAGCCGCTCGTGACCGGGAACCACGTGCCGCTGATGAACGCGAGCAGCGAGACCGTGCCGCCCGTGGCGGGGCCGATCGCGTCCACGTTCAGCAGGTGCCCCATGAAGATGCCGAGCGCCGCGAACGGCATCAGCGCGATCGCGATCAGGACGGTCATGTGCAGCCAGGTGCCCGCGGCGATCGACACGCCGAGGATCGCGCCCGCGATGTAGAGGGCGGCGACGCTCACCGCTGCGCTCGCGTAGGCGGTGAGCACCTTCGCCCGGATGTACGCGCGCGGCGAGAGCGGCGTGATGCGCAGCTGGCGCGTCCAGCCCACCTGCCGCTCGCCCGCGATGCGCGCGCCGGTCGACACCATCGCCATCATCGTCCCGAAGGAGGCGAGCGAGACCATGTAGTAGAGCGGCGCGGAGACGCCGCTGCCGCCGAAGTCGTGGTCGCCGCGGTTCGGCCCCGCGATCAGGAAGTAGAGCACCACCGGGAAGCCGAGCGAGAAGAAGAAGAACCGGCGGTTGCGGAAGAGGCGCCGCAGCTCGAACCGCGCGTAGATCAGCCCGGTCATGCGGCGTCCTTCGTGAGCTCCACGAACGCCTCCTCGAGGCCGGCGCCCGTGATCTCGAGGTCGCGCGCGTCGCGATAGCGGTCGAGGAGCGCCCGGATCGCGTCGTCCGAGGAGGTGCACGAGAGCGAGATCGACTCGCCGTGGCGCACCGCGCCCGCGACGCCGGGCAGGCGCTCGAGCTCCTCGAGCGGCACCTCGGGCAGCGTCGCCCGGATCGTGCGCGTGCCGACGCGCGCCTTGATCTCCGTGGGCGCGCCGTCGACGACGACGCGGCCGTGGGCCATCAGGACGATGCGGTCGGCGTTCGCGTCCGCCTCGTCGAGGTAGTGCGTCGCGAAGAGCACCGTCTTGCCCCGAGAGGCGAACTCGCGCATCGACGCCCAGAAGTGGCGGCGCGTCTCGACGTCCATCGCGACGGTCGGCTCGTCGAGCACGAGCAGCTCCGGGTTCGACGCCACGGCGAGGGCGAAGCGCACGCGCTGCGTCTCGCCGCCCGAGAGCTTCTGCGTGATGCGGCCCGCGATCGACTCGAGGCCGGCGAGCTGGATCGCCTCGTCGACCGGCAGCGGGCGCGGGTACAGGGACGCAACCATCGTCACGAGCTCCCGCACCGAGAGGTCGCGGATCAGCAGGCCGGTCTGGAGCATGCCGCCGACGAGGCCTTCGCGGACGGCGTCGGCCGGCGGCCGGCCGAAGACGCTGACCGCGCCTCGATCGGGCCGCGCGAGGCCGAGCAGCATGTCGATCGTCGTCGACTTGCCGGCGCCGTTCGGGCCGAGCAGGGCCACCGACTCGCCGCGCGCGATCGAGACGTCGATGCCCGCGACGGCCTGAACCGGCCCGGCGGGGCTGCGGAACGACTTCGCGAGATCGGTGAGGACGATGCCGTCGGCAGGCACCCGGCCCACGGTACTCATCCGGTCGGAGGAGGATCTACGCGCTCAGTGGGCGTGGCCGCAGCCCGAGGAGGCACAGCCGGGGTCTTCCCCTTCTGCCACCTGGAAGCTGCTCCCGCACCCGCAGGCCGAGACCACGTTCGGGTTGTCGATCTTGAACCCCGACTCCTGGAGCCCCTCCAGGAAGTCGATCGTCGAGCCCTGCAGATAGGGCGCGCTGAAGGGGTCCACGACCACCTTGACGCCGTGGAACTCGAGCTCGTGGTCGCCCGACTGGGCGCCGCGGTCGAAGCCGAGCGCGTACTCGAAGCCGCTGCAGCCGCCGCCCTGGATGGCGACGCGCAGCACCTCTGCCTCGCCCACGGGCTCCTGGGCCATCAGGCCGCTGATCTTGGAAGCCGCCCGCTCGGTCAGCGTGACGACGGTGGTCTCGGAGTGCTCGACGGTTGCCATGCCCTGAGTGTACCCGGAGAGGTCGTCGTCGGAACGTCGGCGAAATTGAGCGACTTCGTGACACGCATAACACCGTTCCCACCGATGATCGCCGTTGACTTCGTGGCAGCCTCGGCGATCCTGCTAGCGTCCGCCGCGGACGTCGTTCGGACTACGGAGGAGAGCAGGCGTTGTTCAACGACTGGTTGCCGTTCGCGATCTACGGGATCTTCGCCCTGGCGATCCCCGCGACGATGATGGCAGGCAGCTTCATCTTCGCTACGCGGCCCCACCGCAAGGTGCGTGCGCGGGTGGTCCCGTTCGAGTCCGGCGTCTCCACGGGCGTCCCGAAGCAGCAGCGGTTCAACGTCAACTTCTACTTGACCGCGATGCTCTTCATCCTCTTCGACATCGAGATCGTCTTCCTGTACCCGCTCGCCGTGATCCTCCACGAGCTCGCGTGGTTCGGGTTCTTCGAGTTCCTCACCTTCCTGATCGTGCTGCTCGTCGCGTACGTCTACATCTGGCGGAAGGGGGCGCTCGAATGGCGCTAGACAAGCCGCTCCGCGCCTACGGGCTGAAGAGCGAGCGCCTGCTGATGCCGACGAAGGCGTCGAGCTTCGAGCAGGAGGTCGCCGACCTCGAGCAGAAGGTCGGGCTGACGACGCTCGCGAAGGCGGTCGCCTGGGCGCAGACGAACTCGATGTGGCCGGACACGTTCGGCCTCGCCTGCTGCGCGATCGAGATGATGTCGATCGTCGGCTCGCGCTACGACATCGCGCGCTTCGGGATGGAGCCGTTCCGCGGCTCGCCGCGCCAGGCCGACCTGCTGATCGTCTCCGGCCGCGTCTCGCACAAGATGGCGGCGCCGCTGCGCCAGATCTACGACCAGATGCTCGAGCCGAAATGGGTGATCGCGATGGGGGCGTGCGCCTCGTCGGGCGGCATGTTCAACAACTACGCGATCGTCCAGTCGGTCGACAAGATCGTCCCGGTCGACATGTACGTGCCGGGCTGCCCGCCGCGGCCCGACCAGCTGATCGAGGGGATCGTCCGCCTCCACGAGGCGGTCAAGGCCGGCGTGCCGCCCGCGTACCAGATCCGGAGCGTGGCGTCTTGAGCTTCGAGCACCTGCCCGGCTTCCTCGAGGAGAAGGTCGCGGTCGAGGAGGTCACCGTCGTCGTCGGGCCGGAGTCGCTGATCGAGGCGGCGACGCAGCTGCGCGACGAGGAGGGCTTCAACTTCCTCGCCGACATCACCGCGGTCGACTACCTCGGCTGGGGCGAGCAGGGCGTCTCCGGCTACATCGGAACGCCCGGCGGTCGCGACCTGAACACGCCGATGACGCAGGGCTACCAGGTCGTGCCGCTCGCGAAGCCGAAGCGGTTCGCGATGAACTACCACCTCCTCTCGGTGACCGAGCGCCCGCGCCGCCTGCGCCTCCAGGTGTGGCTGGACGAGGGCGAGCCCGTGCCGAGCGTGATCCCCGTGTGGCCGACCGCCGACTGGCACGAGCGCGAGGCGTGGGACATGATGGGCATCGCGATCGAGGGCCACCCGAACCTGAAGCGGCTCCTCCTCGACGACGACTGGGAGGGGCACCCGCTGCGCAAGGACTACCCGCTGGGCGGCGAGCCCGTCCGGTTCTCGGGGGAGGAGTGATGACGCAGACCGCCGGCCCGCGCCCGCTCGGCACGCGCACCCCGATCTACGAGGGCACGCGCATCCCGCACCCCACTCCGACGGTGCTGCAGACGCCGTCGAGGATCGCCGCGACCGGCGACGTGCAGACGATCAACTTCGGGCCGAACCACCCGTCGACCCACGGCGTGCTGCGCCTGATCGTCGACCTCTACGGCGAGGACGTGACCGGCGTCGAGGCCGTCATCGGGTACCTCCACACCGGCTTCGAGAAGAACATGGAGCAGAAGACGTGGTGGAAGTGCATCACGTACCCGGAGCGCATCGACTACGTCTCGTTCCAGAACAACGAGTACGTGTTCGTCGGCGCGGTCGAGAAGCTGCTCGGCCTCGAGATCCCGCCGAAGGCCACGTGGATGCGCACGCTGCTCTGCGAGCTGAACCGCATCCACAGCCACCTCGTCTGGCTCGGCACGTCGGCGCTCGAGCTGGGCGCGATCTCGATGTTCTGGTACGCGTTCCGCGAGCGCGAGCTGGTGCTCGACCTGTCCGAGCTCGTGACGGGCTACCGGATGCACACCCGCTACTTCCAGGTCGGCGGCCTCGCCGAGGACATCCCGCGCGGCTTCTACCCGGAAGCGCGCAAGTTCTGCGACTGGATGCCGAAGGCGATCGACGACTACGAGACGCTGCTCACCCGCAACAAGATCTGGCTCGAGCGCACGGAAGGGCTCGGCCTCCTGTCGTCGGCGGACGCGATCGCGCTCGGGCAGTCCGGCCCGGTGCTGCGCGCGTCGGGCGTCGACTGGGACCTGCGCCGCATCGAGCCGTACCTCGCCTACCACCAGGTCGACTTCCGCGTGCCGGTGTTCCCGGAGGGCGACGTCTACGCCCGCTACCGCGTCCATATGCAGGAGATGCGCGAGTCGGTGCGCATCATCGAGCAGTGCCTCGACCGGCTCGAGCACATGGAGGGCGAGCCCTGGATCGCCGACGACCGGAAGGTCGTCCTGCCGCCCCGGCACGAGCTCCACACCTCGATGGAGTCGCTGATCCACCACTTCAAGATCGTCACCGAGGGCTTCCGGGTGCCGGAAGGCGAGGTCTACTACGCGATCGAGTCGCCGCGCGGCGAGCTCGGCTGCTACATCTGCTCCGACGGCGGCCCGAAGCCGTGGCGCGTCAAGTTCCGCGCCCCGTCGTTCGTGGCGCTCGAGGCGACGGCGACGTGCATGACCGACGCGCTCGTGGCCGACATGATCGCCGTCGTCGGCTCCCTCGACTCCGTCATGGGCGAGGTCGACCGGTGAGCCTGTACGAGCGGATCCAGGAGGAGCGGGCGAAGTACCCGCCCGAGTCGCGCAGCGCGGTCATGCCGGCCCTTCGGCTCGCACAGGAGGAGCACGGCTGGCTCTCGCCGGAGGTGATCCGCGAGGTGGCCGACGCGCTCGAGGAGACTCCCGCCTACGTCCACTCGATCGCGTCGTTCTACGACCAGTACCACCTGGCTCCGGTCGGCGAGCACGTGATCGAGGTGTGCACGAACGTCTCGTGCGCGGTCGTCGGCGCCCAGCAGGTGCTCGAGGGCTTCGAGCGGGAGTGCGGGTGCCACGCGGGCGAGACGAGCGCCGACGGGAAGTTCACCGTCCGGGCGATCGAGTGCCTCGGCGGCTGCGGCTGGGGCACGATCGTCGCGATCGACGAGCACTACCGAACACACGTGAAGCCCGGGGACGTGCCCTCGATCGTGGAGGAGCTGAAGCATGCCGGCTGAGATCGACGAGATCGTCCTCGGGGACGCGACGACGTCGTACTCCGAGTACGGCGGCTACCAGGCGCTCGCGAAGGCGCGCGCGATGTCGCCCGCCGAGGTGACCGACGAGCTGATCGCTTCGGAGCTGCGCGGCCGCGGCGGCGCGTTCTTCCCGACCGGCCGCAAGTGGTCGTTCGTCCCGTCGAAGGAGCAGATCCCGAAGCCGCACTACCTCGTCGTCAACGCCGACGAGTCGGAGCCGGGGTCGTTCAAGGACAACGAGATCCTCTCGCGCGTGCCGCACCGCTTCATCGAGGGCTGCCTCATCACCGCCCACGCGATGGACTGCTCGCACGTCTTCGTCTACATCCGCGGCGAGTACTCGGGCCCGTACGAGATCCTCGTGAACGCGCTCGAGGAGGTTCCCAAAGACGTCTTCGGCGGCGTCACGATCGTCGTGCACCGCGGCGCCGGCGCCTACATCTGCGGCGAGGAGACCGCGCTCATCGAGTCGCTCGAGGGCAACCGCGGCCAGCCGCGGTCGAAGCCGCCGTTCCCGGCCATCTCCGGCCTCTACGCGAGCCCGACGGTCGTGAACAACGTCGAGACGATCACGACCGTCGCTCCGATCATCGCGATGGGCGCCGCCGAGTACGTGAAGCTCGGCGTGCCGAACACGCGCGGCACGCGCGTCGTCTCGATCTCCGGCAACGTCGTGAACGGCGGCAACTACGAGATCGTGCCGGGCACGACGCTGCGCGAGCTGATCTACGGACCGGGCGGCGGCATCCCCGACGGCCGCGACCTGAAGGCGGTCGTGCCGGGCGGCTCCTCGACGGTGATCCTGACGAAGGACGAGATCGACGTGGGCTACGACTTCGACTCGCTCGCGCAGTACCGCACCGCGATGGGCTCCGCCGGCATCGTCGTCCTCGACGACCGCTGCTGCATCGTGCAGCTCGGCGTCCGCTTCTCCGAGTTCTACGAGCACGAGTCGTGCGGCAAGTGCACGCCGTGCCGCGAGGGGACGCGCTGGCTGACGGCGATCCTGCGCAAGCTGGAGGACGGCCGCGCCACGCAGGCCGACCTCGACCTGCTGCTCGACGTCTGCGACCGGATCAACGGCAAGTGCCTGTGCCCGCTCGGCGACTCCGACGCGATCATCGTCGCGAGCTACGTGGCGAAGTTCCGCGAGGAGTTCCAGGCGCACATCGACCAGGGCGGCTGCCCGTTCGGCGGGCACTCCTCGCTCGACGGCGTGCTCGCCCCGGTCGCCATGCACTCCCACTCGCCCGTGGCAGAGGTGCCCGCTTGAGCGCGCCCGAGCTCGTGAAGGTGACGATCGACGAGCGGACCGTGGAGGTGCCGAAGGGCACCGGCATGGTCGAGACCGCCGCGGCGGCGGGCGTCGAGATCCCCGTCTTCTGCTACGAGCCGCGCCTCGGCCCGCCGGTCGGCGCCTGCCGCATGTGCCTCGTCGAGGTCGAGGGGATGCCGAAGCTCCAGGCCGGCTGCACCCTGACCGCGCAGGACGGAATGGTCGTGCGGACCGCGCGCACCTCCAGGCAGGCCGCGCAGGGACAGAACGCGACGCTCGAGTTCATCCTCGTCAACCACCCGCTCGACTGCCCGGTCTGCGACAAGGGCGGCGAGTGCCCGCTGCAGGACCTGACGTTCCGCTACGGGCCGGGCAACACGCGCATGACGTTCCCGAAGCGGACGTTCGAGAAGCCGATCCCGATCTCGCCGCTGATCGCGCTCGACCGCGAGCGCTGCATCCTCTGCTACCGCTGCACGCGGTTCTCCGAGAACGTCGCCGAGGACGGGCAGCTCGTCGCGATCAACCGCGGCGCCCAGTCGATCATCGCCACCTTCGAGGACGAGCCCTACAAGGGCCACTTCTCCGGCAACGTCACCGAGATCTGCCCTGTCGGCGCGCTCACCTCGACCCAGTACCGCTTCGAGGCGCGCCCGTGGGAGATCCAGAACGTGCCGACGGTCTGCGGGCTCTGCCCGGTCGGCTGCAACGTCTCCGCGACGACGCGCGAGGGCAAGGTCAAGCGCGTCATGTCGCGCAACCACCCGGAGGTCGACGAGGGGTGGCTGTGCGACAAGGGGCGCTTCGCCTACTCGCACCTCGACGCGCCGGACCGCATCGCGACGCCGCTCCGCAAGGCGGGGCCGCGCCGCTTCGAGGAGCTCTCCTGGGACGACGCGCTCGACGCGGTCGAGGCGGCGCTCCGCCGCGGCGGCACCTCGACGGTGACCGCGCTTTCGGGCGCCGAGTCGGTCGAGGACGCCTACGCGCTCGGGAAGCTGCTCCGGCAGGGGCTCGGCGCAAACGGCGCCGTGCTCCCCGAGGAGATCCCGGACGGGGTCGACGGCTACCGCGCGCCGCTCTCCGCGCTGCGCAGCGCGAAGACGATCGCGGTGCTCTGCGACGAGCCCGTCGTCGAGCGCGCGCCGATCGTCGACCTGTGGCTGCGCGCCGCGAAGCGCGCCGGCGCGCGGATCACGTACACGCGCCCGGACGGCCCGGTCGACGCGCTCGTCACCGACCGCCCGCACCTCGGCGCGCAGGCCGAGAACGTCTACTTCCTGCCGCGCACGCCGAACGGCCGCGGCGTCGCCGACGCGTGGAGCGCGGCCGGCGAGGGCGAGGAGCGCGACGAGAAGCCGCGCGTGCTCGTCATCTCGGGCGACGAGGCCGCGACCGACGAAGCCGTGCGCGCGATGGCCGCCGAGGCGGAGGTCGTGATCGGCATCGGCCTGTTCCAGTCGAGCTTCCGCGGGATCGCCGACCTCGTGATCCCCGGGCAGAGCTACCTGGAGCGCGACGGCACGACCGTCAACCTCGAGGGGCGCCTGCAGCGCCAGCGCCGCGCGGTCATGGCCCCGTGCCCCGACACGCTCGCGTTCGTCGCGAAGCTGGCGGAGCGCTTCGACGTCGAGCTGTCGCCGTATACCTCCGTCGTCTTCGACGAGGTGGCGGCCAGGTGCTTCGGCGGGATCGCGTTCGCCGAGGTCGGCGAGACGGCCGCGCTCCCGACCCGGGCCGAGCGCGTCGCGCCGGGGCCTGCCCCCGCGCAGGGGCCCGACCCCGGTTCCGGCCTCCGGCTCGTCGCCTACAAGCCGCTGTTCTCGGGCGTCGCCGTCGAGCGCACGCCCGAGCTCCAGTTCCAGCGGCCCGACGCCGAGGTCCAGCTCGCGCCCGGCGACGCGAAGGCGCGCGGCATCCGCAACGGGCAGACCGTGACGGTCTCGTCGAACGGCACGTCGCTCGAGCTCCGCGCGCGGATCGCGCGCGACCTCGCCGCCGGCGCCGTCCGCATCGCGCGCGAGCACGCAGGCGACCTCCACCCGACCGTGGAGGTGCGTCCGTGAACGTGCTGCACCAGCACGAGCCGTGGTGGATCATGCTCCCGAAGGCGTTCCTCGTGATCAACGTCGTGATGGTCTTCTTCGCCTTCACGACGTGGCTCGAGCGGAAGCTGCTCGGCCGCATGCAGCTCCGCTTCGGCCCGAACCGGGCGGGCCCCAAGGGCCTCCTGGTGCCGATCGCAGACCTGCTGAAGCTGATCCGCAAGGAGGCGTTCGCGCCGCAGGCGGCCCGCGAGCCGCTCTACATCCTCGCGCCGATCGTGGCGATGTTCACCGCGCTCGCGGCGTTCAGCGTGCTGCCCTGGGGCCCCGGCTGGCACTTCGACCACGGCCGCCACTTCATCCGCGGCGAGGTCGTCGACGTGCCGATCTCGCTGATCCTGATCTTCGCCCTCGGCTCCGTGGGCATCTACGGCTTCATCGTCGGCGGCTGGGCGTCCGAGTCGAAGTACTCGATCCTCGGCTCGATGCGCACCTGCGCGCAGCTCGTCTCGTACGAGGTCTCGCTCGCGCTCTCGGTGCTCGGCGTCGTCCTGATGGCGCAGTCGATCGACCTCGTCGACGTCGTGCAGAAGCAGCAGGCGACGCTCTGGTTCTTCATCCCGCAGTTCGTGGGGCTCGTCGTCTTCCTGATCGGCGGCACCGCCGAGACGTCGCGGCCGCCGTTCGACCTCCCCGAGGCCGACACCGAGCTCGTCGCCGGCTACCACACCGAGTACTCCGGCATGCGCTGGGGGCTCTTCCAGGCGGCCGAGTACATCAACATGCTCACGCTCTCGGGCCTCTGCGTGACCCTGTTCTTCGGCGGCTACCACTTCCCGTGGGTGCACAGCCTCGACCGCTTCGGGCCGATCTGGTTCGTGCTGAAGCTCTTCACGCTCGTCTCCGTGTTCATCTGGCTCCGCGCGACGCAGCCGCGCCTCCGCTACGACCAGCTGATGCGGTTCGGCTGGAAGGTGCTGCTGCCGGTCGCTACCGTCAACGCGCTCGTGACCGCCTTCCTCGTCGTCCTGGTGAAGTAGATGGCCATCGTCCCCAACACGCTGAAGGGCTTCGGCGTCACCTTGAAGCAGGTCTTCAAGAAGCCGATCACGCAGCAGTACCCGGAGTACAAGCGGCCGGTGTACCCGCGCTACCGCGGCCGCCACCGGCTGAACCGGCACGAGAACGGGCTCGAGAAGTGCGTCGGCTGCTCGCTGTGCGCCGCCGCCTGCCCGGCCGACTGCATCCGCGTCGTGCCGGCCGAGAACACGCCCGACAACCGCGTCTCCGCCGGCGAGCGCTACGCGCGCATCTACGAGATCAACATGTCGCGCTGCATCTTCTGCGGCTACTGCGAGCTCGCGTGCCCGTTCGACGCGATCACGCTCGGCAACGAGTTCGAGATCTCCGAGTACAACCGCGACGACCTGATCTACACCAAGGACATGCTGCTCGCCCCGCCGGTGAAGCGCGTGCCGGTGGCCGACCCCGATCTCTACGACACCCCGATCCCCTACTACAAGTCGCACAGCTAGATGGCGAACTTCATCGTCTGGGTGGTCTGGTTCGGCGCGGCGTTCGCGTGCCTCGTCTCGGCGCTCGCCGTCGTCAGCTTCTCGAACCCGTTCTACTCGGCGCTCGCGCTGATCGGGAACCTCGCCTCGCTCGCCGTCCTCTACCTGCTGCTCGCCGGCGAGTTCGTCGCCGCGGGACAGGTGCTCGTCTACGGCGGCGCGGTGATGGTCATGTTCCTGTTCGTGATCGCCTACCTCGGCGACCGCACGGAGGACTCGCCCTGGGCCGGCGGCCCGTCGTGGCAGGTCTTCGGCGCCGTCCTCGCGGGCGGCGCGCTCCTCGCCGAGGTGATCGCAGTGGTCGCGCTCAAGGCCGGGAACCTGCTCGAGCAGCCGAAGCACATCGGCCGCTCGTTCGGCACGCCCGCCTCGCTCGGCCGCCTGTTCCTGACCGACCACCTGCTCGCGTTCGAGATCACCTCGATCGTCCTGCTCGTGGCCGCGGTCGGAGGCGTCGTCCTCGGCTCCCACGCGCGCGCGACGGAGAGCGATGCACGGGCCTGACCTCCAGTGGTACGTCGTCCTGAGCGCGATCCTGTTCACGACGGGCGCGCTCGGCGTGATGCTGCGCCGCAACCCGCTGATCATCCTGCTCTCGGTCGAGATCATGCTGAACTCGGCCAACCTGCTCCTGATCGCGATGTCGCGGCTGCACGGCCGTGAGGACGGGCAGGTCTTCGCCATCTCGGTGATGGCCGTCGCCGCGTCCGAGGTCGTCGTCGGCCTCGGCCTGATCGTCGCGATGGGCCGCAGGGGCGTCGAGCTCGACGTCGACAAGCTCCGGACGCTGAGGGGATAGCGATGACCTCCACCGCCTGGATCACCCTGCTGCTGCCGCTTGCCTCGTGCGCCGTGATCACGGCCGGCGGGACGCGCCTGTCGCGGCGCGCGGCCGGCTACATCTCGACGGCCACCGCGCTCGGCGCGGCCGTCTCGGCCGCCGTCGCGTTCTTCGACATGTGGTCGAAGTCGCCGTCGGCGCGCGGCTCGGCGACGACGTCCTGGACGTGGCTCTCGGCAGGCCCGTACCACTTCGGGCTCACGCTGCTCGTCGACCAGCTCTCGATCGTGATGATGCTGATCGTCGCCGGCGTCGGCTCGCTGATCGTCGCGTACTCGGTCGGCTACATGGACGGCGAGGACGAGGAGCGGCGGTTCTTCGCGTACATGTCGCTGTTCCTCTTCTCGATGCTCCTGCTGGTCGAGGGCGGCAACCTGCTGCTGCTGCTCGCCGGCTGGGGCATGGTGGGCCTCTCGAGCTACCTGCTGATCGGCTACTACCAGGAGCGCGAGTCGGCGATCGCCGCCGCGAAGAAGGCGTTCGTGATGAACGCGTTCGGCGACGCCACCATGGCGCTCGCCCTCTTCCTGCTCGTCCAGCACACCGGCGCGCTCGACTACGCGACCGTGTTCGCGCACTCGCCGCACGGCGGCGCCGTCGCGAACCTGATCGCCCTGGGGCTCCTCGGCGGTGCGCTCGCGAAGTCGGCCCAGATCCCGCTGCACACCTGGCTCCCCGACGCGATGGAGGGCCCGACGCCCGTCAGCGCCCTGATCCACGCGGCGACGATGGTCACCGCGGGCGTCTACCTGATCTGCCGCACGCACCCGCTGTTCGAGAACGCGTACGTCGTCCAGGACCTCGCCGCCGGGCTCGGCGCGGCGACGCTCCTGATGGCCGGCCTGATCGCGCTCGTCCAGACCGACATCAAGCGCGTGATCGCGTACTCGACCATGTCGCAGATCGGCTACATGTTCGTCGGCGCAGGGATCGGCGCCTACCCGAACGCGATGTTCCACCTGATGACGCACGCGTTCTTCAAGGCGCTGCTCTTCCTCGGCGCCGGCATCGCGATCCACGCCGTCGCGGGCGAGCAGGACATCCGCAAGCTCGCGGGCGTCGGGAAGCTGATGCCGGTCACGAAGTGGCTGTTCCTCGCCGGGTCGCTCGCGCTCGTCGGCATCGTCCCATTCGCCGGCTTCTTTTCGAAGGACTCGATCATCAGCGCCTGCCTCGCGCACGGCTGGTACGGCGCGATCATCTGGGTGGTGGCGATGGTCGGAGCCTTCCTGACCGGCGCCTACACCTTCCGGCTCTACTTCATCGTCTTCACCGGCGAGCCGTCCGCCTTCGTGCGCGAGCACTTCCACGCGCACCACGGCAAGGAAGGCCCCGTCTCGATGCTCTGGCCGGTGTCGATCCTCGGCCTCCTGTCGCTGATCGGCGGCTGGATCCAGTTCGCGCCGCTCTGGCACCCGTTCAGCACCTGGCTCGACCCGGTCGCGACGCCGTTCGTCGAGCCGACGAACACGCAGGAGTGGCTGAGCTCCGCGATCGCGATCGTGCTCGGCCTCGCCGGGATCGCCGTCGCATACGTGCTCTACGCGGCGCGCACCACCGAGGTGCCGAAGCCGGTCAAGGCGTTCGAGAGGAAGTTCTACTGGGACGAGCTGTACGACGTCCTCTGGTACCGGACGAGCGACCTCGTCGCGCGCGGCTTCTACGCGCTCGTCGAGACGCCGTTCATCGCCGGCTCGATCACCGCCGTCACCGGCGCCGTCGGGCTCGGCTCGCGCGAGCTGTCGGTCGCGCAGAACGGCCTCGTCCGGTCGTACGCGCTCGCCCTCGCGGGCGGGCTCGCCATCCTCGCCGTCGTCTTCCTGGCGGTCCGCTGATGAACGACTGGCTGACGACGTTCCTCATCCTCCTGCCGGTCGCCGGTGCGCTGCTCGTCGCGATCGTGCCGTTCTCGGCGTACTTCCTCGGCTCGCTCGCCACGCTCGTGGCGCTGCTCGAGGTCGCGCTCTGGATCACGGCCGCGGGCCGCTTCGACTTCGGCTCCTCGTCGCTGCAGATGTCGCAGCACGCCTCGTGGTTCAGCGACCTGCACGTCTCGTGGCACGTGGGGATGTACTCGTTCTCGCTGTGGTTCGTCGGCATGACGACCGTGGCGATGGCGGCCTGCACGATCTACGGCTGGTGGGTCGGCCGCGACCGCGCCCGCGCGTACTTCGCGCTGATGCTGCTGCTCACGGCGGCGATCGTGGGCGTCTTCACCGCGCAGGACCTGCTCCTCTTCTACGCGTTCTTCGAGGCGATGTTGATCCCGCTCTACATCCTGATCGGCGTGTGGGGCGGCGCCGACCGCATGCGCGCGACCATCACGTTCGTCGTCTACACGGTGGTCGGCTCGCTCCTGATGCTGGCGGCGATCATCGTCTTCGGCCTCCAGCAGGGCACATTCGACCTGACGCGGATGGGGCCGAGCTCCTCGACGTGGCTCTTCCTCGGCTTCGTCGTCGCGTTCGCGATCAAGTCGCCGCTCTTCCCGCTGCACGGCTGGCTGCCGGTGACCTACCGCGAGGCGCCCGCCGAGGTCTCCGGCGTCCTCTCGGGCATCGTCGGCAAGGCGGGCCTCTACGGCCTGCTCCGCATCGCGATCCCGTACTTCCCGCAGCCGGTGCACGACTGGCGCGTGGTGATCCTCGTGCTCGCGTCGATCTCGCTCGTCTACGGCTCGCTGCTCGCGTTCCGCGCGCCGGACTTCCGCGGGGTCGTCATGTACTCGTCGCTCGCGCAGGCCGGCCTGATCGTGCTGGGGCTGTTCGCGAACAACTCGCTCGGCTTCGACGGCGCGGTGCTCCAGATCGTGAACCACGGGCTCGTCTCGACGTCGCTGTTCCTGCTCGCCGGGATGGTCGAGCGCCGCACCGGCACCCGCGGCGAGTTCTCGCTGCTCGGCGGGATGGCGCGCGGCCGTCCCGCGCTCGCGACGCTGATCATGACCGTCGGCGTCATCTCCCTCGCCGTGCCGCTCTCGACCACCTTCGCCGGGGAGTTCCTGATCCTGGCCGGCGCCTTCAAGCAGGGCTGGGCGTGGGCCGTCGTCGGCTGCGTCGCGATCGTGCTCGCCGCCATGTACATGCTGCGCCTCATCTCGGGGACGCTGCACCAGGACGTCGGCCCGGCCGTCAGCGACGCCGCGACCGACCTCCGCGTCGGGGAGCTCGCGATCCTCGTGCCGCTCGTGCTCTGCCTGATCGGCCTGTCGGCCTGGCCGGACCTCATCTCCGGCCGCGCCGCCGCCTCCAACGGCACCGAGTGGCATCCGTCGGCCCGCATCGCGGCGACAGGGCCGTGGTCGTGCCAGGTCGGCGCCGCGAACTGCCCGCCCCAGGGAGTGAGGCTCCAGCCGTGATCAACCGCCCGCACGTCGACTGGTTCGCGCTCGCGCCGTCCCTGGCGCTCCTCGGCGCCGCCGGCCTCCTCCTGATGGTGGCCGTGTTCGTGCCGCGCTCGGGGCGCCGGCAGGTCGCGGCGTTCGTCGCGTTCGCCGGCTTCGTCGCCGCCGGCGTCTGGGCGGCGTTCCTCGACGACCGCTCGCCGAACCCGGTTGCGGTGGTGCACGACGCGATGCTCCGCGACCGCTGGTCGGCGCTCGCCCAGGTGATCATCGCCGGCTGCGGCGCCGTTGCGGTGCTCGTCTCCTACCGCGAGCAGATGCGCGACGAGCACGTCGCCGAGTACTACGCCCTGCTGACGGCGGCCGGCGCGGGCATGGCGTTCTTCGTGCAGGCGGGGAACCTGATGACACTGTTCCTCGGCCTCGAGTGGTTCTCCATCGCCCTCTACGTCCTCACCGCGATCGACATCGACCTGATCGGCTCGCTCGAGGCGGGCCTCAAGTACCTGATCATCGGCGCGGTCGGCTCGGCGACGCTCCTCTTCGGCTCGGCGCTCGTCTACGGCATCACCGGCGAGCTCTCGTTCGACCGGATCGCGGCGGCCGGGCACGCGCACGACTCGATGCTCGTGGTCGGGCTCGCGATGATCATCGCCGGGCTGATGTTCAAGTCCTCGGCCGCGCCGTTCCACATGTGGACGCCGGACGCGTACCAGGGCGCCCCCACGCCGGTGACGGCGTTCATGTCCTCCGCCACGAAGGTGGCCGCGCTCGTCGTCAGCTACCGCGTCCTCGTCTCGGCGTTTCCGCACAGCACCGACCTCTGGCGCGCCGCGATCGCGGTGATCGCGATCGTCTCGCTCGCCTGGGGCAACATCGCCGCGCTCGTGCAGCGGAACGTGAAGCGCATCCTCGCCTACTCGTCCGTCTCGCACGCCGGCTTCATGCTGATCGCGATCGCCGCCCAGAACCCGCTCGGCGAGCGCGCGCTGCTGTACTACCTGATCCCGTACTCGGCGATGTCGCTGGGCGCGTTCGCCGTGGTCGCGGCCCGCGAGCGCGAGCTCGGCGCGCCGGTCACCCTGCAGAACTTCGCCGGGTTCGGGTGGGAGCGGCCGTTCCTCGGCGTCTCGATGTGGGTCTTCATGCTCGGGTTCCTCGGCTTCCCGCTGACCGGCGGCTTCATCGGCAAGTTCTACGTCTTCGCCGCCGCGTACGACCACGGCTACTGGTGGCTGATCGTCGCGGGCGTGATCGCGACGATGATCTCCGCCTACTACTACCTCGGCATCGTGCGCGCGATGTACTTCCGCGACTCCGCCGAGCTGCAGCTGGCCCCCGCCGGCGGCTCGCCGCCGCACGACCCGCTGCTCGCGATCGGGGTCGGCATCGCGCTCGTCGTGACGGTGGGCTCGTTCTTCGCGGTGCAGCCGCTGATCGACGTCGCCCACTCGGCGGCGAGCTCGCTGCCGTTCTAGTCTTAGGGCTTGGCGGGGCGCACGAGCGCCAGGCGGCGAAGCTGCGGCGCGGTGGCGATGACCGCCTTGACGCCGAGCACGGCGAGGCTCGCGACGAGCGCCGACCAGCCGAGCGCCGGCAGCGCGTGCGTCTGGGTCTCCGGCGAGCGCGCGGCGCACGAGACGACGAGCAGGACGAGCACGAGCCCCCAGAGCAGCGCCTGCAGGCCGAGCACCGACGCGCGGCGGTCGTCCAGGTAGGCGCCGAAGACCTCCAGCGCCGCGACGGCCGCGAAGGGGATCGCGCCGAGGAGGGCGTCGAACGCGAGGCCGTGCGATCCGCCCGCGTCCGCCAGGGCGGCGGCCACGGCGAGGACGGCGGGGAGCGCGCGGCGGAGCACGTTCCCAAGGTTCGCCCCCGGAGCGGACGTTCCTTTTAAGCTCCAGGCATGGCTACGCTCACCTGGCTCGGACACTCGGCGTTCCGCCTCGACACCGACGGCGGCAAGCGGATCTACGTCGATCCGTTCCTGACGTACAACCCCAAGACCCCGGACTCCGAGAAGGAGCCCGAGCGCGTGGACGTGATCGCCCTGACGCACGGGCACGGCGACCACGTCGGCGACACGGTCGAGCTCTCGAAGAGGTTCCCGGAGGTGAAGATCGTCGCCCAGGTCGAGCTCAAGGCCTGGCTCGGGCAGCAGGGCGCGAATCTCGACGACCTGCCCGGGATCAACAAGGGCGGCACCGAGGAGATCGACGGCGTGCGCTTCACGCTCACGAACGCCTTCCACTCCTCGGGAGGCGACGACCTCACCTACCTCGGCGAGGCCGCCGGCATGGTCGTCCGCTTCGACGGCAAGTCGGTCTACTTCGCCGGCGACACGTGCGTGTTCGGCGACATGCAGCTGATCGGGCGCATCTACGCGCCGGACGTCGCCGTGCTGCCGATCGGCGACTGGTACACGATGGGGCCGGAGGAGGCCGCCGTGGCGCTCGACCTGCTCGGGAACCCGCGCTGCGTCCCCTGCCACTGGGGCACGATGGCGCTCCTCTCCGGCCGGCCCGACACGCTCGCCGGACTGACCTCCGCGACCGTCGAGCGTCTCGAGCCGGGAGACTCGATCGATCTGTGAGGGAGCGCTGGTTCGGAGCGACCGGCCGCCGCGTCCCGGAGATCGCGCTCGAGGGAGAGCTCGAGCTGGGCGACGCGCTCGTGCTCGACGCCCTCGACGAGGACCGGCTTCGCGACGCCCACGACCAGGGCCGCCCGGTCGTCGTCCGCGCGCGCAGCCCGCAGGAGGTGAAGGCTGCTCTCGCCCGGCCCGAGGTCGCGTCGGCGCTCGTCGACGACCCGCGCCTCCTCGACCTCGACCTGACGGAGCTCACCTATGGCTGAGCCGGTCGTCGCCACCTACTCGATCGCCGCCTGCGACCTCGACGCGGGCCGGTGGGGCGTCGCGACCCAGTCGAAGTTCCTCGGCGTCGGGTCGGTGGTGCCCTGGGCGGAGCCGGGCGCCGGCGCCGTCGCCACCCAGGCGTACGCGAACCCACGCTATGGCCCCGAGGGCCTGGCACTGCTGCGCGAGGGCGCGGACGCCGAGGAGGTCGTGCGGCGGCTGACCGAGGCGGACGGCGAGCGCGACCACCGCCAGCTCGGCGTCGTCGACGCCCGCGGCGGCAGCGCCACGTTCACCGGCCCCTCGTGCATGGACTGGGCCGGCGGCGTCGCCGGGCCGTGCTTCGCCGCCCAGGGAAACATCCTCGTCGGCGAGGAGACGGTCGCGGCGCTCGCGACCACGTTCGAGGCGACCGCGGGCCGCCCGCTCGCCGAGCGGCTGCTCGAGTGCCTCGCCGCGGCGCAGGCGGCGGGAGGCGATCGCCGCGGCCAGCAGTCCGCCGCGCTGCTCGTGGTCGAGCGCGACGGCGGCTATGCGGGGCTCAGCGACACACTGGTCGACCTCCGCGTCGACGACCACCCCCAGCCGATCGCGGAGCTGGCGCGCCTCCACGACCTGCACTCGCTCCTGTTCGGGAAGACGGAACGCTGGGTGGACGTCGACGACGAGCTGCGCGCCGAGCTGGGCGGGCACCTGGCGCGCCTGGGCTACGAGGGCGACTTCGCGACGGCGTTCAACACCTGGGCCGGCACGGAGAACCTGGAGGAGCGCGTCGACGGCATCGACCGCATCGACGCCGTCGTGCTCGAGGAGCTGCGCAAGGCATGACGCCCGGGTACCAGATCCTCTCGCTCGACGAGCTCGAGCCGGCCCCCTACCACGCGCGCGAGGGCGAGAAGCTCCTCGCCGTCGAGCGCGCGCTCGACTACCGCGCGACCGGCGTCAACGGCTGGCTCGGGGACGCCGGCGAGATCCTCGTCCCCGAGCACGAGGAAGAGGACGGCGACGAGGAGCTCTACGTCGTCGTGCGCGGCCGTGCGACCTTCACCGTCGACGGCGCCGACGTCGCGGCGCCGGCGGGCACGCTTGTCTTCGTACTCCCGGGTGAGCGCCGCACCGCGGTCTCGGAGGAGCCGGGCACGATCGTGCTGGCGATCGGCTCCACCCCCGGCAAGCCGCACGAGCCGGCGGGCTGGACGCACTGGGTCGTCGCAGACGCGCTCCGCCGCGAAGGCCGGGTCGAGGACGGCCGCGAGGCGATCGCCGAGATGCTGGAGGCACACGGCGGCGCCTGGCACGCGCCGTACAACGCGGCGTGCTACGAGGCGCTCGCGGGCGACGCCGACCGGGCGTTCGAGCACCTCGGCCGGGCCGTCCGGATGAGCGGCGACGAGGCGCGCCGCCACGCGGCCGACGACCCCGACCTCCAGCCGCTCCGTGGCGACCCGCGCTGGCAGGACGTGGTCGGATGAACGTCGCGCACGTCGACGAGCTCGACCGCATCGAGATGGACGACGGGTTCGTCTGGCGGCCGATCCGCCGGCGCTTCGGCATCCGCGCCTTCGGCGTCAACGCCTACACGGCCTCCGAGGCGGGCGGGCAGATCGTCGAGTCGCACACCGAGAACCAGCTCGACCACGAGGAGATCTACCTCGTGCTGCGCGGACGCGCGCGATTCAGGATCGGCGAGGACGAGCACGAGCTCGGCCAGGGACAGCTCGTCTTCGTGCGCGACCCGTCTCTCCGCCGCGGCGCCGTCGCGGTCGACGCGGACACGGTCGTGCTCGCCCTCGGCGGCAAGCCGGGCCAGGCGTTCGAGGTGTCGGCGTGGGAGGCGATGTTCGCGGCCGTTCCCTACGCCCGTGCGGAGCAGTGGCCGGAGGCGATCCGCATCCACGAGGAGGCGCTCGCGGAGCAGCCCGACCATCCGGCGCTCCTCTACAACCTCGCCTGTATGGAGGCGCGCGGCGGCCGCTACCTCGACGCGCTGCTCCACCTGCAGCGGGCGGTGGAGCTCGAGCCGAAGTGGGCCGAGTACGCGGCCACCGACAGCGACTTCGCCGCGATCCACGACGAGCCGGGCTTCCCGACGGCTTAACGCGCGTCGAGGCCGATTGCGGCCGTGGCGCCGTCCTGCCACCGGTCGGCGAGGGGAATCGTCGTCAGCGCCAGCACGAGGCCGAGCGCGAGCGCCGCGGCGAGAACGCCGAGCCTGAGCCGGCGGCCGGGCAGGCGGTCGGCGACGAGCCGTGGCAGCGACCGCGCGTGCCAGAGGACGTGCACCGACATCGCGCCGAACCACACGACGAAGCTCGCCTTGTGCAGCGCGAGGAGCAGCCCGGCCCGCCGGGTCGCGACCACCGCGATCCCCGACGCGAACAGCGTCACGGTCGAGGCCGCGAGGACCGGTGCGACGATGGCGCGGAGGAGCGGGTGCGGCGGCCCGAGGCGCACGTACTCCTCCCTGCTCCGGTAGTAGGCGGCCATCCGCCAGCCGACGCTGCCGAGCTTCAAGAGCACGGGCGGCACGAGCAGGAACCCGAGGAAGACGTGCGGCAGGAGGAGCGCCCGGATCGACAGGATCGTCGCGCCCTCGAGCGCGAGCAGGACGAGCAGGACGGCCGCGGTGCGTCCCGTCAGGCGCGCGTTGCCTGCGCTACCGCCGGTCACCGGGCAAGCGTACCCCGGCCGCGAGCGAGCGCAACGCGGGCACGGGATCGGCCTGGGGCCGCGCGACGAGCAGGACCGCGCCGAACCCCTCGTCCGGGACGAGTGCGTCGACCAGGAGCTGCAGGCCGACGGCCAGCGCGAACGCCTTGTGCGACTGCTCGCCGCCGAACGGCACGAGCTCCTCGGGCCGGGCGAGCCCGGCGAGCACCGCGCCGTGCGTGACCGCGCCCATCGACACGTCCGAGACGACCGGGCGGCCGTCGCCGGACGGGATCGCGATCGCGATCGGGTTCGTCCCGGCGAGCGGGTCGCCGCCGCCCGGCGGCGGCAGGCGGCGCGGCGAGGTCGCGGTCAGCAGCCCGACGAGCCCGCCCTCGGCGAGCAGCCGCACCCAGTACCCGAGCGCACCCGTGGGGAAGGTGCGCGAGCAGACGACGACCCGCGCGGTCGCCGGCGGGTCGGCGAGCTGCGCGTCGATCGCCGCCGCGAGCGTCAGGTAGCCGAGCGCGCCGTTCCCGTCCCACCGCTCGTACCCCGGCTCGGCGACGACCCGCACGGGGCGCGCCTGCGTGTCGATCTCGTCCCACGTCTCGAGCCACTCGATCCTCGAGAGCCCGTGCCCGAGCGACCCGCGCGCCTCGGCGTCGACGAAGTGGGCTGCGAGCGTCTCGACGTCCTCCGGCCGGAAGCCGAGCGCGGCGAGCCGGGGACGGGCCTCGTCAGCGTGCAAAGTCGACCACCGGCCAGCCGCGCTCGCGCGCGATGCGGCGCAGCTTCCTGTCGGGGTTCGCGGCGACGGGGTGGCCCACCGCCTCGAGGAACGGCACGTCGCTGTACGAGTCGGAGTAGGCGGTCGACGCGGCCAGGTCGATCCCCTCCGCGGCGGCGAGGTCGCGCACGGCCTGCGCCTTCCCCTCGCCGTGCGCGGCGCGCAGGGACCGGCCGGTGTAGACGCCGTCGACGATCTCGCAGGTCGAGCCGATCGCGCCGTCGAAGCCGAGATCGCCGGCGATGTGCTCGACGATCTCCTGCAGCGTGGCCGAGACGATGTAGACGCGCTCGCCCCGCCCGCGATGCTGCTGCACGAGGTGCAGCGGCTCGTCGTAGACGAGCGGACGCAGAACGGGCTCCATCGCGTCGCCGACCAGGCGCCGCATCTCCTCGACCGAGAAGCCGGCGAGGACTCTCATCCCGTCCTCGGCGGCGGAGCGCACGGTCTCCGCGCTCGCACCGCGCAGGACGAACAGCACCTGCCAGAACGCGGACTTCACGAGCCCGACCCGCGAGATGAGCCCGACGCGGCGGAACGACGGCGCGAGCGCGAGAACCGACGACCGCTTGATCACGGTGCGGTCGAGGTCGAAGAACGCAGCGCTAGCTGACAAGCGGCAGCGTGCGCGTGAAGCCGCCGGCGCGGCTCGCGTCGATCGCCTCCGCGATCGCGGCGATCTCCGGCGTCACGTGCGGATGCCCCTCGTCGCACGCCGCACGCAGCTCGGGGTCCAGCGGGACGCAGCCGAGCAGCGGCACGCCGAGCTCCGTCGCGAGGCGCTCGCCGCCGCCGGAGCCGAACACCTCGGAGGTCATGTTCTCGATCACGCCGACGACGCGCATGCCGGTCTTCTGCGCCATCGTGGCCGCACGCGACGCGACCTCCTGCGCGAGTGGCTGCGGCGTCGTCACCACCACGGCCTCGGCGCGCGGCAGCAGCTGGCCGAGCGAGATGGAGACGTCCCCGGTGCCGGGCGGCATGTCGACGACGAGCACGTCGATCTCGCCCCAGTGCACGTCCTGCAGGAACTGCTCGAGCGCGCGGTGGAGCATCGGCCCGCGCCACATCACCGGCTGGTTGTCGTCGAGGAAGAAGCCGATCGACATCAGCCGCAGGTCGTGCGCGACGGGCGGCACGATCATCTTGTCGACGACCACCGGCTTCTGCGACACGCCGAGCATGTGCGGGATCGAATGGCCGTAGATGTCCGCGTCGAGGATGCCGACCTCCCGGCCCGTCGCGGCGAGCGCGGCCGCGAGGTTGACGGTGAGCGAGGACTTGCCGACGCCTCCCTTGCCCGAGGCGACGGCAAGCACGCGGGTCTTCGGGGAGAGCTGGATGGAGCGCTGCTCGACACCGCCGCGCAGCTTGGTCGTCAGCGCGGCGCGCTCGTCGGGGCTCATCACGTCGAAGTGCAGGTCGACCGTCTCGACGCCCGGAAGGGTGGCGACGTGCTCGCGCACCTGATCCTCGAAGCTCGAGCGGAGCGGGCAGCCGACGACGGTGAGCGCGATCGTGACCGCGACGCGGCCGCCGTCGATCTCGACGCTGCGGACCATGTCGAGCTCCGTCACGGGGCGCCGCAGCTCGGGGTCGATCACCTTCCCGAGTGCCGCCAGCACGTCGTTGCGGTCGATCACCTGTCGAGCGTAGCGAAGGGGGCATGCCGAACCGCCGCTTCGGGGGATTGCGGGATCCGGGCGGCCGGTCGATTGACCGGGTGATGCCAAGCCTGCGGCCCTTGGCACTGCGCGTGGCGCGCCCTCTCAGCGACGGCGTTGCCGCTGCAGGCCTGGTCCTGGCCTGGGGCACCGACAACCCGATGATCTGGCTGCACCTGACGTTCATCGCGGTGGCCGCGTCGGCGTTCTTCTCGCGCAGCCCCTGGGCCGTGGTCGGCCGGTCGCTCGCCGTGACCCTGATCGGCCTGCCGACGGTCGTCGACATGTGGTTCGACGGCCGGGTGGCGGCCTCCGACCTGATCGAGATCCCGCTGGTCGCGCTCATGGGCATGCTCTTCGCCGTCTTCGTCGTCATCCGCGCCCGGGACGAGCAGCGGATCGCGGCCGACCGCCTGTCGCTCGAGCGGCAGATCGACGCGATCCCGTTCGCCGTCGCCGCGTTCGACAGCGCCGCTCAGGCGATCACCTGGAACACGACCGCCGAGCGGCTCTTCGGGTGGTCGCGCCACGAGATCGTCGGCCGCCCGAACCCGATCGTCGGGCCCGGCGAGCAGGCAGAGACACTCGAGCTTCAGCGGCGCGTCCTCGGCGGCGAGCAGCTCGACGCGGTCGAGGTGACGCGCTACACACGCGACGGACGTGCGCTCGACCTCTCGGTCTACACGGCGGCGGTCGACGAGGCGCGTCCCGACCAGGGGTTCCTCGTCCTCTACGTGGACATCCGCGAGCGGAAGCGGACCGAGCGCGAGCGCGACGAGGCCAACCTGCGCTACCAGCGCCTCATCGAGGCGCTGCCGCTCGTCACCTACATCGACCTCGTCGACGACCAGGCGACGAACGTCTACACGAGCCCGCAGTTCGAGACGGTCTCCGGCTGGCCCGCCGACCAGACGATCCCGTTCGAGGAGCTGCTCCACCCCGACGACCACGACCGTGTGATGGCGCGCGTCGCGCACTGCAACGCGACCCGCGAGCCGTTCGTCGACGAGTACCGGCTCCGCCACCGCGACGGCAGCTACTTCTGGGTGCGCGACGAGAGCACGATCATCGACGACGATCACGGCACTCCGTACGCGCGCGGCTTCCTGCTCGACATCACGGAGCGGAAGCGCCTCGAGGAGCAGCTGCTGCAGTCGCAGAAGATGGACGCGCTCGGCCAGCTCGCCGGCGGCATCGCCCACGACTTCAACAACCTCCTGACCGGCATCTCCGGCTACGCCGACCTGGCGGCCGGAGAGACGGAGGCGGGCTCGCGGCTCGACCGCTGCCTCCAGGGGATCCGCACCGCCTCCGCGGAGGCGGCCTCGCTGACCGCGCGTCTCCTCGCTTTCAGCCGCCGCGACGTCTCGGCCCGCACGAGCGTCGACGTGAACGAGCTCGTGCACGCGACGGCGGACATGCTGATGCGCCTCGTGCGCGAGGACGTCTCGCTGGAGCTCGAGCTCGCCCACGACCTGCCCTGCGTGAGCGCCGACCCGGTGCAGCTGAAGCAGGTCGTGCTGAACCTGGCGCTGAACGCGCGCGACGCCATGCCGCAGGGCGGCCGCCTGGTGCTCTCGACCCGGACGGAGCAGGGCCGCGTCGTGCTGCACGTCCGCGATACGGGCACCGGGATGGACGACGAGACCCGCCGTCGCGCGCTGGAGCCGTTCTTCACGACGAAGTGCGCCGGCGAGGGCACCGGCCTCGGCCTGTCGGTCGTCTACGGCGTCGTGCAGGCGCTCGGCGGCTCCCTCACGCTCGAGTCCAGCCCCGGCGAGGGGACGTCCGTCGCCGTCACGCTCCCGCCGTGCGAGGCGGAGACCGCGGCCGTCGAGCAGCCGGTCGACGAGGCGACGCCCGCGGGCTCGGAGCGGGTGCTCGTCGCGGAGGACCGTGCCGTCGTCCGCGACCTGGCCCGAGACGTGCTCACCGCCGCCGGGTTCGCCGTGGAGGTGGCCGCCGACGGCGCCGAGGCGCTCGTGGCGTCGGACACCGCCGGCTTCGACCTGCTCGTCACGGACGTCGTCATGCCCGGGATGAGCGGCCTGGAGCTCGCCACCACGCTCCGCGAGCGGCTCCCGGCCCTGCCCGTCCTCTACATGTCGGGCTACACCGACGACGTGCTCGACGACGCCGCGCTCGCCGCGCCGCGCACCGCCTTCCTGCGCAAGCCCTTCGGACGCGGCGAGCTCGAGCGCGCGGTGCGCGACCTGCTCGATCAGTCGCTCGCCGCGTAGGCGGGCTGCCCGAGGCGCGCCAGCAGGTACTCCGCGTTCTCGATCGCGTACCCCTCCCAGTCGTTGTTGAAGTACCCGAACACGTCGGCCTCCCGGCTCCAGCCGTGGAGGCGCTCGGCCCAACGGTCGAGCTCCCGGTGCGAGTAGTTGCCGTTCCGCCCGCGGGTGCCGTGGTGGAAGCGCACGAAGGTGAAGTCGGCGGTCAGCCGGTGCGCCTGGAACGCGTTCACCTGCGGCCGGTCGCCGATCACGAGCGCGACGCGATGCTCGCGGAGGAGCGTGTAGACCTCCTCGCGGAACCAGGACGGGTGCCGGAACTCGAAGGCGTGGCGGTAGCCGTCGTGGAGGTGCTCGAGCGCGGCCGCGAGCCGGGCGACGTCACATGCGAACGTCGGCGGCAGCTGCCAGAGAAGGGGGCCGAGCTTGGGAGAGCGGAGCAGCGGCTCGATCCGCTCGTAGAGGAGCGGCAGGTGCTCCGGCACGTCGAGCAGCCGCTTGACGTGCGTGACGTACCGGCTGACCTTGACGGCGAAGAGGAAGCCGGGCGGCGACTCGGCGACCCAGCGCTCGACGGCGGTCCGGCGCGGCAGGCGGTAGAAGGTGGAGTTGACCTCGACGGTGTCGAAGTGCCGCGCGTAGTGCGCGAGCCAGTGTCGCGAGGCGAGGCGCGGCGGGTAGAAGACGCCGTTCCGCCAGTGGTCGTAGTTCCAGCCCGAGCAGCCGATCCTTACCGGGTGAGCGCCTCCGTCAGCGTGCGACACAGGTCGGCATTCCCCGCGGCCGCGACGCGCGAACGTCCCACGAGGTCGAGCGGCGCGGCGCCGAACGGCGGGTCGTCGGGGAGGTCGAGGCAGAGGCCCTGCTCCCGGACGAGGAGCTGCGCGGCCGCGATGTCGACCGAGCGGGCGGGCTTCAGCGAGACGACGCCGTCGACGCGCCCCGCGGCGAGGTGGCAGAGGCTGATCGCGAGCGCGCCCTGGAGGCGCAGCCGGTGTGCGATGCCGTCGAACCGGGCCGCGTTCTCGGTCACGTAGCGCAGCGTCGTCGCCTCGAAGGCGAGGATCTCCAGCCGGTCCTTCGGGCGCTCGGCGAGCGGCTTCCCGTTCAGGAAAGCCCCGCCTCCGCGCGTGGCCGTCCACTCCTCGCCGCTGCCGAAGTCGTGGACGTAGCCGAAGACGACGTCGTCCATCGTCCCGCCCTCGGCGATCGCGATCGACACCGCGAAGTACGGGATGCCGCGCTTCGCGTTCAGCGACCCGTCGATCGGGTCGATCACCACCGTGAGCGGCCCGTCGCCGTGGATGCCCGCCTCCTCCGTGACGATCCTGAAGCCGGCGAAGTGCGGCAGGATCGCCGCCTCGGCGGCGGCGTCGACCGCGGTCGTGTCGTCGCCGCCCTCGCCGGCGCCGACCACCGGCTCGCGCTCGGCGCGTGTCGGCAGCTCCGCCAGCACGCGCGCGACGTCGTCGCGCGCGGCGCGGCAGAGCGCTAGCCACATTCCCGCTCCGTCAAGCCGACGCCACCGGGTGCAGCAGCAGCCCCGATGTCAGCTTGGGATAGAAGAACGTGGACTTCTGCGGCATCGTCTCGCCGGCGTGCGCGAAGCGCGCGACCTGCTCGACGGTCACGGGCTGCAGCAGGAACGCCGCCGCAGCCTCGCCGCGGTCGACCGCCGCGATCGCCTCGTCGGCGTACGCGGTGTAGGAGACGCCCTCGGGCGCGAACGACTCGACCACGCGCGGCCCGAAGTCGTCGTCGGTCGCGACGCGGAGATAGCGGCCGCCGCGATAGAGCGTGACCCCCTCGCCGGGACCGTCGACCGCTTCCCCGGGCACCTCGCCGACCGACTGGACGAGCCGATGCGTCGGGAAGATCTCGAGGCCGGGCGCGCGGGACGAAACGAGGATCGCGAAGGTATGGGTCGCCTCGGGCTGCTCCTCGCGGTAGGCGACCGCGGTCTCGTAGCGGTGGTGGCCGTCGGCGATCAGGAGCGGCGTCCCGATCTCGAGCTCGCCGCCCGGCACGTGCCAGACCCGGGTGCGCACGCCGCCCTCGACGACGTCGATGTCCGGCTCCCCGCCGGGCCGCGCGAGCACCGGGTCGGCGTCGTAGAGCAGGAAGATCGGCTCGAGCTGCGTCCGCGTCGCGCGGACGAGCCGCAGCCGGCCCTCCTTCGGGCCGGCGTGCGTCCGCTCGTGCGGCAGGATCTCGCCCGCCTCGTACGGCGTCACCGGCACGGACGCCGCGAACCCCTCGCGGGTGCGCGCGACGCCGTCCGGGCCCGTGTAGTCCTGCGCGACCCACCAGTAGCCGGGCTCGGCCGGCACGAGCACGCCCTGCTCGCGCCAGGCCGTGAGGGACTCGGCGGCCTGCTCGGGGCTGTCCGGCAGCGTCAGGTGGACGACGTTGTACGGGCTGCGCGCCAGGTAGTCGAGGCGCGCCTCGTCCGAGATGACGTCGTACGGGGGCGCGACCACGTCGTCGAGCGGGCTGACGGCATAGCGAAGCGCCTGGAAGGGCCTGACCGTGGGCACTGCTGCAGACTAGACAGCGTGGTCAGAACGGTGCCGCAGGCAGCACGCTGGGTCGACCGCGTCGGCCTCGCCCTCCTCTTCCCGAAGGCCGACGTCGTGCTGCCGTCCCTCTGGGAGCAGGCGTCGGGCCTGCAGGTGGTCGACTGGGAGCACGACGCGATCAACTTCTTCTGGTGGGCGAAGGACGAGCTGCCGGCGCGCGGCCTCGTGTGCGTCGGCAAGCACCTCGGACGCCAGGTCTCCTGCGTCGCTCCCCGCCTCCTGCCGGCGCTCGTCGCCGCGAACGGCGATGCGCCAGATGACGGCGACCCGGTCGTGGACGCGATCGCAGAGCTGGGGCCGCTCACCGGGCCGCAGCTGCGCGAGGCGACCGGCCTCGGGAAGAAGGAGGTCGACCGCGCGATCGCGGCGCTCCACCACCGGCTGGTCCTGACGAACGCGTTCCTCGATCCGGGAGGGAGCACCTGGGGGTCGCTGGCGCACGACCTGCTCGCCCGGAAGTGGCGGCTGCCCGGCCGGCTGCCGGACCGCGACGCGGCGCGGCGGGAGCTCGCCGGGCTCGTCCTCGCCGGGACGGGCGAGCTGACGGCCGCCGACCTCGGCGGCGCGCTCGGCTGGCGGCGCCAGGAGGCCGCTGCGGTGCTCGACGAGGTCGCCGAGGGCCGCGACGATCCGGCCGGTTTCCGCATCTGGACGCGGAGATAGGCTGCCCGGGTGACGATCGCGGAGCTCCAGGAGGACCGGGTCGTCGAGGGCGTCTACGCGGTGCGGATGAAGCGCAAGCTGCGCACGAAGTCCGGCGCGCCGTACCTCGCGCTCGAGCTCGTCGACGCGACGGGCCGCATCGAGGCGCGCGTCTGGAACGACGTCGAGCTCCTCGACGGCCGCTTCGCAGAAGGCGACGCGGTGCGGGTGCTCGCACGGGTCGAGAAGTTCCGCGACCGCCTGCAGCTCGACGTCCGCTCGCTCGAGTCGGCCGACGTCGACCCGCAGTCGCTGACTCCGGCGATCCGGCGCGACAGGGACGAGCTCTCCGGCTTCCTCGAGTTCCTCGTCGGCGAGCTCACCCATCCCGGCCTGCGCGCGACGTGCGAGGCGGTGCTGCGCGACCGCGACCTGGCGGCCTTCCCGGCGACGCCGGACGACCACCACTCCTACGCGGGCGGCCTCCTCGAGCACACCGTCGGCGTCGCCACGCTTGCGCGCGAGACCGCGCAGCTCCATCCCCGGCTCCGCTCCGACCTGCTCCTCGCGGCGGCGCTGCTCCACGACGTCGGCCGCACCGTCGAGCTCGGGCGCGGGCCTGCGTTCTCCGTCACCGCGGAAGGACGGCTGCTCGGCCACGTGCACCTCGGCCTGCGGCTGATCGAGGAGCGCGCCGAGGGGCTGGGCGCCGCGCAGCTCGCGGAGCTTCTCCACTGCGTCGCCTCGCACCACGACGCACGCGCGGCGCGCACCGCCGAGGCGGCCGTCCTGTACCACGCGAACCAGCTCGACGCGGTCGCAGCAACCCGGCGCGTCGATTGACGCCGCTGCTTCTCGCGCTCGGCGCGAGCCTCGCGTGGGGCGTCGCGGACTTCGCCGGCCCGCTGTTCGGGCGGACGCTCGGGACGCTGCCGGTGCTCTTCTGGGCCGAGGTGGGCGGCGTCCTCGGGATCGGCGTCGCCGTCGCGATCCGCCACGGCGGCCCGGCGGGCTGGGGCGTGCTCTACGCGACGCTCGCCGCGCTCGGAGGCATGCTCGGCCTCTGGGCCTACTACCACGGCATGGCCACCGGCACGATGAGCGTCGTCGCGCCGATCGCGGGCGTGTCGGCGGTGATCCCGGTGATCTTCGGCATCGCCACCGGCGACTCGCCGTCGCCGACGCAGCTCGGCGGGATCGCCTGCGCGCTCGTCGGCGTCGGGTTCGCGTCGATCGAGCACTCGGAAGGACGTCGCCGCGTCGCCGCCGGCGTCGGCCTTGCGCTGCTCGCCGCCGCGGGCTTCGGCTTCTACTTCCCGTGGATGCACGCGGCCGGCAAGGTCGACTTCTGGTGGGCGTCGTTCGTCTTCCGGTTCGCGGCACTCGTGATCGTCGCGGTGATCGTGGCGCAGCAGCGCACGCCGATCCGGCTCAGCCGGCGGAACGCGGCGATCGCCGGCGTGATCGGGATGGGCGACACGGTCGGCAACGTCCTCTTCGCCGCCGCGTCCGGCGAGGGCGGCCTTGTCAGCCTCACCTCGGTGCTCGCCTCGCTCTACCCGGTGGTCACCGTGCTGCTCGCGGCGAGGGTGCTGCACGAGCGCGTGGCGCGCCTCCAGCGGGCCGGGATCGTGCTCACGCTCGTTGGCGTCGTGCTGATCAGCGTCTAGCGTCCCCCCTGTGAGGCTCGGGCTCGTCGTGGCCGCCTGCATCGTCTGCGCCGGATGCGGCGCCGCGCGGTCCCACGTCGCGCACGACGTGGCGGCGGCGCGCGTCCAGTCCGGCTGCTCCGGGCCGAGCTGCGGCGACTACGACCGCGTCGGAGCCTGGGCGACGAACGCGACGATCGCCGGCGCGCTCGCGTTCGTCGAGCGCTGCGAGACGTGCCACACCTACCGCGACATCGGCACGCAGCGACTCGGTGCGCCGGACCTCACGCACGTGGGCCGCCGGCTCTCGCAGCAGAAGCTCCTCGAATGGATCCGCTGCCCCGAGTGCCTCGACCGGGGGACGTCGATGCCCGACTACTCGCTGCTGCCGCAGTCGACGCTCGACGCGCTGGTCGTGCTGCTCAGACGTTGAAGCGGATGTTCAGCACGTCGCCGTCCTCGACGACGTAGGTCTTGCCCTCGAGGCGCTGCTTGCCCTGCTTCGCCACCTCGGCGTGCGAGCCGAGCTCGACGAGGTCCTGCCAGTTCACGACCTCGCAGCGGATGAAGCCGCGCGCGATGTCGGTATGGATCGCGCCCGCGGCGTCGAGTGCCGTCTGGCCGTTGCGGAGCGTCCAGGCGCGTGTGTCCTGCTCGCCGGCCGTGAAGAAGGTGATCAGGTCGAGCGCCTTCGCGAGGCGCCCCGCGACGTCGACGAGGGCCGAGGTGGCGCTGCCGCGGAACTCGGCCGCCTCCGCGTCGGGGAGCTCGGCGAGCTCGGCCTCGAGCTGCAGGTCGATGCCGCCGGGGCCGTTCACGATCGCGATCAGCGGCTTCGTGGTGAGCGGCTCCAGCTCCGCCGGCAGCTCGCCGGCGTAGTCGGCCAGCACGCCGCCCGCATCGACGTGGGCGAGGATCCTCGTCAGCTCCTCGACCTCCGCGCGCAGCTTCGGGTCACCGGACTTCGCCTGCTTCTCGACGCGCTCGAGGCGCTTCTCGACGTGGTCGCGGTCGGCGACGAGCAGCTCGAGCTTGAAGCTCTCGAGGTCGTCGGCCTCCCGGACGACGACGAGCAGCGCGTCGACCTGCCGCAGCTCGCCGAACGCGGCCGAGCCGGGGATGTCCTGCACCCGGATCGTCGCGGGCGTGATCTTGCGCGCGTGGACGACCTCGGCGAGCTGCCCGAGCCGCTCGTCGGCGATCGGCGCCATGCCGACGTTCGTCTTCCCGTACTCGCCGCCGCCCGCCTTCGTGAGTGCGGTGAAGAGCGAGGTCTTGCCGCTGCCCTGCGGGCCGACGATGCCGACTTCCAGTGCCACGGCCGTGGAGGGTAGCTAGCTCTCGGGCTCGCGCTTCTCGAGCTGCTTCTGCAGCGAGACGAGCGCGCGGTGCTGCAGCGACTTGATCGCGCCCTCGGTCTTCCCGAGGATGGTCGCCGCCTCGGCGTTCGCGAAGTTGAAGACGAACTTCAGCGTCAGCACCTGCTGCTGCTCGGGCGAGAGCTCGTCGATCAGCTCGAGCATCGACTTGCGCCCGATCGCCTCGAGCGCGCCGGCCTCGGCCGAGGTCGCCTCGTCGGGCTCGGGCTCGGGCACCTCCTCCTGCGGCTGCCAGCGCTTCGTCGCGCGGAAGTGGTCCATGGCGAGGTTGTGCGCGATGCGGAAGAGCCACGCGGAGAACGGCGCCGACTGCCAGCGGAACTTCCCGATCGACTCGAGCATCTTCAGGAAGGTCTGGGTGGTGAGGTCCTCGGCGTCGTGCCGGTTCCCCACGCTCACGTGCAGGTAGCTGTAGATGCGGTCGAAGTGGATCAGGTACAGCTCTTCGAGCGCGTTGCGGTCGCCCTTCTGGGCCCGGTCGACGAGCGCGCGGACGCGCTTCGCCTCGCTCTCCTTCTTCTGCGTGGCAGCCTCCGACATAGCCCCTGACGCCCTCGCGTTCCCCCGCGCGCGGGTCGTCTAACCCCTCAGGCGACCGCGCCGAAGCCGACCCGGCTCTCGCGGGCGAACCGCTTCACGTACACGATCCGGCGCGGAAGCACGGTGTAGCGGCCGTCGTCGGCCTCGAAGGAGAACGAGGAGTCGTGGTCGCCGGCGAGCGACCGGTCGAGGTCGTCGGCGGTGTGCGCGGGCACGACGACGGACAGGACCTGCTGCCCGTCGAAGGCGATCTCGATGCGGATGCGTTCGTTGTCAGCCATTGCCGACGAACTCTGCCAGAACACCGCCGGTCGCATCCGGGTGGACGAACGCCACCTGGAGGCCGAAGAGGCCGAGACGCGGCGTCTCGTCGATCAGCTGGACGCCGTCGGTCCTGAGCCGGTCGAGCTCGGCGGCCACGTCGTCGACCGCGAAGGCGACGTGATGGAGCCCCGGCCCGCGCTTCGCGAGGAACCGGCCGACCGGGGTGTCCGGGCCGGTCGGCGCGAGCAGCTCGACCCGGGAGCCGCCGACGTCGAGGGAGGCCGCCTCCACGCCTTGCTCCTCGACGCGGTCGCGGTGCTCGAGCGTCGCGCCGAACAGGAGCTCGTAGCGCGCAACCGCCGCGTCGAGGTCGTCGACCGCGATCCCGACGTGGTGGACGCCCCTAGCCCCCATACGCCTCGTCGAAGCGCGGCAGGCCGTCGTCGGGCAGCTCGCCCCACCGGGCCCGCGACGCGGCGAAGAGGTGGAACTCCGGGCGGATGCACGGGTCGCCGTCGAGGGCCCCGAGGCGGATCCCGATCTCGTCACCCTCCGGCCATTCGCCGCGGGACAGGCTCGAGCCGCAGACCGAGCAGAACGCCTTCACGCGGCCGCCCTCGGGCGCGAAGACGCGGATCAGCTCCAGGCCGACCGCTGCACGCGGCCCCGGCTCGGCGCCGCCGCAGAGGCAGGAGCCGTGGAGCGGGCTGTCGGGGCTCGGGGCGTCGGCCACCGGCCGACGCTAGCACCCGCCAGGCTCGCGCCGATGCCGCGGCCGCTCCTCCACACCGACGGCGCTCGCGCCGCTGCTCCAGATCCGCACGATCCGGCGGAGCCACAGCTCCGCGAACGTCTCGATCGCGTATCAGCAGGTGCTGCTCGTCGGGTTCCTGCTGTGGCTGGCCTACGGCGTCGCCGCGGGCAACCTCGCGCTGATCGTCCCCAACACGATCTCGACGATCGTGTGCCTGGCGAACATCGCGGTGTCGCTCAGGGACCGCTGACGCCCGGATCCGTGCTGAGCGCCCGCACGACGCCGACGGCGTCGGCGGAGCGCGACTCCGGCTCGACGCCCGCGAACACCTCGGCGAGCTCCTCGCGGCTCAGCGTCTCCTTCTCGAGGAGCGCCGCCGCGACGCGGTCGAGCGCCGCACGATGGGAGGCGACGAGGCGCTTCGCCTCGGCGTAGGCGTTGTCGGTGAGGCGCGCCTGCTCGGTGTCGCGCAGCCGCTTCGTCTCCTCCGACAGCGCGTAGTTGTCGGCGCGCATCGTGCGCGACGTGACCGAGTCGCCCATGCCCCACTCGAAGACCATCGAGCGTGCGATCTGCGTCACCTTCTCGAGGTCGTTGGCGGCGCCGTTCGTGACGCGCCCGAAGACGACCTCCTCGGCGGCGCGGCCGGCGAGCGCCATCACCATCCAGTCGAGCAGCTCCTCCTTGGTCTCGAGGTAGCGCTCCTCCTCGGGCAGGTGGAGGACGTAGCCGAGCGCGGTGCCGCGGGCGATGATCGTGGCCTTCTGAGGCTCGTTCCCGACGAGGTGCGAGACGAGCGCGTGGCCGCCCTCGTGGTAGGCGAGGATGCGCTTCTCCTTGTCGGTGACGACGCGCCGCTGCTGGAGCCCCGCCACGACCCGCTCGAGCGCGTAGTCGAAGTCCTGCATCGCGATGATCGCGCGGTTGTTGCGGCCCGCGCCGATCGCGGCCTCGTTGGTGATGCTCGCGAGGTCGGCGCCGGTGAGCCCGGACGTCTGGCGCGCCACGGCCTCGAGGTCGACGTCCGGGGCGAGCGGCATGCCGCGGGTGTGCACCCCGAGGATCGCCCGGCGGCCCTTCAGGTCGGGCGGCTGGATGTAGACCTGCCGGTCGAAGCGACCCGGGCGGAGGAGCGCCGGGTCGAGGTCCTGCAGCCGGTTGGAGGCGCCCATGATCACGACCTGGTCGCGCGGCCCGAACCCGTCGAGCTCGACGAGGAGCTGGTTGAGCGTCTGATCCTGCTCGCGGTTGAACGAGTGGCCGCTGCGCGCCTGGCCGACGGCGTCGAGCTCGTCGATGAACACGATCGACGGCGCATTCTTCCGCGCCTCCTCGAACAGCTTGCGGATGCGTGCCGCGCCGAGGCCGGCGAACATCTCGACGAACGCCGAGGCGCTCTGCGCGTAGAAGCGCGCGCCCGACTCGTTCGCGAGCGCCTTCGCGGCGAGCGTCTTGCCGGTGCCGGGAGGTCCGTGGAAGAGGATCCCCTTCGGGACGCGCGCGCCGAGCTGCTCGAACCTCTTCGGGTCGCGCAGGAACTCGACCACCTCCTGCAGCTCCTCCTTGGCCTCGTCGAGGCCGGCGACGTCGGCCCACGTCACCGCCCCGGCAGAGCCGGGCGTGATCTCCATCGGCTTCACGCGCGGCATCAGCTTGACCGTCTTCCAGAGCAGGAAGACGACCACGCACATGAGCAGGAAGAAGAGGACCGGCAGCCAGGTCAGCGCGAAGTCCGACATGAAGTGCGAGAAGTCGAAGCCGAGCGGCATCTAGTGCCCCATCGGCAGATCGGCTGCCGAACTGAAGCGGACGCCCGCGGCGCGCCACTCGGCCGTGCAGGCGGCGGTGCGGGCCTCGTCGAGCCCGCGGGCGGCGTCCTCGACGAACGTCACCGAGCGGCCGCGCGCGAGCAGGCCGCGGATCGCCGCGTCGTTGCAGACGTCCGTCGCGACGCCGAAGAGGATCACCTCCTCGGGGTCGAGCAGCGCGAGCAGCCGGTCGGCGTGCGGGTTCGTGAAGACGTCGAAGTGCTTCTTGAGCAGGAGGAACTCGCGGCCCTCGAGCCATCGGTCGGGCACCGGCGTGAGGGCCAGCGGCACCGGGTCGGCCTGCGCGGTCTCCGGGATCTTCTCGGCGCCGTGCGTCCCTCGCAGGCAGTGCGGCGGGTAGGTCGTGCGGAAGTCGGGCTCGGGCGAGATCTCCGGGTCGGTCAGCTCGTGGTCGTCGGCCGAGGCGACGTGCGGGATGCCCTCGGCGCGCGCCCAGGCGACGAGCCGGGCCATCGCCGGCACCGCCTCCTCCGCCCCCGGCACGGCGAGCTTGCCGTCCGAGCGGACGAAGTCGACCTGCGTGTCGACGTCCCAGAGGATGCGTCTCACGTCACGCGTTCGAGCCGGGGGTTCGGCCGCAGGTGCCGGCCGACCTTGGCCGACGGCTCGCCGTCCGTCATCACGATGTCGGCGGTGAAGTCGTTCGAGCCGCGGATCAGCGACGAGCCGACGCCATAGGCGTCGACCGGCACGCCGTGCTCCTCGAACTCGCTGATCTTCTCGACCGTGAACCCGCCGGAGACGACGACGCGCACGCCGTCGAAGCCGGCGCCGTCGAGCGCCTCGCGCACCTTCCAGACGAGCTGCGGGTTCACGCCCGTCGGCTTGAACGCGCCCATCTCCTCCCACAGGGAGCGGTCGACGAGCGACTCGGAGGTGTCGAGCCGGACGCCCCAGAGGCGGTCGCCGAGCGCGTGCGCGACCTCGAGCGCCGTCTTGACGGAGTCGTTCTCGAAGTCGACGAGCACCGTGACGCTCATGTCGGGCGGCGCCCACTCGGCGAAGCGGCGCGCCGCCGCGACCGTGTCGCCGCCGTAGGCCGCGATCAGCGAGTGCGGCACGGTCCCGATGCCGCGGCCGCCCCACCACGACGCCTGCTCGTCGGTCGTCACGCCCACCTCCGCGCCGACCACCTGGCCGGCCACGTAGGCGGCGTAGCCGTCGCCCGTCTGCACGCGGTGGTGGTCGTGGCGCGCAGGCATGAAGATCACCGGCTTCCCGTTGGCGGCACGCAGCACGTTGACGGTGTTCGTCGTGATCAGCGTGCGCCGCGCGAGCACGCCCAGGTACAGCGTCTCGAGGTGCGCGAAGGTCGTGTAGTCGCCCTCGATCGTCAGCACCGTCTCGTACGGCTCGAGCGCGTCGCCGTCGTACAGCGCGTGCACCTCGAGGCCGTCGAGGTCGGCGGCGCAGAGCTTGAGGATGGCGATCGCCTCGTCGATGCCGCCGAGGTAGCTGTGCTTCTTCTGGAACACCTGCATCACCACGTGCGGGTGCCTGCCCGCCTCGAGCAGCGCGGCCCGCGTGTGGTTGAAGTAGGCGTCGGTGTAGTAGCCCGCGCGCATCTTCTCGACCGGGAGGTCGAAGATCGACGGGTCGAGGCGCCGGCGGGTGGTGATCACCGCTCGAGCTCCAGGCACGCGTGCAACGCGGACTCGGCGACCTCCAGCTGCTCGGCGGTCGGCTGGCGCGTGCCCAGGCGGTGCTGCAGGTCGTGCCCCGGCTTCGCCAGGGCCCGGGCGACGGGATGCGCCGGGTTCCGGGTCATCCAGCCGAAGATCTCCACCGAGGCGGCGACCGCGCCGAGCGAGCCCGCCGCCCGGGCGGCCCCGCGCAGGTGCGGCGGCGCCTTCTCGGCGACCAGGTTGCCGGCGGCGGTCGTCAGCAGCATCGGGCCGACGAGATGGGAGCCGCAGCGCTCGTGCTCCTTGGGCCGCGCCTCGCCGTGCTCGTAGGTGCCGATCGCGATGTGCTCCGCGCCGTGATACTCGGCCAGCTCGCCGCCGCGCAGGGCAAGCGCCGCCGGGGCGAGCGAGAGCGCCGCGCCGAGCACCTCGCGCGCGGCGGGCCGCAGGCGGCTGCGCTTCGCGAGCCGCAGGAGGACCGCGCTCCCGACCATCGCGCCGAGCACGTGCGGCCGCTGCATCGGCAGCTCGGCCTCCGGGATCGCGCGCTTCACCTGCGGCAGCAGCGCGAACGCCTCCGCGAGCCGCGCCGGCCCCCGCAGAAGCGGATTCCGGACGTCCGCCGCCCCGAAGCGCTTGCGGCGCGCGACCACCTTCAGGTCGCCGCCGGGCAGGCGCACCGCGGCCGCCCAGGCGCGCGGCCCGTGTACCAGGACGCCGTTCCCGAGCGCCATGCCCCCGAGCCGAACGGGTTCCGTCACGCCGAGGAGCGTAGCCGGAGCGCCCCCTGCAGGCGCTCCGCAGCCGGTCCGGGAGCGCCGTCGCCGACGGGCCGCCCGTCGAGCTCCACGACCGGCATCACCTCGCGGATCGACGAGGTGAGGAACGCCTCGTCGGCCTCCGCCAGCTCGGCGAGCGGGAACGCGCCCTCGGTGACCCGCTCGATCCCGCACACGAAGCCGCGGGTGACGCCCGGGAGCACGCCCGGCCGCGTCGCGGGCGTGAAGAGCTCGTCGCCGCGGCGCCACCACACGTTGGCGGTGGTCGCCTCGAGCACGAGGCCGTCGCCGACGAGCACCGCCTCGTGCGCGCCGAGCCGCTGCGCCTCCCGCTTCGCCGCGAAAGCGAGGCCGTAGCTCGTCGCCTTCGCGCCGGCCAGGAACGGCGGCGGCGCGCCCACCTCGAAGCTGCGCAGGCGGACGCCGTGCGCGCGCTCCTCCTCCAGGTCGGCCGGGAGCGCCGCCGCGGTCACGGCGATCGTGGCGGACGTCCGGTAGAAGCGCAGCACGAAGTCGGGCGGCATGGCGCCGAGCAGCAGCTGGATCAGCTCCTCGACGCCGTCCGGCGGGTCGAGCGCGAGCGCCTGCGCGGAGTGCCGGAAGCGCGTCAGGTGCTCCGCCAGCAGGAACGGCCGTCCGCCGTAGACGCGCACGGTCTCGAAGGCGCAGCTGCCGCGCAGCACCGCCTCGTCGTCGGCGGTGAAGACCGGCGACGCCGGGTCGAGCAGGCCGCGGCCCTCGACGGCGAGGCCGATCAGCGTCATGCCGGCACCAGCCCGCCGACACGCGCGAGCAGCGGCCGTGCCTTGACCCAAGACTCCTCCACCTCGGCCTCCGCGTCGGACGACCAGGTGACGCCGCCGCCCACCCACAGGTGGACGCGCCCGCCTGCGACCGCGAAGGTGCGGATCGTCAGGGCGAGGTCGAAGTCGCCGTTCGCGTGCACCGTGCCGAGCGCGCCCATCGACGCGCCGCGGCCGACCGGCTCGAGCCGCGCGATCTGCGCCATCGCCGCGAGCTTGGGCGCGCCGGTGATCGAGCCGCCGGGGAACGTCGCGTGCAGGATCTCGGCGAGGCCTGCGTCCGCCCGCAGCCGCCCCTCGACGGTGGAGACGAGGTGCGTCACGCCGGCGAGCTCGTGTTGCGCCATCAGCTCGGGCCAGCGGATCGAGCCGACCCGGCAGACGCGCGACAGGTCGTTCCGCTCGAGGTCGACGATCATCACGTGCTCGGCGGCGTCCTTCGGCCCCTCGACGTCCTCGCCGAGCGGCGCCGTCCCCTTGATCGGCTTCGTCCAGAGCCGGTCGCCGCGCCGGGCGAGGAAGAGCTCCGGCGACGCCGAGACGATCGCCCAGCCGTCCCCGGCGAGCGAGCCGGTGTGGAGCGGCCCGAGCGCGTCCGCGAGCCCGGCCGGGTCGCCCTCGAACGGCGCCGCCAGGTGCTGCACGAGGTTCACCTGGTAGACGTCCCCGCGCGCGATCGCCGCGCGCACCTCCTCGATCGCCGCGCAGTACTCCTCGGCGCGCCAGGTCGCCTCCCACTCGCCGACCCGGCAGGTGGGGGTCGGACCTCCCGGAGCGGCCTCGCCCCTGACCCTCGCGGCCACCGCCGGGAGCCGCAGGGGCTGCGGCGGCACGGAGGGGTAGGCGACGAACACGTCTGCTGAGGCGCCCGGCGGCAGCCCGGCGAGCCACGCCTCGAGCGCCTCGAAGGCACCGTCCTGCTCCCAGAGCTCAAGCACAGACGGCCTGCGCGGCGTGGCGCAGGAAGCGGACGCCGAGCTCCAGGTCCTCCACGGGCACGCGCTCGTCGGCCGAGTGGATGAGCCGCGCCGCGACCTCCGAGTCCATGGCGCGCGAGGGGAAGAAGCCGTACGCCACCGTGCCGAACGCGTCGCGCATCCAGTGCGAGTCGGTGAACCCCGCGCTGCAGATGGGCGCCGGCGCGGAGCCGGGATCGTCCTCCGCGAGAAACGACTCGATCGCCTCCCACAGCGGCCCGCCGATCGGCGACCGCGTCCCACCGTAGGAGCTGATGTTCTCGAGCTCGTACTCGCCGGCGCCGAGGAACCGGCGCAGCACCTGCTCCGCGTCGGCCGGTGTCTGGCCGGGGAGCAGGCGGACGTCGATCGTCACCTCGCAGAGCGCCGGCACGACATTCCGCTTGTCGGAGGCGCGGATCATCGTCGGAGCGACCGTCATCGCGAGCAGCGGCTCGATCAGCTCGGCGGCGAGCGGCGAGACCTTGCGGGCCTCGCCGAGCGCGTCGCGCGCGGGCGGGGTCGCCCCGAGCACCGTGTCGAGAAACGCCTCGACCTCGGGGATGAGGGTCGGCTCCATCTCGAAGACCCCGAGCTCGGAGACGAGCGGCGCCGCCTTGACGAGCGCGTTGTCGGCGATCCCCGGCATCGACGCGTGCCCGCTGCGGCCGCGCACGCGCAGCACGAACGGCGCTGTCCTCTTCTCGGCGGTGGAGCAGAGGTAGAACGGGCGGCCGCCGAGCTCGATCCGCTCGCCCGCTCCCTCGTTCAGCGAGAAGTCGGTGCGGACCGCGTCCGGATGCTCCTCGACGAGCCACTCGAGCCCGAACCCGGCGCCCACCTCCTCGTCGGCCGCCGCGACGAAGACGAGGTCGCCCGAGCCGCGCCAGCCCTCGCGCGCGAGCGAGGCGATCGCGACGGCCGAGGCGGCCACCTCTCCCTTCATGTCGAGCGCGCCGCGACCCCACACGTCGCCGTCGACCAGCTCGCCTCCGAACGGGTCGCGCCGCCACTCCTTCGGGTCTGCGAGCACGACGTCGGTGTGCGAGAGGAGGGCGAGCGACGGGCCGTCGCCGCGGCCGCGGATGCGCGCGACGAGGTTCGCCCGCTCCGGCACGCGCGCGTACAGCTCGCACTCGACGCCGGCCGCCTCGAGGTAGTCGCGCAGCAACTCGGCCGCGATCGTCTCCCGGCCGGGCGGATTCGTGGTGTCGAGGCGGATGAGCTGCTGGAGCAGCCCGACGACCTCGGAGCTCACCTGCGGGTCCCGAGCACGATCAGGTAGCGCCGCGGTGCGCGGATGCCGCCGGCGTCGGTGCGGTAGCCCTCGTACAGCTCGACGAACGCCTGGTGGAACTCCTCCGCCTGGTCGGGGTCGAGCTGCCGGACGAGCGCGACCACGGGCGGCGCCGACTCCGAGAAGAGCTTCCAGACCTCCTCGCCGCTCTCGGCCTCGAGCCAGAGCGTGCCGTCCTCGAACTCGAGGTCGAAGTCCTCGCCGAGCATGTCCTCGACGTGGTCCTCGCGCCCCCACTCGTACGCCTCGCGCCCCTCGATCGGCTCGTGCGTGAACCGCCGGTACAGCTCGCCGAGCTTCGGGTTCGGCTTCCACGCGCTGAACGCCAGGCGGCCGCCCGGGCACGCGACGCGCGCGAGCTCGGCCGCGACGTTGGCGTGGTCGGGCGCGAACACGAGCCCGAAGTTCGAGACGAGCACGTCGAAGCACGCGTCCTCGTACGGGAGGTACTCGACGTCGCCGCGGTCGAAGGCGATCGCGAGCGACTCCTGCGCCGACCGCTCCCTCGCCTTCACGAGCATCGGCTCGGTGATGTCGATCGCGGTGACCGACGCGCCGCGCCGCGCGGCGCGCACCGCCACCTCCCCGGTACCGGTCGCGAGGTCGAGCACCCGGTCGCCCGGCCCGATCTTGAGGAGGTCGACGAGCTGGTCCTGGACCGGCGCGAGCCGGGCCGCGAACCGCTCGTACGTGCCGGCACCCCAGACGTCGGACATCCGTTCCGAAGCATACTTTCGAGGCATGGGCGACCTGTTCAGCGAAGCCGCGGGCCGCCGGCTCGACGCCTCCGCGCCGCTCGCCCAGCGGCTGCGGCCGACGACGCTCGACGAGTTCGTGGGCCAGGAGCACGTGGTCGGGCCGGGTCGCGCGCTGCGGCTCGCGATCGAGCAGGACCGCGTCCCCTCGATGATCCTCTACGGCCCGCCGGGATCGGGGAAGACGACGCTCGCGCGGATCGTCGCGCAGACGACCGGCGCCGAGTTCGAGGAGCTGTCCGCGGTGCAGGCGACCGTCTCGAACGTCCGCGAGGTGCTCGCCCGCGCGCGGGAGCGGCTCGGCACGAGCGGGCGCCGGACGATCCTCTTCCTCGACGAGATCCACCGCTTCAACAAGGCGCAGCAGGACGCGCTGCTGCCGGGTGTCGAGGAGGGGCTCGTGACGCTGATCGGCGCGACGACCGAGAACCCGTACTTCGAGGTGAACTCCGCGCTGCTCTCGCGGTCGCAGATCTACGAGCTCGAGCCGCACTCGCTCGAGACGCTGCAGGGCGTCGTGCGGCGCGGTGCGGAGGCGCTCGGCACGGAGGTCTCGCCGGACGTGGTCGAGCTGATCGCGACGCGCGCGGGCGGGGACGCGCGGAACGCGCTGAACATCCTCGAGCTGTCGGTCGAGACCGCACGCGCCGAGGGAGCCGCGCTCGAGCCGCGCCACGTGGACGACGCGGCGCGGAAGCGGCCGCTCGCGTTCGACAAGCGCGGCGACCGCCACTACGACTTCATCTCGGCGTGGATCAAGTCGACGCGCGCCGGCGACGTGCAGGCGTCGGTCTACTACCTCGCGGCGATGATCGAGGGCGGCGAGGACGCGCGGTTCATCGCGCGTCGCATGATCGTGCTCGCCTCCGAGGACATCGGCAACGCCGACCCGCAGGCGCTGCTCGTCGCCGTCGCTGCGGCGCAGGCGGTCGAGCACGTCGGTCTGCCGGAGGCGCGCCTCAACCTGGCGCAGGCCGCGGTCTACCTGGCGCGCGCGCCGAAGTCGAACGCGTCGTACACGGCGCTCGGCAAGGCGACCGAGGCGGTCCGCGAGCGCGGCCACCTGATGCCGCCGGCGGCGCTCCGCTCGGCCGCGTACCCCGGGGCACGCAAGCTCGGCCGCGGAGCCGGCTACGTGTACCCGCACGGCGACCCGGCGGGGTTCGAGGTGGACTGCCTGCCGGACGAGCTCGCCGGCAGCGTCTTCTACGAGCCGTCGGGGAACGGCGCCGAGCTGCCGGTCGAGCGCAGCGCGACCGCGGATCCGCTAGAGGATCCGCTTCCCTAGCGCGCTCGCGACGAGCTCGACGGCGAGCTTCCCCGTCTCGTTCTCGCGGTCGAGGATCGGGTTCACCTCGACGACGTCGAGGGAGTCCATCGCGCCCAGCTCGGCGACGAGCTCGAGGGCGAGGTGCGCCTCGCGGTAGGAGAGCCCGCCGCGCACGGGGGTGCCGACGCCGGGCGCGAACATCGGGTCGACGGCGTCGAGGTCGAGGCTCACGTGCAGGAACGCCTCGCCCGACAGGTACTCGAGCGCCTCGCCGACGACCCGCTCGACACCGAGCCGGTCGACGTCGCTCATCGTGTAGACGTGGAGCCCGAGCTCGTGGACGAGGTCGCGCTCGCCCGGGTCGAGCGAGCGGATCCCGACGAGCGCCGCCTTGGCGAGCGACGGGGTCGGGTAGTCGCCCGACTCGAACGCGGCTCCGGCGGCGCCGAGCGCGGCCGCGAGCGGCATGCCGTGGACGTTCCCGGTCGGCGACGTGTCGGGGCGGTTCAGGTCGCCGTGCGCGTCGATCCAGAGCGCGGCGCCCGGCCCGAAGCGCGCGGCCATGCCGCCGAGCGACCCCATCGCGATCGAGTGGTCGCCGCCGAGCACGAGCGGCAGGCTGCCCTCGGCCGCCGCTTCGCCGACGAGCCTCGCGACGCCGCCGCAGACCTGCTTGATCGGCTCCAGGTAGCGGCAGGTCGGGCTGCCCTCCTCGGTCGCCTCGGGGACCGGCGCGCGTACGTCTCCCCGGTCGGAGACGTCGCGTCCGAGCTCGCGGATCCGCGCCTCGAGGTCGGCATAGCGGATCGCCGACGGGCCCATATCGACACCGCGCCGGCCGGCTCCGAGGTCGAGCCCGGCGCCGATCACAGCGACGGGTTTCGGCGTTTCCGGCGCGCTCACGTCGGAGAAATCTATGCCACGCGGCATGATCAAGGTTCTTCTCGCGGACGACGACGAGCTCTTCCTGGAATCGCTGCAGGCGTTGATCGACCGTCAGCCCGAGCTGCGGGTGGTCGCGACGGCGGCGAACGGCCTCGAGGCGATCGAGCGCTCGGAGGAGGTCGGGCCGGACGCGGTCGTGCTCGACCTGCACATGCCGCTCGTGGACGGGGTGACGGCGCTCGGGCAGCTCCGCCGCGACCACCCGAGCCTCTGCCTGATCGCCCTGACCGGCGACTCGGACGCGGCGCTCCACCGCGCCGCCGCGGAGGCCGGCGCGGACGCCGTGCTCGAGAAGCACGAGATGGCGCGCGCCCTCGTCGACCGGATCGCGCGCGGGCGCGCGCCCGGCTAGGAGACGGCCCAGGCGGCCCGGAACGCCTGCTGCGCCTCCGTGGCCGAGTCGAGCTCGATGCCGAGGGTGCGCAGCTTCGTGCGCGCGATCAGATCGTCGAGCTCGGCGGGAAAGCTGTTGACCCCGGCCGGCACGCCGCCCGACGCGAGGCGGTGGATCGAGAGCGCCTGCACGGAGAAGGAGAGATCCATGATCTCGATCGGGTTGCCGTCGAGCCCCGCGATGTTCACGAGCGCGCCCTCGACGAGCGCGTGCACGCGCTTCGCGCCGAGCCGGTAGGTGGTGACCTTCGGCCGCGCCTCGAACGCCTCGTCGGCGAGGGCGGCGAGCGCCGGCACGTCGATCTCGCGGTCGTGGTGCCCGGCGTTCGCGAGGATCGCGCCGTCCTTCAGCGCGCCGAAGTCGTCGGCGGTCACGACCTGGGTGAGCCCCGTCGCGGTGATCACGACGTCGGCGTCGCGCAGCCCGTCGTGCAGCGAGGCGACGCGGAAGCCGTCCATGTGCGCGGTCAGCGCGCGCACGGGGTCGATCTCGACGACCGTCACCCGGCCGCCGAGGCCGGCCGCGGCCCGGGCGAGCCCCTTGCCGACCCAGCCGTAGCCGACGATGCAGAACTCGCGACCGGCGGCGAGCACGTTGGTGAGCGCGAGGATCGCGGTCAGCGTCGTCTGTCCCGTCCCGTACGGGTTGTCGAACATGTGCTTGCAGCGCGCGTCGTTCGCGGCGACCGCCGGGTACGTGAGGAGGCCGTCGGCCTGCAATGCGCGAAGGCGAGCCACGCCGGTGGTCGTCTCCTCGCTGACGCCCTGCAGACGCGCGTACAGGTCGGGCCGGTGCTCCGCCATCCGGCGGGTCAGCTCGAGGCCGTCGTCGATCACGAGCTCCGCGCCCGACTCGGCGACCCGCAGCAGATCGGCCGTGAACTCCTCAGGCGACACGCCGTGGCGGGCGTGCACCTCGACGCCGCGCGTGCGGAGCGCCTCGCAGATCGCGTCCTGGGTCGAGAGCCGGTTCGAGCCCGCGGCGACCACCTCGGCGCCCGCCTCCTTCAACGCGAGCACGAGATTCGCAGTCTTCGCCTCGAGGTGGACGACGACGGCGAGCCGGCGCCCCGCGAGCGCACCGTCCTTCAGCCGCTCCTCGAGCAGCGCGTGCAGGACGGGCATGTGCTGCCGCGCCCACTCGATCCGCTGCTCGCCGTCCGTCAAGAAGTGGCGAGGGCCGGACTTGAACCGGCGACACCACGGTTTTCAGCCGTGTGCTCTACCAACTGAGCTACCTCGCCGCGCCGGTCCGCAGTGTAGCGGCGGGACCAAAAAGAGACGTCCGGACCGGTGCTACCGCGTCGCGAACGTCCCTGTGCCGGGAACGTTACGACGGGTCGGGCCGGTGCGCAAGGAGCGATTCGCCGAGGCCGGCCCGGAAGTCCCGCACGTAGCGGAGACCGCGGCGCTCGAGCTCGCGCCGCACGCGGTCGAGGGGCACGTAGATCGGGGTCCGCGCGCCGATCGCGAACGCGACGACGACGTGGCCGCCGGGCGCCACGACCCGGGCGATCTCGTCGAAGAACGGGATCATGTTGTTCATCAGGACCGCGTCGAAGCTGCCGTCGGGGAACGGGAGCGCGGTCGAGTCGGCGACCTCGTAGCGCTGCCGGTCGCTCGTCGCGAGGCGGCGCGCCTCGTCGACCATCTTCGGCGAGAGGTCGACGCCCACGACCTCCGCCTCCGGCCAGCGCTCGGCGACGAGCCGGGCGATCACGCCCGTGCCGGTGCCGAGATCGAGCACCCGCGCGGGTGCCGCCGCGAATGCGTCGAGCGCGGCCTGCATCGGCAGGAGCCGGTCGCCGCCGGCGCGCGTCGCGTCCCAGACCGGCGCGAGCGCGTCGAAGTTCGCACGCATCGGCCCGCGCAGCAGCCGCCACGCGACGGGTACCCGGACGACGAGGTCGGTCATGAGCCGGATCAGGCGCTGCTGCGGGGTCACTGGACCGCGATCCGGAGCTCGTCGCCCGCCGCGACGCCGGTGAGCTTCGCCGCATCGCCCCGGCTGATCGCGAGCGTCATCAGCCCGTAGGAGTCCTCGTAGAGGAGCAGCTCGCCCGGCCCCGCGTCGGCGAACGTCTCGGCGTAGAGCGCGTAGTAGCGGTCGAGCGCCAGCCGGATCTCGACCCGGTCGCCGGGCGCGATGCCGAGCGCGTCGACGTGCTCGCGGCGCGCGTTGGTCGACACGTTGCCGAAGCGGTCGACGACGAGCACCGTGGCGCCGATCTGCGTCCGTCCCAGCTCGGGAGCCGGGACGGCGAGCCGGACGAGCCCCGACGGGTCGACGGCCGGCCCGAGCTCGTCGACGGGCACGCCGGCCGCGAGGTGCGCGGCCGCCGGCGCGAAGACGTCGCGGGCGTGGAAGGTGTGCGAGACCTGCGGCAGGCGGTACAGCGGCTCGGTCAGCTCGTGGGCCGTGTCGATGCCGATCGCGTCGGCGGCGAGCAGCAGCAGGCCGTTGTCGGGGCCGACGAAGAGGCGGCCGTCCGCGGTGCGGATCGCGACGGCGCGCCGGTTCCCGCCGACGTCGGGGTCGACCACGGCGAGGTGCACGCCGACCGGCAGGTACGGCGCCGCGTTCGCGAGCACGAGCGCTCCCTGCAGCACCGCCTGCGGCGGGATCCCGTGGGTCAGGTCGATCACGCGCGCGTCCGGCGCGATGCGCGCGATCACGCCGTGGCACGTGCCGACGAAGTCGTCCTGCAGGCCGAAGTCGGTGAGGAAGGTGACGACCGTCACGCGTGCGAGTCCATCACATCGCGCACCGCCGCGACCAGGCCCTCGAGATCGTGCCGCCCGGCCTCGGCGACCACGTCGAGCCCGACCGACTGCGCGACGCGGCTCGTCTCGGGGCCGATCGTCACGGCGGGCGCACGGCCGCCGATCGCGGCATATGCGCGGGCAGCCGAGCCGGACGCGAGCACGACGACGTCCCCGGCGGGCGGCTCCGGCCGGAGGAGCCGCGTGCGGTAGAGCGAGACGAAGTCCGCGCCGAGCGCGTCGATCGGGCCTCGCCGCGCGCCCTCGGCGGCGGCGAACAGCACCCTTCCCGCCGGCCGTGGGAACTCGCGCAGCAGCCCGTCCTGCGACGAGTCGGCGGGCACGAGCGCCGGCTCGATCCCGTGCGCGCGCAGCGCCTCCGCGGTGCCCGGCCCGACGGCGGCGACCCGGGGCAGGTTGCGGCCGCGGCGCGCGATCTCGTCGGCGCCGTTCGGGCTGGTGACGATCAGCCAGTCGTAGCCGGACGCGTCGACGGGCTCGTCGGAGGTGCGCTCGATCTCGATCAGCGGACACTCGACCACCTCGGCGCCGGCGGCCTCGAGCGCCGCGACAAGCGGCCCCGCCTGCGCCCGCGGCCGGGTGACGATCGCCCTCACGTCGCGAACGCGACGAGCTCCCGCCCGAGCGCGGCCGGATCGTCGCCGCTTCGCCGCTCGATCCACGAGCCGTCCTCCGCCGCGATCAGCGCGTGCAGCGTCGTCCCGTCGTGATGCGCGGCCACCGGCGCGAGGCAGCCGCCGCCGATCGCCGCGACGCACGCGCGCTCCGGCTCGACGCGGGACCGCGTGATCGCGTGGTCGACGCGCGCCACCAGCTCCTCCTCGCCCGCGCGCACCTGCAGCGCGAGCGCGCCCTGCGCCGCCTCCGGCAGCATCACCTCCGGATCGAGCCGCGCACCGATCTCGTCGGCGAGGCCGAGCCGGTCGAGCCCGCAGGCGGCGAGCACGATCGCGTCGAGCCCCCGCTCGCGCAGCTTCCGCAGACGCGTGTCGACGTTGCCCCGCATCGGCTCGATCGACAGCGTCGGCTCGAACGCGAGCAGCTGCGCGCGGCGCCGGGCCGACGCGGTGCCGATGCGCATCCCCGGCTCGATGCGGGGTGCGCCGACGAGCGCGTCGCGCGGGTCGTCCCGCTCGAGGTAGGCGCCGACGACGAGCCCCTCCGTGTCGGACGAGGTCATGTCCTTCGCGGAGTGGACGGCGACGTCGATCCGGCCCGAGAGCAGCGCCTCCTCGATCTCCTTGACGAACACGCCCCGCTCGCCGATCTGCCCGAACGGGCGCGTGCGGTCGCGGTCGCCCGCCGTCGTCATCGGGACGAGCGCGATCTCCACGCCGGGCCGGCGCAGCGCCTGCGCCGCCTGCTCGGCCTGGGTGAGCGCGAGCCTAGACCCGCGAGACCCGATACGAACGAGCACAGCGAGACCTCCCCCCGCGCCGGCTGCGGCCGCAGACCGGGAATCCGAGCTTCACCCGCAGGAACGCCGAGGGAGCGACCACCGGCAGCGGGCGGTGGATGTGCTGCCGGTCAGGCTCGCTCATCGTCGAGCCCGAAGAGGTGCTTGACCGCGTCGGCGTACACGGCGCCGTCGGCGCTGACGGCGGCCTCCTTCATCCGCACCGTGGGCAGGTGCAGCAGCTTGTTCAGGATCTGCGCCGTGACGGACTCGAGCGTGCGGCGCTCGTCGTCGCTGACGCGCACCTTGGCGAGCTCGGCCGTGCGGATCTCCTCGGCGCGCGCGCGCAGCGACGCGATCGCCGGGACGACGTCGAGCGACGCGCGCCAGGCGCGGTAGCGCTCGGTCTCCTCCGCGACGAGCTGCTCGCCCCGCTCCGCCTCGGCGCGCCGCCCGGCGAGCGTCTCCGCGACGACGGCCTCGAGGTCGTCGATGTCGTAGAGGAAGCAGCCGCCGAGCTTGGCGACGTGCGGGTCGACGTCGCGCGGGACGGCGATGTCGATGAAGAACAACGGGCTGCGGCGGCGCGACGGCACGTCCTCGGCGCGCAGCACGGGCTCGGGCGCGGATGTCGAGCTGACGACGACGTCGACCTCGCCGAGCTTCGCCGCGACCTCGTCGAGGCGCAACGCCGCGGCGCCGAAGCGATGCGCAAGCTCGCGCGCGGTGTCCTCGGTGCGGTTCGCGACGAAGGCGATCTGCGCGCCGCGCGACGAGAGGTTCGCCGCGGCGAGCTCGCCGATGCGGCCGGCGCCGATCAGCAGGACGCGCCGCCCCTTCAGGTCGCCGAAGACCTGGGAGGCGAGCGCCGCGGCCGCCGACGACACCGAGGCGGGGCTCTCGCCGATCGCCGTCTCGGTGCGCACGCGCTTGCCGACGCCGAGCGCCTGCCGGAAGACGTGGTCGAGCACCGGCCCGGCCTGCGACGCCTCGTACGCGTCGCGCACCTGGCCGAGGATCTCGCCCTCGCCCGGCACGAGCGAGTCGAGGCCGGCCGCCACCCGGAAGAGGTGCAGCGCCGCCGCCTCGTCGTGGAGGCGGTAGACGACGCCGTCCAGCTGCTCGCCCGCGAGCTGCTCGAGCGCCGCGAGGGCGCGCTCCTCGCCGCCGTCCGCGAGGTACACCTCGGTGCGGTTGCACGTGCAGAGGACGACCGCGTCGCCGAGCGAGCGCGCGAGGTCGGCGGCGGCCGTCGCGTCGAGGGTGACGCGCTCGCGCAGCTCGACCGGCGCGACGTGGTGCGACAGCCCGACGAGCGCGATGCTCACGAGAAGTGGCCTCCGGCGAGCGCGAGGCGTGTCACGATCACCAGCACGAAGCCGCCGAGCGCGAGGTAGGCGGCACGGCGGCCGGTCGGACGCAGGGCGAGGAAGCCGCCGTAGACGAGCCACGTGAGGAGCGCGACGCCCTCGAGCGCGTCGAGCGGGCGATGGTCGTGGCGGAGCCGGATCACGCCGGCGACAAGCCCGAGCGTGAGCAGCGGCACGGAGACCGCGATCGTGCGGCGCGTCAGCCGCTCGAGCGAGGCGAGCGGCGGCAGCCGGAGCCGCAGGATGTCGGTGGCGCGCTTCTTCAGCCGGCGCTCCTGCCACAGGTAGCTCGCCGCGAGCGCCGCCGCGAGCGTGAAGCCGGCGAAGGAGGCGAGCACGAAGCCGACGTGCAGCACGAGGAACAGCGAGCTGTACGAGTCGCGATGCCCGGCGTGCGTGCCGCCCCCGATGCGCGCGACGACGAAGAGCACGACGGCGAGCGGCATCACGGCGAGGCCGAGCAGGCGGTAGCGCTGCTGGCAGCCCCAGATCAGGTAGGCGCCGACGACGAGCCAGACGAAGAGGTTGAGCGACCCCGCCCAGCTCCACCACGGGAACCCATCGGCGCGCACGGCCTGGACGGCGAGGAGCGCGGTCTGCGCGAGCCAGCCGAGGCGGACCCCCCAGGTCGCCGCGCGCGAGGTGCGCAGCGACGCGTACGCGAACGCCGCCTCCCCGTACGCGAGGAGGGCCGGCCAGAAGAGGGCCTCAGCCACGCTCTCGCGCCTTCTCGACGAGCGAGCCCAGCTGCCGCTGGAGGCGCTGGAGCTTCGCGGCGATGATCCCCACCCACGCGAGCACGGCGACGAAGACGACGAGGTACGCGGCGGCGACGTACTGCCACTCGCTGGGCGGGCTCTTCGGGCCTGTCACGTGAGGAGCTCCCGCAGCTCGCGCAGGTGCGCGTCGATGCGCTTCCCCGCGAGCTCGACGTGGTAGAGCGTCGCGAACAGCGAGACCATCGCCGCCAGCGCGACGCAGAAGGTGAGGAACTGCGAGTGCGTCATCTGCGGCCCGTGCGACGTGAAGACGACCGGGTGGATGAAGTTCCTGGAGAGGCGGATGGCGAGGAACGACACCGGGATCAGCACGACGCCGAAGAGCGCGTAGACCGCGCTCATGTTCGCGCGCGCCGGGCCGGCCTCGACCGAGTAGCGCAGCATGAAGTAGGCGCAGTAGAAGAGGAAGAGGACGAGGAACAGCACGAGCTGGTCCTCGCCCCACGACCACCAGACGCCCCACGAGGCGCGCGCCCAGATCGAGCCGGTGATCAGGGTGAGCGCGCCGAAGACGGTGCCCTGGTGGACGGCCACGTAGCTCTCCAGGTCGGCGCGCTCGTCGCGCGTGCGCAGGTAGCGAAGCGCCTTCCACGCGCCCCAGCCGAAGCAGACGTACGAGGTGAGGGCGATCGGCACGTGGAAGTAGAAGATGCGCTGCGAGAAGCCCTGGTCGCCGTCGGTGGGCGCGTAGAAGAAGATGAGCGCGACGGCCGCGGCGAAGAGGACCGTCGTCAGGGCCGGCAGCTTCACGCCCGAATGGTAGTCGGGGACTAGCCCTCGGCCACCACGTACTCGAACGCGGCCCAGCTGAGCAGGGCGAAGAGCACGTCGTAGAGCGCGAGGAACCAGAGGTAGCCGCCGACGCCGCCGACCACGATCGGCACCGCCATCGGCAGGAAGAGCAGCGGCAGCAGGAGCTCCCGGGCCCGCCCGGCCACGGCCATCGCCCCGAAGAGCGTCCCGACCGAGGCGATGCCGAGGTCGGCGAGCGCGACCGCCGCGACCGTGCGCCCGTCGAGGCCGGTGAAGAAGGCCGCGAAGGCCGGCAGGGCGACCACCTCGGCCGCGACGAGGAAGGCGAGCACGGCGATCGCCTTCCCGAGCCAGATGGCGCTGCGGTCGCACGGAGCGAGGACGAGGGCGTCGAACATGCCCTGCTCGCGCTCCGCGACGAAGGCGCGGGTGAGGCCCAGGAGGGCGGTGAAGATCAGGGCCGACCAGAGAAGGCCGCGCGCTGCGACCGAGTCGGTCCCCCTCGGCAGCGCGAAGTGGAAGATCGTCAGCGCCGCGACGACGAAGAGGAGCATCGACGGCAGCGTCTCCTTCGCCCGGAGCTCGAGCAGCAGGTCCTTGCGCGCGAGCGCGGCGGTGTCGCGGACGTACCTCACGCGAAGGCGAGCCGCCGCGTGGCGCGCGCCTCGACGCGCTCCGGGTCGTGGGTCGCGACGACGAGCGTACGCCGTTCGTCGAGCACCGACTCGAGCAGCTCGAGCCCGTCCGCGTCGAGCGCGTTCGTGGGCTCGTCGAGCACGAGGAGGCCCGGGTCGTGCAGGAGGACGCGGCACAGTCCGAGCCGCTGCTGCATGCCGCGCGAGAAGGTCGACACGCGCTCGTGCCGCACCTCCCACAGGCCGAAGCGCTCGAGCAGCATCCCGATCCGCTCCCCCCGCTCGGGCACGCGGTAGAGGCGGCCGAAGAGCGTCAGGTTCTCGAGCGGCGTCAGCTCGCGGTAGACGAGCGGGTCGTGGCCGAGATAGCCGATCGTCTCCCTTGCCGGCAGCACGAGCTCGCCGGCGGAGGGCAGCGCGAGCCGGGCGAGGATGCGCAGCAGGGTCGTCTTGCCGGAGCCGTTCGGGCCCGTGACGAGCAGGAAGCCGCCGTCTTCCACCTCGACGTCGAGGTCGCGGAAGACGCGCCGGTCGCCGTAGCGCTTGCCGAGCCCCCGCGCGACGATCACCGGCGGTAGACCTCCGCCGCCGCGCGGTGGAAGCCCTCCGGCTGCCCCGCGGCCGCGAACGTGTCCGCGATCTCCTCCAGCTCGCCGATCCAGCGCCAGCCCTTCTCGCGCGCAGACGCCTCGGCCCGGCCGAGCCGATCCTCGAGCTCCGGTGCGGCCCGGCGCCACTCGTCCTCGACGCCGAAGTGCGCGGCCACGTCGCGGATCGCGAGCAGCAGCGCCGCCGTGCCCTTCGACCAGGCCGCGTAGGCCATCTTCAGCGCGGACGCGTCGGGCACCACGCGCGTCTCGATCCCGTGGAACAGACCGGCGACCTGCGCGGCCTCTCCGCCCGAGAGGTAGAGCGCCGGGGCGTCGGGCCCGCCGATGATCCCGCCGTCGACGAAGCGCGGGTGCAGCGCTCCGATCTCGCGGGCGTGCGCGGGCGAGATCGCGTTCGCGTCGACGTAGACGCCGCCGAAGCCGGCGCACGCGCGGGCGACGTCGAGCGCCGCGTGCGGCGGGCAGATCGAGAGGATCACGTCCGCCTCGGCGACGAGCGCTTCGAGCGTCCCGGCGTCCCGGAACCCCGCAGCCCGCGCACGCGTCGCGTCGCTCCGCCCCTCCGAGGCCCAGATCACCTCCCCGGTCACCGCTGCGCCCACGGCCGACCCCATCGCCCCGGGGTGGAGCAGCCCGACGCTCACAGCACGTCGAAGAAGACGAACACGAAGAACGCGACGGAGATGACGCCGTTCATCGTGAAGAACGCCGCGTCGAGCCGGCGCAGGTCGCCCGGCCGCACGAGCGAGTGCTCGTAGAAGAGGAGCAGGCCGACGACGAGCACGCCGAGCCAGTACGAGATGCCGACGCCGAGGCCGGCGCCGACGACGATCAGCAGCACGATCGTCAGCAGGTGCAGCGCCCGGGCGCCGGCGAACGCCCCGCGCTCCCCGAACCGCGTCGCCCAGGAGTGCAGCCCCTGCTGCCGGTCGACGTCCACGTCGAAGAGCGCGTAGAAGAGGTCGAAGCCCGCGACCCACGCCGCCACGGCCCCACCGAGCGCCCACGCCTGCCACGGGATCCTGCCCTCGATCGCGGCCCAGGCGCCCACGGGCGCGAGCCCGTCGACGGCGCCGAGCCACAGGTGGCAGAGCCACGTGAAGCGCTTGAGGTAGGGGTAGATCACGAACGCGGCCACCGGGATCGGCGAGAGCCCGCGAACGAGCGGGTCGAGCTGCCAGACGGCGATCAGGTACACGGCGAGCGAGGCCGCGCAGAACGTCACCACCGAGCCCGAGGTGAGCGCGCCGGACGGGATCTCGCGCCCGGCCGTGCGCGGGTTCGCCGCGTCGATCCCCGCGTCGATCAGCCGGTTCAGCGCCATCGCGAGCGACCGGGCGCCGACCATCGCGATCGTGATCCAGAGCAGGTCGTGCGCCGTCGGCACGCCGTAGACCGCGAGGAACGCGCCCGCGTACGCGAACGGCAGCGCGAACACCGTGTGCTCGAACTTGACCAGCCGGTAGTAGAGGACTGCGCTCATCCGGCGGAAGTCTGCCGATGGCGGGTCGGCTCGTCGGCGAGGAGCTCGACGGCGTGGCCGAGCGCCGGTCGCAGGACTGCGTAGCCGTCGCGGCAGCCGCCCGTCGAGCCGGGCAGGTTGACGACCAGCGTGCGGCCGACCACCCCGGCGACGCCGCGCGACAGCAGCCCGTGCGGGGTCTTCGCGATCGAGTCGGCGCGCAGCGCCTCGGCGATCCCGGGCGCCTCGCGCTGCAGCACCGTGCGCGTCGCCTCGGGCGTGACGTCCCTCGGCGCAAGCCCGGTGCCGCCGGTCGTGAGCACGACCTCGGCGGCCGCCGCAAGCTCCTCGATCGCGGCGGCGATCTCCTCGGCCTCGTCGGGGACGACGCGACGGGCGACCTCGTGGCCGTCCGCGCGGAGGAGCTCGTCGAGGATGTCGCCGCTCCGGTCGTCCGCCTCCCCGCGCGAGACGCGGTCGGAGACGGTGAGCACGGCGGCCCTCACTCCTTGACCTTCTCGACGAGCTCGACGCTGAACGTCATCTGCTTGTCGACAGCCTTGACCATGTCGTAGATCGTGAGCGCGGCGACCGACGCGGCGGTCAGCGCCTCCATCTCGACGCCCGTCTGCGCGGTCGTCTCCGCGGAGGCCGTGATCTCGACGCCTTCCTCGACCACCCGCAGCTCGACTCCCGCGTGCGTGAGCGGCAGCGGATGGCAGAGCGGGATCAGCTCCGACGTGCGCTTCGCCGCCATGATCCCGGCGAGCTGCGCCGTCGTCAGCGCGTCGCCCTTCGGCAGGTCGCCGAGCCGCGCCGCCGTCTCCGGCGCCATGCGCACGACCGCCCGCGCGACGGCCCGGCGGCGCTGCGCGGGCTTCGCGCCGACGTCCACCATCTTCACCGCACCGCTCTCGTCGACGTGCGAAAGCTCGGCCACAGGCGAAGGTTAGACCGAGTCGAGATCCGCGAGGAGGCCCTCGATCCAGGCGCGCACGTCGTGCTCGCGCACCTGGGCGCGAATCGCGTCCAGCCGGCGGCTCCGCTCCGCCTCGTCGAGGGTCAGGGCCTCGTGCATCGCCTCTGCCTGGCCCCACACGTCGAACGGGTTGACCGTGATGCACCACTCGCCGAGCTCCTCGTGGGCGCCCGCGTTCTCCGAGAGGACGACGACACCCGTGCGCGCGTTCACGAGCGGCGCCTCCTTCGCCACGAGGTTCAGCCCGTCGTACACCGCGTTCACGAACAGCACGTCGAACTGCTTGTAGGCCGCGACGGACTGCGGGAAGTTGTCGGCGACCCGGAGCTCGATCGCGTCCGGGTGCCGCGCGTTCACCTCGACCGCCTCGCGCTCCACCGCGTCGAGGTACTCGACGTACTCGGGGATCGCCTGCCGCGACGGATCGAGGAACGCCAGCATGCGCACGCGGCCGCGCCACTCGGGGTGCGTGTCGAGCAGCGTCCCGAACGCCTTGAACCCGCGCACGACGTTCTTCGAGGGATCGGTGCGGTCGACGCGCACGACGAGCTTCTCCGGCCGCCGCTCGACGATCTTCCGCTCCTCGGCGAGCACCCGCTCCGAGCCGGCGAGCTCGTCGAACTCCGCCGGGTCGATGGAGATCGCGTGGTGCGTGACGTGCGTGCGGCCGCAGCCGCCGACGGTCGCCGCGCAGGAGAGCTCGAAGTTGCGCGCCCAGCGCGCGGTGTGGAAGCCGACGACGTCGTTCGCGAGCAGGCCCTCGTGCACCTCGCGCCGCATCGCCTCGGGCAGCACCGTCCAGTCGACGGGCCACGGGATGTGGATGAAGTGCGCGAGTACCGCGTCGGGCCGCGCTGCGCGGACGAGCCGCGGCGCGACGTAGAGGTGGTAGTCGTGGAAGAAGACCGCCGCCTCGGGAGCGTTGTCCAGCTGGGCGACGACGGCGTCGGCAAAGGTGCGGTTCACCTCCTCGTAGCAGCGCCAGGCGTCGTGGAACGCGCGGTCGATCGTGGGTCGCAGGGCGCGCCCCCAGAGCTGGTGGTGGACGAACCAGAGCATCGGGTTCGCGACGACGTTGTAGTACGCGTCGTACACGTCGGGGTCGTGCGCGAGGAGCACGACGTTGCCGTTGCCCTCGGCGGCAACGGCCCGGTCCTCGTCGGTCACGGCGCTCGCGATCCACGTGACGTCGTGGTGCTCGAGCAGGCCGCGCAGCGCGGTGACGAGCCCGCCGCCGCCGCGCTTCGCGATCCGCTCGCCGTCCGGTCCGCGGTCGTAGCTCACCGGGCCCCGGTTCGAGACGACGATCAGCTTGCGGCGGGAAGCCACCCGGGACGCGTTCAGGAGAGCCGCTTCACGAAGCGGAGCCGCGAGCCGCCCTGCGCGCCTTCGGAGATCTGGAACTCGTCGGCGAGCGCCTCGATGATCGCGATGCCGAGCCCGCCCTCCGACAGCTCCTCGTCGGCGAGCGCCGCGGAGGGCGTCGACGGCGGCTCGAACCCCTCGCCCTGGTCGCGCACCTCGACGACGAGCTTGTCCGGATGGAGCTCGTAGACGATCTCGACGAGCCCCTCCCCGCCGGCGTAGGCATGACGCACCGAGTTCGTGCACGCCTCGGTCAGGGCGAGCTTGAGGTCGCCGAGCACCTCCTGCGACAGCGGCTCGGCGCGCAGGCGGGCGATCCCGGTCAGGGCGAGCCGGCCGAGCGTGATGTACTCGGGCTTCGCCGGGATGGTCAGGCGGATCGCCTGCGCGGCTGCGTGACCGTTCGTGGTCGCGTCCATTGACGTTGACGTGTCGTTACCGGTGGATTCGAGCGGCAAACCTCGGAGATTCTGCCGAATCCTCCGCGGCAGCTTCTCCGTGCTAGGCGCCTACCCTGCCCCGCCCGATTGTTAACCGGCGGACGGACGTTCGCCGAGCACGACCGGGACGACGCGGCGGGATTTGCCCCGGACGACCGTGAAGCGCGCCGTCTCGCCCGGCTCGAGCCGATTTGCAACGATCCGCACGACATCCTCGGCGCTGTGGACGGCGATGCCGTCGATCGCGACGATCGCGTCCCCGCCCACCCGCACGCCGAGGCCGTTGAAGGCGGCCGTCCGGGTGCCGGCGACGAGCCCGGAGCGGGCGGCGCCGCTCCCGGCGACGACGCTGTCGACCAGGGCGCCGCGCGAGGCGCCGTAGCCGAAGCGGCGGGCGATCGACGGCGTCAGGTCCTCCGTCTTGATCCCGACGTAGGCGTAGCGCACGGCACCGGTCGCGAGCAGCTGCTCGAGCGAGCGTCGGGCCGAGTCGATCGGCACGGCGAAGCCGACGCCCTCGAATCCGGAGCCGGCGCCGCTCGAGCGGATCTGGGCGTTGATCCCGATCACGCGGCCGCGGGCGTCGAAGAGCGGCCCGCCCGAATTGCCGTGGTTGATCGGCGCGTCGGTCTGGATCGCGTCGATCAGGTCGTACTTCGAGGTCAGCGAGGGAATCGAGCGGCGAACCGCCGAGATCACGCCGACGGAGAGCGAGTCGGCGTTCCCGAAGGGGCTGCCGACGGCGGCCACGGGCTGGCCCACGACGATGCGCGCCGAGTTCCCGAGCGGCACCGGTGCGACGGCATGGGCGCGGGGATCGACGCGGATCACCGCGACGTCGTCGAACAGGTCGTAGCCGACGATGCGGGCCGGCACCCGGTCGCCGTCGGCGAACTCGACGTAGACGGTGCGCGCCGGCTCCGGCGTCCCGCTCGTCTGCCCGGCCGTGGTGACCACGTGCGCGTCGGTGAGGATCGTGCCCGAGCGGGAGACGACGAACCCGGAGCCCTGGCCGGCGCTCGCGTCGGGCGCCTTGGCGGAGTCGAAGTAGGAGACGATCGTGACCACGCCCGCCGAGCGCGCCCGGAAGATCTGGGCGGGCTGGAACCCGTTGCCGACGAGCGGCTTGGCGGCGACCACCGGCGCCGAGGTGGGATCCCCGACGGCGGGCGCCCGCAGCACGATCGTCTTCGACGACGTGTGGATCAGGCCGACCGCGCGGGCCACGCCGAGCGCGGCCGCTCCGCCGAGCACCGCCGCGACGACCACGATGGCTGCGAGTGTGCCGGGGCGCACGTCGCCCCACTGTACTCCGCCCCGCTTCGAAACGGTTTTCGGCTCTAGGAGAGGGGTTGCGCCGTTTTCACGCTTTTCGCGGCCCGGAGATCGGCCGGGAGGACCAGCGCAAACCGCGTCCAGCCGTCCCGCGTCTCGAGCTCGATGCGCCCGTCCATCACCTCCGCCAGCTCGCGCGCGATCGCGAGGCCGAGACCGCTCCCGGAGGCGCGCGTTCCGTCCAGCCGGTAGAAGCGCTCGAAGATCTGGCGCTGCGCTTCGCCCGGGATCGGCGGCCCGTCGTTCGCGACCGCGAGCACCGCCCGGCCGCCCTCCGTCCGCGTCTCGAGCCGCACGACCGTGCCCGGCGGGGTGTGCACGAGCGCGTTCTCGACCAGGATCCGTCCGATCTGCAGCACGCGGGCCGCGTCGGCGCGGGCCTCGGCCGGCTGGGCGTAGGCGACATCGAGCCGGTGCTCGGCTGCGGCCGCCCGCGGCGCGAACTCGAGCGCCAGCTCCGCCGCGAGCGAGGGTAGATCGACGATCTCCGCCTGGACGGCGAGCCGACCGGCGTCGAGGCGCGAAAGGTCGAGCAGGTCGGTGGCGAGCTTCGTCAGCCGCTCGACCTGCTCGCGCATCTGACCGAGGAACTCGTCGCGCGTCCGCGCGTCGAGGCCCGGCTCGTCGAGCAGCTCCAGGAAGCCCGCCAGAGAGAAGAGCGGCGTCCGCAGCTCGTGGGAGGCGTTGGCGATGAACTCGCCGCGGGCCCGGTCGAGCGTGGCGATGCGCAGGCGCATGCGCTCGAATGCGCGGGCGAGCTGCCCCACCTCGTCGTCGCCCGCGTCGACGACGGGCTCGTCGAAGTCCCCGGCGGCGATGCGCTCCGCGGCCGCCTCCAGACGGCGGAGCCGTCGCGCGAAGATCGCGGAGCCTGCGTACCCGGCGAGGATCGCGAAGAGCGTGGCGATCGCGCCGGCGACGAGGAACCGGCGCTTGACGAGGTCGACCGTCTGGAGCTGGTCGTGGAGCGGGGCCGAGAAGAGGATCACGTACGGGTCGAACGGGAAGGCGACCTCCGCGTACCGCTGGCCCTTGCGGGTGACGATGCCGCGGGCGAGGCCCTTCTCGCGCAGTGCCCGCAGCGCGACCGTGTCGTTCTCGAGGAGCGACGAGTCCTGCTCGAGGCTCGAGTCGGCGATCGGCTCGAGCGGGCCCTGCGTCGAGATCAGGTCGAGGACGAGGACGCGGGCGTTCACGACCGGCGCGAACGCTTCGGCGAACTGCTGGAACTGGTCGTACTCGCCGCTGAAGTCGGGGATCGCGAGCGTCGTCATCGAGCGGGACAGGCTGTTCAGCTCGGCGTTCTCGAGCGAGCGCTGGTACGAGGGGACGACGATCAGGTAGACGATCGCGAGCACGCCGACGACGATCGTCAGGAGGGCGAGCGCGAGCCTGCCGCCGACGCCCCGGAAGGGCGTCACCGGTCGCGGAAGCGGTAGCCGACGCCGCGGACCGTGAGGATGTACTCGGGCGTGCGCGGCTCGACCTCGAGCTTCTCGCGCAGGTGCCGGACGTGCACGTCGATCGTGCGCGGGTCGCGGTAGTCCGCGCTCTTCCAGAGCGCCTCGAGCAGCATCCGCCTGCTGAAGACGCGGCCCGGCGACGCGGCGAGCGTGCGCAGGAGCTCGAACTCGACGTACGTGAGCTGCACGGGCGCGTCCCGCACGGTGACGAGCCGGCGCGGCACGTCGATCACCAGGTCGTGGATCTCGAGGCGCTCCTCCTCGAGGGCGCCGGGCACGTGCGGCGAGCGGGCGCGGCGAAGCAGGGCGCGGACGCGCGACCGGAACTCGCGGATCGAGAACGGCTTCGTGATGTAGTCGTCTGCGCCGAGCTCGAGGCCGAGCACCTTGTCGAGCTCGTCGTCACGCGCCGTGAGCATGATGATGGGGACCGTGCTCGTCGCCCGCAAACGCTTGCAGACCTCGAGGCCGTCGAGCCGCGGCAGCATGATGTCGAGCACCACCAGGTCGATCGGCTGCGACTCGAACTGCCGCAGCGCCTCTTCGCCGTCGCCTGCCTGGACAACAGCATACCCGTCCTTCTCGAGCGGGAACGCGAGCACCTTCCGTACGGCGTCCTCGTCGTCGACGAGCAGGATCGTGGGCGAAGGGTCGGGCATCGGCAGACCTGCGCTGCCAGGATAACTTCGACATGGCGGCGACCCGGCCTCCCGCACGTCGGCGTCGCGCGCGCCGCGGCTCGCTCGAACGGCCCCTGAACGCACGCCTCTACCGGGGCGCGTGCCTCGTCCTCCTGCTGCCGCTGCTCGTGCTCGCGTTCAGCTTCGTGCGACCGGCGCCGCTGCCGCAGCCGCCGCTGCCGCCGAACTTCGACGGTGTCGACGCCGCCTCGCTCGCGCACGACCTCGCGCAGCACTTCCCCGACCGCTCGCCCGGCGGCACGGGGTCGGTGCGGGCGGCGCAGTGGTTCCGCGACCAGATGCGGCAGTACAACCTGCCCGTCTCGACGGACACGTGGCGGCAGGAGGTGCCGGGCCTCGGCCGGCAGACGCTGCAGAACATCTGGGCGGTGGCGCCCGGCGAGTCGCGCGAGGCGATCGTCGTGCTGGCGCACCGCGACGACACCGGCGCGGGGCCGGGCGTGAACGACAACGCCACCGGCACTGCGGCGCTCGTCGAGCTCGCGCGCGGCTTCGCGCGCGCGTCCGCGGGCAGCGACTCGAGCGTCCGGTCGGCGCACACGATCGTGTTCCTCTCGACCGACGGCGGCGCCTACGGCGGACTCGGCGCGGCGCGCTTCGCCGCGCACCCGCCGTTCCCCGTCGTGGCGACGATCGCCCTGACCGCGATCGGCGGGGAGGGCGAGCCGAGGCTCGAGATCGCGGGCGACACGCCGCGCTCGCCGGCGGCGACGCTGGTCGAGACCGCGGCGCGGCGCCTGACCGAGCAGACGGGAACGACGGTCCGCCGCGCGGGGCTCCTCGCACAGCTCGTCGACCTCGGCTTCCCGTTCACCCTCTACGAGCAGGGCCCGTTCGTCGCGCGCGGCGTCCCGGCGGTCACGATCACCACCGCGGGCGCGCGTCCGCCGGCGGCGTTCACGGACCGCACCCTGTCGACGCCGACCCTCACCGCCGTCGGGAAGGCGACCCAGCAGCTCGTCGGCTCGCTCGACCAGGGGCTCGACCTGGCGCAGGGGACGACGACCTTCCTGTGGACCGGCGGCCGGATCCTGCGCGGGTGGGCGATCGAGCTGATCCTGTTCGCGCTCCTGATCCCGTACGCGGTGACCGTGGTCGACCTGTTCGCGCACTGCCGCAGGCGGCGCATCCCGGTGCTGCCCGCGGTGCAGAGCCTGCGCAGCCGGATCGCGTTCTGGCTCTTCGTCGGTGCGGCGTTCTACGTCCTCGGCTTCCTCGGGGCGTGGCCGGCGGCGGTCGCGCGGCCGATCGACCCTGCCACCCGCACCGCCGGCGACTGGCCGGTCCTCGCGCTGCTCGGCCTGGGGGTGATCGCGCTCCTCGGCTGGGTCGTCGCGCGCCCGCGGCTCGTCCCGCGGCGGCCGGTGACGGCGGAGGAGCGGCTCGCGGGCGAGACGGCGGCGCTGCTCGGGCTCGGCGTCGTCGCGTTGCTCGTCCTGGCAACGAACCCGTACGCGCTCGTGTTCTTCGTGCCTGCGCTCCACGCGTGGCTGTGGCTGCCGCAGGTGCGGATGCAGCGCGGCCCGTGGAGCGCCGTCGTGTTCCTCGCCGGCCTCACCGGCCCGGCGCTGCTCGTGCTCTCGCTCGCGCTCCGCTTCGGGCTCGGGTTCGACGCGCCGTGGTACCTGGTCGAGCTGGCCGCGGCCGGGTTCATCCGGCTGCCGGCGGTCGCGATCGTGCTCGCCGCGACGGCGTGCGCCGCGCAGCTCCTCGCGGTGACGGCGAACCGCTACGCGCCGTATCCGCCGCGCGCCGAGCGGCCGGCGCGCGGGCCGGTGCGCGAGCTCGTCCGGCGCGTCGTCCTCGCGCTGCGCGCCCGGAGGCGCGTAACCGAGGAACGCCGCCGCGCGTTCGGAGGATGAGCGATGCGACGCCTCGCGCGGATCACCGGCACGCTGCTCGTCGCAGCGGGCGCACTGACCCTTGCCTGGGTGGTCGTCGTGTGGCGGTGGCAGGACCCGTTCACCGCGCTCTACACGCACGTCGAGCAGTCGCACCTCGCGCACGCGTACGACCGGCGCACGCAGGCCTTCCGGCCGCACCTCGAGCACCGCGACCTCGCAGCCCTCGAGAGCTCGGTCGCCGCCGAGGCGCGCGCCGATCGCCGGACGCTCCGCCGGGGCGACCCGGTCGGGCGTCTCGAGATCGGCCGGATCGGCCTCGACATGGTCGTCGTCCAGGGCACCGACCCCGACACGTTGAAGAAGGGCCCCGGGCATTACGTCGCGAGCGGGCTCCCGGGCGAGGGGCACCTCGTCTACGTCGCCGGCCACCGCACGACATACCTGGCTCCGTTCGCGCACATCGACGACATTCGTGTGGGCGACGACATCCGGTTCGAGCTGCCGTACGGCACGTTCACCTACCGCGTCACCCGCCACTACGTCGTGCCGGCCGACCGGACGTCGGTTCTGCGCGACCACGGCCGCGAGCTGCTCCGGCTACAGGCCTGCCACCCGCGCTTCTTCGCCACGCACCGCTACATCGTCGACGCACGCCTCGTGCGCGTCGCGCCGCGCGGCGGCGACGCCTACCCGGTCAGAGCGCAAGCCAGCTGACCTGCGAGCCCTGGGCGATCTCTCCCTCACCTCGCCGGACGAGGACGAGCGCGTTCGCAGCCGCGGCGCGCGCGATCATGTGCGACTCCTGGCCGGCGATCGGGGTGAGGACGCCTTCGGTCAGCCGGGCGCGGACGAGCTCGTCGCGATCGGGGCTCCGCCGCACCGTCGCGCCGAGCACGCCCGGCAGGAGCTCCGGCGCGGGCGCGCGCATCCCCTGCAGCGCGCGCAGCGCGGGGCGGACGAAGAGCTCGAAGCCGACGAGCGAGGAGACGGGGTTCCCGGGCAGCCCGAAGACGAGCGCCGCGCCGCGCACCGAGAAGGCGACCGGCTTCCCCGGCTTCACGGCGACCCGCCAGAAGACCTCTTCCGCGCCGAGCTCGGCGAGCGCGCCGCGCACGTGGTCGTGCTCGCCGACCGACACGCCGCCGGAGGTGATCAGCACGTCGCAGGCAAGGCCTCGCTCGACCGCGGCGCGCGTGGCGGCCGGGTCGTCGCGTGCGGGCTCGAGGACGCGCGCCTCGATCCCGAGGAGGCGCAGCTCCGCGGCGAGGAGCACGGAGTTCGACTCGTAGATCTGGCCCGGCCCGAGCGGCTCGCCCGCCCGGCGCAGCTCGCTCCCGGTGGCGAGGACGGCGACGGTGGGCCGGCGTGCGCAGCGGACGTGGGTGAGGCCGCACGAGGTGAGCGCACCGACCTGCACGGGGCGGAGGAGGTCGCCCGCGAGCGCGACGGGCTGGCCGACCGCTGCGTCGCCGCCGCGCGGGCGCACGTGCGCGCCGGGCTCGACCCGCTCGACCGAGACCGTCTCGCGGCCGCCGTCCGTGCGCTCGACGGGCACGATCGCGTCGGCTCCGTCCGGCACGACGGCGCCGGTGGAGATGGCGAACGCCTCGCCCGGCTCGAGCGGCCGCGCGGCGGGCCGGCCGGCGGCGGACTCGCCGGCCACGCGCAGCGAGCCGGGCGTGTCGGCGGCGCGGACCGCGTACCCGTCCATCGCGGAGCTGTCGAACGGAGGCAGGTCGACGGCGGCGAGGGCGTCCTCCGCGAGGCAGCGGCCCGCCGCGTCGGCCACGGGCACGTCCTCGGCGTCGAGCGGCCGGACGCGGTCGAGGACGAGCGCGAGCGCCTCGTCGATGGTCGGCAGGCCGGGCACGGTGGATCACGATAATCCGAGCGGCATGCCTGACGAGGTGATCGCAGGGCGCTACCGGCTCGTCGAGCCTCTCGGCCGCGGCGCCATGAGCGCGGTCTGGCTCGCCGAGGACGCAGAGCTCGCACGGCGGGTCGCCGTGAAGATGCTCGCGCCGAGCGCCGACCGGCAGCGCTTCGAGCGGGAGGCGCGTGCGGTGGCGGCGCTCTCCCATCCGAACATCTGCGCGCTCTACGACTACGGCGAGGCCGACGGGCGGCCCTACATGGTGCTCGAGTACCTGCCGAACGGCTCGCTCGAGGACCGGCTGAAGGGCGGCGCGCTGCCCGACGACGAGACCGTGCGCATCGCGACCGAGATCGCGGCGGGGCTGGCCCACGCCCACGAGCGCGGCCTCGTCCACCGCGACCTGAAGCCGGCGAACATCCTCTTCGACGCCGAGGGGCGCGCGAAGATCGCGGACTTCGGGATCGCGCGCGTGGAGGGGACGGGGATCACCGAGGCGGGGACGGTGCTCGGCACGGCGTCGTACCTCTCGCCGGAGCAGGCCGCCGGACAGCCGGCGGGGCCGCCGAGCGACGTCTACTCGCTCGGGGTGATCGTGTTCCGGATGCTGACCGGACGGCTGCCGTTCGTCTCGACGAACGCGATGGAGCTCGTGCGGATGCACCGCGACGTCGCGCCGCCGGCGGTCGCGGACGTGCGGCCGGAGGCGCCGCCTCGCCTGCAGGCTCTCGTCGCCGCGTCGCTCGCCAAGGACCCGCTCGCCCGGCCGGCCGACGGCGGCGCCGTGCTCGAGCTGCTGCGGAGCCCCGACGAGACCGCCGCCACGATGATCGCGGGCCCGGAGGCGACACAGGTCATCCGGCGGCCCGCGCCGGCGCGGAGCCGGGCCGGGCTGATCGCCGCCGCGGTCGCCGCGGTGCTCGTCCTCGGCGGCGCGGCGCTCGCGTTCGCCCTCACCCGCGACAGCGGCGGAGGAGGAGGTGCGGGGACGACGCTACCCGGCCTGAGCCTGCCCCACGTGACGACGGCGGCTTCGGTCACCGAGCCGGCGACGACGCTCGCGGAGACGACGACCACGGCGCCCACGACAACGACGGCCCCCGCGACGACGCACACGACGCCGACGACCACCGCGGCCGAGACGACCACCGCGCCGACGACCACGAGCGTGCCGACCACGACCGCGGTCCCGCCGCCGACGACCACGGCCGAGCTGCCGACGACCACCGATCTCGGCACGACCACCACCGACACGACCGTCACGACGCCGGCCGTGCCGCCTCCGACGACGACCGCGCCGTAGCTACGGCGTCGTGGTGATGGGCGGCGGCGTCTCCGTCGTCGTCACCGGCGGCGCCGGCGCAGTCGTGGTCGGCGGAGGCGGCGGAGGCTCCTCGGCGGTCGTCGTGTGCGCGGGCGGCGGCGCGGCGTGCGTCGTCGTGTGCGTCGTCGTCACCCGCGGCTGCGAGCGCGCGGTCGTGGACGTCGTGGTGGTGGTCGCCGTGGTCGTCGTCGTGTACGTGTTCGTCGAGTACGAACCGAGGTAGCCGTAGTTGCCGCGCGGGAGCGAGCGCCACGTCGGGTACGTGTCGGGCGGAGGGAACGCCTCCACCTTGTGGTGCCACAGCGCGGCCGCCATGTACTGGTGCCAGATCGGCACGGCGAAGGTCGCGCCCTGCACGGTCGACCCGTGCACGTCGGTCATCGGGATCTCGCCCTTCGTGTACCCCATCCACACGACCGTGGCGAGCTGCCGGGTGTAGCCGTCGTACCAGGCGTCGTCGTGATTCTCGGTCGTGCCCGTCTTGCCGGCGCACGGATGCTCGCCGTCGCACGAGCCGGCGCCGGTGCCGTAGAGCGCGTTCTGCGCGAGGACGTCGTTCACCTTCCAGGCGACGCCCTGCGACACGGCGCGCTTCGTCTGCGGCTTGCCCCAGCCGGACGCCTTGTCGATCTGGCCGGTCGGGAGGACGACCTTGGTGATCGCCATCGGCTTCGCGTAGACGCCCATCGCCGGGAACGTCGCGTAGGCGGCGGCCATGTCGAGCGGGGAGACGGCGAGCGAGCCGAGCCCGATCGAGGCGACCGGCTTGTCCGGCTTCATCGTGATGTCGAGGCGATGGGCCATCTGCCACACGTACCGCGGGCCGACGTCGAGCGTGAGCTGCGCGTAGACGGTGTTGTCGGACTGCAGCGTCGCCCGCGTCAGCGACTCCGAGCCCGAGTACGTGTTCTCGTACGTGTGCACCGACCACGGCGGCTGGCACCACGCGCCGAGCGAGCACGTGAACGGGGCGGAGGTGTAGTACGTCGTGTCCGGGTCGACGCCCTTCTCGATCGCGGACGCGAGCACGAGCGTCTTGAACGTCGAGCCGGCCTGCCGCGCCGACTGGGCCGCGAGGTTGAACTGGTTGCCCTTCGTCCGCACGACCGTCGTCATCGCGCGGATCGCGCCGGTGCCCGGCTCGACCGACACGAGCGCCGCCGCCGGGTCGGTGCGGTACGGGAGCACGTCGCGGATCGCCTTGCTCGCGAGCCGCTGCAGCCGGGGGTCGATCGTCGTGTACACCTTGAGGCCGCCCTCGGCGACGGTCGTCGCGCCGTACTGGCGCTCGAGCTCGTCGCGGACGTACGAGAAGAAGTACGGCTCCTTGATGCGCGTGTAGATGCGGCCCGGCTTCAGCCGCAGATCGCGCTGACGGACGGCGGCGTCGTACTGGGCGAGCGTGATGTCGCTCTGGGCGAGCAGCGCCTTCAGGACCTCGTCGCGGCGGGCGATCGCCGCCTGCGGGTCGCGGAAGGGGTCGTAGCCCGACGGGGCCTGCGGCAGCCCTGCGAGCAGCGCCGCCTGCGCGAGCGTGAGCTGCGACGCGTGCTTCGAGAAGTAGGTCTGCGACGCCGCCTCGACACCGTAGGCGTGGTTGCCGTAGTAGACGGTGTTCAGGTACTCGTCGAGGATCCGGTTCTTCGGGACCTTGCGCGCGAGCTTGATCGCGAGGCACGCCTCCTTCAGCTTGCGCTCGAACGTCTTCTCGCGGCCCGTGTAGAGCGTGCGGACGAGCTGCTGCGTGATCGTCGAGCCGCCCTGCAGCGCCTGGCCCGCGGTGATGTCCTTCCACGCCGCCCTCGCGATGCCGACGTAGTCGACACCGCCGTGCTCGTAGAAGCGCTTGTCCTCGATCGCGACCGTCGCCTTCGGCAGCCACGGTGTCATCCGGGAGAGCGACACCGGCTCGCGGTTCCGCTCGGCGGGGATCGACCCGAGCAGCGAGCCGTCGTCGGCGTAGACGAACGAGTTCTGGCCGATCGCGAACGGACGCAGCGTGTTCAGGTCGCAGCCGGTGGTGAGCGCCGCGCCGGCGCCGAACCCGACGGTGAGCACCACGACGACGGTCGCGATCGCGACGGTGGCGGCGATCAGGCCGGCGCGGCGGCGGCGCCTGACGCGGTCGGCGCGCTTCCGCTTGCGCCCGCGCTGCGCGAGGATGAAGTCGAGGTCGTCGTGGCGGCGGCGCGAGCTCATGCGAGGCGCTCGGCGAGCGCGATCCGCAGGTCGCTCGCGGCGCGCTCGGCCGCGCCTTCGCCCGGCACCCACTTGCGGACGACCACGGTCGCCGTCTCGCCGCTGAGGTCGGTGACGAAGACGTCGCCCTCGGGCTCGAGCTTCGCAACCGTCTCGCGCAGGTTCGCCGACGGCACCTGGACCTTCGCCTCGGCGAGCGTCTCGCTGCTGCGGATCGTGGAGTTGCGGATCGTCTCGGACGCGAGCCGCTCGTTCGGGACGACGAGGCGGTCGTTGTCGCGCGTGCGGATCCAGGTGTAGGTAAGGCCGATCTCCTCGACCACGCCCTGCGTCCCCTGCACCTCCACCTCGTCGCCGAGCCGCAGCGGCTGCGTGACCGCGATCAGGATCCCGGCGACGACGTTGCCGATCGTGCGCTGGCTCGCGAATCCGATCACGAGCCCGACGACGGCGGAGGACGCGAGCACCCCGCCGGCGACGGCACGCACGCCGGGGATCACGAGCAGCGACGAGACGATCCCGACGAAGACGATCGCGGCGAAGATCGAGCGCCGCAGGACGCGGTAGCGCGTCACCACCTCGGGCGCGAGCCGGCGGTGGGAGATGCGCCAGTCGACCAGCTTGGCGAGGCCGGAAGCGACGGCGATCATCACGGCCGCGATCAGGACCCGCTGCCAGTAGACGGACATGGAAGCGCTATTCGACCCAGTCGATCGGTTTCCGGCCGGCGAAGCCCTCGCCGAGGCGGTGCCAGTGCTCGACGGCGTGCTCGCCGACCCGCCAGCAGAGCTCGACCTCCTCGCCGTCGCGCTCCGCGGGGAAGTCGAGAAGCCCCGAGTCGAGGTCCTTGAGGACGACCCCGATCCGCTCCAGGTCGGAGACGCAGTCGCCGACGGCGGTCGCAAGCTGCTCGAGCTCCGCCTGGGCGCTCTGGAGGTCGCTCGCGGCGTGGCCCGTGCCGTTGCCGCCGATCGAGTTCACCTGCCGCGCCTGCTCGGTCAACAGCTCGCCCATCCGGGCCCGCAGCCCGACGAGGCGCTCGGCCACGGGCCGTACCTCACCGAGGGCGCTGTTAGCCTCGGCCGGAGTGAAGAGGCGTTTCGCCACGACGCCGGCCAATGGTACGGCGGAAACGACGCGTCTCGCGTGGTGGCTGGCGCTCGTCGCGGCGTTGATCGCGCTCGGCTACGGCTCGCGGATCGACTCGGGGAAGCCGGCGCCGGACATCCTCTACCAGTGGTCGACCGCGATCGGCGGCCTCGTCCAGGACGCCGTCGTGCTGGGGCTCGTGCTCTGGATCGCCGGCTTCTCGGTGCAGCTCCTCGCGCTGCGCCGCCCCTCGCCGATCGGCCGCACCCTCGGCTACATGGCGGCGGCGGTCGTCGCGATCTACATCTTCGAGGGGATCTACGTCTCGCTCGTCCATCCGGGCAACGAGCAGGGCCTGACCCCGCCCGGCTGGGAGCCTGCGCACGCGGCGGCGTACGTCGCGAACGGCATCGTCATCTGCGTGTGGGTGCCGCTCGTCGAGGAGCTGACGTTTCGCGGCCTCGGCTACTCGCTGCTCTCGCGCTTCGGCGAACGGCCCGCGATCGTGCTCGTGGGGATCCTCTTCGGGCTCGCGCACGGCCTGGTGCTGACGCTCCCCGTGATCGTCGTCTTCGGCTGCATGCTGGCATGGATTCGCGCGAGGACGGGGAGCGTGTTGCCCGGCATGGTCGTGCACGGCACCTTCAACCTGATCGCCCTCGTCGCCGCGGTGACGGTCAGTTGAGGCGTCGCATCGGCCTGGCCGCGGCCGCGGCCCTCGCCTTCGCGCCGGCTGCGCACGCCGGCTGCGGCGTCGCGGAGAGCGCGGCGCAGGGCGCGGCGCCGCTCGCCGTCACGTTCACCGCGCAGTGCGCCTCGGCGTCGTATACGTGGGACTTCGGCGACGGCACGACGGCGGCCGGGCAGACGGTCTCGCACACGTACGCGGCCGGCGCGTTCCAGCCGACCCTCGCCTTCGACGCGGGGGCGGAGCAGGCGCCGCTCGTCGAGTCGATCTCGCTGAAGGTGAGCGCCCCGCCGCGCGCGGGGTACGCACGCTACGTCGCGCTCCACGCCACGGTCGTGCCGCGCCTGCCGGTCACGTGGCGGGGACGGCGGTTCCAGCACGGGACGCTGCGCGTGCGCGTGCTCGGCCCCGGCCCCTGGGTCGTCCACGCGGGCAACGTCACCGCCTCGGCGAGCACCACCGTCGTCCCCAAGCTCGCCGTCTCGACCCGAGGTGCGCCGGTCGTCGGCGGCGACGTGCGCGTCGTCGCGACGCTGCACCCGGCGTCGGCGGGAACGGTCGTCGGCCCGCACCGCGTCGACACGCGGACACCCCACGTCGCGCGCCTGCACGTGACGACCCGCCCGGCGAAGGGCTGGGCCGCCGTCTCCGAGACGGAGATCGTCACGGTCGTCTCGCCCCGCGTCGGGGCCGGCGACCGCGGGCCGAGCGTGCTCGCGCTCGAGCGACGGCTCGCCGCGCTGCACTACGCCGTGCAGACCGACGGCGTGTTCGGCGACGACGACACCGAGGCGCTCTACGCCTTCCAGAAGGTGGCCGGGCTGCCGCGGACGGGGGTCGCCGACGCGGCGGTGTGGCGACGGCTGCTCGCGGCGCACACGCCGGCGCCGAGGTACGGCGGCGACCACGTCGAGGTCGACAAGACACGGCAGGTGCTCTTCGTCGTCCGCGGCGGCAAGGTCAGGCTGGTCGTGGCCACCTCGACCGGCGCGACCGGGAACACGCCGGTCGGCACCTGGCGCGTCTACCGGAAGGTCGGGGGCTACGACTGGGTCCTCTACTACCCGAGCTACTTCCTGCGCGGCTTCGCGGTGCACGGCTACCCCGACGTGCCGCCGTACCCGGCGTCGCACGGGTGCGCGCGGATCCCGATGTGGATCGCCCGGACGGTCTACGGCGCGATCCCGCTGGGGTCTACCGTCTACGTCTACACATGAGCGACGCGCTCGACTCCTACCGCGCGGAGATCACCGAGATCGACCGGCTGATCTTCGACGCGATCAACCGCCGCCTCGACCTGGTCGCGCAGCTGAAGCGCTACAAGGCCGAGCACGGGATCGACTTCGTCGACCCGGAGCGCGAGCGGCGGATGGTGGACGAGCGCGCGGCCGAGAACCGCGGACCCCTTTCCGACGCGGGCCTGCGCGGCTTCTACGCGGAGCTGCTCGCGCTCGTCAAGCGCGAGCTCGACGAGCCCTAGTCCTCTTCCTCTTCGTCGTCGTCGAGCTGCTCGACCTCGGCCTCGACGAAGTCCTCTGCGGAGACCTGGTCGAGGAAGCGCTTGAACTCGTCGACGATCTCCTCCTCGTTCACCTCGTCGCCCTCCATCTCGATCGCCGAGTCCTCGATCACCTCGTCGGCGGCGAAGATCGGCGCGTGGGCGCGGACGGCGACGGCGATCGCGTCGGAGGAGCGTGAGTCGATCTCGAGCTCGTTGCCGTTCTGGGCGATCGTGATCGACGCGTGGAAGGTGCTGTCGCGGAGCTCGGTGACGGTGACGCGGACGACGTCGACGTCGAGCTCGCCGAGGATGTTCACGAGCAGGTCGTGCGTCAGCGGGCGCGGCGCCGCGGCGCCCTGCAGCTTCATCAGGATCGCAGCCGCCTCCGGCTGACCGATCCAGATCGGCAGGTAGCGGTTGCCCTCGGCCGTCTTCAGCAGGACGATCGGCTGCTTCCCGACGAGGTCGAACGACACCCCGTAGATCGTCATCTCGACCATCTTCTCCCTAGATTACCCCCGGCCTTGGTGGCAAACGCGAGGGCGCTATCATGCGCCCGCGCGGGCGATTAGCTCAGCTGGTTAGAGCGCCGCTCTGATAAGGCGGAGGTCCCTGGTTCGAATCCAGGATCGCCCATCATTCCGCGCCGACGAGCCCCGCGAGCCGGTCGAGCGCGGAGCGACGGTGCGCCTCGATCGTGCCCATTCGCCGAGGCTAGCTCGGCCGGCGCACCTCGGTCGGTGAGACCGCAAGCCGCTCCTCGGCGGTGCGGGCGCGGGCCGCCGCCACGACGTCACGTGCGCGCCGCGTGCGCTCGGCGATCTCGTCGTCGCAGATCCGCATCTGCCCGCGCAGGTTCTCGACCTGCGCCTCGTCGCGCTCGAAGCAGGCGGCGCCGAGCGCGTACTGGAGCTGCGAGCGCTCGCGCGCCCGCAGGCTCGCCTCGACGCGAAGCCTCGCCACCTCACGGCCGGCCCGCGTCCACGCGCGTACGGACGAGCCGGTGAAGCCGGCGAGTGCCTTCGTGTGATCGACGGCGGCCGCGGCGACCCGGTCGAGCGCCGACTCGTGGCGCCGCTTCGCCTGCTCCAGGTAGAGCGCCGTCAGGAACGCCGCCGCGACGAGCAGCAGGACGCCGGCCGCGACGTTGCCGGTCGCGAGCCCGACGACGCCCAGCACGAACGCGAGCGCCGCGAGCGCCACGACCAGCCCGCGCGGGGTCAGGCCGAAGTAGTGCGGGCGCGCGACGTGCACGTCGACGCGCGTGGTGTCGTCAGTGGAGCGCACGGGTGCGATGCACGTAGTCCTCGACGGCGTGGAGGAAGCTCGCGTCCTGCGCCAGCTCCGCGAGGGTGTCCTTCGTCTGCGCGTCGAGCTCGCGATCGTGCTCGAGCTCGCGCAGGAACGGCTGCAGCCGTCCGCTCTGCTGCATCTGCGCCATGCGCAGGAAGAGCGCGCGGGTGTCGGCGTCCTGCGAGATCGCCTCGAGCGACTCGATGTCCTGGAGCCAGATCCCGTCCATGGAGATGCAACGGGCGGGGCGGCGGGGCGGTTACGGGGCGAGCAGCCGCTCGAGCGCCTCGGCGAGCTCCTCCAGCTCCACGTCGCCGTCCACCGGCACCTGGAGCCCGGCGGCGCCGACCTTCGCGTCGAAGCCGGTGAGCGTGCGGAAGGCCTCGCGGACACGGCCCGCGATCGCCGGGTCGACCGCACTGACGCGGCGCTCGCGCGTGCGGGCGCCGGCGGCCTTCGCGGCCCGCTCGGCCGACCGCACGGACAGCCCCTCCCGCGCGATCCGCTTCGCGAGCCGCCGGCGCCGGTCGTGGTCGGGCACCGAGAGGAGCGCCCGGGCATGGCCCTCGGAGAGCTCCCCCGCCGCGAGCATCTGCAGCACGTCGTCCGGGAGCTCGAGCAGGCGGATGCGGTTCGAGACGGTGGGCTTCGACTTCCCGACGCGATCCGCGACCTCGCCGAGGCTCAGCCCGAACTCGTCGATCAGCACGGCGTAGCCGCGGCCCTCCTCGATGGGCGAGAGGTCCTCGCGGGCGACGTTCTCGACGAGCCCGAGGAGCAGGGTGTCGCGGTCGTCGGCGTCGCGCACGACCGCGGGGACGGTCGCGATGCCCGCCTCGCGCGACGCGCGCCAGCGGCGCTCGCCCGCGATCAGCTCGTACCCGCCCTCGAGCCGCGGCCGCACGACCACCGGCTGGATCAGCCCCTGGTTGCGGATCGACTCGGCGAGGCCGGAGACCGCCTCGTCGTCGAAGTGCCGGCGCGGCTGCTTCGGGTTCGGGTGGATCTGGTCGACGGCGATCTGCGCGAGCTCCGACGCGGGCGCGCTGATCAGGACCTCGAAGCCGCGGCCGAGCCCGCGGCGGGGTGCGCTACCGGCGCTCGACAAGCTCCATCGCCACCTTCCAGTAAGCCTCGGCGCCACGGGAGCGCCGGTCGTAGTGCGTGACGGGCAACCCGTGGCTGGGCGCCTCTGCCACCCGGACGGACCGCGGCACGACCGCGTCGAAGACCAGCTGCCCGAAGTGCTTCCGCACCTCCGCCTCGACCTCGGTCGAGAGGCGCGTGCGGCCGTCGGTCATCGTCAGCAGCACGCCGGCGATCTCGAGCTTCGGGTTCAGCCGCGTCTTGATCAGGTTGATCGACTGCACGAGCTGCGCGAGCCCCTCGAGGGCGTAGTACTCGGCCTGCACCGGCACGATCACGCGGTCCGACGCGGCGAGTGCGTTGACCGTCAGCGGCCCGAGCGAGGGCGGGCAGTCGAGGAGCACGAAGTCGAACCCGTCGGCGTGCTCGAGCGCCTGCGCGAGGTAGCGGTCGCCGTCCTCGCGCTGCGAGAGCTCCACGGCCGCGCCGGCGAGCTCGGGCTTCGACGGGATCAGGAACAGGTTCGGGAACTGCGTCGGCTTCGCGAGCTCCGAGACGGGCGCGCCGTCGAGCAGGTCGTAGCTCGAGGTGCCGTTCGGCCGCATGCCGAGCCCGGAGGTCGCGTTCGCCTGCGGGTCGAGGTCGACGACGAGCGCCTTCTCGCCGGCCTCGGCGAGGCACGCCGCGAGGTTGATCGCGGTCGTCGTCTTGCCGACGCCGCCCTTCTGGTTCGCGAACGCGTAGACCCGGCCCACGCGCCCAATCTAGGCGAGCGGTCGCTTCTTCGCCACGCCGACGCGGCGCGGGAAGCCCGGCGGGGTGGGGCCCGCCTTGCGGATGACGAGGAAGCCGTCCGGGGCCTCGGCGAGCTCGCCGGCGATCCGCTCTGCGACCCGGGCGACGCGATCCGGCTCCGCCGACGGGCCGACCCAGAGGACGACGGCGCCGCCCTCCCGGACGAGCGGCAGGCACCACTCGGCCGCGGTCGGCGGGTGCGCGAGCGCCTTCGCGACGGCGACGCCTGCCCAGTCCGTCGCCTGCTCCTCCGCCCGGCCCCAGACGACGCGCGCGTTCGGCGGCGCGACCCGCTCGAGGAACTCGCACTTCCGCCGCTCCGCCTCCAGCAGCACGACCTCCCGCTCCGGCAGGGCGTGGGCGAGCGGGATGCCCGGGGCGCCGCCGCCCGAGCCGACGTCCACGATCGTCCCCTCGAAGCGCGACACGACCTCGACGCCGCGCAGCGAGTCGTCGAGCAGGACGCGCCGCGCCTCGGCGGGATCCCGGATCGCGGTCAGCCCGGGCGTCTCGAGGACGCCGGCGAGCCAGCTATGGAGCGGGGAGGACGACGACGTAGCGATTCGGCTCCGTCCCCTCGCTGGTCGTCTCGACCCCGTCGACCTCCTTGAGGCGCTCGTGCACGACCTTCCGCTCGACGGAGGTCATCGGCTCGAGCGCCACCCGCTCGCCGGCGAGCGCACGCTCGGCCGCGCGCAGCGCGATCCCCTCGAGGGTCGCGCGCCTGCGCTCGCGGTAGCCGGCCGCGTCGATCGTCACCGACTTGCCGTAGCCGCGCCGGTACACCGCGGCGTTCGCCACGTACTGCAGCGCGTCGATCGTCTGCCCGTGCTTCCCGATCAGGAGCGCGACGTCGCCGCCCGAGCACGTGACGGCGATCTCCTCGTCGCCCTCGTGCACGTCGACGCGCGCCGCAACGCCGATCGCCGAGACGACCCGCTGGACGAGCCCGCGCACGAGCGCCGCCGCCTCCGACTCGTCGACGGGAGCAGACGGCTCGAGCTCCTCGGGCGCGTCGGCGGAAGCCACCACCCGCGCCGGTGTGTACCCGACGCCGAGCAGGCCGCGCTCGCCTTCCTCGATCACCTGGAACCGGACGGTCGCCTTGTCGACCCCGGGCGCGATGCGCTCGAGCTCGCGCAGCGCCTTCCACTTGGCCTCGCCGACGGTCTCCCCGGTCGCTTCCACGGAGACCTCGTCACTCACCGGCGCGCGCCGCCCTTCTTCTTCTTCTTGACGCGCCGCGGCTGGCTCGGGGCCGCCTTCGGCGTGGACGACTCGGCGGGTTTCTCCTCGGCCGCCGGGGTGGGCGCCGTTCGCGAGCTGCGTCTCGGCCCGGCCGGCCGTGCGGACGCAGCGCCCGGCTTCGGCATCAGGCGCCGCGTGATCAGGCCCTGGCCCACCGTCCACAGGTTCGTCGTCATCCAGTAGAGCGTCAGGCCCGTCGGGAACCGCGAGACGACGGTGAGGAAGACGAGCGGCAGGAACATCATGATCGTGCGCTGCGTCTTGTCCATCGTCGTGCCCATGAAGTACGTCGACGCGATCTGCGAGCCCGCGTAGATCGCGAGCAGGAGGTAGCCCGACCAGTGCTCCGTCGCCTTCGGGTCGAGGTGGACGACACCCAGCCAGGTGCCGTGGATCTCGGGCGTCACGCCGCGCGTGTAGCGGCGCAGCGTGAAGTAGAGGGCGATGAAGATGGGGAACTGCGCCAGCATCGGCAGGCACGAGGCCGCCGGGTTGATGTTGTTCTCCTTGTAGAACTTCTGCAGCTCCTCGGACTGGCGCTGCCGGTCGCCCTTGTACTTCTGCTGGATCGCCTTCATCTCCGGCGCGTGCGCCTGGAGCGCCTGCATCGAGTGGATCTGGCGCACCGCGAGCGGCACGAGGCAGATGCGGACGAGGATCGTCACCGCGACGATCGACCACGCCCACGACAGCCCGACCGTCGAGTGGAAGAAGTCGAGAATCGTCTTCATGACGTTCTCGAGCGGCGTCAGGATCGAGAAGAGCGTGAGGATCACGGGTAGTCGATCCCTCCGGCCGACCACGGGTGGCAGCGGAGGAGCCGCCACGCGCCCATCGGCACGCCCCTGAGGACGCCGTGCTTGCGGATCGCGAGCGCCGCGTACTCCGAGCAGGTCGGGTGGAACTTGCAGGTGTTCGCCGGCAGGAGCCGCGAGATCGTCAGCTGGTAGAGGCGGATCGGGGCGATGAACGCCGTGCGGACGGCGCCGGTCATGCCGCCGCCTTCCCGAGGACCTCGTCGACCCGCTCGGCGAGCCATTCGTGCCCGTTCGCCTCCGCCGCCTCCGGGAGCCCCGGCCGGACGACCAGCACGTAGTCGTTCACGGGCGGCACGCCCTCGAGCTTCGCGGTCACGATCTCGCGCAGCTGGCGCTTGATGCGGTTCCGGACGACGGCGTTCCCCACGGCCTTCGGCACGGCGAAGCCGAGCCGCGGGTCGCCGAGCGCCTCCTCGCGCGCGTACCACCAGAGGGTGAGGAACCGCGTCGAGACGGACCGCCCGTGCCGGTAGACGGCATCGAAGTCGCGGGAGCGGGAGAGCCGATTCCGGCGCTGCACGGCCGGCATTACGCCGAGAGGCGCTTGCGGCCCTTCGCGCGACGGCGCTTGAGGATCAGGCGCCCCGCGCGCGTCGACATGCGGGAGCGGAAGCCGTGCTTGCGCTTCCGCCTGCGTACGTTCGGCTGATAGGTCCGTTTCATGGTCGTCCGAAAAGAAGGATGAAGCCGGCAGATGCCGGCCGTCGGCGAGTATAGCCGGACCATTCCGGCGATCCGTTGTCCACAGCCTGTGCATCGTGGAAAAGGCGTGGAAAGTGGCATCGCCGAGGGTGCTTCACACACACTTTCCACAGCTGTGGAGACCTGTGTGGAGCCGGAAGAAATCCCTGCAAATCGCGCTAATCGACCGGTGTGGACAGGACGAGAAATCCTCATTGAGGGGTCTTCCACACGCTGCTATGTTCCTTGCCCCCGGCAGCGAGACGGAAGGAGCGGCTGAGAGCGTGGAGCGGCACATGGAGCTGACTGCAGAAGATCTCTGGGAGGAGGTCTCGACCCGGCTCCGCGACGCCCTCAACGACACCACCTTCTCGACCTGGTTCGGCGAGGTCGAAGGGGCCGAGCTCGGTGCCGACGCCTTCGTGATCGGCGTCCCGAACGACTTCACGCGCGAGTGGATCGAGGGCCACTTCCTCGACCTGATCCGCGCCACGGTCCGCGACGTCGGCGGGGCCGAGCGCCGCCTCGTCTTCCAGGTGCTCGAGCGCCCGCAGCCGCTCGCACCCGTCGCGGCCGTCCCGAGCGCCGTGCGGCCGCTGCCGCTCGAGGTGGCCCCGCGTACGGAGGTCGCCGGGATCAACCCGAAGTACACCTTCGACTCCTTCGTGATCGGCTCCTCGAACCGGTTCGCGCATGCGGCCGCGCTCGCGGTCGCCGAGGCGCCGGCGCAGGCGTACAACCCGCTCTTCATCTACGGCCACACGGGCCTCGGGAAGACGCACCTGCTGCACGCGATCGCGAACTTCGTCACCGACCACGGCGGCGGCCTCACCTGCCGCTACGTGACCTCGGAGACGTTCATGAACGACTTCATCAACAGCCTCCGCGACAAGCGCATCGAGGGCTTCAAGCAGCGCTACCGCACCTACGACGTCCTCCTGATCGACGACGTGCAGTTCTTCGAGCACAAGGAGCGGATCCAGGAGGAGTTCTTCCACACCTTCAACTCGCTGTACGAGGCGGGCCGGCAGATCGTGATGAGCTCCGACCGGCCGCCGCGCGACATCTCGACGCTCGAGGAGCGGCTCCGTTCGCGGTTCGAGTGGGGCCTGATCACCGACATCCAGCCCCCCGACCTCGAGACGCGCATCGCGATCCTCCGCAAGAAGGTGAAGGCCGACCAGATCGAGATCCGCGACCCGGAGCTCCTCACGTTCATCGCGTCGCGCGTCTCCACGAACATCCGCGAGCTGGAGGGCGCGCTCACGCGGGTCGTCGCGTTCGCCTCGCTCACGGGCCGCGCCCTCAGCGTCGAGCTCGCCCAGGACGTCCTCAAGGACGTGTTCCCGCAGGGCGAGAGCCGGCAGATCTCCATCGACCGCATCCAGGAGCTCGTCTGCGAGCGCTTCGGCGTCACCCACGACGAGCTGACGGGCGACCGTCGCTCCCAGAACATCGTGTATCCCCGGCAGGTCGCGATGTACCTCGCCCGCGAGCTCACCGACTCCTCGCTGCCGAAGATCGGCAAGGAGTTCGGCGGCCGCGACCACACGACGGTGATCCACGCGACCTCGAAGATCGCCCGTCTGATCCGTGAGGACAGGTCTGTGTACAACCTGGTGCAGGAGCTCACAGCTCGCGTGCGCCAGGTGCGGTAGCCCGGGACCCCTGTGCGAAACCCCGGGTTGTCCCCCGTCCGCACCCACAGCCAAAATGGCTCTGCTGCATGGACTCGGGCGGGTTTCCCCGGACCCACAGCCATTACTACTTCAACGAGGTTTTCATTAGATGATTGACTCAGAGATCATGGTGGGCACGGGGTTGAGGATTTCCGTACCGAAGGACGAGCTCGCGGCCCGGCTCGCCACCGTCGCGCGCGCCGTCTCCACCCGCACGACCGTGCTCGTGCTCGGCGGCGTCCAGCTCCGCGCAGAGGCGGGGCGGCTCCAGCTCGCGGCCACCGACATGGAGGTGTCGCTGCGTGCGTCGCTCGACGCGCAGGTCGCCGACGAGGGCACGGTCGTCGTGCCCGGCCGCCTGCTGCTCGACATCTCGCGCTCGCTGCCCGACGGCGACGTCTCGATCGAGCACCGCCCCGACGAGGCCGTCGTCGTGGTCTCCGCGGGCACCGCGACCTACCGGCTGCACACGTACTCCGCCGAGGACTTCCCACGGCTGCCCGAGGTCGACGCGGTGTCGCTGCACGCCGTCGACCGCGACGCGCTCGTCGAGACGATCCAGCGCGTCGGCCGCAGCGCCTCGCGCGACGAGAGCCGGCCGGTGCTCACCGGCATCCTCGTCCGCTTCGAGCCCGGCAAGGTCGTGATGGCCGCCACCGACTCGTACCGGCTCGCCGTCAAGGAGACGCCGGTCGACGGGACGCTGCCCGAGCTCGAGGCGATCATCCCCGCCCGCGCGCTCCAGGAGCTCTCGCGCATCGCCGGCGGCGCCGACGAGGTGCAGCTCGGCATGCAGGAGAACCACGTCGTGTTCGGCTCCGACGGCGTCTGGCTGACGACGCGCCGCATCGACGGCCAGTTCCCGAACTACCGCCAGCTGCTGCCGGAGCAGTTCGAGCACGAGGTGCTGCTGCCCCGCGACGAGATCCTCGAGGTCGTCCGGCGCGTCTCGCTGATGGCCCAGCGCAACTCGCCGCTGCGCATGCGCTTCGCAGAGGGCGAGCTGACGGTCTCCGCGATCACGCAGGACGTCGGCGAGGCCCGCGAGTCGCTGCCGGCGCCGTACGCAGCGGACGCGCTGGAGATCGGGTTCAACGCGGAGTTCCTGCGCGACGGGCTCGAGTCGGTCGAGTCGGACTCGATCAAGTTCAAGCTGATCAGCCCGCTCCGCCCGGCCGTGCTCGAGGGCGACACCGACGACTACGTGTACCTGATCATGCCGATCCGTCTCGCCGGCTGATCTGCGATCGCGTAACGCTCCGCCAGTACCGGTCGTACCCGTCGCTCGACCTCGACCTCGCGCCCGGCGTCGTGCTCGTGGTCGGCCGGAACGGCGTCGGCAAGACGAACCTGCTCGAAGCCCTGCACCTCGCGACGCAGGGCTTCTCGCCGCGGACGCGGCACGACGCGCAGCTGATCCGCTTCGGCGAGCCCGCGGCGCGGGTCGAGGTCGCCGGCCGCCGCGGGCCCTCGCCGGTCGAGGTGTCGCTGACGCTGCGCGAGGGCCAGGCGAAGGAGGCGCGCCTGAACGGCGTGCGGCTGCCGTCGGCCGAGTCGCTGCGCCGCGAGCTCTCGACGCTCGTCTTCACCCCCGACCGGCTCGCGGTCGTCAAGGGCGGGCCTGCGGCCCGGCGCGCCTACTTCGACCGCACGATCGGGCGCCTGCTGCCGGCCCGGGTCGGCGTCCCGCAGGACTACGCCGCCGCGCTCGCCCAGCGAAACGCCGCGCTGCGGCGGGTGCAGCTCGGCCTCTCGGACCGGGCGGCCCTCGAGCCGTGGACGGAGCGGATCGCCGACCTCGGCGCGACGCTCGTCGAGGCCCGCCGCGCCACGCTCGCCCTGCTGGGGCCGCCGTTTGCCGAGCGGGCCGCCGAGCTCGGCCTCGCGGACGCGCACCTCGGCTACGACGCCGACCCTCCCTCCGCGGAGGCGCTCGCCGCCCGGCTCCAGCGCGACATCGACCGCGGCGCGACGGGCCTCGGCCCGCACCTCGACGACGTGACGATCGGAAGCGGCGGCCGCGACCTGCGCCAGTTCGGGTCGCAGGGCGAGCAGCGCCTCGCGGTCCTCTCGCTGCTCCTCGCCGAGGCGGAGCTGCTCGAGACGCCGCCGCTCCTGCTCCTCGACGACGTCCTCTCGGAGCTCGACCCGGGCCGCCGGCGCATCCTCGCGGAGCGAGTTGCGACGATGGGGCAGACGATGATCACGGCGACACACGTCTCGGCGCTCCCCGTCGAGCCCGCCCAGGTCGTGGAGGTGGAGCATGGGGTTCAGGGAACTCGGGTCGCTCGGTCCTGAGATCCGGCGCGAGCTCGGCCAGTTCGGCCCGCAGGCCGGGATGCCGGAGCTGCTCGAGGCGTGGCCGTCCGCCGTCGGCGCCGCGATCGCACGGAACGCCTGGCCGGCGCGGATCGCCCGGGACGGGACGGTGCACGTGAACACGGCCGATTCCGTCTGGGCGTTCGAGCTCGGACAGCGCTCCGCCGAGATCGCCGAGCGGCTGGGCGTGCCGAAGCTCCGGTTCGCGCCCGGGCCGCTTCCGGAGCCCGATCCGGAGCCCGCCGACCCGCCGCCGGCCCCGACCGTTGAGGAGGACACCCGCGCCGCGGCGATCGCGTCTGCGATCGAGGACGAAAAGCTGCGCGAAACTGTGCAAAAAGCGGTGAGATTGAGCCTCGCACGGGAGCGCTTCGACCGCCCGATCTGATATACTTTTCGTGCCTCGCAAAACCCTCGTTTTGCAGGCATTTCTTGATTATGGCGAAGACTCAGGCGAAGGCCGACTACTCGGCCAAGGACATCACCGTGCTCGAGGGTCTGGAGCCCGTCCGGCTCCGGCCCGGCATGTACATCGGCTCGACCGGCCCGCGCGGCCTCCACCACCTCGTGGAGGAGATCGTCGCGAACTCCGTCGACGAGGCCCTCGCAGGCCGCAACGACTCGATCGAGGTGACGATCCACCCCGACAACTCGGTCACCGTCCGCGACCGCGGCGCCGGCATCCCGGTCGACGCGATGGAGGACGGCCAGTCGGCGCTCGAGGTGATCATGACCAAGCTGCACGCCGGCGGGAAGTTCGGCGGCGGCGGCTACAAGGTCTCCGGCGGCCTCCACGGTGTCGGCGCATCGGTCGTGAACGCGCTCTCCGAATGGCTCGTCGTCGAGGTCGAGCGCGACGGCAAGGTGCACCGCCAGGAGTTCGAGCGCGGCGTCCCGCGCGGCCCGATCCAGGTGGTCGGCGACTCGAAGGAGACGGGGACCACGACGACGTTCCTCGCCGACGCCGAGATCTTCGAGGAGACGCACTACGACGCGTCGACGCTCCTCTCGCGGTTCCGCGAGGTCGCGTTCCTCACCCGCGGCCTGCGCATCACGTTCGTCGACGAGCGCGCCGAGGGCGGCAAGCCGGTCGAGTTCCACTACGAGGGCGGCATCCGCGACTACGTCTCGTTCATCAACGAGTCGAAGGACACGGTGCACCGCCACGTCATCTACTTCGAGAGCGCGAGCGACCAGGGCGAGGTCGAGGTCGCGATGCAGTGGAACAACTCCTACCAGGAGTCCGTCTTCTCGTTCGCCAACAACATCAACACGCACGAGGGCGGCTCGCACATGTCGGGCTTCCGCTCCGCGCTGACCTCGACGATCAACAAGTACGCGCGCGACAAGGCCCTCCTGAAGGAGAAGGACGACAACCTCGAGGGCGAGGACGTGCGCGAGGGGCTCGCCGCCGTCATCTCGGTGAAGCTCCAGGACCCGCAGTTCGAGGGCCAGACGAAGACGAAGCTCGGCAACCCCTGGGTCTCGGGCCTCGTCTCGACGGCCGTCAACCAGAAGCTCGCCGAGTTCTTCGAGGAGAACCCCACCGAGGCGCGGCAGGTCATCAACAAGGCGATCGCCGCGTCACGCGCGCGCCAGGCCGCCCGCAAGGCGCGCGAGCTGACGCGCCGGAAGTCAGCGCTCGAGTCGATGTCGCTGCCGGGCAAGCTCGCCGACTGCTCGATCAAGGACCCCGAGTCCGCGGAGCTCTTCATCGTCGAGGGCGACAGCGCCGGCGGCTCGGCCAAGATGGGCCGCGACCGCACCTACCAGGCGATCCTGCCCCTGCGCGGAAAGATCATCAACAGCGAGAAGAACCGCATCAACAAGGTTCTCTCCAACAACGAGATCCAGGCGATGATCACCGCGATCGGCACCGGGATCGGCGACGAGTTCGACCTCGAGAAGCTCCGCTACCACCGCGTGATCGTGATGACGGACGCCGACGTCGACGGCTCGCACATCCGCACGCTGATCCTCACGTTCCTCTACCGGCAGATGCAGGACCTCGTCAACGCCGGGCACGTGTACATCGCCGTCCCGCCGCTCTACAAGGTCAAGCTCGGCAACCAGGAGTTCTACTTCGAGAAGGACGCGCAGCTCGAGGAGCTCCTCGGCCGCGAGCGCATCCCGAACGTCGAGGTGACCGACCGCAGCGGCGTCGAGGTGAAGCTCACCGAGGCGAAGTGGACGCGCTTCGTCAAGGACCTGCATCAGTACGAGGGCTACCACGCGCGCCTGCGCTCCGACTTCGGCGCCGCGGCCACCGAGCTGATGATCCTCCACCGGCTCGTCGAGCACGACATCGACGGCCCGAAGGACCTCGACAGGGCGATCAAGGCGATCGGTGAGAACGGCTACGCGCTCTCGCTGCTCGACGACGCCGGCGAAGACCAGTTCAAGGTGCGCGTGGTCGAGACCGAGACGTCCGCGGCGCGCAACATCACCGTGCCGGTCGAGCTGCTCGCGTCGCCGATCTACGCCGGTCTGCGCAGCGCCTACGCGAAGCTCGTCTCGCAGCTGGGCGAGCCGCCGTTCACCGTGAAGGTCGGCAAGGAGCCCGAGGTGGCGGAGAGCTTCGAGATGTTCCGCTCGCGGGTGCTCGACGCCGCGAAGCAGGGCATCCAGGTCTCGCGCTTCAAGGGCCTCGGCGAGATGAACGCCGAGCAGCTCTGGGAGACGACGATGGACCCGGCGAAGCGCCTGCTCGTCCGCGTCGACGTCGAGGACGCGGCCGCGGCCGACCAGGTCTTCTCGATGCTGATGGGCGACGCGGTCGAGCCGCGGCGCGTCTTCATCGAGGAGAACGCCACGAACGTGAAGTTCCTCGATGTCTGACGTTCTGCTCGCCTCCGTCAAGCCTACGGCTCGGTGTGGTCTAGATGAGTGAGCTCGAAACAGGCGCGCTCGGGCCGGGCCGCATCGAGTCGCGCGAGCTCGAGCAGGAGATGCGCTCGAGCTTCCTCGACTACGCGATGTCGGTCATCGTCTCGCGCGCCCTGCCGGACGTGCGCGACGGGTTGAAGCCGGTGCACCGCCGCGTCCTCTACTCGATGTGGACGAACGGCAACCGGCCGGGCCGCCCGTACGTGAAGAGCGCCAACATCGTCGGCTACGTGATGGGCAACTTCCATCCGCACGGCGACTCCGCGATCTACGACACCCTCGTCCGCATGGCGCAGCCGTTCTCGCTCCGCTATCCGCTCGTCGACGGCCAGGGGAACTTCGGCTCGATCGACGACGACCCGCCGGCGGCGATGCGCTACACCGAGGCGCGCCTCGCCCGCATCGCCGAGGAGATGCTCAGCGAGCTCGACTACGACACGGTCGACTTCGAGCCGAACTACGACGAGTCGAAGCAGATCGCGAAGGTCCTGCCGGCGCGGTTCCCGAACCTGCTCGTCAACGGCAGCGCCGGCATCGCGGTCGGCATGGCCACGAACATCCCGCCGCACAACCTCGGCGAGGTGATCGACGCGGTCGTGACGCTGATCGACAACCCCGACGCGAACGTCGAGGACCTGATGAAGCACGTGAAGGGCCCCGACTTCCCGACGGGCGCGATCATCGTCGGCCGCTCGGGTATCCGCGACGCGTACCGCACCGGCCGCGGCCGGGTCGTCATGCGCGCGCGCGCCCACATCGAGGAGCTGCGCGGCGGCAAGAGCGCGATCATCATCACCGAGCTCCCGTACGGCGTGAAGAAGGGCGGCGACTCGGGCGTCATCTCGAAGATCGCCGAGCTCGTCAACGAGAAGGTGCTCACGGAGATCTCGGACCTCCAGGATCACTCCGACCGCACGGGCATGCGCATCCAGGTCGAGCTGAAGCGCGACGCGGTGCCGCAGGTGGCGCTCAACAAGCTCTTCAAGCACACACCGCTGCAGTCGACGTTCGGCGTCAACACGGTCGCGCTCGTGAACGGGGTGCCGCGCACGCTGTCGCTGCTCGAGCTGCTCACGCACTACCTCGACTTCCAGCGCGAGATCGTCACGCGCCGGTCGAAGCACGAGCTGCGCCAGAAGGAGCGGCGCGCGCACATTCTGCAGGGCTACCTGATCGCGCTCGACAACCTGGACGCCGTCATCGCGCTCATCCGCTCGTCCGCCGACACCGAGTCGGCGAAGGAGGGCCTGATGACGCAGTTCGACCTCTCCGAGCGCCAGGCGGTCGCGATCCTCGAGCTGCGGCTCCGCGCGCTGACCGCGCTCGAGCGCAAGTCGGTCGAGGACGAGTACAAGGACATCCAGGAGCGCATCGCCGAGCTGCGCGACCTCCTCGGCAGCGAGGAGAAGATCGACGCGCTGATCAAGGATGAGCTGCTCGAGATCAAGACCACCTACGGCCGGAACGACGACCGCCGCACCGAGATCGTCGCCGCCGAGGAGGAGCTCGAGCTCGAGGACCTGATCGCGGAAGAGGACATGGTGATCGCGATCACCCGTTCCGGCTACATCAAGCGCCTGCCGGTGACCGCGTACCGCGAGCAGCGGCGCGGCGGCATCGGCGTGATGGGGATGGACCTGAAGGACGAGGACTACATCGAGCACCTCTTCGTGGCCTCGACGCACGACTACATCCTCTTCTTCACGAGCGTCGGCAAGGTCTACCGCCTGAAGGTGCACGAGCTGCCGCTCGGGTCGCGCCAGTCGAAGGGCCGCGCGATCGTCAACCTGCTGCCCTTCCGGCAGGGCGAGACGGTCCGCGCCGTCATCCAGACGCGCAACTTCGAAGAGGCGAAGTACCTGCTCTTCGCCACGAAGAACGGCGTCGTCAAGAAGACCGAGCTCGGCGCGTACAACACGTCGCTGAAGGCGGACGGGATCATCGCGATCAAGATGCGCGAGGGCGACGAGCTCGTCGGGGTCCGCCACTCGACGGGCGAGGACGACGTGCTGCTCGTCTCGAAGCTCGGCCAGGCGATCCGCTTCTCCGAGAAGGACGTGCGCGCGATGGGCCGCGACGCGTCCGGCGTGCAGGGCATGAAGCTGCGCGGCGAGGACGAGGTCATCTCGGTGGCGATCGCCGCCGACGACTCCGACCTGCTCGTGATCACCGAGAACGGCTACGGCAAGCGCACGCGCGTGTCCGAGTACCCGAAGAAGGGTCGTGGCGGCATGGGCGTGAAGACCGTGCAGCTGACCGAGGCGCGCGGGCACCTCGCCGGCGCCCGCGTCGTGCGCGACGGCTACCAGGTGATGCTGATCTCGACGGGCGGCACGGTCATTCGCATGTCCGTCGAGGAGGTCAAGCGGCTCGGTCGCGCCACGCAGGGCGTGATCGTGATGCGCCTCCGCGAGGGTGAGCAGGTCTCGTCGCTCGCGCCCGTCGTCGAGTCCGGCGACGACGACGACGCCACGGTCGACGTCCCGGCCGAGTAGCGACGGTACTTTCCACCCGATTTGCCGCTCTTCCACTTCCGCTTTTGAAGAGATAGTGGTAGAAGTGTCAAGCGAGGGGTCGGGACACTGCGAACACAAAGGAAGCTCGCGAATGGCGTACGCGAAGAACGTCGACCTCCTGGAGCCGATCGACATGGCGGAGCACCTCGACAAGATCGAGCTCTACCTCGGCCAGGTCTGCGCGATCGCGGGCATCTCGAAGATGCAGCTGGACTACTGGACGAACAAGGCCCAGATCCCGACGAAGGGGAAGAAGCAGCGGATCTACGACATGGAGGCGGTCGAGACCGTGATGCTGATCAAGCAGGCCAAGGACAAGGGCCTGAACCTGGGTGCGGCGATCGACGCGGCGCGCCGGTTCCGCGACCAGAAGAAGCAGGGGTAGCGGCTACTCCGCCCTGTCGCCGAGGGTCGAGAAGGCCTTCAGCATCTCGATCGGCACGGGGAAGGCGATCGTCGTCGACTGCGACGAGCCGAGCTCGAGCAGCGTCTGCAGGTAGCGGAGCTGCAGCGCGATCGGATGCTCCTCGATCACGTTCGCGGCGTCCTTCAGCCGCTCCGACGCCTGGAACTCGCCCTCGGCGTTGATCACCTTCGCGCGCCGCTCGCGCTCGGCCTCCGCCTGCCGCGCCATCGCGCGCTGCATGCCCTGCGGGATCTCGACGTCCTTCACCTCGACGATCGAGACCTTGATGCCCCACGGCGCGGTCGCCTCGTCGATGATCTCCTGCAGGATCGAGTTGATCTTCTCGCGCTCCGACAGGAGCTCGTCGAGCTGGTGCTGGCCGAGCACCGACCGCAGCGTCGTCTGCGCGATCTGCGAGGTGGCGACCATGAAGTTCTCGACCTGGACGATCGCCTCCTGCGGCTGCACGATGCGGAAGTAGGCGACGGCGTTCACCCGCACCGGGACGTTGTCCTTGGTGATGACCTCCTGCGGCGGGATGTTCAGCGTGATCGTGCGCAGGTCGACGCGCACCATCCGGTCGACGATCGGGATCAGGAAGATCAGGCCCGGCCCCTTCGGCTGCGGGAAGAGGCGACCGAGCCGGAACACGATGCCGCGCTCGTACTCGCGCAGCACCTTGATCGCGGCGATCGCGTAGAGCACCGCGAAGAACAGGACGATCACGAGGATGACCACGGCGGCCGTCATGACGTGATCCTATGCACCTCGAGGGTCAAGCCGTCCAGCGCGTCCACCGCGACGCGGTCGCCCTCCTCGAGCGGCTCGTCCGCACGGGCACGCCAGAGCTCGCCCCGGACGAACACACCGCCGCCGCGGCGCACGACGCCTTCCATGCCGACGATCTGCTCCGGCCCCACGGTGACGGGCGCGCGGCGGGCGGCGATCGACTTCGACACCGCGAGCGCCCAGAAGCCGCCGATCACGGCGGTGACCGTGACGATCACGGGCACGTTCGCCTGGTACGGCGTGCCGGAGTCGTGGAACAGCGTCGCGAGGCCGAACGCCATCGCGACGAGCCCCGAGAGCGTCAGCGCGCCGTGCGACGTCACGTGCGCGTCGATCACGAGCAGCGCTGCGCCCAGCAGGACGAGCATGAGCCCGCCCCACGAGAGCGGCAGCACCGAGAGGCCGAAGAGTGCGAAGAGCATGCAGATGGCGCCGAACGCGCCCGGGATGACGACGCCCGGATGGAAGAGCTCGAAGCCGAGGCCGGCGAGCCCGGCGAGGAAGAGGAGCGAGACGATGTTCGGGTCGATCAGCGTCGAGAGGAACCTCGTGAGGAAGCCCGGGCTGACGTTGTCGATCCGGGCGTCGGCGGTGTGCAGCACGAAGTGGCGCCCGACCGTGCGTCGGCCGTCGATCTTGTCGAGGAGCGCGGGCAGGGTCGGCGCGACCACGTCGATCACGTTCATCCGCAGCGCCTCGTCGTTCGTCAGGTTCGACGCGACGCGCACGGCCTTGTCGGCCCACTCCGCGTTGCGATGGTGGAACTTGGCGAGGCCGCGCAGCGACGCCGCCGCGTCGTTGATCTCCTTGCGGCGCAGGTCGCTGCCGATGTTCGAGCCGTTGCCCTGGATCGGCGTCGACGAGCCGATGTTCGTGTTCGGCGCCATCGCGAGCAGATCGGCCGCCTGGGAGATCCAGACGCCGGCCGACGCCGCGCGCGCGCCCTGCGGCGACACGTAGACGATCACCGGGATCTTCAGCGACAGCTCGCGCTGCACGATCTTCCGCATCGACTCCTCGAGGCCGCCCGGCGTGTCGAGGACGATCACCGCGGCGTCGTAGCCGCGGGACTCGGCGCGGCCGAGCCGGCCGTTCAGCCAGTCCTGCGTCACCGGGTTCACCTCCTCGCGGAAATGGATCGCGAGCACCTTCGGCTGCGCCGCGCGAGCTGTGGCAGGAGCCACGACGGCCAGCAGGAACACCGCGATCAGCAGGCGTTTCACCGGTGAAGAGATTGTGCCTCATCCTCGCCGCCCTGACGGCGGCGCTGGCCGCGCCCGCCCTCGCGCACGCGGGAGGCGCGACCCTGCGCGTGGTCGACGTCGGGCCCGGCGAGCGCTCGCTCGCCGCCGTCTCGCGGTTCGACCTGCTCGCCTTCAAGGGACCGGGGCCCATCCGCTTCCGGGTACACCGGCTGCAGGGCGGCTGGAGCGGGTGGCTCACCGCTGACGACGACCCGACCTGGACCGGTGCCGCCGACGCCTTCCGGGTCCGCAGCCCGGGCAAGGCGCGCGCCTACGAGATCTGGAGCCCCGTCGAGGGGCAGCCGGTGCGGGCGCTCGCCGAGGCCGGCTCGCCCGCCATCGTCTCGCGCTCGGGCTGGAAGGCGAACGACGAGATCCTGCGCGGGAAGCCGGCGTACGCGCCGGCGCTCAGGCTCGCGATCGTCCACCACACGGTGAACGCCAACGACTACACGCCGGCGGAGGCGGCCGCGATCGTGCGCGGCATCGAGCTGTACCACGTGCAGGGGAACGGCTGGAACGACATCGGCTACAACTTCCTCGTCGACCGCTTCGGCAACGTCTACGAGGGCAGAGCGGGCGGCATCACGCGCAACGTGATCGGGGCGCACGCGGAGGGCTTCAACCGCGGCACCGTCGGCATCGCCCTGATCGGCAACTTCGCGAAGGCGAAGCCGACGCAGGCGATGGAGAACGCGCTCGTGCGGCTGCTCGCGTGGCGGCTCGACCTCGCGCACGTCGATCCGCTTTCGACCGTCGCGTACGCCTCGGGCGGGAACGCGAAGTTCAAGGCGGGCAAGGTCGTGACGCTGCGGGCCGTCTCGGGCCACCGCGACACGGGCCCGAGCGAGTGCCCGGGAAAGGCGGCCTACGACCTGCTCGGCCGGGTCGCGAAGGAGGCGGCGGCGATCGGTCTGCCGAAGCTGTACTCGCCGACGGTCGCGGGCGCGCTCGGCGGCGACGTCCGCTTCCAGGCGCGCCTCTCGTCGTCGCTGCCGTGGACGGTCACGGTCGCCGACACGGCGGGCCGCGCAGTCGCGTCGGGCAAGGGAACCGGCTCGACCGTCGACTGGACCTGGCACGCGGCCGTGCCCACCGGCGCGAGCTACCGCTGGACGATCGCCGCGCCGGGGCTGCGGGTCGCGTCCGGGACGCTCGGCAAGGCGCCGCCGGCGCCGGCCCCGCTGCCTGCGCTGAGCGCGCTCAGCGCGACGCAGACCACCGTCGCGTTCACGCTGAACGTCGCCGCGCAGGTCGAGGTGCACGTTCTGGACGCGGGCGGCGCGACGGTGCTGCAGGCATTCGCGGGGCAGCGCCCGGCCGGCCCGAGCGCCGTGAACTGGGACTCGAGCGCGCTGGCCGAGGGGCGCTACCGGCTGGTCGTGACCGCCACGGCGGGCGGAGCGAGCGCGACGAAGTGGGTCGACATCGTCGTCGACCGGACCGCCACCGGCCTCACGGCGCAGGCGGGCGACGCCGGCACGACGCAGGTCTCCTTCACGCTCGCTGCGCCGGCGCCCGTCACGCTCGCGGTCGAGCAGGGGGCGGCGACCGTGGCGCAGGTCTTCTCGGGCGTCCTGCAGGCCGGCGACGCCACGGTCTCCTGGGACCGCACGAGCGGCGGGAAGCCGCTCGCGGCCGGCGACTACACGGTCGTCCTCACCGTCACCGACGCGCTCGGCGCAGTGCGGTTCACGGTGCCGCTGACGCTTCCGTGAGCCACGCGTCGTAGCCCTGCTCGAGCCGCGCGAGCACGTCCACGAGCAGCTCCAGGCGATTCGCCTCGACGAAGCCGGAGCCTGGAAAGCGCGTTCCGCCCACGTTGATCCCGACTCCGAGCACGACCCGCGAGGCGGCCTCGGCGAGGATGCCGGCCGCCTTCCGGCCGTCGACGAGGACGTCGTTCGGGTGCTTGATCGACGCGCGCGGGCCGATCGCATCCGCGACCGCGCGGGCGGCGACGAGTGTCAGCTCGGGCCAGCGGGCGACGGGCTTTGGCGGGTAGAGGGCGACCGAGAACATGAGCGCCGAGTCCTCCCACGTGCGCCCGAGCCGGCCGCGGCCCTCGGTCTGGTGCTCCGCGAGGGCGACGGCTCCGTGCTCCGCGCCGTCCGGGAGCATCCGCTGGGTCGTCGGCGCCTCCTCCGCCCAGTGGTACTCCCGCCCGTACGCCCCCCGCAGCGCGGGGATCACCACGTCGGGCCGGAGCAGCACGCCTCTAGAGTACGGCCGTGCAACCTCGCGAGCGGCGCGGCCGTCGAATGCAGGAGCCGCGGTCCGAAGGGCCGCTGGTCTACGAGAAGCTGTCCGACCCGATCCTCGTGCGACGTGCCAGAGACGGAGACCAACGCGCCCTCGAGGCGCTCTGCGAGCGCCACGCCCCGCGCGTCGAGCGGATCGCGCTGCACATCCTGCGCGACCCCGAGGACGCGCGCGACGCCGCCCAGGAGTCGCTCGTGAAGCTCGTGCAGCGGATCGGCCAGTTCCGCGGCCAGTCGCAGTTCTCCACCTGGCTGCACCGGCTGGTCGTGAACACGTGCAAGGACGTGGCCCAGGCGCGCTTCGTCCGCCGCACCGAGCCGCTCGTCGAGGACCTCCGCGTCGCAGCGGACGGCGACCCCGTCCGCGCGGCCGCCGCGGCGGAGACGCGCCGCGAGCTCGGACGGTGCCTCGCGGAGCTCCCGCAGGCGCAGGCGACGGTCGTCGCGCTCAAGGACGCGTTCGACGTCTCGTTCGAGGAGATCTCCGAGGCGACGGGAATGCCGGTCGGGACGGCGAAGTGCTACGCCCACCGGGGCCGGAACGGCCTGCGCGAGAAGCTCTCGGCATGACGGACGACGTGATCCTCGACAAGGCTGCCATCCAGGCGGTGCTGCCGCACCGCGACCCGATGCTGCTGATCGACGAGGTGATCGAGCTCGAGGAGGGGAAGCGCGTGGTGGCCCGGAAGACCGTCACCGAGGAGGACTGCGCGGGCCACTTCCCCGGCAACCCGATCATGCCGGGCGTGAAGATGGTGGAGGCGCTCGCCCAGTGCGGCGCCGTCGCGGTGCTCTCCCAGGAGGAGAACCGCGGCAAGCTCGCGCTCTTCGCCGGCATCGACGACGTCCGCTTCAAGCGGATCGTCCGTCCCGGCGAGGTGCTGACGCTCGAGTGCCAGGTCGAGACGGTGCGCGGCCCGGTCGGGCGCGGGAAGGTGAAGGCGACGGTCGACGGCCGGCTCGCCGTCCGCGGCACGCTCACGTTTGCGGTGGGGGACGAATGATCGGCAGAGCCGACGCCGTCCCGATCTCGATCACGGGGCTCGGGTGCCACGTCCCGGAGCGCATCGTGACGAACGACGAGCTCGCGAACTACGTCGAGACGAACGACGAGTGGATCCGCGAGCGCACCGGGATCCGCGAGCGGCGCATCGCCGCCGAGGACGAGGCGCTCACCGACATCTGCCTGCCGGCCGCGCGGCGCGCCCTCGAGATGGCGGGCGCCGACCCGAAGTCGATCGACCTGCTGATCGTCGCCACCGTGACGCCCGACATGGCGTTCCCGTCGGCGGGCGCGCTGATCGCGGACGCGCTCGGAATGCCCGACGCGGCGGCCTACGACCTCTCCGCCGGCTGCACCGGCTTCGTCTACGCGATCGTCCAGGCGCACGCCATGCTCGCCGCGGGCCTCGTCAAGCGCGCGCTCGTCGTCGGCGCCGACGTCCTCTCGAGCATCCTCGACTGGACCGACCGCTCGACGCTCGTGCTCTTCGGCGACGGGGCGGGCGCGGTCGTGATGGAGCGCGTCGACGAGGGCGGCTTCCTCGGCTTCGAGCTCGGCGCCGACGGCGGCGGCGGGGCCAACCTCTGGCTCCCCGGCAGCGGCTCCAGGAAGTTCGAGGACCCCCGGAAATTCGTCAAGATGAACGGGCGAGAGGTCTTCAAGTTCGCGACACGTGTCATGGTCAGCTCGGCGGAGGCGATCCTGGACGAATGCGGGAAGACGATCGACGACGTGGACGTCTACGTCCCCCACCAGGCGAACGTCCGGATCATCGATCACGCTGCGAAGAAGCTCGGCGTCTCCGAGGAGAAGACGGTCGTCAACGTGCACAAGTACGGGAACACCTCCTCCGGCTCGATTCCCCTGGCGCTCGCCGACGCGGCGGACGACGGGCGCCTCGAGCCTGGCAAGCTGGTGCTCCTCACGGGCATGGGCGCCGGCCTGACCTGGGGATCGGCACTCATCAACTGGACTCACCTAACGACTGGAGCAGCAGCATGAGCAAGGTCGCGTTCATGTTCCCGGGGCAGGGATCGATGGAGGCGGGGATGGGCCGCGAAGTCGCGGAGGCGATCCCGGAGGCGATGCACGTCTTCGAGGAGGCGAGCGACGCCGCCCGGATGGACCTGAAGGAGCTCTGCTTCGACCGCCCGGTCGAGGACCTGGTCGACACCGAGGTGCAGCAGCCCGCGCTCGTCACGACGTGCCTGTCGATCGACGCGGCGCTGCGTGCGCGTGGGATCCGGCCGCACGTGGTGATCGGGCACTCGGTGGGTGAGTTCTCGGCGCTCGGCTCCGCCGACTCGCTGACGGTGCGGGACGCGATCGCGCTGGTGCGCGAGCGCGGCATCGCGATGGCGGACGCGGCGCGCCAGCACCCGGGCTCGATGGCGGCGATCCTCGGGCTCGCCGACGAGGCGGTCGAGGCTCTGTGCCGCAAGATCTCGAACGTCTGGCCTGCGAACTACAACTGCCCGGGCCAGCTCGTCATCTCCGGCGAGACGTTCTCGGTGGACGAGGCGATCGACGAGGCGACGCGCGAGGGAGCCCGCCGCGCGATCAAGCTGCGCGTCTCCGGCGCGTTCCACTCGCCGCTCGTGGCCCGCGCCGCCGAGCGCCTCAAGCCGGCGGTCGAGAAGGTGCACATCGGGGAGAGCAAGGCCGCGTTCATGTCGACCGTGTCGGCGAAGGTCGAGGACGCTCAGCACTACCGCGAGCTGCTCGTCGAGCAGCTGACGGCGCCGGTCAAGTTCACGCAGGCGGCCCGCGAGCTGATCGCCGACGGCGTGACCACGTTCGTCGAGGTCGGACCCGGCAACGTGCTCGGCGGTTTACTGAAGAGGATCGACAGATCGGTGCGCACCTTCTCCGTGAGCGACCTGAAGTCGCTCGACGAGGTCACGGACGCCCTTGCCTGACGCGCAGTTCTGCTCGCTCACCGGCAAGACCGCACTCGTCACCGGCGCCTCGCGCGGGATCGGCCGCGCGATCGCGGAGGAGCTCGCGCGCGCCGGCGCCTCGGTGGTCGTCGGCTACCGCTCGGGGAAGGACGAGGCCGAGGAGCTCGCGGCGGCGATCGGCGGCCGCGCGGTCCAGGCCGACGTCTCGTCGCCCGACGACGCGAAGCGCCTCGTCGAGGAAGCAGGCGACCTCGACGTGCTCGTGAACAACGCGGGGCTCACGCGCGACGGCCTGCTCGCCCGCATGCCGGACGACGACTGGCGCACCGTGATCGAGACGAACCTCAGCTCGGTCTTCTACACCTGCCGTGCGGTCGCGCGGCCGATGATGAAGCGCAAGGGCGGCTCGATCGTCAACGTCAGCTCGGTCGTCGGCGTCCACGGCAACTGGGGCCAGACGAACTACGCCGCCTCGAAGGCGGGGATCATCGGCTTCACCAAGTCGCTCGCCCGCGAGCTGGGCTCGCGGAACATCCGCGCCAACGTCGTCGCGCCCGGCTACGTCAAGACCGCGCTCACCGAGGTGCTCCCGGAGGAGGCGACCCGGGCGATGGTCGAGAACACGCCGCTCGGCCGCGTCGCGGAGCCCGATGAGATCGCAGGCGCGGTACGCTTCCTCGCCTCCGACCAGGCCTCGTTCATCACGGGCGAGGTGCTCCTGGTCGACGGCGGACTGGGAATGTAATGGCAGACAGACGTGTGGTGATCACGGGGCTCGGGATGGTGAGCCCGCTGGCGAACGACGTGGAGACGTCGTGGCAGCGCCTGCTCGCGGGCGACTCCGGGGCCGCCGAGATCCAGTCGTTCGACCACTCCGACTACAACGTGCACTTCGCCTGCGAGCTGAAGGACTTCGACCCGACCGACTGGATCGACCGCAAGGCCGCGCGCCGCATGGACCGCTTCGCGCAGATGATCATCGCGGCGGCGCGCCAGGCGGAGCAGGACTCCGGCGTCGACGTCTCGGAGGCGCCCGACCGCCACGGCGCGTCGATCGCGACCGGCATCGGCGGCCTCCACAGCTACCAGGAGTGCTACCACGTGCTCCTCACCAAGGGCCCCGACCGCGTGAGCCCCTTCTCGATCCCGTCGATCATCCCGAACATGGGCGCCGGCTGGGTCTCGATCGAGCTCGGCACCAAGGGCCCGCTCCAGAGCGAGTGCACCGCCTGCGCCGCGTCGAACATGGCGATCGGCGACGCGATGGACGCGATCCGGATGGGCCGCGCGGACGTGATGTTCGCCGGCGGCACCGAGGCGCCGATCACCGAGGTCGGCATCGCCGGCTTCGACGCGATGCGCGCGCTCTCGCGGCGGAACGACGATCCGACGAAGGCGTCGCGGCCGTTCGAGAAGGAGCGCGACGGCCTGGTGATGGGCGAGGCGGCCGCGGTGCTCGTGCTCGAGGAGCTCGAGCGCGCACAGGCGCGCGGCGCGAAGATCTACGGCGAGCTCGTCGGCTACGGCATGTCCTCCGACGCGGCGCACATGACCGAGCCCGACCCCACAGGCGAGAGCCCGGCGCGCGCGATGGCGATGGCGATGCGCGACGCGGGCATCGACCCGAGCGAGGTCGGCTACGTGAACGCGCATGCGACGTCCACGCCGCTCGGCGACGCGGCCGAGACGCGCGTGATCAAGAATGCCTTCGGCGAGCATGCGAAGAACGGCCTGGCCGTCTCGTCGACGAAGGGCGCGACGGGCCACTGCTTCGGCGCCGCCGGAGCGGTCGAGGCCGTGTTCACGACGCTCGCCGTCCGCGACAAGGTGGCGCCGCCGACGATCAACTTCGACGAGCGCGACCCCGAGTGCGACCTCGACTACGTGCCGAACACCGCCCGCGAGCTGCCCGACCTCGACGTCGCGGTGTCGAACTCGTTCGGCTTCGGCGGCCACAACGCCTCGATCGTCATCAGGGCCTTCCGGGACTGACGACGTAGGAGAACGTCCGGTGCGACGCGAATGCTTCGCGCGTGGACGTTGCCCTCTTGGACATCGACGGAAAGCCCATCGAGCTGCAGATTCGCCGCTCGAAGCGCGTGCGCGGCCATCGCATGGTCGTGCGCTACGGGCTCCCGCCCGAGCTCGTCGTGCGGCCGCGCGCGACGGCCGCGCAGATCGAGGAGGCGATCGACTTCCACCGCGCGTGGCTCGAGCGCCAGCTCGCTCGTGCCTCGGAGCCGCAGCTCGGGCTCGACCGGCTCACCCTGACCGAGGAGCAGGGCCGCCGCGAGGCGCGCGAGCGGATCTCGCTGATCGCGCAGTCCGAGGCCCGCGCGCTCGGCGTCGCCTACAGCCGGATCACGCTGCGCGACCAGCGGAGCCGCTGGGGCTCCTGCTCGAGCAAGGGCGGTCTCAGCTTCAACTGGCGCCTCGTCCTCGCGCCGCACGACGTCCTCGACTACGTCGTCGTCCACGAGGTGTGCCACCTGCGGGAGCTGCACCACGGGCCGGCGTTCTGGAAGCTCGTCGGCGAGCGCAGACCGGGCTACCGCGACTCGAAGCGGTGGCTCGACGACCACGGCTGGGAGATCCTCGCCTACCGGCCGCCGGTCGAGTCCGCTGCGTAGACTCGCGGCGTGGAGCGCTGGGCGACCTTCGACTGCTACGGCACGCTGATCGACTGGAACGGCGGCGTGCGCACCGAGCTCGCGCGCGTGTTCGGCGAGGGCGAGGCCGACGCGCTCCTCGCGCGGTACCACGAGGTCGAACCCGGGCTCCAGGCGGACGGCACCCGCAGCTACCGCGAGGTGCTCACCGAGGCGATGCGGGCGCTCGGCGCCTCCGGCACCGACGTGCACGGCCTCGCCGAGTCGCTGCCCGGGTGGCGCGCGTTCCCCGAGGTGCGAGCGGCGCTCGAGGAGGCGCGCGGCCGCGGGTGGAAGCTCGCGATCCTCTCGAACACCGACACCGACTACATCGCCGCCTCGCAGGTGCAGATCGGCGTCACCTTCGACGAGGTGGTGGTCGCCCAGGAGATCGGCTCGTACAAGCCCGCGCACCGGCACTGGGAGGAGTTCTTCGCCCGCACGCGCGCGCCGCGGGAAGGCCATGTGCACGTGGCGGCGTCCCTCTTCCACGACGTCGTGCCGGCGAACGAGCTGGGCCTTCGCTCCGTGTGGGTCAACCGGCTCGGGGAGACGGCGACCGTGGCGCCGACGCGCGAGCTGCCCGACCTGCTGCAGCTGCCCGAGACGCTCGATGAGCTCGTTCCGGCGTAGGCCGGCCGAGGCGAGCGACGCGACGGCGGTCACGGAGCTCGTTCGCGCACTCGACGTGGCGTTCCTCGGCGCGAGCGAGTACACGCAGGCCGAGCTCGAGGAGGAGTGGGAGGACGCCGAGCCGTGGGTCGTCCACGCCGGCGCCGAGCTCGTCGGCTACGGGACGGTGGAGTTGCGCGGCGACGCGGGCCGGAGCGACGGCTACGTCCACCCGCGGCACACGGGCCGGGGCGTGGGCCGGTATCTCGTCGACGAGCTGGAGGCCGAGCTCCGGGCGCGCGGCGCCGCGCGGGTCCAGAACGCGACGCTGCTCGTCGACGGCGGCGCGCACTCGCTCCTCCGCGCACGCGGCTACGACGAGGTGCGGCGCTTCTCGCAGATGCGCATCGACCTCGAGGGAGCGCCCGCGCCGCCCGTCTGGCCCGACGGCGTCGCGGTCTCCGGCTTCGACGTGCACGACGCGAGGGAGTTCCACGCCGCCTACGAGGCCGCGTTCGCCGACCACTGGGGCCACCACCGCACGCCCTTCGCGAAGTGGCGCCGCGCGAACGTCGAGCGGCCGGACTTCTCGCCGCACCTCTGGACCGTCGTGCGGGCCGGCGACCGGATCGTCGCCGGGACGATCTGCCTGCCGGAGCGCAACGGCGTCGCCTGGGTCTCCCGCCTCTTCACCGTGCAGGACTGGCGCCGGCGCGGGCTCGGCGAGGCGCTGCTGCACGACGCGTTCGGGAAGTTCTGGCGCGACGGCCGGCGCGCGGTCGGGCTCGGCGTCGACGCCGAATCGACCACCGGGGCGAACCGCCTCTACGAGCGCGCCGGCATGCACGTCTCCTTCGGTGCGGTCGTGTTCGAGAAGGAGCTCCGCTGAGCGTCCTGCGGGCGAAGTGCCCCGACTGCCGCACGCTGACCGCGGTCGCGATCGGCGACGAGTACCAGTGCCACGCGTGCGGTCGCGAGTTCGCGGCGGGGCTCGTCCGCGTCCCGCGCGCGTGGGGCGCCGGCGGCGGCGCGATGACCGGGGCGGCCGGGATGGCGCTGCCGTGGCCGGAGGCGGCGGTTGTCGAGGAGGCGACCCTCGCCGAGCAGGTGGAGGCCGAGATGCGGCTCCTGCCCGCCCGGCCGCTCGTCCTCGGCGGGTGCTGCTGCGCGCACGTCGGGGCGGTGCGCGAGCTCGCCCGGCGGCACGGCCGGATCGGCGTCGTCTGGATCGACGCGCACGGGGACCTCCACGTTCCCGAGACCTCGCCGTCCGGGAACCCGTGGGGGATGCCGCTGCGGATGCTGGTCGACGCCGGCGACGTGGCCGCGGGCGACGTCGTCCTTCTCGGCGCCCGGAACCTCGAGGTCGAGGAGGAGCAGTTCATCGAGCAGGCGGGCATCCGCCGGGAGCTCGGGGGGCTGCCGGAGCGCGTCTACGTGGCGCTCGACTGCGACGTGGTCGAGCCCGGCGAGCTCGACGTCTTCATGCCGGAGCCCGGCGGGCCGCGCCTGGACGAGCTCGAGGCCGTCCTCGCCTCGATTCCGCGGCCGGCGGGCGCCGGGTTCACGGGGCTCGTCCCGTCGGCCCGGAACGAGGCGGCCCTGGCCCGGCTCGGGCACGCGCTCGGCCTGTAACCGGCCGGCAGGCGCAAGCGGTCTAAGCTCTACGAGATGTCAGAGGCCCGGTACGAGGTCCAGGTCGAGCACAGGCACGCACCTCCGCCGGCCGGCCAGAAGCACCCGAACACCTGCCCGAAGTGCGGGTCGCACTACCGCGACGACGAGCTCGCGGCGAGCCTCTGGGTCTGCGGCCACTGCGGGCACCACTTCCCGATGCGGGCGCGCGACCGGATCGACTGGTACGCCGACCCCGGGTCGTTCACCGAGGAGGCCGCCGACGTCCGCTCCGACGACCCGCTCGACTTCTTCGACCTCAGGCCGTACTCGGAGCGTCTCGCCGAGGCCGAGCTGAACACCGGTCAGGGCGAGGCGATCGTGATCGGGCCGGCGACGATCGACGGCCATCCGGTGCAGCTCTCCGTGATGGACTTCAAGTTCATGGGCGGCTCGATGGGAAGCGCCGTCGGCGAGAAGTTCTCCCGGGCGTGCGACTCGGCCGTCGAGCGCGGCGTGCCGCTCGTCTCGGTGACGAGCTCCGGCGGCGCGCGCATGCAGGAGGGGATCCTGTCGCTGATGCAGCTGCCGAAGACCGTGTGCTCGGTCGAGGACCTGCACGACGCGCGCGTCCCGATGATCACCGTCATGGCGCACCCGACGACCGCGGGCGTGCTCGCCTCGTTCGCGTCGCTCGGCGACGTGACGATCGCCGAGCCGGGCTCGCTGATCGCGTTCACCGGCCCGCGCGTCGTCCAGGAGACGACGCGCGAGAAGCTGCCCGACGACTTCGGCCTGGCCGAGCAGAACCTGCGCTTCGGCCATCTGGACGCGATCGTCCCGCGCGGCGAGCAGCGCGAGTACCTGGCGCGTGTCCTGAGGCTCTTCGGATGAGCGAGCGCGAGCAGGAGGTGTCGCTGCGGGAGCGACTGTCGTCGCTGTCGCGCCTGCCCCTGCTGCGGGGGGCACGCGTCGACGGCGAGGCCGCCCGGATCGAGAAGCAGCTGGAGCGCCTGCGCGAGGACACCACCGACGAGGCCGTCTGGCGGTCGGTCGAGCTCGCGCGCCATCCCGAGCGGCCGTACACGCTCGACTACGTGGAGCGCTTCGTCGACGACTGGGTCGAGCTGCACGGCGACCGCGGCCGCGCCGACGACGGCGCTCTCGTCACCGGCCTCGGCAAGCTCGACGGCCGCACGATCGCGCTCGTCGGCCACCAGAAGGGCCGCGACGTCAAGGAGCGCCTCGACCGGCAGTTCGGCATGGCCTACCCCGAGGGCTACCACAAGGCGATGCGCGTGATGGAGATCGCGGAGCGCTTCGGCTTCCCGCTGATCTCGCTCGTCGATACGCCCGGCGCCTATCCCGGGGTCGCGGCCGAGCAGCACGGCCAGGGCGGCGCGATCGCACGGGCGCAGGCCGAGATGGCGCGCCTGACGGTGCCGACCGTCGCCTGCATCATCGGCGAGGGCGGCTCCGGCGGGGCGGTCGCGATCGCGGTCTCCGACCGCGTGCTGATGCAGGAGAACGCGATCTACTCGGTGATCACCCCGGAAGGCTGCGCGGCGATCCTCTGGCGCGACGCCGGCGAGGCGAAGAAGGCCGCCGCCGCGTTCAAGCCGGACGCCCTCCACTGCCTCGACCTCGGCGTCGTCGACGGCGTCGTCCCGGAGCCCCCGGGCGGCGCGCAGACCGACCACGACGCCGCGGCGCGGCTCCTGAAGACGGCCCTCGTCGACGCCCTCGGCGAGCTCGACGACACGCCCGGCGAGGAGCTCCGGCGCCGGCGCCGGGCCAAGTTCCGCGGCATGGGCGTATTTGCCTGAATCGGCACGAACAGGCCGCTTTCCACAGCATCCACAGGGTTTTCAACGGGGACGAATGTCCCTCCAGAACGCGTCGAGGCCCGCGTGAACACGGGCCTCGAGCGCCTAACCCCCCGTCAGGTGGAGAAGCTCGTGGCGGTTCTCTCCGCGCCGCGGGGGGCTAAACCTCCGTTTGTCGTCCACGCCCCTGTGGAAAACGCGGGTCGTGGCACGCCCCATCTGGTCGGGAACCATCTCCTTCGGGCTCGTCTCCGTGCCCGTGCGCATGTTCACCGCGACCTCCTCGCAGGAGCTCCGCTTCCACTTCCTCGACCGGCGCGACCTGCAGCCCATCGGCTACGACAAGGTGAACAAGGAGACCGGCGACTCCGTCCCCGCCGACGAGATCGTCCGGGGCTTCGAGGTCGACAAGGGACGGTTCGTCGAGGTGACCGAGGAGGACATCGACCGCCTCGACGTCGAGCTGACGCACGCGATCGACATCTGCGACTTCGTCTCGATCGAGGAGATCGACCCGCTCTACTTCCGCAAGGGCTACTACCTGCTGCCGCAGGACGGGGCCGAGAAGCCGTACCGGCTGCTCGTCCGCGCGCTCGGCGACACCGGCCGGGTCGCGATCGCCAAGGTGGTGATCCGGAACAAACAGCACCTCTCGTGCATCCGCCCGGTCGACGACGCGCTCGTCCTCGAGACGATGTACTACGCCGACGAGGTGCGGCAGCCGGAGGAGGTGCCGAAGCCGCAGGTGCGGAAGGCCGAGGTGGAGATGGCGAAGACGCTGATCGAGAACCTCGCCGCCAAGTGGGACCCGGAGCGCTACCACGACCGCTACCGGAACGAGCTGCTCGACCTCCTCCGCAAGAAGGCGAAGGGCGCGCCGCTGCCCGAGCCGGCCGAGGAGCCGGAGGGCGAGGTGGTCGACCTGATGGAGGCGCTCCGACAGTCGGTCGAGGCCACGCAGCGGAAGCGCAGGCGCAAGGCCCCCGCGAAGCGCAAAGCTTCCTAGGTGTCACTCGGCGAGTACCGGCGCAAGCGCGACCCGAAGAAGACCCCCGAGCCGTTCGGCGAGGGCCGGCGGGGCAAGCAGCCGATCTTCGTGATCCAGCGGCACGACGCCCGCCGGCTCCACTACGACTTCCGCCTCGAGCGGAACGGCGCCCTCGCGTCCTGGGCCGTGCCGAAAGGCGTCCCGCTCGAGCGCGGCGGCAAGGCGCTCGCGGTCCACGTCGAGGACCACCCGCTCGAGTACGCCACCTTCCACGGCGAGATCCCCGCCGGCCAGTACGGCGCCGGCTCGGTCGAGATCTGGGATCACGGCACCTGGGAGCTCGAGGAGGAGAAGCCGAACGGCGAGCTGACGTTCCTGCTCCACGGCGAGCGCCTGGAGGGGCGCTGGACGCTCGTGCCGGCGCACATGGACGGCAAGGAGCAGAACTGGCTGCTCGTGAAGCGCCACGACGACGACGGGGCGGAGGTCACCCAGGGCACCTACCGGCCGATGCTCGCGGCCCTCGACACGCGCGTGCCGCACGGCGAGGGCTGGTGCTACGAGGTGAAGTTCGACGGCTTCCGCGCGCTCGCCTACGTCCACGGCGGCGACTGCCGGCTCGTCTCGCGGAACGACAACGACCTGACCGGCCGCTTCCCGGAGGTCGCGAAGGCCGTCGCCAGGGCGGTCAAGACCCCGAACGCCGTCGTCGACGGCGAGATCACCCGCATCGACCCCAGCGGCAAGACGAGCTTCTCCGAGCTGCAGCAGGGGTCGGGGCCGCTCGTCTACTACGCCTTCGACCTGCTCGAGCTCGACGGCCGCCCGCTCGTCGACCTGCCGCTCGGCGAGCGCAAGGCGCGGCTGCGCGACCTGCTCGACCCGCGCGAGCCGTCCGTGCAGTACTCGGAGGGCTTCGACGACGGCGACGCGCTCTTCGAGGTGGCGCAGCAGAACCACCTCGAGGGGATCATCGCCAAGCGCGTCGACAGCCCCTACAAGGTGGGGAAGCGCACGCGCGACTGGCTGAAGATCAAGACCGAGAACACCGACGAGTTCGTCGTCACCGGCTACACGCGCGGGTCGGGCAGGCGGGCGAGCACGTTCGGCGCGCTCGTCCTCGCGGTCAACGAGGGAACCGAGCTCCGCTACGTCGGGAACGTCGGCACCGGCTTCGACGACGCCGAGATCGCCAGGCTGCTGAAGCTGCTGCGGCCGCTGCACCGCGACACCCCGCCGTTTGCGGTCCCGCCGAAGATGCCGCGGGTGCGCAAGGGCGACGTCCAGTGGGTCGAGCCGGAGCTCGTCGCCCAGGTGCGCTACGGCGAGTGGACGCACGACGGCCACCTGCGCCATCCGGCCTACCAGGGGATCCGAGAGGACAAGAGCGCCGCCGAGGTCACCGCGCCGCAGCCGATCGAGGACGTGATCCGCTCCGGCAAGCGCGAGCTGCGGCTTTCGAACCTCGACAAGCCCTTCTGGCCCGACGAGGGGATCACGAAGGGCGACCTCCTCCGCTACTACCGCGCCGTCGCGCCCGTGCTCCTGCCGCACCTGCAGGACCGACCCTTCACGATGCGCCGCTACCCCGACGGGGCCTACGGCGACGCGTTCTTCCAGAAGGACGCGCCGAAGCACATGCCCGAGTGGATCCCCACCTTCCACGCGCTCGTCTCGACACGCGCCAAGAGCCGGACGAAGAAATGGGTCGACTTCCCGCTCGTGAACGACGAGCTGGCGCTCCTCTGGATGGTGAACATGGGCTGCATCGACATGAACACGTGGTACTCGCGGATCGACAGGCCCGACCGCCCCGACTTCGTGCTCTTCGACCTCGACCCGACGCCCGAGGTGCCGTGGTCGCAGACGATCGAGGTGGCGCTGATCCTCAAGGAGCTCCTCGACGCCCTCGAGCTGAAGTCGTTCCCGAAGACGTCGGGCGGCAAGGGCTTCCACGTCCTCGTCCCGCTCGACCGCCGCTCGACGTTCGAGGACTCGCGCTCGTTCTCCGAGGTGGTGGCCGGCGCGATCGCCCGCGCCCACCCGAAGCTCGCGACCACGGAGTGGTCGAAGGCGCGCCGGCGGGGCGTACTGATCGACTCGAACCAGAACGGCGAGGGGAAGACGATCGCGTCCGTCTACTCGGTCCGGCCGAGGCCGAACGCGCCCGTCTCGACGCCGCTCCGCTGGGAGGAGGTGACCGAGCAGCTCAACCCGTCGATCTACACCATGCCGGTCGTCCTCGAGCGCGTCCGGATGTACGGCGACGTGTACGCCGACCTGCTGACGACCCGCCAGTCCCTCTCGAAGGCGCTCAAGAGCCTGGCTTGACCGGGTGCGTCCGCGCCGCCTCCTTGGCGACCGCGAGCTCCCGTCCGTCGATCACCGAGTAGCGCAGCGCAATCGCGCTCAGCTCGTCCGACGCCTCCTTCGCCGCCTTCCCGAGCTTCGCGTCGAGCGTCGCCGGGTCGTCCAGGTAGAGGAGCCGCGTCCAGAACGTGGTCAGCACGATCGAGACCCACGGCATGAAGATCGCGTTCCGCTCGAGCGCCGCCGACGGGCGCTGCACGAAGAACGCGACGAAGATGCCGACCGTCAGGCCGGCCAGGCCGATCGCCGCCGCGGCCTCCCCGACGGACGCCGCCGTCAGCCCCTTCACGAACGCGGCGACGATCGCCGCGACGCCGAACACCATCATCGCCACGTACCCGGCGAACACCACCCGGTACGAGCGCCGCAGGTACGCCGTCGTCCGCGCGAGCGTCTGAACGTCCTCGTGCAGGACCGCAGCCGCGAGGTCGCGCAGCTCCTGCGTGGTCTGAGCCGGATCCCCGTGCCGCGGGCGGGGCAGCCGTAACGTCTCCAAGGCGTGCCCTCCTTGCTCGGTTGTGCGCGCGACCCTACGTCAGCGAGCGGACCCCGTCCACCACGAGCTGCACCGCGATCGCGGAGAGCAGCAGCCCGAAGACGCGCGTGAGGAACGAGAGCACGGCCGCGTTCATCGCGCGCGTGAGGCGCTCGGCGAGGAGCAGCGCGACCCCCACGCACCCGACGGCGAGCACGATCGCGAGCAGCACCGCGCCGTGGCCCTCGAGGCCCGGGTGCTGGCGCCACAGGACGATCGACGTCGCGATCGCGCCGGGCCCCGCGACGAGCGGCGTCGCGAGCGGGACGAGCGCGACGTTCTCCGGCGCGTCCGGGTCGCCGCCCGGGAAGTCGTGGCCGCGCAGCATCTCGAGCGACACGAGACCGAGCAGCAGGCCGCCCGCGATCGAGAGCGACCCCAGCGAGACGTGGAGGTAGCGCAGGATCAGCTCGCCGAAGACCGCGAACCCGATGATCAGAGCGCCGGCGGCGCCGACCGCGCGGATCGCCGCCGACTGCCGCTGGCGCGGCGTCAGCTTGCGCGTGATCGACACGAAGATCGGCGCGTTGCCGATCGGGTCGGTGATCACGAACAGCGTGACGAACGTCTCGCCGAACGCCCGCCAGTTCATCGCCCGCCCGCGATCTCCACCGGCACCGGCGAGACGAACCGCTCCCGCCGCAGCTCCACGTCCGTGTGCTCGACCGGCTCGCCGCGCGGGCTGACGAGGTGCGAGCCGACGACCTCGTAGCCGAGCTTCCGCGAGACGCCGAGCGACTGCTCGTTGCCGTCGATCGCGCCCGACCGCGCGACGGTGGCGCCGAGGCGCTCGAACGCGAAGGTCAGGACGGCCGCGCGCATCTCCGTCCCGAGGCCGCGACCCTGGTAGGCCAGGCCGAGCCACGAACCCGTGGTCACCCCGTCAGGGCCGCCGTCGAGCGCCTGGACGCCGACCGGCTGCCCGTCGAGGAACGCGACGAAGCGGATCTCCGACTCGGACACGTGCGTGACGTGCGAGACGAAGTCCTCCTCGTCGAGGTCGTCGGTCCACGGCACCGCGAACGGCATGACCGCCGGGTCGTGCACGCCGGCCTTCGCCACCTCGAAGAGCGTCCGCGCCTCGGCGACGGTGGCCGCACGCAGCTCGAGCCGCGGGGTGCGCAGGCGGACGCGCGTCAGCGGGTGCGGCAGCCGGGTGTACACGTCGCGGCGTCCGGCTCCGACGAACCCGAGCTTCGCGTAGAGCTCGCGCGGCCAGTCGTCGGCGAGCGCCTCCAGGAAGACGACGCCGGCGACGCGCTCGCCTTCGGCGAGCGCGTGCTGCACGATCGCGCGGCCGAGACCGAGCCCGCGGAACTCCGCGAGCACCTCCACGTCCTCGATCTGCGCCACGCCGTCGCGGACGCGCAGCTCGCACCAGCCGGCGATCTCGTCGCCGGCGGTCGCGGCGAACCAGCGCGTCGGCGCCGCTGCTCCCACGTGGCGCTTCGCGTCGTTCAGCTGACGCGCGATCTCCTCGTCGCCCCACTGCTCGCGCAGGATCGCGGTCGTCCGGGCGGGGAGCAGCTCGTCGAGGTCGGCCTCGCGGATCGCGGAGGTGTCGACGAGCCGGTCGGGCGCGCGCCGGTGCTCGAGCACCAGGTGGGTCGAGAGCACGTAGCCGAGCGCGGCGAAGTCCTCGGCGAGTCCGGGGGCGCCCGACTCGACGACCACCCGCCGGTGGAAGCAGCCGGCGAGCGCGGCGGCGCCCTCGTCGGCCAGCGTCTCCGCGTCGGTCGGCGCGTCCTCGACCGAGAGGTAGTTGTGGTCGTAGACCTGCGGGATCGAATCCGAGAGGTACGCCGTGCCGTGCGCGGTCGGCACGACCCGCTCGGCCAGGGCGGCCTGGAGCGTCCTCCGGAAGGCGGCGATGCGGTCGATCGACACCGCCCTATCTTGACGACGCCGGCCGCCCCAGCTCGTCCAGCCGGCGGCGCAGGAAGCGTTGCTCGGCCCCGTCCGGCGTCAGCTCGATCGCCTGCGCGTAGGCGGCCGCCGCCTCGTCGAGGCGCCCAAGCCGCCGGAGGAGCTCGGCGCGCGTCGCGTGGAAGTAACGGTACTCCCCGAGCGGGAGCGCCTCGACGATCTCGAGGCCCGCCTCGTCCCCCTCGACCTCGGCCACGGCGACCGCACGGTTCAGCTCGGCGACGGGGGAGCGCGTGAGCCGGACGAGCTCGCCGTACAGCGCGGCGATCTCCTCCCAGTCGCAGGGATCGTCGGCGTGCAGCGAGGCGATCGCGGCCTGGAGGACGTACGGCCCGCGGCCCTGGAGGGCGATCGCCCGGTCGAGTGCCGCCCGGCCGTGCGCGATCCGGCCCGCGTCGTAGAGGGCACGGTCCTGGTCGGCGAGGAGGACGAGCTCGCCGCCGGCGAAGCGCGCCTCGCGACGGGCGTCGTGCAGGAGCATGAGCGCGAGCAGCGCGTGCGCCTCCGGTTCGTCCGGCATCAGCCCCGTGAGGGCGCGCCCGAGCCGCAGAGCCTCCGACGCGAGGTCGCCGCGGCCGCCGTAGCCCTCGTTGAACACGAGGTAGACGACCGCGAGCACGGCGGCGAGGCGGTCGGGGAGCAGGTGGGCCGGCGGCACGCGGAACGGGATCCCCGCCGCCTTGATCTTCTTCTTCGCGCGCACGAGCCGCTGCGCCATTGTCGCCGTCGGGACGAGGAACGCGCGGGCGATCTCGTCGGTCTCCAGGCCGCCCAGCGTGCGCAGCGTCAGCGCCACCTGCGCGTCGAGCGCGAGCGCCGGATGACAGCAGGTGAAGAGCAGCTCGAGCCGCTCGTCCTTGAAGGTCGTCTCGTCCACGTCGTCCTCGACCGCCTCCGGCACCTCGAGGAGCCGTGTCTTCGCCGCCAGGGTCCGCTCCCGGCGGATCCGGTCGATCGCCCGGTTGCGCGCCGTCGCGACGAGCCACGCGCCCGGGTTGGCGGGCGTGCCGTCGCGCGGCCAGCGCTCGGCGGCGATCGCGAACGCCTCCTGGGCGGCCTCCTCGGCGAGGTCGAAGTCGCGGAGGAAGCCGATCAGGGCGGCGAGGACACGGCCCCACTCGTCGCGGAAGACGTCCTCGATCAGCGGGCCACCAGGGGCCGCACCTCGACGGAGCCGCCGCGCTTCGCCGCCGGCACCGCAGCCGCGAACTCGATCGCGTCGTCGAGGTTCGCGACGTCGATCAGGTAGAAGCCGCCGAGCACCTCCTTCGTCTCGGCGAACGGGCCGTCGGTCGTCAGCACGTCGCCGTTCTGGACGCGGACGGTCGTCGCGGTCGCGGTGCCGTCGAGCTCGGCGCCTCCGTAGGTTCCCGGGCGCTCGCCGAGCGCGACGTACTCGGCCATGACCCCGTCGTCCGCAGGCCCCATGTCCTCGTTGCCGTAGATCAGGATTGCGTACTTCACGAGCTCCTCCTTCCGGGTGTCGTGGCTACGACGAACGTGAGGCGCCGAAATCGACAGCCCGCTGCAGGAAGGTGAGGGCGCCGGCCTTGTCGAGCATGTCGTTGAGGTTGCCGCACTTCGGGCTCTGCACGCAAGAGGGGCACCCGTCGGAGCACGGGCAGCCGCGCAAGAGCTCGGCGGTGTCGCGCACCCAGCCCTCGAACTGCTCGAAGCCGCGCTCGGTGATGCCGACCCCGCCGGCGTGGCCGTCGTAGACGAACACGGTGGGCCGGCCGGTCTGCGGGTGGATGTTCGTCGAGAGCCCGCCGATGTCCCAGCGGTCGCACATCGCCCAGAGCGGCAGCAGCGCGATCAGCGCGTGCTCGGCGGCGTGCAGCGTGCCGAGGAGCCGCGGCATCTCCTCCAGCTCCGCGAGCTGCGCGTACTCCGGGAGGAACCAGATCGCCTCGGTCGCGAAGGTCGTCGCCGGCAGCTCGAGCGGGACGAGCTCGATGCGCTCCTGCCCGCTGATCGTCTTGCGCTCGTAGGCCACGACCTGCTCGGTCACCTCGATCTCGCCGAAGGCCAGCTCCATGCCGAGCCGCCACTCGACGCGCCGCGGCTCGACGATCGCGGTCATCGTCTCCTTCTTCGCCTGCGTGTACCAGTCGCCCGCGAACGGCTCGACGACCGCGTGCAGGGTCGTCAGGTTCAGCTCGCGGACGAGGTACGACTCGCCGCGGTGCAGGTAGATCGCGCCGTCGTGCACCGTCGAATAGGCACGCGAGCGCTCGACGAGGCCGAGCACGTCGCCGGTCGTCCCGTCGACGACGGTGAAGGCGTCCGGCTCCGACGCCCGCAGCGAGACCTGCGCGGCCGGGTGCTCCCGGCCGGCCCAGACGACCCCCGCGGGCGTCTCCTTGAGGAGCGGGTCTGCGCGCGCGGCCTCGAGGTACTCGGGCGCGTCGCCGGCCGTCAGCGGCGCCTCGTAGGCCGCCGAGCGCACGTGCCCGGCGAGCACGCGCGGGTTGGCGTGGTCGAGGATCGCCGCCTCGACGCGGCGGCCGAGCAGCTTGTCGGGCTCGCGCATGAAGAACTGGTCGAGGCCGTCCTCGCTTGCGACGAGCACCGCGAGGCCGCTGCCGCGCCGGCCGGCCCGCCCCCACTGCTGGCGCAGCGAGGCGACCGTTCCCGGGAACCCGACGCTGATCACCGCGTCGAGGAGGCCGACGTCGATGCCGAGCTCGAGCGCGTTCGTCGCCGAGACGCCGAGCAGGTCGCCGTCGGCGAGGCGACGCTCGATCTCGCGCCGCTGCGCCGCCGTGTAGCCCGCCCGGTAGGGCGAGAGGTGCGCGTCGTCGCCGATCCGGTCGGCGGTGAAGCGGTGGATCAGCTCGGCCGCCTTGCGGCTCTTGGCGAAGGTGAGCGTGCGCAGGCCGCGCTCGACGAGCGCGGCCTGGAGCTTCGCCGCCTCCGCCAGCGGAGAGCCGCGCAGCCCGAGCTCTGCGTCCAGGAGCGGCGGGTTCCACAGCACGATCGTCCGCTCGGCGCGCGGCGCGCCGTCGTCGCCGACGACGGTCACGCGCTCGCCGAGGAGCAGCTCGCCGAGCTCGCCCGGGTTCGAGATCGTCGCCGAGGCGAGCAGGAACTGCGGCTCGGCGCCGTAGATGCGCGCGAGACGCTCCAGGCGCCGGAGCACGTTCGCGACGTGCGAGCCGAAGACGCCGCGGTACACGTGCGCCTCGTCGACGACCACGTAGCGGAGGTTCGCGAGCACGTCGCCCCAGCGGTCGTGGTTCGGGAGGACGCCGACGTGGAGCATGTCGGGGTTCGTGAGGATCGCGTTCGACCACTTGCGGATCTGCCAGCGCTGCTCGGTCGGCGTGTCGCCGTCGTAGATCGCCGGCCTCAGGCGCGGGACTCGGTACGAGGAGAGGGTGCGGAACTGGTCCTGGGCGAGCGCCTTCGTCGGATAGAGGTACAGCGCCCGCGTCTTCGGCTCGCGGGCGATCGCGTCGAGGACGGGCAGGTTGAACGCCAGGGTCTTGCCCGAGGCGGTGCCCGTCGTGACGAGGACGTGCTCGCCGCGGGCCGCGGCGTCCCAGGCGGCGCGCTGATGCGTGTAGAGCCGGTCGACCCCGATCGCGCTGCGCGCCGCGGGGGCGAGCTCGGCGGGGAGGGAGGCGTAGCGCGCCTCGCGCGGGGCGTCGGTCGCCAGGTGGGCGAGCTCCTCGCCCTGCAGGAACCCCTCCCACCGCAGGACGTCGACGCTCACCCCGCCAGTGTGCCCTCGTTCAGAGGAGCGCCGCCTCGCAGCCGCGCCGGAGGCAGTCCTCGAGCGGCAGGCGGTCGGCGAGCCCGAGCAGGAAGGCGGCCGCGAACGCGTCGCCGGCGCCGATCGGCGAGCTCGACAGGATGCGCGCCGGAGCGACGCGCACGTGCTCCTCGCCGCGCGTCGCCTCCGCTCCCTCGGCGGCGAGCGTGCTGCAGACGACGGCGTGGCGGCCCGCCAGCGCCGCGACGTCGAGCGAGGGGCCGAGCACCACGTCGGCACCGGGCGCGTCGTCGAGCACGCCCTGCAGGTCGACGGCACGCAGCCCCTGGGCGAGCTCGAGGGCACGCTCCCGGGCGGCGTCGGGCAGGTAGCCGGAGACGAGCGTGACGCGCGCGGCAGGCAGCTCGTCGGGCAGGAAGTGGAGGTTCGCGCCGCGGTCCGCGACGACCGAGTCGCGGCTGTAGACGACGACGCCGGTCGTGGCTGCGTCGATGCGGACGAGCCGCGGCTCGATCCCGGAGGCCTCGACCTCGAGCTCGACCACCTTCCCGACGCTGTCGTCGCCGATCGCGCCGACCACCGCCACGCTCGCTCCGAGCCGTGCCGCCGCACGCGCCGCGTTGATCGCGGAGCCGGCAGCTCCGGCGGTGATCACGCCGTGCTGCCGGGGCGCGGCCGGCGCGGCGGGCAGCCGGACGTCGAGCATCACGTCCCCGACGGCGACGAAGTCGAGCATCGGGCGATGCTACTCCGGGTAGCCTTGCCCGGTTGGTTGCGCGCACGCTGACGATCGCCGGCTCCGACAGCGGAGGCGGCGCCGGCATCCAGGCCGATCTCAAGGCGTTCGCCGCCGCAGGCGCGCACGGGCTGTCCGCGATCGTCGCGCTCACCGCGCAGAACACGGTGGGGGTGATCGCGGTGCACGAGCTGCCGCCGGCGTTCGTGGTCGCGCAGCTCGAGGCGGTGTGGGGCGACATCGGGGTCGACGCGGCGAAGACGGGGATGCTCTTCTCCCGCCGGCTCGTCGACACGGTCGCCGACTGGCTGGAGGATCATCAGGTGCCGCTCGTCGTCGACCCCGTCATGCTCGCCTCGTCGGGCGCCCAGCTCCTGCAGGACGACGCCGTCGAGGCGCTCGTCGCCCGGGTGTTCCCGCTCGCCGCGGTGGTGACGCCGAACCTGATGGAGGCGCGCGCGCTCGTCGGCGACGGCACCCGGGCGGAGCTCGCGGAGCGGCTCGTCGAGCGCGGCGCGGGCGCGGCGATCGTCACCGGCGGCCACGGCGACCCCGTCGACCATCTCTTCGACGGTACGACGCACGTCGAGATCCCCGTCGAGCGGGTCGACGTCGCAGCCACGCACGGTGCCGGCTGCACTCACTCCGCCACGCTCGCCGCCCTGCTCGCACGTGGGCTGCCGCTCGCCGACGCCGCGCGGGGAGCCGCCCGCGCCGCTGCCGGGGCGGTGCGCCACGGCCTGGTCGAGCTCGGCGCGGGCGACGGGCCGGTCGACGTCCTCGACGTGCGGGGAAGGCAGTGAGCTCCGGAGACCTGCTGCGGCGCGTCCGCGAGACGAGACCGCTCGTCCACCAGATCACGAACTACGTCGTCATGAACGAGACCGCGAACGCGACGCTCGCGCTCGGCGCGCTGCCGGTGATGGCGCACGCGCGCGAGGAGGTCGAGGAGATGGCCCGCCTCGCGGGCGCCCTCGTGCTCAACATCGGCACGCTCTCGCCCGCCTGGGTCGAGGCGATGCTCCTCGCCGGCCGCGCCGCGAACGAGGGCGGCGTCCCGGTCGTGCTCGACCCCGTCGGCGCGGGCGCGACCCGCTACCGCACCGAGACCGCGAAGCGGATCCTGGCCGACGTCGACGTCGCCGTGCTGCGCGGGAACGCCGGCGAGGTGGCGACGCTCGTCGGGGTGGACGCCGAGGTGCGCGGGGTCGAGTCGATCGGCGCCGGCGCGGACGCCGGCGAGCTCGCCCGCGCGGCGGCGCGGCAGCTCGGGCTCGTTGCCTCGGTCACCGGGCCCGTCGACCACGTCTCCGACGGCCGGGAGGTCGTGGCGGTGGCGAACGGTCATCCGCTGCTCGCGTCGGTCACCGGCACGGGGTGCATGTCGACCGCGATCACCGGCTGCTTCCTCGCCGCGGACCGCGCGCGGCCGCTGGCCGCCGCCGTCGCGGCGCTCGTGGCGTTCGGGGTGGCCGGCGAGGACGCGGCGGTAGGGGCGAAGGGGCCGGGCTCCTTCCACGTCGCGCTGTACGACGCGCTCGCGGCGCTCGACCCGGAGACGCTCGACGGCCGGGCGCGGCTCGCGTGAGGGTGCACGCGATCGTCGGCGACCTGGAGACGGCCCGCCGGGCCGTCGCCGCCGGCGCGACGGTCGTCCAGCTGCGCGTGAAGGCGCCCACGCCGGCGGTGGTCGAGCGCGGGCGCGGCTTCCGCGACCTGCCCGTCACCTTCGTCGTGAACGACGACCCCGCCGCGGCCGTCGGGCTCGGTGCCGACGGCGTCCACCTCGGGCAGAGCGACGCCGGCGAGCGCATCCCCGGGCTGATCCTCGGCCGCTCCGTCGCCACGGTGGAGCAGGCGCAGGCCGCCGACGCTGACTACCTCGGCGCCGGGCCGGTGTGGGAGACGCCGTCGAAGGCGGACGCCGATCCCGCTATCGGCCTCGACGGGCTGCGGGCGATCTGCGCCGCCGTCGACATCCCGGTGATCGCGATCGGCGGCGTCGACGCGACGAACGCCGCGGCGTGCATCGAGGCGGGCGCCGCCGGTGTCGCGGTGATCCGGGCGGCCACCGACCCCGCGCTGAGGAGGGCGGTTGACGCGGCTCTCGGAGGTCGGTGAGCTCGCGCTGCTCGCGGAGCTCGAGCGCCGCGGGCTGATCGTCGGCACCGAGCACGACGCGGCCGAGGTGGGTGGGCTCGTGGCGACCCAGGACGCGCTCGTCGAGGGCGTCCACTTCCGGCTCGACTGGCTCTCCTGGCGGGAGCTCGGGTTCCGGGCGGCGGCGGTCAACGTCAGCGACCTCGCGGCCTCGGGAGCGGCGCCGCTCGGCCTGCTCGTCACCCTCGCCGCCCCGGGCGACGTCGGGCTCGACGATGTGCTCGAGCTGTACGAGGGGATCGCCGAGGCCGGCGTGCCGGTGGTGGGTGGGGACACCACCTCCGCCGACCGCCTGCTGCTGAGCGTCACCGCCCTCGGGCGGTCGGCCCGCGTGCCCGGCCGGGGCGGGGCGCAGCCGGGCGACCTGCTGGTCGTGACCGGCCCGCTCGGCGCGGCCGGGGCCGCGTTCCGCGAGGGGCGGTACGTGCGTCCGCCGCTGCGCCTCGCCGACGGCGCGCGGCTCGGCCGCTCGGCGCACGCCCTGCTGGACGTCTCGGACGGGCTGGCGGTCGACGCGGGCCACATCGCCCGCCGCTCGGGCGTGCGCTGCGTGATCGAGCTCGACCGCGTCCCGCTCGCGCCCGGCGCGACCGTCGACGACCTCGGCTTCGGCGAGGACTTCGAGCTCCTCGCGGCGACGCCGGACCCGCTCCACTACGCGACGATCGGACGCGTCGAGGCAGGCGAGGGCGTCGAGCTGCTCCTGCACGGCGAGCCGTACGCGCTCGCCGGCTGGGAGCACTACAGGTAGGCGGCGAACGCCTTCTCGAAGTGCTTCTTCGGCCGCGCGCCGACCACGGTCTCGCGCAGCCCGCCGTCCGCGAAGAGCATCACCACGGGGATCGAGAGGACGCCGTAGCGCGCCGCCGTCCGCGGGTTCGCGTCGACGTCGAGCTTCACCACGTCGAGCGGCAGCTGCTCGAGCGCCGGCTCGATCGCCTTGCACGGGCCGCACCAGGGCGCCCAGAAGTCGACCACCACCGGGTGGCCCACCTCGAGCACCTCGGCCGCGAACGTGTCGTCGGTGACCTCGCGCATCAGCGGCCCAGCCGGAGGAGCGGGACGCGGAGCACGGCTTCCAGCACGACGGCCCGGCTCATCTTCGACTGGCCCTCCGTCCGGTCGCAGAACACGATCGGGATCTCGAGGACGCGGAACCCGAGCTGCTTGACACGGTACGTCGTCTCGATCTGGAAGGCGTAGCCGCGCGGCGTGATCGCGTCGAGGTCGAGCCGCTCGAGCACCTCGCGCCGGAAGCACTTGAAGCCGCCGGTCGGGTCTTTCACCCCCATGCGCAGGAAGAGCGCCGTGTAGAGCGACCCGCCGCGCGAGATCGCACGGCGGAGAAGCCCCCAGTTGCGGGTGCCGCCGCCGGCGACGTAGCGCGAGCCGATGACGAGGTCGGCGCCCGCCTCGGCCGCGGCGATCAGGCGCGGCACGTCGGCCGGGTCGTGCGAGAAGTCGCAGTCCATCTCGAGCACCAGCTCGGCGTCGGTGCCGAGCACGCGGCGGAAGCCGTCCACGTACGCACGCCCGAGGCCTTCCTTGGCGGGCCGGTGGAGCACGTCGACGAAGCCGAGCTCGGGGGCGAGCCGGTCGGCGAGCTCGCCCGTGCCGTCCGGCGAGCTGTCGTCGATCACGAGCACGCGGTCTCCCTCCCGCAGGACGCCGCCGAGCGCACGGAGCATCCGCTCGAGGTTCTCGCGCTCGTTGTAGGTGGGGAGACAGACGGTCGCGCGCACGGCGGAGCCTATGATCGCTGGCGTGGCCGAGCTTCCGCGGAACGATGTGCTCGCAGCGCAGTTCGACCTGCTCGGCGACCTGATGGAGCTGCAGGGCGCGGACTCGTTCCGCATCAACGCGTATCGCAAGGCGGCGGCCCGGATCCGCGAGACGCCGACCTCGGTCGCGCAGCTCGCCCTCGCCGGCAAGGCGAAGCAGCTGCAGGGGATCGGGAAGACGATCGAGGCGAAGATCGTCGAGGTCGTCGACGACGGCGAGATCCACGCTCTCACCAAGCGCAAGGCCGAGGTGCCGGAAGAGGTGGCGCGGTTCATGCGCCTGCCCGGGCTCGGCCCCAAGACGGCGCGCCGGATCTGGCAGGAGCTCGGGATCACGACTGTCGAGGCGCTGAAGGCGGCGGCCGAGACGCAGCAGCTCCGCGGCCACGCGGGCATCGGGCCCGGCACCGAGGAGAAGATCGCGGTCGCCCTCGCGCAGCCGCAGGCCACGGAGGGGCCGCGGCGCGGGCTGCTCGGCACGACGCTGCCGAAGCTGCGCGCCGTCGTCGAGGTGCTGCGCGAGCATCCGGCCTCCGTCGAGGTCTCGCTCGCGGGCTCGGCCCGGCGCATGCGCGAGACCGTCCGCGACCTCGACATCATCGCCACCGCCGCCGACCCGCAGGCGCTCGTCGACTACTTCTGCTCGCTCGCCTGGGTGGTCGACGTGGCCGCCAAGGGGCCGACGAAGGCAACCGTCGTGTCGCACGACGGGCTGCGCTTCGACCTGCGGGTCGTCCCGCCGGAGAGCTACGGCAACCTGCTGCAGCACTTCACGGGCTCGAAGAACCACAACGTCGCGCTGCGCGAGGACGCTGTTCGCCGCGGCTACTCGGTCTCCGAGTACTCCGTCACCGTCGTCGAGACCGGCGAGGAGCATCGCTTCGCGACGGAGCAGGAGGTCTACCGGTTCCTCGGCTACGACTGGATCCCGCCGGAGCTGCGCGAGGACGGCGGCGAGCTCGCCGCGGCGCGCAACGGCACGCTGCCGGCGCTCGTCGAGCCGGCCGACCTGCGCGGCGACCTGCACACCCACACCACCTGGTCGGACGGGAAGCACTCGCTCGAGGAGATGGTCGAGGCGGCGGTCGCGCGCGGCTACTCCTACTACGCGATATGCGACCACTCGCAGCGGCTGCGCGGCGATCTCCTGCACCAGCAGTCGGAGCAGATCGACGCGCTGAACGAGCTCGTGAAGCCGTTCCGGATCCTGAAGGGGATCGAGGTGAACATCCGACCCGACGGGACGCTCGACATGACCGACGAGGAGCTCGCGACGCGCGACTGGGTGGTTGCGTCCGTGCACTCCCGCTTCGACCACGACCCGACGGAGCGCGTGCTCGCGGCGATGGAGAGCCCCTACGTCGACTGCATCGGCCACCTGACCGGCCGGAAGATCGGCAAGCGGCAGCCGTCGCCGGTCGACGTCGAGCGGGTGATCGAGCAGGCGCTCGCGACGGGGACGTTCCTGGAGATCGACTCGCAGCCCGACCGGCTCGACCTGACCGACGTGCATGCGCGCGCCGCGCGCGAGGCGGGCCTGAAGCTGGCGGTCGACTCGGACGCGCACGAGATCGGCGCGCTCGACTACGTGGAGCTCGGCGTCGGCCAGGCGCGCCGGGCGTGGCTGACCTCCGACGACGTGCTGAACACGCGCACCTGGAAGCAGATCGAGAAGCTGAAGAAGAAGAGATGACGTTCAGGGACGACCTCGACAGGGCGGCCGACTGGGCCGACGCGTACCTCGCGAATGTCGGCGACCTGCCGGTTGCCTCGCAGGTGCGGCCGGGCGAGATCCGGGCGAAGCTGCCGGACGCGCCGCCCGAGCACGGCGAGCCGTTCGAGGCGATGCTGCGCGACCTCGACGAGATCGTCGTCCCGGGCCTGACGCACTGGAACCACCCGCGCTTCTTCGCCTGGTTCTCGAACACCGGCTCCGAGCCGGGCGTGCTCGCCGAGCTGCTGATCGCGGCGCTCAACGTCAACGCCTTCACGTGGCTCTCTTCGCCGGCCGCGACCGAGCTCGAGGTGACGGTGCTGGACTGGCTCGCGCAGCTCCTCGGCCTGCCGCGGGGGTGGCACGGCCACATCGAGGACACGGCGTCGACCGCGACGATCGCCGCGCTCGCCGCGGCGCGCACCCGCCGGCCGGGCGGCGTCGTCTACGCCTCCGAGCAGGCGAACTTCAGCGTCGAGAAGGCGGCGCGGCTCGTGGGGCTCGAGTTCCGCAAGGTGCCGGTGGACGCCGAGTACCGGATGCTCCCGGACTTCCCACTCGACGACGCGACGGCGGTCGTGGCCACCGCCGGGACGACCGGCACGACGTCGGTCGACCCGGTGTCCGAGCTCGCGCGCCGCTGCGAGGAGGCCGGTGTCTGGCTGCACGTCGACGCGGCCTACGCGGGCTCGGCGGCGGTGTGCCCCGAGCTGCGCTGGTGCCTCGACGGCGCCGAGCGGGCCGACTCGCTCGTCGTCAACCCGCACAAGTGGCTGTTCACGCCGATGGACTGCTCGGCGCTCTGGACGCGGCGGCCCGAGGCGTTCCACGAGGCGTTCGCGCTCGTGCCCGAGTACCTGGCGGCGACCCCCGAGGCGGTCGACATCAAGGACTTCGGCCCGGCGCTCGGCCGCCGCTTCCGTGCGCTGAAGCTCTGGTTCGTCCTGCGCTGGTACGGCGCCGAGGGGCTGCGCGCGCTCATCCGGGAGCACGTCCGCCTCGCCCAGCTCTTCGCGGCGCTCGTCGAGGCGGAGCCGGGCTGGGAGGTGGTCGCGCCGCATCCGTTCTCGACAGTGTGCTTCCGCCGTGTCGAGGGCGACAACGAGGCGATCGCGCGCGCGGCGACCGCGACGGGCGAGGTGTTCGTCGCGGCCTCGAAGCTGCGGGGGCAGGGGATCATCCGGCTCGCGATCGGCAACGCGCGGACGACCGAGGACGACATCCGCCGAAGCTGGGAGGTGATCCGCTCCTGCGCCTGAAGGCCGTCGTCTTCGATCTCTGGGAGACGCTGATCGACTGGGACGCCGAGGTGAACGCCGCGATGCACGACCGTATCGACGCGCTCACCGAGCCGGGGTTCCGGGAGCGGTGGCAGGCCGCGGGCAACCGGTACGTCGCGCCGATCCGCGAGGTGCTCGCGGGTGCCGGTGTGCCCGGGGAGCGCATGGAGGCGGTCTGCGCGGTCCGTACGGACTTCGTCCGGCAGTGCCTCGTGCCGCGCCCGGGCGCCGTCGAGACGCTGCACGCCCTGCGCGAGCGCGGCTACCTCGTCGGCCTGATCACGGTGTGCACCGAGGAGGTCGAGCTGCTCTGGCCGGAGAGCGAGTTCGCCGGCCTGTTCGACGCCGAGGTCTTCTCGAGCTCGGCCGGCATGTCGAAGCCCGACCCGCGGATCTACCGGCGCTGCTGCGAGCTCCTCGGCGTCGAGCCGGCGGAGGCCGTGTTCGTCGGCGACGGCGCGAACGACGAGCTCGCCGGCGCGCGGCGCGTCGGGATGGAGGCCATCCTCATCCACCGGACCGGCGAGGATCCGTTTTGGCCGGAGGTCCAGGCGTGGGATGGTCCACGCGTGACGTCGATACCGCAGGTCCTGGAGGTGCTCGAACGATGCTGATCACGACCATGAACGACGTGCCGGGCCACGAGGTGGCGGAGGTGTTCGGCGAGGTGTTCGGGCTCACCGTGCGCTCGCGGAACCTCGGCTCGCAGATCGGCGCAGGGCTGAAGTCGATCATCGGCGGCGAGCTCGGCGGGATGACGAAGATGCTCGCGCAGGGACGCGAGGAGGCGATCGCTCGGCTCACCGAGGAGGCGGAGTCGAGGGGCGCGAACGCCGTGATCGCGATGCGCTTCGACACGTCGGAGCTCGGCAGCACCTGGACGGAGATCTGCGCGTACGGCACCGCCGTGCGCCTCGACCGCGTGTGATTCGCCGGGGAGCTGCACGCCGCCGCCGCCCTCGCCGAGCTCGGCGGCTGCCCGGAGATCCGGCTCTGGACGCTCGAGGAGCCCGAACGGCGAGACGCGCGTCGTCCCGTTCCCGCCGAACCCACCGGATGTCGGCTACACGTTCACCCGTGAGAGTCCGCCGCCGTAGCCCCCGTGTCCTCGAGCTGCTCGACGCGACGCTGCCCGAGCTGCGTCGCGGCCTGACCGAGAGCGCCGCGCGCACGGTCGCCTACGAGCTCTTCGAGAAGCTCGGCTACGGCGCGGTCGCGGTCACCGACCACAACGAGGTGCTCGCGTTCGTGGGCGCGGGAGCCGACCACCACGGCGCCGGGGACGCGCCCATCCGGCCGGTCTACGAGTCGATCGCCCGGAACGCCCCGCTGCTCGCCCCGCTCGGTATCCGGACGGAGTGCACGAGCGCCGCGTGCCCGCTCGGCGCCGCGGCGGTCGTGCCGCTGCAGCTGCTCGACGGCCCGGCCGGCGCGATCGTCGCGTACTCGACGGCCGGCTCGCCGCTCGACGAGTCGGCGGTGGAGGTGCTCGAGTCCGTCGGCCGGCAGCTCTCGGCGCAGCTGCAGCTGTCCGAGCTGCACACCGCCACCACGACGGCGCTGCAGGCGCAGATGGAGCCGCACTTCGTCTTCAACGCGCTGAACACGATCGCCTCGTTCATCCGCACCGAGCCGGAGCGCGCCCGCCGGCTCGTGCTCGCGTTCGCGGACCACCTGCGCAGCCGCCTCGCGCGCCCCGGCGCCTTCGTGCCGCTCGAGGAGGAGCTCCGGCACGTCCGCAGCTACCTCGAGCTCGAGCAGGCGCGCTTCGGCGACCAGCTGCACGTGACGATCGACGCGGCGCCCGACGCGCTGGCCGTGCGCATCCCGCCGCTCACCGTCCAGCCGCTCGTCGAGAACGCGATCAAGCACGGCAAGACCGACCGCACGCTGAACCTGCTCGTCCGGGCGCGCGTCCGGCGCGGCAGGCTGCGCGTGACGGTGCGCGACGACGGGCGCGGCATCGCGCGCGACGCGATCGAGCGTGTGCTCGAGCCGGGCGTCGGCGAGGGCACGGGGCTCGGGCTCGCGAACGTGAACCAGCGCCTCACCGCCCACTACGGGGCGGGCGTACGGCTGCGCTCGTTCCCGTTCGGCACCGTCGTGCGCCTCGAGGTGCCGGTGTGAGCATCAGGGCGCTGCTCGTCGACGACGAGGCGCCTGCGCGGTCGGAGCTGCGGTACCTGCTCGCAGAGCACCGCGACGTCGAGGTGGTGGGCGAGGCCGCGAGCGGCCGCGAGGCGCTCGAGCTGGCGCGGACGGTCGCCTACGACGTCGTGTTCCTCGACGTCGAGATGCCCGGCGCCACCGGTCTCGAGGCGGCGCCGCACGTGCGCGAGCAGCGCAACCCGCCGGCCGTCGTCTTCGTCACGGCCCACGAGCGGTACGCGGTCGACGCCTTCGCCGTCGAGGCGTTCGACTACCTGCTGAAGCCCGTCGATCCCGACCGCCTCGCGCGCGTCCTCGAGCGGCTGCGCGAACGGACGCTCGAGCACGCGGCGCCGGTCGAGCGGATCCCGGTCGTCGCGGCCGGGGGCACCGAGCTGATCGACCCCGGGGACATCCACTACGTCCAGGCGGACGGCGACTACAGCCGCGTCCACACCTACGACCGCTCGTACCTCTGCACGATCCCGCTCGGGGAGCTCGGCGACCGGCTCGCCCCCGCCCGCTTCGCGCGGATCCACCGCTCCTACCTCGTCAACCTGGCGAAGGTCGCAGGCGTCCGGCGCTCGAGCGGCGAGCGCTTCCGGGTCCAGCTCGCAGACTCCGCGAAGACGGAGCTCGACGTCGCGCGGCGGCAGTCGCGCGAGGTGCGCGAGCGGCTCGGGCTCTAGAGTCGCCGCAGCAGCTCGAGCAGGGCGTCCGTCGAGCCGACGCGCAGGTCTGCGATCTCGCCGAGCTCGGACGGCCCTTCCGTCGAGACCACCGCGACCCGGCAGGCCGCGTCGAGGCCGTCCAGCGCGCGGAAGCCGTCGAGGTCGGTGACGTCGTCGCCCGCGTAGAGCGCGCGCTCGAGCCCGGTCTCGGCGAGGAGGGCGCGCACGGCGGTGCCCTTCGAGGCGGTGAGCGGTGGGACGACCTCCATCACGAGCCGGCCCCACTTCGCCCGGAACCCCTCCTCGAGCGCGCGGGTGTTGATCGTCTCGAGCTCCGCTCTCGCCGCCGCCTGGTCAGGCGCGGCGCGGTAGTGGAACGCCGCGGTGAGCGGCTTCAGCTCGAGCCACGGCCAGCCGGTGGCGCCGGCGAACGCGTGGATCCGCTCGGCGAAGCCGGGCGCCTCCGGGTCGAGCTCGAGCCCGTGCTGGCCCACGTAGCGAAGGCCGTCGACGCCGACGATCTCGCGGGCGCGCTCACTCGTGCGCCCGGTGACGCAGGCGACGAGGCCGTAGCTGCCGGCGAGGCGGGCGAGCTCCGCACGCGTCTCGTCCGGGACGCGCGCGTCCTCGGGGCGCTCCACGATCGGTGCGAGCACGCCGTCCACGTCGAGGAAGATTGCGGCGGCGGGCGGGTCGCCTGCGATCCGTTCGAGGGATCCCACCCGGCGTAGAGTAGGCGAGGTGCGGGCGCCGAAGCTGCTCCTGACCGGCTTCGCCGGCGGCCTCTTCGGTGCCCTGTTCGGCGTCGGCGGAGGCGTCGTGCTCGTTCCGCTGCTCGTGGGCCTGCTCGCCTTCGACCAGCGGCGCGCCAGCGCGACGTCGCTCGCCGCGATCCTCGTCTCCTCGATCGCGGGCGCAGCCACGTACGCCGTCCACGGCGACGTCAAGCCGGGGGCCGCCGCGCTCGTCGGGCTGCCCGCGGTCGCCGGGGTGCTCGCCGGCGCGGCGCTCCAGCAGCGCATCCCCGCCGCGCGGCTGAGCCTCGGGTTCGCGGCGCTGCTCGCGGCGGTCGGCGTGAGGCTCCTCGTATGACGCTCGTCCTCGTCGCTCTCGTCGGCTGCGCGGGCGGGGTGCTCGCGGGTCTCTTCGGCGTGGGCGGCGGGATCATCTTCGTGCCGACGCTGGTCCTGGGCCTCGGGCTGACGCAGCTGCACGCCGAGGCCACCTCGCTGCTCGCGATCATCCCGACGGCCGTCGCCGGCACCTGGCGCCAGCAGCGCTACGGCAACCTCGACGCCCGCGCCGCCGCCTGGGCGGGGATCGCGTCGATCGCGGGAGTCCAGCTCGGCGTCGCGATCGCCGAGTCGCTGCCGGAATCCGTGCTGCGGCGCCTGTTCGGGGCGTTGCTGATCCTGACCGCTGCCCAGATCGCCTGGCGGACGAGCCGCAGATCGTGAACACTGCAGGGGCATGAGCGAGGCCGAGGACATCTGGATCCCGCTCGTCGACGAGCCGATCGGCTCGATCGTCGAGCAGCTGCAGGCGGAGCACCCGGACATCGACGCGCTCGTCTCGAGCCCGCGCAGGATCCTGGCGTTCCGCACCTTCGCGTACATCCGCGTCGGCGTCCTGCTCGGACGGCTCCTCGTCGACAGCGACGTGCCGGCCTACGACGGGACGGAGACGTGGATCGACGCGCTCCTCCGCGAGGAGCGGCACCGCGACGCCGTCGTCGCCGAGCTGAGGCAGGTGGCCGAGGAGGTCGCCGCCGACCCGAAGTACGCCGGCGACGAGCCGATGGGCCCGGACGACGGCGCGCGCGACCGCTTCCGCGAGTTCGCCAAGAAGCACCTCTCCTAACCCGCAGCCCTGGCATCATCAGGTGAGTGCGCGTCCGCCTCGCACTGCTGGCCCTGCTCGGGCTGCTGGCCTTCGTCCCCGCCGGCGCCGGGAGCGACGACCGCGCGCCCGGTGCGGCCGCGAGCGCCTGGGCGATCAAGATCACCGTCCCGAACCAGGCCGACACGGTGACGCCGACCGTCAGCGCGCCGCCGGCGGCCGCGCCCGCGGCCACCGCCCAGTTCTCGTATCCCGCCGACGGCTCGATCGTGAGCGCGGCGTCGACCACCGCGAGCGCGAGCACCGCCGTGACGACTGTCGCGGCGGCCAAGGCGGAGAGCGACATCACCCAGCTCGTGCTCTTCAAGGGCGAGATCACCGCGGACGCGGTGACCGCGCGCGCCTCGGCCGGCACCGGGTACTCCGGCGCGGGCGGCAACGTCGACGGCAGCACCGTCCTCAACCTGAAGTTCGGCGGCCAGCCCGTGACCGGCCCCAGGGTCGCGCTCGCCGACTGGGGGCAGCTGTCGGTCGGCACCTCGGCCGTCGACACCAGCGCCCCCGCCGGCGCCAAGGGCTACCACACGTACGTCACGGAGCTCGACGTGCGGCTCACCGCCGACCACGACGGCCTCCCGGCCGGCAGCGACATCCAGATCGGCTACGCCGACGCGTCCGCGCAGACGGCGCCGCCCGCTCCGGACACGACGACCTCCGCGACCACGACCGACGAGGTCCCGACCACGGTCGACCCGACCGCGGGCGACTCGCCGAGCCTGCGCACGAGGCCGTCGAAGAAGAAGAGCGGCCCGCAGCCGCTCTACCATGTCCACCCGAAGCTGACCGCGAAGCACTACGTCTTCCCGGTCTACGGCGCGAGCGACTACGTCGACACCTTCGGCGCCGGCCGGAGCGACGTCAGCGGCGACTACCACCACGGCGACGACGTCTTCGGGACGCTCGGGCAGCCGCTCGTCGCCTGCACCGACGGCATCGTCTTCTCGGTCGGCTGGAACAAGGTGGGCGGCAACCGCCTCTGGATCCTCGACAGCCAGGGCAACCAGTTCTACTACGCGCACCTCTCGGCCTTCTCCACGACCGCCGTGAACGGCGCGCACGTGAAGGCCGGCGAGGTGATCGGGTTCATGGGCAACACCGGCGACGCCCAGGGCACGCCCTACCACCTCCACTTCGAGGTGCACCCGGTGTCGCTCCTCTATCTCGGCTACGACGGCGCCGTCGACCCGACGCCGTACCTCGACGCCTGGAAGCACCAGCAGGACCTGCCGTTCCCGATCGCCGGCGGCTGGGCCCCGGCGGTCCCCGGCGGGCACGCGGCGCCGGAGCCCGGCGCGATCCTCCTCGGCGTCAACGACATCTCGACCGCGAACGGCCTCGATCCGGCGTCGCTCGAGCGCGCGCTGACGCCGGTGAAGCCGTCGGAGCTCCAGCAGACGATCGTGCCGGTGAAGCCGCCGAAGGCGCCGGCGACCTACCCGGGCCGCGGCTAGTTGTTGCCCGGCGAGCCGTTCGTCGACGAGTAGTCGCCGCCGAACTCGTCCCCGCCGCCGATCATGTCCTTGAGGAACTTGCGCGTCTCCGGCCCCGTCACCGGGTTGAAGAGGATGCCGAGGGCGATGCCGGCCACCAGCAGCGTCGTGTTGCGGCCGCTGCGGCTCTTCTTCCCCTGGAGGCGGTCGGCCGCGCTCCGCAGATCCTCGATCGCTTCTCTCAGCTTGTCGCGAACCTCGTCGTCGGTCGCGACGCGCGTCGCGAGCGTGACCGGGCTGCGCCCGCCGATCAGCTCGTTGTACAGCTGCTTGGCGGTCGAGAATGCGCTGAGAACGTCGTCGCGCAGCTTCTCGTCCTGCATCGCGCGCTGGACGTAGGGTTTGACGTTGTCCGCTGCGTCGTAGACCTTGTCCTTCGTCTTGGCCATCCTCGCTCGTTCCTTTCGCCTGGTTACCGCGCGCCTGATACCCCGGGGATTCCGGCCCAAACAGGCGCTTCTCGTTCTCGTCCCCGTCATCCTCGCAGGCTGCGGGGGGTCGAGCGCGCCGAAGGCGGCCCATTGGCGGGTCGTCGTCATGCCTCCGTATAGGTTCGAGGTGCCCCCCGACTGGAAGCCCGACGCGGCGAAGGGCCGCTACGTCGTCCGCCAGGGCTCCGATTTCGTCCAGGCGCAGTCGTTCCCGCTCGTCCGGCCGTACACCGACGCGCTGTTCGCGAAGGTCGAGCCCGAGCTCGCGCTGCGCATGGGAGCCGTCGCCAAGCAGACGGGCGGCACCGTCTCGGCCAGCCGCACCGTGTCGCCGGGCGGCATCAGGTCACACGCCTACGACCTGAAGATCGGCGATCGCACCGACGTGTACACGTTCGTGCTGCGCGGCCGGCACGAGCTCCAGCTGATCTGCTCGGCCGACCCGGGCGTCTGCGACCACCTGATCTCTAGCTTCGCCGCGACGACTTAGCCGCCACCCGCAGCTCGGGGCGGCCCCCGCTCGTCCGCGTGCGGCGCTGGCCGTTGAACGCGGCGGCGAAGACGTCCTCGATCGTGTCGGCCGGGATGAACGTCAGCGCCTTGCGGGTCTCGGGCGGCAGCTCGTCCAGGTCGGGCTCGTTCTCGCGCGGGAACACGATCCGCTTCAGGCCGGCCCGCTGCGCCGCGAGCGACTTCTCCCGGAGCCCGCCGATCGGCAGCACCTGCCCGGTCAGGGTGATCTCGCCGGTCATGCCGACGTCGCTCGCGACCGGGGTGCCGCGCACGAGCGACGCGATCGCGGTCGCCATCGTCACGCCCGCCGACGGCCCGTCCTTCGGCACCGCCCCGGCGGGCACGTGGATGTGCACGTCGTGGTTCGCGAACCAGTCCTCCGGCAGGCCGAGGTCGTCCGTGTGCGCCCGCACCCACGAGAGCGCCGCCTGCGCCGACTCCTGCATCACCTCGCCGAGCTGGCCGGTGATCGTCAGCCTGCCCTTGCCCGGATAGGCGGTCGCCTCGATGAAGAGGACGTCGCCGCCGACCGTGGTGTAGGCGAGGCCCGTGGCGACGCCCGGGTCGGCGGTGCGCTTGCGCACGTCGCCGGAGAAGCGGCGCGGCCCGAGCCACTCGCGGAGGCGCGCCTCGTCGACGCGGATCTTCGTCTCCCGGCCCTTCGCCACCTGGGTGGCCGCCTTGCGGCACAGGTCGGCGAGCCGCCGCTCGAGGCTCCGGACGCCCGCCTCGCGCGTGTACTCGCGGATCACGACGCGCAGCATCCTGTCGGGCACCGTCAGCCTCGACTTCGTCAGGCCGTGCGCCGCGAGCTGCTTCGGCAGCAGGTAGCGCTTCGCGATCCCGAGCTTCTCGTCCTCGGTGTAGCCGGAGAGCTGGATCACGTCCATGCGGTCGAGCAGCGGCCCCGGGATCGTGTCGAGCGTGTTCGCGGTGCAGATGAAGAGCACCTTGGACAGGTCGAACGGCAGGTCGAGGTAGTGGTCGCGGAACGTGTTGTTCTGCGCCGGGTCGAGCACCTCGAGCATCGCGCTCGCCGGGTCGCCGCGCCAGTCGGCGCCCATCTTGTCGATCTCGTCGATCAGGATCAGCGGGTTCGACGACTCCGCGTCGCGCAGCGAGCGGATGATCGAGCCCGGCATGGAGCCGATGTAGGTGCGGCGGTGGCCGCGGATCTCCGACTCGTCGCGCACGCCGCCCACCGAGAGGCGCACGAACTTCCGGCCGAGCGCGTTCGCGATCGAGTGGCCGAGCGACGTCTTGCCGACGCCGGGCGGGCCGACGAAGCACAGGATCTGGCCCGAGATCTCGCGCCGCAGCTTCGCGACGGCGAGGTACTCGATGATCCGGTCCTTCACCTTCTCGAGGTCGAAGTGGTCGGAGTCGAGCACCTCGCGCGCGTGGTCGAGGTCGAGGTTGTCCTCGGTGAACGTCGTCCACGGCAGCGTCAGGATCCATTCCACGTACGTGCGGATGACGCTGTACTCGGCGGCGGCCGGCGGCAGCTTCTCGAGCCGCGACAGCTCGCGGTCGGCCGCCTTGCGCACCTCCGCTGGCAGGTCGCCGAGCGCGTCGAGGCGCTCGCGCAGCTCGGCCGCCTCGGCCTGCTCCGGGTCGGTCTCGCCGAGCTCCTGCTGGATCGCCTTCAGCTGCTGGCGCAGGAAGTACTCGCGCTGGCCCTTCTCCATCTCCGACTGGACCTGCGACTGGATCTTCGACCCGAGCTCGAAGACCTCGAGCTCGCGGTTCAGGATCGTCGAGACGATGCGCAGGCGCGCCTCGACGTTCACCTCCTCGAGGATCTCCTGCCGCTCCTCGGTCTTGATCGTGCGCAGCGTCGAGGCCACGAGGTGGCAGAGCGCGCTCGGGTCGTCGACGTTCGCGGCGGCGAGCTGCAGCTCCTCCGGCAGGTACGGGGCGAGGCCGATGATGCGCGCGAAGAGCCCCTGCACGTTGCGGGTCAGCGCCTCGAGCTCCGGCGTCTCCTCGAGCACGTCCGGGAGCGCGCTGAACTCGCCGAGCAGGTACGGGTCGGTGTCGAGGCGGTGCTCGAGGCGCACGCGCTCGAGCCCCTGCACCAGGATGCGGAGCGTCCCGTCGGGGACCTTGATCATCTTGTGCACGAGCGCGACCGTCCCGACCTCGTAGATGTCGTCGAAGCCGGGCGCGTCGAGGTCGCCGTCGCGCGAGGTGACGAGCGCCAGCAGGCGGTCGCCGGCGACGACGTCGTCGATCAGGCGCACCGAGCGCTCCTGGCCGATCGCGAGCGGCGTCATCGACTGCGGGAAGACGACCGTCTCCTTGAGCGGCAGCACCGGCAGCGCCGCCGGCAGCTCGAGCTGCGACTCCTCCGGCTCGAAGGCGAGGTCGGTCATCAGTCGAGCCGCTCCACCGTGATCCGGTAGCGGCCCGCCGCCGGCGGCTTCTCGACCACGGGCAGCTCGACCGTCAGGATCCCGTGCTCGAACCGCGCCTTCGCGCGCTCCGGGTCGACGTCCTCGGCCAGGCGCACCTGGCGCTGGAACGGCCCGGTCTCGATCTCCATCTGCTGGTAGACGCGGCCCGCGACCTGCGGCCGCTTCCGCTCGCCCGCGACCACGAGCAGGCGCTCGCCGGCGACGACGCGGACGGTCTGCGGGTCGACCCCCGGCAGCTCTACCACCACGGTCAGCGCGTGCGGGTCGTCGGTGTGGAAGCAGTCGACGTTCGGCCGGAACCCGTGGCGGAGGCCCGAGAACCGCGGCACCTGCCAGAGGTCGGCGAACAGCTCCTCGATCTCCTCCTGCAGCTTGTCGACGTCGCGCCTCGGCATGTGTCGGACCCTACCCGCCTGGTACGTATCGACGCATCGAACGCTGGACGAGAACCGTGCTCCGCCACCGCCGCCTCGTGCTGGCCTTCTGGGCGGCCGTGCTGGTGCTCGGGGGGATCGCCAGCACGCGTATCGCGCCGCTCCTGACGAACACCTTCAGCGTGCCGGGCACCGGCTCCGAGCAGGCGCGCACCGTGCTCGAGCGCCACTTCGGCCAGCGGCCCGACGGCGCCTTCCAGCTCGTCTTCCGCGTGCCCCGCATCACCCCCGAGGCGACCGCGCAGGCGCAGCGCGCCGTCGACGCCGCGGCGCGTGCCGTGCAGACGGGCAGGCCCGGCCGCGTCGTGGCCGCGGGGCCGCACGTCCTCTTCGCCGCGGTCAGCTCGAACCTCGACCTCGCGGCCGCCAAGAACGCGACGCCGCGGCTCGTCGAGATCGCGCGGCGGGCCGGGCCCGGCCGCGCCTACGTCACCGGCGCCGGCCCGATCCAGCACGACCTCGACCCGATCTTCTCGCAGGACCTGACGAAGGGCGAGTCGATCGCGATCCCGATCGCGCTGCTCGTGCTCCTCGCGGTCTTCGGGATCTCGGCGGTCGTGACGATGCCGTTCCTCTTCGCGGGCTGCACGATCTTCGGCGCGACCGGTGTGATGTACGGCGTCGTGCACCTCGCGTCCGCGCCGACGTACGTCACCAACCTGATCGAGCTGATCGGCCTCGGCATCGCGATCGACTACTCGCTGCTCGTCGTCTACCGCTATCGCGAGGAGCTCGCCGCCGGCGACGACGTGGCGAGCGCCGTCGTGCGCACCATGGAGACCGCCGGGCGCGCGGTCATCTTCTCCGGCGCTGTCGTCGCGATCGGCCTCTTGTGCCTGATCGCGCTGCCGCTGCCGTTCATGCGGATGATGGGGATCGCGGGCTTCCTGATCCCGGTGATCTCGATCGCCGCGGCCGCGACGCTCCAGCCTGCGCTGCTCTCCTACTACGGCCGCCGCGGCACGGCGCGGAAGCGGATCCTGCCGATCGAGCCGATCGACCCCGAGCACGGCTTCTGGGCGCGGCTCGCCCGCTCGATCATGCGCCGGCCGGTCGCCTACCTCGCCGTCGGCACGACGCTGCTCGTCGCCGCCGCGGCGCCCGCGCTCTGGCTCCAGGTGACGCCGGGCTCGTCGCTCGGCGTCCCCCGCTCGCCGCAGGCGATCGCCGGGTTCGACCTGCTGCGCGGCGCGATCGGCGCCGGCGCGGTGGCGCCGATGCAGACGGTGGTCGACGCGGGCCGGCCCGGCGCCGCACGCGAGCCGGAGGTGCAGGCCGCCCTGCGGCGGCTCCAGGACGGCCTGCGCGCCGACCCGGAGGTGGCGCAGGTGCTGCCCGTCGTCCAGGTCGACCCGACCGGCCGCTACGCGTTCGTCGAGTCGTTCGGCCGGCACGACTACGGCGAGCCGCAGGAGCAGGCGCTCGTCAGGAGGGTGCGCGACGAGCTCGTCCCCGCCGCACGCTTCCCCGCCTCCGCCCGCGCGCTCGTCGGCGGCGCACCCGCGCAGGGCCTCGACTTCCTGCACCAGGCCTACACGCTCTTCCCGTACCTGATCGCGGTCGTGCTCGTCCTCACCTACCTGCTGCTGATGCGCGTGTTCCGTTCGGTGCTGCTCCCGATCAAGGCGGTCGTCCTCAACCTGCTCTCCGTCGGCGCGAGCTACGGGATGCTCGTCGTCGTCTTCCGCTGGGGCGTCGGCCACGACGCCTTCGGCAGCCTCTACCGCTTCGGCCAGGTCGAGGGGTGGATCCCGATCTTCCTCTTCGCCACGCTCTTCGGCCTCTCGATGGACTACGAGGTGTTCCTCGTGACGCGGATGCGCGAGGCGTGGGACGCCGGCGCGGACAACGCGACCGCAGTCGCCCACGGGCTCGAGCGGACGGGGCGGATCATCACCGCGGCCGCCGTGATCATGGTCGCGGCGTTCTCGGGCTTCGTCGCCGGCCGCATCGTCGGGCTGCAGGAGTTCGGCTTCGGCCTCGCCGTCGCGGTGTTCGTCGACGCGACGCTCGTGCGCTCGCTCCTCGTGCCGGCGCTGATGGCCGTGCTCGGGCGCTGGAACTGGTGGCTGCCGGCGCCGCTCGCGCGGCTCGTCCGGGTGGCGCCCTCACCCCTCGACCGACGCGCGCAGGTCGGCGAGCAGCTGGCGTAGCTGGACGCCGACGATCGAGCCCGAGCCGTCGAGCGCCGCGGCCGCGCGCCCGAGCGGCTCGCTCGGGTCGGCGCCCGTCAGCAGGCGGTCGACCGCGTCGGTCAGGTCGCGCGTCGCCGCCGCGAGCTTCGCGTCCACCACCGGCACGTCGGTGACGTCGCGCGCGATCGAGCGGGTGTGGCGGTACACGCGCGCCGCCAGGTTGATGCGCGACTCCAGCTCGTCCACCTCGGGGACGTCGCCGCGGCGGAGCGGGCTCCAGCGCAGCGCCTGCCGGGCCGAGGCCAGCTCGAACACGTCGCGGACCGCGTCGAGCGAGTTGGCGCGCACGGCGTCCATCTGCTCCGCGGTCTCGCCCGCGCCGGTCGCGAGGTCGGCGGCGATGCGCGTGAGGTCCTCGACCAGTGCGCGCCGCAGCCGGTCGAGCTGCCGCCGCAGCTCGCGCACGGGGTCGGGCGGCCAGAGGAACGCCGAGACGAGGATCGCCACGCCGCCGCCGATCGCCGTCTCCCAGATCCGCTGGACGCCGAACCTCCCCGCCGTCGACGTGGCGACGCCGAGCATGAAGAGCCCGGCGATCGGCACCTCCAGGTTGGGGCGGCTGCCGACCCGCAGGAGCACCGAGCCGATCGTGCCGACGAGCAGCACCAGGGCGACGCGCGCCGTCGAGGAGACGTCGGCGTGGATGAACGCGATCCCGATGCCCACGCCGGCGAACACGCCGACGATGCGCCCGAGCGTGACCGACACCGCTGCGAAGGGGTCGCCCGTCATCGCGACGAGCGGGACGAGAGCGGCGAAGATCGGGCGGCGCGCGCCCAGCTCGACCGCGAGCCACCACGCCACGGTGCCGCCGAGCGCCATCTTCAGCGCGAGCCGCGCCTCCGCGACGAGGTCGCGTTTCCCGAGCGCGCTCAGCGCGCGAGCGCGTAGAGCACGACGAGCAGGATGATCACCAGCAGCAATGCGCCAATCATGGCGCGCCGGGCCCGCGGAGGCGGCCCGGGCTCGGGCGTGAACGGGTCGAGCTCCTGCGGCGGCATGACGTGATCGGTGTCGTCGCCCTCGACGAGGATCGAGTCGTGCCGCTCGTCGGGGTCGTGCTGCTCGGCCACGTCGAGGGTCTTCCCCGGGACGTGCTGTCCGAACCCCACCCCAGGATCACGCCCGTGACGATCGTGCGGCCGACCTGGTCGACCTGGAGCTTCCTCGTCTACGCGGGCGGGCTCACGACCGTCCTCGCGCTCGGCGGCTGGCTCGCCTACCTCGCGAGCCGCTCCGGTCAGGGCGGCGACTTCGGGTGGGCGGTCCTGCTCTTCGTCCTGCTCGCAGGGATCGCCGAGGCGTTCCGGCGGACCGGCCATCGCGTTACGGCCGGCGTCTTCGCGTACGGCGCGGTCGCAGCGGGCGTCGTCGCGGCCGCCCTGCTCTTCGCCTGGTTCGGCTGGCAGGTCGTCGCGCGCGGGCCGATCGGCGGCTTTCACCCCGCGCGCCTCGTGCTCGAGGCGCTCTGGGTCGTGCTCGCGGCAGCGGCGCTCCGCCGCTTCCGGTTCCCGCTCCTCGTCGCACAGCTCGCGGGCGCGATCTGGCTCTTCGTCGTCGACCTGGTCTCGAACGGCGGCGCCTGGACGGCGGTCGTCTCGGTCGTCGTCGGCCTCTCGTTCGCGCTCGCGGCCGTGCTGGTCGACGGCGGCGAGCGGAGGCCGTACGGGTTCTGGCTGCACGTCGCCGCCGGGCTCGCGATCGGGGGCGCTGTGCTCCACTGGTTCGGCGACGACAGCATCTTCCAGCTCGTGCTCGTCGGGCTCGCGTCGGTCGGCTACGTCCTGGTCGCGCGGGCGCTGCAGCGGTCGAGCTGGGCCGTCCTCGGCACCGCCGGCCTCTTCGTCGTCGCCGACCGCCTCGCCGGGCGCTGGACCAGCGTCCACGTCTTCTTCGGGGAAGGGGTGGAGGGTCCGCGGCTCTGGGTGCCCCCGCTCGTCTTCATGGTGCTCGGCGCGCTGCTCGTCGCACTCGGGCTGGCGGTCAGCCGCCGGCCGGCAGCCGGCTGAGGATCGCCGCAGCCATCCGCCGGTTCGCCTCGTCGACCATCTCGCCGTCCAGGCGCTCCACGCCGCTCGACTCCAGGATCCGGCGGGCGCGCTCCACCTCGCCGGGTGTCGGCGTGAAGACCTCGTTGCAGATCTCGACCTGCGCAGGGTGGATGCACCACTTGCCGTCGTAGCCGAGGCCGCGTGCCCGCAGCGCGCTCGCGCGCAGGCCGTCCGGGTCGTCGAGGACGGCCCACGGGCCGTCGACGACGGCGAGCCCGTAGGCCCGCGCGGCGACGGCGACCCGGACGAGCGCGTAGTCGAGGTGCGCTCCGAGCCCGATCCGGAGCTCCGGGACGCCGAGCGACGCGGCCAGGTCGCCCGGGCCGAGGACGAGGGCCTCGAGCCCCGGCGCCGCGGCGATCTGCTCGCAGAGGGCGAGACCCCGGGCCGTCTCGATCTGCGCCTCCGCCGCTACGGGCAGCCCGGCCAGCTCGTCCGGCGACTCGACCTTCGGGAGCACGACGACGGCGGGCCGGGCCTCGGCGACGAGCGCGAGGTCCTCCGCGGAGCCGCGGTTCACCCGCACGGCCACCGTCGGAGCCGCCCACCGGAGCTCCCGGAGGGCGCGGGCCGCGATCTCCCGCGCCTCCGCCTTCCGGTCGGGCGCGACCGCGTCCTCCAGGTCGACGATCACCTCGTCCGCCCGGATCCCGGCCGCCCTGGCGAGCTTCCGCTCGTCGTCGCCGGGCACCGTCAGGCAGGAGCGGCGGCTTCTAACGAAATCCACACGGGAACGTTAGGTGACGCACAAGGTCGGGGCCGAGACTGGGGCCATGCGCTTCCTCGCCTCCGGTGTCGCCCTCCTCGGCACCCTCGTCCTGATCGCGCCCTTCCACTAGCGGCCGCTCGCTAGGGTTCGGGTCTCGCGCGCCGCAACCGGGGGTGGCCGTGCGCGCGGACCCACCATGCAGCTCGTCTCGCGGATCATCCGGCTGATCTGGGGCGGCGACGTCGATCGCGCCCTGCGGCCCGTGCTCGCGGTCAGCCTCGCCGGCTCGGTCGCCGGCTCCTCCGCGTACACCTACCTCGGCATCTGGGCGATCAAGTCGCTCGGCGCGGCGCAGTCGACGCTCGCGTTCGCCTACCTGTTCGGCGCCGTCCTCGCGGGCGTCACCGGGTACGGCGGCGGGCACCTCTCCGACCGCATCGGCCGGCGGCCGATGATCCTCGCCGGCTGGGGGTTCGAGGCCGCGGTCCCGCTGCTGCTGCTCGCGGTGGGCCACAACGTGACCGCCGGGCTCGTGCTCCTCGCGCTGCTGCCGGTGTTCGGGTCGCTCGGCAACGCGGCCGACCAGGCGATGGTCGCCGACCTCGTCGCGCCCGAGCGCCAGGAGGCCGCCTACGCCTCTGTCCGGGTGGCGTCGAACCTCGGCGTCACCATCGGCCCGCCGCTCGGCGGGCTCCTGCTGATCGGGAACCACTGGCCGCACCTGTGGCTCGGCACGTTCGTGCTCGCGTCGATCGGGTTCGCGATCGCGTGGCGCTACATCCCGAGGAGCGGCGCCTACGCGCCCGAGGAGCCGCCGACGCGCGGCTCGTTCGGCGTGATCATCCGCGACTCGCCGTTCCTGCTCTTCATGCTCTCGTCGGTCTTCGCGACCGCGACGTACGTCGCGACCGAGACGCTGCTGCCGATCTCGGTGACGACGACCCACAATCTCGCGCCCGCGGCGTGGGGCTTCATCATGATCCTGAACCCGCTCTTCGTGACCGTGTTCCAGCTGCGCCTGACGCGCTGGGCCGCGTTCATCCCCGCGTCCGTGAAGCTCGGCGTCGCGATGCCGATGATGGGTGTCCCGTTCCTGCTCCTCAACTGGAACGGCTCGGCCCCGGTGATCATGCTCGTCGTCGTGATCTTCGTGATCGGCGAGATGCTGTGGGTGCCGACCTCGCAGGCGGTGGTCGCGGCGCTCGCACCCGCCGACATCCGCGGCGCCTACATGGGCGCCTTCGGAGGGACATGGTCGGTCGGCTGGGCTGCGACGCCGTTCCTCGGCCTCCAGGTGCGGCACGCCTACGGCGACGCGACGATGTGGATGTGCGTCGCGGCGGTCGGCGTCGTGGCGGGCATCCTCGGGCTCGCGGCTGCCCGCGGCCACGACGGCGAAGCCGCTATAGCATCGGCGGCGTGAAGGGCCTGATCGCCGCGGGCGGCAACGCCACCCGCCTCGCCGAGCTGACGCGTGTCACCAACAAGCACCTGCTGCCGGTGGGCAGCTGGCCGATGGTCTACTACCCGCTGCAGCTGCTCCAGCGTGTCGGCGTGCGCGAGGTGCTGATCGTTACAGGCCAGCAGCACGCGGGGCAGTTCATCGACCTGCTCGGGAACGGCCACGTGCGTGCGCGCGGCGGCGACGAGCTGCTGTTCGACCTCGACCTCTCCTACAAGGTGCAGGTGGAGGCGGGCGGGATCGCGCAGGTGGTCGGCATGGCCCGCGACTTCGCCGCCGGCGACCAGCTCGTGGTGTGCCTCGGCGACAACATCTTCGAGTACGCGCAGGCCGAGGCGATCCGCGCCTGGCGGGACGGCGCGCTCGTGTTCGCGAAGGAGGTCGACGACCCGGAGAACTTCGGGGTCGTCGTCTACGGCGAGGACGGCCGGGTCGCCGACCTGGCCGAGAAGGCCGGGGTTGTCGACATGCGCTTCGACGCGCCGCCGTCGAACGACGCGATCGTCGGCCTCTACTGCTACCCGCCGGACGTCTACGAGATCATCGAGGGCCTCGCGCCGTCGAACCGCGGCGAGCTCGAGATCACCGACGTGAACCGCGTCTACGCGCAGCGCGGCGACCTCGCGGTCGAGCGGGTGCGGGGCTGGTGGCACGACGGCGGCAAGCACTGGGCCGATCTGGCCGACGTCGGCCGCCTGATCGAGCAGACAGGGGCGAACAAATAGTCGAGAGGTTCCCCCTGCGCCGCTTCGAGGACGAGCGCGGCTGGTTCATGGAGCTGATGCGGGCGGGCAGGCTGCCGAAGCCCGTGCGGCAGTCGAACCTCTCGCGGTCGCGGCGGGGCGTGATCCGCGGCCTGCACTACCACGAGCGGGGCCAGGACGACCTTTTCGTGTGTCTCGAGGGGATGGTGCGCGTCGTCGTGCTGCACCGCGAGACCGGCGAGACGTTCACCGAGGACATCGGCGACGAGAACCCGGTCGCGATCTACGTCCCGGGTATCCACGCGCACGGCTTCGAGGCGCTTACCGACTGTCTCTTCTGCTACTTCGTCACCGAGGAGTACGACGCGGCCGACCCGGACGAGCACGGCGTCCCCTGGAACGACCCCCGCGTCGTCGACCTGTGGAGCACGACGGACCCGATCCTGTCGGACCGCGACCGCGCGTGATCGTCACCGGCGCCGGCGGCCAGCTCGGGCAGGCGCTGCTCGAGGCGTATCCGGGCGCGCGCGGCCTCACCCGCGGCGAGTGGGACGTGACGCACCCCGCGCCGGCGGGCCTCGAAGCCGACCTCGTCCTGCACGCGGCCGCATGGACGGACGTCGACGGCGCCGAGGACGATCCGCAGAGCGCCGCGGCCGTCAACGTCGGCGGCGTCCAGCACGCCGCTGCGCTCGGAGCGCCGCTCGTCGTGTGGTCGACCGACTACGTCTTCGACGGCGCGAAGCGCGAGCCGTATCTCGAGTCGGACGCGCCGTCGCCGCTCGGCGCCTACGGCCGGACGAAGCTGCACGGCGAGGCGGCGGCCGGCGAGGAGGCGTGGGTCGTCCGCTCGTCGTGGCTCTTCGGCTGGACGTCGACGAACTTCGTGCGCACGATGCTGCGGCTCGGCGCCGAGCGCGACGAGGTCGCCGTCGTCTCGGACCAGCGCGGCTCGCCGACGTACGTCTCGCACCTGGCCGAGGCGACGAAGGCGGTGACGGAGCTGCCCTACGGCGTCTACCACGTCGCGGCGGCCGGCGACTGCACGTGGGCGGACTTCGCCGAGGCGGTCTTCGAGGAGGCGGGCCTCGACTGCCGCGTCCGCCGGATCACCGCCGCCGAGTACGGCGCGCGCGCGCCGCGCCCCGCCTACTCGGTGCTGCGCAGCGAGCGCGGGGCGCCCGAGCTGCCGCACTGGCGCGACGGCCTGCGCGAATGTTTACACCGCCTGGGTACGCTCTAGCGCCATGCGCATCCTCGTCACCGGCGGCGCCGGGTTCATCGGCTCGCATTTCGTCAGGCATCTGGCCGAGCAGGGCGAGGACGTCGTCGTCCTCGACAAGCTGACCTATGCCGGCAACCCGGCGAACCTGGACGGTGTCGAGCACGAGTTCCACCAGGGCGACATCGCCGACCCGGACGCGGTCGGGCGGGCTGCGCGGGACGCGGACGCGATCGTCAATTTCGCGGCCGAGACGCACGTCGACCGGTCGATCCTCGGGCCGGCGGAGTTCATCCTCACGGACGTGCTGGGGACGCAGGTGCTGCTCGACCATGCGCGCCGGCACGGGCTGCGGCTCGTGCACGTCTCGACCGACGAGGTGTACGGCGACATCCCGCTCGACGCGGCTCCCTGCACGGAGGAGGCGCCGCTGCGCGCCTCGAGCCCCTACTCGGCCTCGAAGGCCGGGGGCGAGCTGCAGGTGCTCGCCTACGTGCGCACCTACGGCGTCGACGCGCTGATCACGCGCGGCGCGAACACCTACGGGCCGCGCCAGTACCCGGAGAAGTTCCTGCCGCTGTTCATCACGAACGCGTTCGACCGGCAGCCGCTGCCCGTCTACGGCGACGGCAAGCAGCGGCGCGAGTGGCTGCACGTGGAGGACCACTGTGCAGGGATCGAGCTCGCGCTGCGCAGGGGCGAGGCGGGCGAGGCCTACAACGTCAGCGGCCAGGAGCGCGAGAACCTCGAGGTCGTGCGCCGCATCCTCGACCTCACGGGCGCGAGCCCGGACCTCGTCCGGCACGTGGCCGACCGGCCCGGCCACGACCGGCGCTACTCGGTCGACTCGTCGAAGCTGCGCGACCTCGGCTGGGCGCCGCGCCACTCGTTCGACGCGGGCGGGCTCGAGGAGACGGTCGAGTGGTATCGCTCGAACCGCGAGTGGTGGGAGCCGATCAAGTCGGGCGACTACAAGCGGTACTACGAGACGCAGTACGCCGCCCGGCTCGGTTAGGCAAGGGCCGGCGTCTCGAGCAGGCCGGTCGCGCGCAGGATCGCGACCGAGTCCGAATAGACGTCCTTGCGCAGGACGAGTCCGTCCTCGAACGGGATCACGTCCAGCCCCTCCCACTCGAGGAGGCGGCCCGTCGGCGGCGCCACGAGGTCGCCGCGGTGGAGGGGGCGGCTGTGGGTCGCGCTCGCCGTCCACTCCTGCACCACGAGGTCGTCGCGCACGTAGAGCCGGCGCGTCCTGAACCGGAGGTCGGGCCACGCCTCGAAGATCCCCGCGACGTGCGCGCGCACGCCGGCGCCCTCGACGCGCTCTCCGGCCGTGTGGTTCTCGAACACCATCGCCGGAGCGTGCAGGGCGACGATCGCGTCGACGTCGTGCCGGTTCCACGCGTCGTTGTAGCGGTCGATGACGGCCCGGAGCGGGTGGGTGTCCTCGCGCGTGCTCACGCCCACTCCAGCGGGCGGTACCCGCTCGTCCGGGGCGCCGAGACGATCAGCACCTCGGCCGGCGCGGCCCCGTCGTTTCGCACCGTGCGGCGGTGCTGCGGGTCGAGCCGCGCGTACGTGCCGGCGGGGGCGACGTGGTCGCGGCCGTCGACGACGAGCGTCGGCGACCCCGACACGACGAAGAAGACCTCCTCCTGGTCGCGCGCCGTCTCGTCGTGCTCGGGGATCGACGCGCCCGGCGGGAGCTCGACGGCGTTGATGCCGAAGGAGCCGCAGCCGAGCGAACGGCGGACGAGCAGCCAGTTGCCGGCACGCTCGAGCTCCTCGCGGTGCACGATCGCGAAGCTCGCGGTGGCCTCCACGGCGCTCACGCCCTCGGTCGCGCGTAGCTGCTCGCGCCGTACCAGTCGACGACGACCACGGGCTCGTCGCCGACGACCCACGCGTCGTGCCCGCTCGGCAGCGACGTGACGTCGCCGGCCTCCGCCACCAGCTCGGTCCCGTCGTCCATCCTGATCGCGAGGCGGCCGCTCACGTGGTACTGGAAGTGCGGCGCCTCGCAGCTGTCGGTCCCGGCGATCGGCTTCACGTGGCTCGACCAGCGCCAGCCGGGCTCGAACACGAGGCGGCCGATCTCCGCGCCGCCGACGGTGACGATCTCCGCCCGGCCGTGGGGGAACTCCCGCAGCTCGTCCGGCCGGTCGAACGCCTTGCGCTCGGTCTTGTGCGCGCCTGACATCGGTGCTCCTTTCGTCACGACACGCCGCAGCTCGCCGACGTTAACCTACTAGTAGGTAGACGGTCAATACGTGGTCTGCCACACTGCGGGCATGGCGCCGAAGACCCCGACCCGGCCCCGCGACACGGCCGCGCGCATCCTCGACGTGGCGGAGGGCCTCGTGCAGGTGCGCGGGTTCAACGCGTTCAGCTACGCGGACGTCGCCGCGGAGCTCGGGATCACGAAGGCGAGCCTCCACTACCACTATCCCGGCAAGGGCGAGCTCGGCGTCGCCCTCCTCGAGCGGTACACGACGCGGTTCACCGCCTCGCTCGAGGAGATCGACGGCCGCACGACGGATCCGGTCGAGAAGCTCCGCGCGTACGCCGGCCTCTACCTCGAGGTGCTCCGCGGGCAGCGGATGTGCCTCTGCGGCATGCTCGCCGCCGAATACCAGACGCTGCCGGAGCCGATGCAGGCCGCGGTGCTCTCGTTCTTCGACGCCAACGAGGCGTGGCTCGGCCGGGTGCTCGAGGAGGGCCGTGCGGGCGGCTCGCTCCGCTTCGACCGGCCGCCGGCCGAGACCGCGCGCCTCGTCGTCGGCAGCCTGCAGGGAGCGCTGCTGCTCGCGCGGCCCCGGGCCGACCTCGACGGCTTCCGGGATGCCGCCGAGCTCCTGCTCGCGACGCTCGCCTAACCGCCGCCGCAGCTCTTCCCGGCGTCGTGCCGCAGCCGGTCGATCTCGTGCCGGCGCCCCTGGATCCGCTCCGACGCGTCGAGCAACGGCAGGACGTCGGTGCACTGCCCCAGCGCGAATCGCGTGTAGGCGAGGTTGTAGTCGGCGTAGGCCTCGGCGAGCGAGCCCGTGCCGCGCAGGTGCGCGACCGCCTGCTCGAAGAGCGGCAGCGCGCCCTGGTAGTCGCCGTTCCGCATCTTCTCGTAGCCGGTGTTGTTCAGCGCGACGCCGTTGCCGGATGACGGGGAGGTCGTCGTGGCGGGGACACTCGCGGGCGGCGCCGCGGTCACCGTCCGGCCGGGGCCGGTCACCGTGCGCACGACGGTCTCCGCGCGCGGCGTGTCGTCCCGCCGGGTGACGAGGACGGCGGCGATCGCGCCGGCGGCGACGAGCAGCGCCAGCAGAAGCGCGGGTGTGACCCAGCCCGGCCGGCGTGCCGGAGCGGGGGTCGGCGGCGGCGCGGCCGGCACGACCCACGTGTCGCCGGCGTCGTCGTGGAGCGCGCGGCGCAGGTCGCCGACGAGCTCGGCGGCGCTGCCGTACCTCCGCGCCGGGTCCTTGGCGAGCGCCTTGCGGAAGATCCCGTCGTACGCGGCCGGGAGCCCCGGGTTCCCCGCCCGGATCGGGGGTACCTCCCGCTGTACGTGGGCGGCCGCCTCCGCGGTGGGAGAGTCGGACTGGAAGGGACGCCGCCCGGTCAGGAGCTCCCACGCGACGACGGCGAGCGAGTAGCGGTCGCTCGCGTCGGTCGCGCGTTCGCCGACCGCCTGCTCCGGCGAGAGGTAGCCGGCGGTGCCGAGAATCGTCCCCGTCTGGGTGAACGACTCGAGCCCGACTGCGCTCGCGATGCCGAAGTCGGCGACGTGCACATGCCCGCGCTCGTCGAGCAGGAGGTTGCCCGGCTTCACGTCCCGGTGGACGACGCCGGCGGCGTGAGCTCCGTCGAGCGCCGATCCCGCCTGCTCCACCCAGTCGAGCGCCTGCGCGGTCGGGCACGGCCCCCCGCCCGCGAGCCGCTGCTCCAGCGAGCCGCCGGGCAGGTACTCCATCACGATCAACGGGCGCCCATCGTGCTCGGCGACGTCGTAGATCGTCACGATGTTCGGGTTCGACGAGACGCGCGCCGCGGCGAGCGCCTCGCGCCGGAAACGGCGCCGCAGGCCCTCGTCCTCCGCGTAGCGCGCGGACAGCACCTTCACCGCGACCTCGCGCCCGAGCTCCGTGTCGGTCGCGCGCAGGATCTCGCCCATGCCGCCGCGCGCGAGCGGCTGGGCGTCGCGGTAGCGGGGCGGGAGGGTCTCGGCGGGGGCAGGCATGCCAGGTCGGACAACGAAGGATTTGCCTCGTCGCCCCGTATGGAAACGTTCGGTAAATCCTTCCCGAAGCGCCGAGGACGCTCGGCTACCGTGCCCCACGTGGGTCGGTTCGCCGTCGCGCTGGGCTCGCTCTGCCTGCTCGTGTGCGGCGGGGCCGCAGCGGTTCTGCTCGACTCGGGACCCGCGCCGGCCGCCTCGACGACGTCCGTCCAGACGACGACGACCACCTCGACCGTCGCCGCCGTGCCGACGACCACGGTCGCGAGCACCGCGGCGTCGGTGCTCGCCGTGAGCGGCCACGGCTGGGGCCACGGGCTCGGCCTGAGCCAGTGGGGCGCGTACGGCTACGCGAAGCACGGCTGGACCTACGACAGGATCCTCGCGCACTACTACGCGGGCACGACGCTCGGCACCGCGGCCGTGCCGACAGTGCGGGTGCTCGTCGCCGAGAAGAAGAAGGCGACGATCTCGTCCGTCGTCCCGTGGACGGTGCAGGACGCCTCCGGCGCGAAGACCCAGCTCGCCGCCGGACCGCTTGCGCTGACGCCCAAGCTGCGCGTCGCCGCCGACGCGACCGCGGTCGGGCCGCTCACGTTCAGCGCGGCGCAGCCGCTCCTCGTCGACGGCCACGCCTATCGCGGCAAGCTGGTCGTGTCGGCCGACGGCAAGAACGTCGACGTGATCGACGTCGTCTCGCTCGAGGACTACGTGAAGGGCGTCGTCCCCGCCGAGATGCCGTCGACCTGGCCTGCGCAGGCGCTCGAGGCGCAGGCGGTCGCCGCCCGTTCGTACGCGCTCGCGAACCTCGCGAAGGGGAAGCCGTTCGACCTGTACGACGACACCCGCAGCCAGGAGTACGGCGGCGCGGGCGTGCAGGTGCCGTCGACCGACGCCGCCGTCGACGCGACGAAGGGGCAGGTGGTGACCTATCACGGCAAGGTCGCCGACACGCTGTTCTTCTCGACCTCCGGCGGGCGTACCGCCTCTTCGCTCGAGGCGACCGGGATCCTCGTGCCGTACCTCGTGCCGGAGGCTGACCCCTACGACACGCTCTCGCCCTACCACGACTGGGGGCCTGTGCTGTTCGACGCCGCCAAGGTGGCGAAGCAGCTGAAGCTGGCCGGCCCGATCGCCGACGTGACGGTGGCGAACGGCCCCTCCGGCCGCGTGAAGACGATGGCGGTGACAACGCGCGACGGCCAGGACGCCGTGCTGACCGGGAACCAGGTGCGCGCCGCGCTCGCGCTGAACTCGACCTGGTTCACCCCCTCGCTGCTGCAGCTCTCGCCAGCCGCGAAGACGATGACGTACGGCGGCGCGGTCTCGCTGACCGGCCTCGTCCGCGGCGTCGACGCCGTCTCGCTCGAGGCGAAGCAGGCGGGCGCGACCATGTGGAGCCCCGCCGGCGCGCTCGTTCCCGACGCCGCCGGCTCGTTCTCGGTGATCGAGAAGCCGCTCGTCACGACCTCCTACCGGCTCGCGTGGGGCAACGTCCGCGCCGGGCTCGCGAAGATCTCCGTGGCGGCGCGCGTCGCCGCCGAGGTCAGCGGCGCGGCGGTTCAGGGCTCGGTGCGGCCGAGCGCGGCGGGCGCTCCCGTCCAGCTGCAGCAGCAGGGCGCGGACGGGAAGTGGGCGACCGTCTCCTCGGCCGTGACCGACGCGGCGTCCGGCTGGAGCTTCGCCGGCGTCGCGGCGGGGACATATCGCGTGCGGGTCGCGCCGGGCCACGGGATCGTCGCCGGCGTCTCGCCCACCGTCACGGTCCAGTGAGGCGGCTCCTCGCACTCGCGGCCGCGCTCGCGGCCGCCGCTCCGGTGACCGTCGCCGCGGCCTTCCCCAACACCGAGCCGCTCGCGTCCGACCAGCCGTACCTCGAGCAGGTGAAGGCCTGGGACTTCTGGGCGACCATGCCGCAGCTCTACCCGGTGAAGGTGGCGGTCGTCGACTCCGGCGTCGACGGCTCGAACCCCGACCTCGTCGGCCGCATCGTCGCGGCGAAGTCGTTCGTCGGAGGCTCGCCCTACTACGACACGCAGGGCCACGGAACGTTCGTCGCCGGCGAGATCGCCGCGAACCCGACGAACGCGCTCGGCATCGCCGGCCTCGCGTTCAACGCCCGCCTCATCGTCGCCAAGGTGGTCGACGCGGAGGGGAGCGTGCCGGTGAACGCCGAGGTGGCGGGGATCCGCTGGGCGGCCGACCAGGGCGCGCGGGTGATCAACCTCAGCCTCGGCGGCGTGCGCGACCCGCTCGACGAGTCGGAGGACACCTACTCGCCGCTCGAGCAGGCCGCCGTCGACTACGCCTACTCGAAGGGCGCGGTCGTCGTGGCGGCCGTCGGCAACGGCCCGCAGTCGCCCTCCGAGCCCTGGCGGTACGCGTCCTATCCGGCCGCGCTGCCGCACGTGATCGGCGTCAGCGCCGTGCGCAGGAACGGGTCGGTGCCCGAGTACTCGAACCGCGACGCGATCTACAACGACATCGCCGCGCCGGGCGACGCGATGTTCTCGACGATCCCGACGAACCTCATCTCGACCGCTCCCGCGTGCGCGAACGACCCGTTCTCGGACTGCGGGCCCGATGAGCTGAAGAACGCGATCGGCACCTCGTTCGCGGCGCCGCTCGTTTCGGCGGCTGCGGCGCTGCTGCTCGGCCAGGACCCGAGCCTCCGGCCCGACCAGGTGTCGTGGCTGCTCGAGCGGAGCGCCGACGACGAGACGGCCGCGACCGGCTGCGCGCAGTGTCCGCCCGGCCGCGACAGCTACACCGGCTGGGGGCTCCTGGACGTGGCGGGCGCGCTCGACCTGCTCGAGTCCGGCACTCCGCTGCCGGCGCCCGACCGGTACGAGCCGAACGACGACGCCGGTCCGTGGTCGCACGCGCTGCCGCCGCTCCCGCGCACGGTCGGCGCCTCGCTCGACTACTGGGACGACAACGTCGACGTGTACCGCGTGCCGCTGAAGAAGGGTCAGACCCTCTTCGCGCGGCTCAGCCCGCCGGGCAAGGCGAACGTGAACCTCTCGCTCTGGGCGCCGGGGACGCGCCGCGTCGACGGCTTCGGCCTCAAGACCGGCCCCCTGACCCGGTCGCACCGCGCCGGCGCGCAGTCGCGGCTCGCCTACCGCGCGACGAAGACCGGCACGTACTACCTCGAGGCGAAGCTGCTCACCGCCGCGCACGACCCGGTTCCGTACCGGCTCGCGCTGCAGCGGGTCAGCCGCCGTTCTCCCTGAGCTCCTCCGGGCGCACGTCGCGCAGGACGCGCGCCGGCGAGCCGACGACCACCTTGCGCGGCGGCACATCCCTGGTCACGACCGCGCCGGCGCCGACGAACGCCTCCTCGCCGATCTCGATCCCGGGGCAGATGATCGAGCCGCCGCCGACCCGTGCGCTCCGCCGGATCGTCGGGCCCTTCATCAGCGCTTTCCGCTGCTCGGTGCGCCCCATGAAGTTGTCGTTCGTCGTGACGACGCACGGCGCGATGAAGACGTCCTCCTCGAGCGTCGAGTACGCCGTCACGTACGCCTCCGCCTGGATGCGCGTGCCGGCGCCGACCGTGGTGTCGTTCTCGATCAGCGAGCCGCGGCCGAGGACGCAGCCGTCCGCCATCGAGACACGCTCGCGGATGCACGACTGGTCGCCGACGATGCAGTTCGCGCCGACCGTCGAGCCGGCGAAGACGATCGCGCCCGTCGAGACCACGGTGCCGTCGCCGATCACGGCGGGCGGCAGCGGCTCGCGCTTCGCGGTCGAGCTCGCGGCGAGCGACGGCTGCTTGCCGACGACTGCGTTCTCGAGCACGCGGACGTTCTCGCCGAGCACGGTGCCCTCGTAGACGACGGCGGTGGGGTGGATCTCAGCCATCGAGCGACCGGGTCAGCATCTCGAGGGCGCGCACCACGCGGGCGCCGTCCCGCGCCACCTTGACGCGGTCGTGCTGCCCGTCGACGAGCTCGAGGAAGTAGGTGCACTCGAGCCGCAGCGGCTCGGCGGTGGAGATCTTGGGGATGAAGATGTCGCCGGATCGCGTCTGCCACTCGCCGTAGGTCTCGGCGCGCTTCCACGGGGACTTCTCGTAGACCGTCACCTTGCGCTCGAGCTCCATGTCGTCGAAGACGACCATCTTCTCGCGGCCGACGACGGTCATCTTCCGCATCTTGTGCGGGTCGAGCCAGGAGAGGTGCATGTGCGCGATCTTCCCGCTCGGGAAGCGCAGGTAGCAGAAGACGACGTCCTCGACCCCGGGCGTCAGGAAGTCGCGGCCGTGCGCGACCGCTGTCTCCGGGTCCTCGTCGAGCAGGTAGAGGATCACGCTCAGGTCGTGGACGCCGAGCGACCACAGGGCGTTCTCGTTCGTGCGGACGATGCCGAGGTTCTGGCGGTTGCCGTACACGCAGAGCACCTCGCCGAGCTCGCCCGAGTCGATGAGCTCCTTCAGCTTCAGCACCCCGGGGTGGTAGAGCAGGAGGTGGCCCGGCATCAGCACGCGGTCGGCCTGCGCCGCGAGCTCGACGAGCTCGTCCATCTCGGCGGCCCGCATCGCGGGCGGCTTCTCGACGAACACGTGCTTGCCCGCCTCGAGCGCCTGCTTCGCGAGGGCGTGGTGCGTCGGCACCGGCGTCGCGATCACGATCGCGTCGAGGGTGTCGTCGCCGAGCAGGTCGTCGAAGCTCGCGGTCGCCTTCGCCTCCGGATACCGCGCGGAGAGCGACGAGCGCCGCTCGTCGTCGAGATCGCACAGCCAGCGGAGGTCGGCGAGCTCGTCGAAGTTCCGGACGAGGTTCGGGCCCCAGTAGTTGAGGCCCACGACGCCGACCGTGGCGGCCATCTAGAGCTTCCAGACCTTGCCGTCGATCTCGCAGCCCTTGGTGGCGTTGCGGAAATCGACGACGAGCGGGGCGCGCTCGACGAGCTCGCGGTAGTCGATCGAGCTGTGGTTGGTCACGATCGCCACACAGTCATACGCCTCC